>JAHBVH010000086.1 GCA_019637645.1 Caldilineaceae bacterium
TTACTGTGCCTTATACTGTTGCAGTTTGGGCATAGTTCATCTATAATGGCTTGTTGTACGAACAAGCGTTCGATAAACGCTATTGCGACGGCGCAGGCATCGTCATTCTGCTCGGAATATGACTTATGCAAAACTAGAGCTGACCGGGTTCGCAAAACCGGTCAGCTTTTCGGTGACAGGCTAACCTTTGTGCGTAAGTCCTCTGGAAAACTTGGATGGTGCGTGCATGCCGACCCAAGAGTGCCGGTAAAAGATTTGGTAAGAGGTATTTATGGCTCTGGACAAACTGGTTGTACGTGGTGCGCGTGAACATAATTTGAAGAATGTCAATCTGGAGATCCCGCGTGACAAACTGGTGGTGATTACCGGGTTGAGTGGTAGTGGCAAAAGTAGCCTGGCCTTTGATACGATCTATGCCGAAGGCCAGCGCCGGTATGTCGAATCGCTCTCTGCCTACGCCCGGCAATTTTTGGGCTTGATGGAGAAGCCCGATGTCGATCAGATTGAAGGGCTCAGCCCAGCGATTTCCATTGATCAAAAAGGTTCTGGCCGCAACCCGCGTTCCACAGTGGGCACGGTGACGGAAATTTATGACTATTTGCGCCTGCTCTATGCCCGCATCGGTCAGCCCCATTGTCCGACTTGTGGCGAGGCCATTTCGCAACAGACAGCCACCCAAATCGTGGATAGTATTATGGAGATGACCGAGGGGGCGCGCCTCTTGATTCTGGCTCCGGTTATCAAAGATCGCAAGGGCCACCACAAAAATGTCTTTGAAGATCTGCAAAAGCAAGGGTTTGTCCGGGTCCGGGTCAACGGGGAACTCTATGAGGTCAACGAAGTGCCGGATCTAGATCGCTATAAGATGCATACCATTGAGGCGGTGGTGGATCGCATGGTTGTGCGCCATGCATCCACCGATGACAACGCCGATGAGGGCGGCACCGACATGACGCGTCTGAGCGATTCGGTGGAGACGGCGCTGCGGCTGGGCGATGGTGTGTTGACTGTGGCTGATGTGACCGATCGCGACAATCCTAAGGATCGCATGTATAGCGAACACTTTGCCTGTGTCAAGTGTGGCACTAGCTTGCCCGAGATCGAGCCGCGCACCTTTAGCTTTAATAGCCCCCATGGGGCTTGTCCGGCCTGTGCGGGGTTGGGGTCGTTACAGGAATTTGATCCCGATCTGATCCTCGAGTCAGACAAGTCGCTGGCCGATGGGGGGGTCATTCCCTGGCAGCGCCAGAATGATGACGAAGAGAATGAGGGGTACTACCGCCAGGTATTGCGCGCGGTTTGCAAACAGTTTGCCATCCCCTTTAATGCCCCGGTTGGGGAATTAAGCCTGAAACAGCGCGATGTGATTCTCCATGGGCCACCGCGCAAAGAGCAGAAGATCAAAATCGACTATCAGACCGGCTCGGGCGATACGCGCTTCTATGAGACCACCTTTCATGGGGTGATTCCCAGCTTGCAACGGCGCTATCAAGAGACGAGTAGCGATTACATCCGTGGCAAGCTCGAAGAGTATATGAGTGTGCGCCCATGCCCCACCTGTCAGGGCAAACGCTTGCGTCCTGAGGCGTTGGCCGTGACCATTGCTGGCAGAAATATTTATGAAGTCACCGAGATGGCTGTGGGCGATAGCTTGATTTGGGTCAAGAGCTTGCAGGGGGAGGATGAGAAGAGCCCGGCGGGCCGCGCGAACGGCAAGGTTAATGGCTATGTGGCAACGCCGACCACGGTGCTATCGGCCCGCCAGATGGCGATTGCCTATCAGGTCTTTAAGGAGATTCTCGCGCGTCTGCAATTTATGGTCAATGTTGGGCTGGATTATCTCACCCTGAACCGTACCGCTGTGACCCTTTCGGGCGGTGAATCGCAGCGCATCCGCTTGGCCACTCAGATCGGCAGCCAGCTCATGGGTGTGCTCTATATTTTGGATGAGCCGAGCATCGGCCTCCATCAACGCGATAACGCCCGCTTGATCGAAACGCTCCAAGGCATGCGCGACTTGGGTAACACCGTGTTAGTCGTCGAACACGACGAAGATACGATCCGCGCCGCCGATTGGGTGGTGGACATGGGGCCGGGCGCCGGTGAACATGGGGGGCATGTAGTGGCCTCGGCCCCACGCCACCGCTTTGTCAAGGATAAAAATAGCCTCACCGCCCAATACTTGCGGGGCGAACGGCGCATTGACGTGCCCGCGATCCGCCGGGAGGGTAATGGTAATCAGCTCTTCATTCGTCGCGCGAGCGAGAACAACCTCAAAAATGTGGATGTCCGCATTCCATTGGGCAAGTTTGTGGCAGTGACAGGTGTGAGTGGCAGTGGCAAATCGACCTTGGTGGTGGATGTGCTCTACAAAAAACTGGCGCAACAGATGTATCGCGCTAAGGATCGGCCCGGGCAGCATGACGCCATTGAGGGGATTGAGTTTCTGGACAAGGTGATCGACATTGACCAGAGCCCGATTGGCCGTACTCCACGCAGTAATCCGGCGACCTATGTGGGACTCTTCTCGGATATTCGTGATCTCTTTGCCACCTTGCCCGAAGCCAAAGCGCGTGGCTACAAACCGGGCCGTTTTAGCTTTAATGTCAAGGGTGGGCGTTGTGAGACCTGCCAAGGTGATGGCATCATTCGGATTGAAATGCAGTTCTTGCCGGATGTCTATGTGCCTTGTGAAGAGTGCAAAGGTAACCGCTATAACCGGGAAACGCTTGAGGTGAAATTCCGGGGAAAGTCGATTGCCGATGTGCTCAATATGACGGTGGAGGAAGGGCTGGACTTCTTCCAGAACATTCCACGGTTGCGTAATAAGTTAGAAACGCTCCATGCCGTCGGCCTGAGCTACGTCAAATTAGGGCAGCCCGCGACAACCCTTTCGGGAGGCGAAGCACAGCGGATCAAGCTGAGCAAAGAGTTGAGCCGCCGCGCTACGGGCAATACTCTCTACATCTTGGATGAACCGACCACGGGGCTGCACTTTGAAGATGTACGCAAACTGCTAGAGGTGTTGCATGAGTTGGTGAACAAAGGCAATACCGTCTTGGTCATCGAACACAACCTGGATGTGATCAAAAACTGTGACTGGCTGATTGACATGGGGCCTGAAGGTGGCACCAAAGGCGGTGTTGTCATTGCCGAAGGCACGCCGGAACATCTGGTGACAGTAGAAAAAAGCCACACCGGCCAATTCCTCGGCCCGATGCTGCGCGAAGAAAATTATCAGCGTTAGCTTCTCCCCAACGGTCATGGTGGGGATGGCATCTTACACCTGACAGGTTTTTAAAACCTGTCAGGTGTGGAGTGATTATCCGCCTACGCCGGTACTGCCGGTGTGACAAATTCCTGCATGCCTTCCCATTCACGCCAGATATCCGCCATGGTCTCATGGCCGTGCAATTCATGATCCACATGGTGGAGCCGGAAGTAAATGGCAAAGCGCGGATGGGGCGCGACATTCTGCGCCACCCCGTGGGCTAGTTCATAGTGCGCTAAAATGACATCACCCGCCTTGGCGAGCACCTGTACGGGCGCGGGAATGTCGATCGGCGGCATGCCATTGAGCAAGGCTTCCGGCCCTTTTTCGCGAAAATAGGCTTCGTAGAGGTGATGGGTGCCCGGCCAAACGGCCAGATTCCCGGCATAGGGGGTCAGGACATCACTCAACGCCACCCCAAGCAACATGGTGAAATTGCGAATCGTGCCCGCGGGGACACCGTTGTTGGGTGAGTACATGCCGTCTAAATGGGGCCGTGGGGGCGACGGCGGATCTTGCAAGCTAGGAAAGCGCAGGGCAATTTGGCCTGCCCCTACCGGCTGAATTTTGCCCACGCCGATCAGCGACTCGGCCAGAGCCAAGGCCGGTGTTTTGTTGATCAAGTCGGTGATCACCGGCTCGCGTTGAAGCTCCGGGCAAAAGGAGCGGGATTGATAGATCGGCACTTGGGCGGGGTCAATGCCCTGCCCTAGCGACGCGTTGATCGCACGCACCGCCGCGTCGATCATCACTGGGGGCACAACCCCAGGAACTTTGACGTAGCCGTTCTGATAAAATTCCTGTTTTTGGCTGTAAGAGAGTTGCATGGCTTCTTCTTTCTTGAGAGTCCTGTAATAAGAGCTGACAGGTTTGAAAAACCTGTCAGCTCTGTTCGTGGTTCGCTACCCTTGATCCGGCACATTCCGCCGTAATTCTTCCAACCAGATCGTCGCTTCCGAATCGCTGGGCGCGCGCCAGTCACCACGGGGAGAGAGCGAACCGCCAGAGCCAACTTTGGGGCCATTGGGGATGGCCGAGCGCTTGAATTGGCTGATCTGGAAAAAGCGGAAGAGGAAGACCTCCAGCCATTTTTTGATCGTAGGCAGATCATACTCGTTGCGTTTCGCAAAGGGCAGCAGATCGGACCAATTGCCGTTAAGTTTGTTGCCCCAAGCCTGATGGGCCAAAAAGGCAACTTTGCTGGGCCGGAAGCCAAAGCGGGTGGTGTAATAGAGGTGGAAGTCCTGTAGCTCATAAGGCCCAATCTTGGCTTGGGTACTTTGGGCTGGTTGTTCTCCCTGGCCGCTGATAGCTGGCACCAATTCGGGCGAAATCTCCGTATCCAAGATCGATTGTAGCACTTCATTGGTCTCTGCGCTGAACTGGCCTGTTTCAATGATCCAGCGAATCAGGTACTGGATCAACGTCTTCGGCACCGAGACGTTGACGTTGTAATGGGACATGTGGTCACCGACGCCATAGGTGGCCCAGCCCAACGCTAGCTCACTTAAGTCACCAGTGCCCAAGACCAGGGCATTCTGGTAGTTCGCTAGCCGGAAGAGGTGGGAAGTCCGTTCGCCCGCTTGGACATTTTCAAAAGTAATGTCAAAGATCGGCTCTTCGTTGGCAAAGGGATGACCAATATCACGCAACATTTGCAGCGCGGAAGGGCGAATGTCGATCTCCTGGGCGCTGACACCAAGGGCGTCCATCAGTTTCCAGGCATTGCTCTTGGTGCGATCGGTGGTGGCAAAGCCGGGCAGGGTATAGGCGAGAATATTGGTGCGGGGCAGCCCCATGCGGTCCATGGTGCGCGCGGCAACGACCAAGGCTTGGGTGGAATCGAGCCCGCCCGAAACGCCAATCACCAGCTTTTGAATGCCCGTGGCTTCCAGCCGCTTCATGAGCCCATGTACCTGAATGTTATAGGCTTCAAAGCAACGTTCGTCTCGCACGCGCGGATCACTGGGTACATAGGGGAAGCGCTCAATCGGGCGTTGTAAGCCTTCCACACCGGCTGGCACTTGGAAGTGAAAGCCCACACGGCGGATCGCGCGGACGCGCTCGCGGTGATCGCCAACGGCATCGTTGAAACTGGTCAGCCGCATACGATCTTGGGCCAGCCGTTCCAGATCGATATCGGCGACAATGATCTGCTCTTCCCGCGCAAAGCGTTCGGCCTCGGCCAGTAGCTCATTGTTTTCGTAGATCAACGCGTGACCATCCCAGGCCAAATCGGTAGTCGATTCCCCTGGCCCAGCCGCGGAATAGAGGTAGGCTGCCACACACTTGCCCGATTGCGCCGCACAGAGGTCGCGGCGATACTCGGCCTTGCCCACGGTAATGTTACTGGCCGATAGATTGGCTAAGACTGTCGCCCCAGCCAGTGCGGCATAGGTGCTAGGCGGAATGGGGGTCCAGACATCTTCACAAATTTCGGCGTGCAGAGAAAAGTTGGGGACATTGACTGCATCGAAGATCAGATCGTTGCCAAAGGGGGTTAGTTGGCCCAGAAAGCTCACTTCACGGCTGACGGCATTGCGGGCTGCCGTGAACTGCCGTTTTTCATAGAACTCGCGATAGTTGGGCAGGTAGCTCTTGGGCACAATCCCCAAGACTTGCCCTCGATAGATGACTACTGCACAGTTAAAGAGCTTGCCTTCAAAGAGCAAAGGCGCGCCGACCAAGAGCACCGGTGTTAATGTTTGGCTGGCTTCGACCAAACGCGCTAACGCTTCCACCGTTGCATTGAGCAGCGCATCCTGGTGCAAGAGATCATCAATTGCATAGGCCGAGATGCCGAGTTCGGGAAAGAGCGCAACCGCGGCCTGTTGCTCGGACGCGCGTTGGGCCAAGGCCAAGGTCCGCGCTACATTGTAGATGGGATTCGCCACGCGCAGGGAAGGCACACAAACCACCACCCGGACAAAGCCGTGGGTATAGATAGAATAGAATGGATGGGCCATAGACACCTCTTCGTGTTAAACTGACAATTTCTTGGTAGTGTACTTGATCTACCCCCATTCTGGCAATTGCAACAGGATAGTATAGACGCTAGCAACTTACCCCGCCTTCAACACAGGCTGCTTCTTTAACACCGGTTGAAAGCGGGGAGAAGCCCTTCAAAACAGGAGCAATTGCCCCCTACGTTGTTTTCGCATATACTGACTAACAGTGAGCGAAATTGCAATCGAACAACGCGGGGAACAGTAGGCAAGGAAATGGTTTTCTATTTAGACACCAGTGCCTTGCGCAAACGCTATGTTCCAGAAACTGGTAGCGTATGGCTGACTGCCTTGTGTCCGCCCACTGCTGACTGCACTTTGGCTACAGCACTGCTTACAAAGGCTGAGGCTGTTGCCGCTCTAGCTGCAAAATATAGGTATGGCGGATTGTCTGAACGCTGAAGTTTGTCATCGCTTGCAAGTACCTCTTTATACCCATAACACTAAACGCAGCGTGTGTTTGCTTGCGCCACACCTTGTGATTCAGCCCGATTGAGGAAACCGTGACTACATTTCTGCCCAGCCAATCACCACTCGCTGCCATCGACTTTGGCATTAGCAATACCGATGTTGTTGCTCAAGTAGATGGCGCATTACGTCAGTGGACGCAACCTTATACGGGGCATCCTGATCCTGCGCAAGTGCGGGCCATCCTCGCCAAAGGTGATGTTGATTTGGCCCAACTGCCCATCCTGGTCGTGACTGGCGGACGCCACCGCTTGTTGCCGTCCCAGCTGGGGAAGTGTGTGGTGCAAAGTGTCGGCGAGTTGGAAGCCATTGGGCGCGGTGGTCAGGCTATGGCTGCGCTAACCGGCGAGGCCGCCCAGCAACCATTGTTGGTCGTCAGCGCCGGTTCGGGGACAGCGATGATCAAAGCCGCAGGGCCGCAGTATACCCATGTCACGGGTACCGCTGTCGGGGGTGGCACGCTGTTAGGGCTAGGGCGTCTACTCCTAAACACCGTCGATCCGCAAGAGATCGATGCATTGGCACAAATGGGGAATGCCAACGGCGTTGATCTAAGCTTGGCCGATGTGATCACAGGGCCGATTGGGACGCTACCCGCCGAGGCAACCGCGGTCAACTTTGGCCGGTTGGCGCGCACTATGGCAACGCCAAGCCGTGCCGATCTCGCTGCGGGGATTGTGACACTGGTGGGGCAGACCATTGCCCTCATCGCTATCAATGCCGCACGCACCCTGCCCACCACCCAAATCGTGATCACCGGCCACCTGACCGATATGGCGACGATCCGGCGTATATTGGCTGCGGTCGGTCTCTTCTATGGTCAACCTTTCCACATGCCGTCCCAGGCTGGCTATGCCACGGCCCTCGGTGCTCTGCTAACTATCCAGGAGCAGGCGCACTGACCATCCGTTACGGCTAGAGCTGACAGGTTTGCCAAACCTGTCAGCTCTTACAAGCCTGTCAGATATTCGGATCGCTTTGCGGATTATTTGTCCTTAGCTGTCCCCATGCGCGCACTCAAGTGGCGCGTCCACCTCACCTAAACGGTCGTTGCGCGGTCCCAAACTAGGTATCCTCTTGTTGTGACGCTGCACCTTATCCTAAGCCGCTGATGAGAGGAGGCTACGCTGTGAGAGTCAAACTGATCCTACCCGCGCTAACTGAGGCCAAGAGTCCCTTTTGGCGGCCCATTAAGTATTCCCTCTTTCCGCCGTTGGGCTTGGCAACCCTGGCCGGTTATCTGGCCGACACCGATGCGATCGACTTGCAAGATGAGCATGTCGAGACCCTGCACTTGGATGATGAGCCAGATCTCGTGGTGATCCAAGTTTATATTACCTCTGCCTATCGCGCCTATGCCCTGGCCGACCACTACCGGCGCAAGGGCGCGCATGTTTGCTTGGGTGGCCTCCATGTCACTTCCTTGCCCGACGAAGCCGCGGCGCATGCCGATACGATCTTTCTTGGCCCTGGCGAAGATACTTGGCCGCAATTTCTGGCCGATTTCCGGGCGGGGTACCCCGGCAAAGTCTATCGTTCCCAGGTGCGTACCCTGGTGCAGCTGCCGCCCATCCGCCGTGATTTGATCAAGCGCCCTCTCTATCTAGTGCCCAATTCGATAGTCGTTTCGCGGGGCTGTCCTCATGTCTGTGACTTCTGTTATAAGGAAGCTTTCTTTCAAGGTGGGAAGTCCTTTTACACCCAAACGGTCGATGCCGCCTTGGCCGAGATCGACCGGCTGCCGGGGCGCCATCTCTATTTTCTGGATGACCACCTCTTTGGCAATGCGCGTTTTGCCGCCGCACTCTTTGAAGGCATGCAGGGCATGGGGCGCTTGTGGCAGGCGGCGGGGACCGTGCAGTCGGTGCTTCAGCCGAAGTTATTAGAAAAGGCCGTCGCCAGTGGCTTGCGCAGTCTCTTTGTCGGCTTTGAGACCCTAAACCCGGCGAATTTAACTGCCCAGCGCAAATATCAAAACTTGAACCGTGACTATGGCGCGGCCATTCGGCGTCTCCATGACTTGGGCGTGATGATCAACGGCAGCTTTGTCTTTGGTATGGATGATGACGATGAAAGTGTCTTTGCGCGTACGGTTGACTGGGCGGTTGTGCAAGGAATTGAGACGGCCACCTTTCATATTCTTACGCCCTACCCTGGCACGGCGCTCTATGAACGGATGGCTGCCCAGCAGCGGTTGTTACACCATAATTGGGATGACTACGATACGCGCCATACGGTCTTTCAGCCCAAACAGATGACCCCAACCCAACTAGAAGCGGGCTATTGGCGTGCCTATCAGGATTTCTATCGTTGGTCCGCCATCTGGCAGGGGGCGAGCACGAAAGCCAGCTTGGCGGCTCGCACGCGCCACGTGGCTTATGCCGCCGGTTGGAAGAAGTTTGAACCACTGTGGGATTGGTTGATCCGCGCCAAGCGCGTGACTCAAGCCCTGCCTGTGCTGGAGACGGTGTTGCGCGGCCTAGAGCGCAAACCGCGGCCAAGCGCTGCGCCTGCTCTGGGCTCAGCCATCCAACCCGTGCGCGAAGGGTAGTAGAAAGCAGATAGCCATGTTGCTCGAACATGTGATTATTCTCATGCTGATTACCTTTATTATTGGCCTCTTTACGGGCGTTTCAATGGCGCGGCCGCGGGGGTAGACTATGCCGTCAGGGGTGGTGGGTGATCCACGCCCATTTCTCCCCAAGCTTGATCTGTTCAGCTATCAAGAAAGGGCGCTTTTCTTTTACGCGGACGCCCCAGAGTCCATAATGATCATTCCCACTGGCCGTGGATTTACCTAGGGGTGTCACCCAGAGTAAAAGATCACCGGTTGGTGACCAAGCCTGATCAAAGACCGCCCAATGGATGGATTCCTTTTCGTCCAGCGTTGTTACGGTGCCTGTCTGCAGGTCTAGTAGTAGGAATTTGTTGTTTGATTGTTCAATTGAGCCATCATAGTCCACTGCTGCAAAGCGCCCGTCTGGTGACAAAATGGCATTACAATAGATGCCAATGTTCGTTTGTCGCTGAAGCTTCATCGTCAGTTCTGCCGTTTTGGGGTCGTAGCGCCAACAGGGCCGGGTGGCTGGATCCTGGATAAAGGTTGGGGTCCGGTCGCCGGTTTGAAGATCGACACTGCTCAAATCCCACAGGGGGCGCGCAAAAGCAATTTTATAGGTAGCGACATGCCGCTCGTCGATCCAGCCACTAATCTGTTCATAATGGTCATCCGTTTGGCTGAGGCGACGTGGTGATCCTGTCCCGTCACTGCGTACCGCCCACAGCGCGCCGCCGGTGGGTCCGGCACCAGTCCCAAAGGCCGAAATATCATGATAGAGCAGGTACTGTTCGTCTGGTGACCACTGGGGCCAGGCGAGATGATGGGGGCCTTGGGCTAATAAAGTGAGCTCACGAGTGGGCAGATCATAGCGGTATAAGCCAATCTGACCGGTATGGCCGGAAACGAGAATGACTCGTTGACTATCCTCTGACCAGAGCGGCTCACTTTCAAAGAGGGCGCGATCCAGGTCCCAGGTATCCTCCATCCAGTTATACTGTTCTGGGAGGAGAGCATCAAATACTACCCGTTTTTCCCCTGTCCATAGATTGAGCAAGGTGATGCGACCACTTTTGGTGTAGATCGTAGACATAGAGCGCTTGAAGTGGCGCAATAGGCTTCCAATAGAGCCAGCGATCTTCCACTACATAGGCTGTATCATAGCCTAATGGAACAACTTGCTTTTCCCCATTTGCTAAGTTTAGCAGCACAGTGCGTTTTGCAGTCTCAAAGCGGGGCGCATCCTTCCAAGTGACCCAATTTCCCCCAATATGTGGCATGCTACTGTGATCATTATCCGTCAATTTAGTAAACTGGCCCGTATCTATTTGATAAAGGTAAATATTGTTGCCACCCCCCTCTGCATCAGACAAATCTTGTTCAACGACAATGCGATTACCGGACAAACTAGGGAAATGCCACATGTGCGCGTTTTCTGCACAAGTTCGTTCAATTTCTTGATATTGTTCTGCTTGCAAGTCGTACAAAGCTAAAACTGTATCCGTACAATTTGCTCTGTCGGTAAATTCAACAAATGTCAATACTACTTGCTCTGCTTGTGCATTAAAGTCTGGCAGAAGAAGTCGATTCATTTTATTTTCTAAAATAACAATGTCTCTGCCATCTCGAAGGTTATGTGCGCGGAGTACATAAGGTGTACCCTCATTAGGCGATTGTGCATCCAGAAAAATCAGCCAGTTGCTCGCACGAATAAGCGGAAGTACCGTTAAATTTCCCTTGTCAAATTGTGTACTGACAATCGTTTCTGTCTCTCCATTCCTTAGCTGCCGACGAAAGATATGACCAGGGTCGCCATCTGTTGTCCAGTAGATATGTGTTTTATCTGAAGCAATAGAGCCCACGGTTGGAAGTTCTACTTGCGTTGTCTTCACTGCCAATTGTGAAATGAAGGGTTGGAGCGTAATCTCAACCGGCGGTCGCGCTTCGTTAATTGGTAATGTTATGGTCAATGGTGTTGATGACAACTGATTTGCGGGTGATTCAGGTAAAGAATAATTCTCTTTTGGCGTACTTTGGGGTAGATTCTGTGAGCATGAACAAAAAAGAAAAGTGCTAAGCAAAATTAGGGGAATGGCAGTGTTTTTCAACAAGATGAGTAGCTCCTTGCGAATTCAAACATGATGGCGACTCCGGCGTTACTAGTCTTTGTAAGTGGTAGTAAAGCCGGAGCTGCCATAACGTGCTAGTGACGTTACTTCAACTTACCAACACTGAGCGGAATTGCCCATAACGTAGCCCCAGAAAGCAGTAAGTGAGGCAGTTTGGCGGTATGAGCCATAATAGCCAGCAGCCGCACTAGATGTCTCGGTATACTTCACATTGCCATATGTGCCACTCGTCTCCACATAGACATTAGCATAGCCATAAGTAGCAACAATGTGATTAGCACGGTGTCCGTTCCAGCCTGGCATTGTATCTGTCCGCAAGCCCGTGACGAACGCATAGCCATTGTCAATATCCTGAAGGAGCCAACTTGTCATTGTTGACTGTGATCCAGCAATACCCTACTCATACCAAGTAGTGTTTAATCTAGTATTCAGAACAGGGCAAATTTTGCTCATATATGTGCCCGAAAGTGGATTAGTACTCTCCTCGGAACCTAATTTATCAACACTTGGTACTGCGCTTGCAGCCAGTTTGGCATCTAATGCCACCTGTGTGGCACCAGGTCCACAGTAGTTGATGTGAGCCTGATCATTGGGCTCCATCCATGTACCCACAGAAAGTTCTTTACTTCCTTTCAAATAAGCTGCGGATACTTCAGCCTGCACTGGAAAGTTTTCTTGGAAGTGACGCTGTGCTTCTGCATCCTCCTCTGCAAGTCTCTGTAACTGCTCTGGTGTAAAAACGTAATCTGGGTCCGCTCCGTTACCCAGTTGAGTGTTTTCATCTGTTGTTTGATTATTTCCTGCACTAATCAGTGGCAGATAAATATGATTAGCTGCAGATGTATCATTTTCCTGAGCTACAGCAACTTGTGGAAAGAGTAGAAGTAGCATTGTCAACCCAACTAAGAGACGCAAATTCTGTTGAGATGAGAGATAAACTAAAAAATTGTCAGTTTTTTGTTTAGAGATGTCATTCTTTAGGGAACCTTTCGCATAATAGCATGTAAAGAATAAAGTTATACATGTCAAACACCTGATCTATAAGGCGGTGGAGCTCGTACGCTGTACCAAATTTGTCGTAACCAGAACCACATAGGGCAAAGGGTAAGGAATATCATAATTTGTTAGTCAATTCTATCCACGCGGCTAGCTGGCGATGCTTTCTTGTCCGCGGAAGCCACGACCGTCCGCCGGTTTTGTCAAAAGTTGGCCCTCATCGTTGTCGTTATTTATGTTTTCCTTTGTTTGCTAATGCTGCATGGCGTTGTACGATAAGCAACGCTTTTTCTCCGATTCTAGCCGTCGATTACCTCACGGTTACCTCACGGCGGCGTGGGTAGGTGATCTAGCGAATGGGTGCTAGCGCCATAGAAAGTCTCCCCTATGTTGCAACTTTCCTTCTTGGGTACACCGGCGCTCTACTGGGCCGGTCAACCTCTGACAGCTTTACAACGTTCGCCCATCTGCCTAAAATTGTGGACATTTCTAGTTATTCACCGTCAACAAGCCCATTCACGTGACCGCTTAACCACACTTTTCTGGCCCGAACTCGGTGCCAACCGAGCTCATCGTATCCTCACGGTTGCATGGCGGTCAGTAGTTGTTGGATATCCGCGCCGGTACGCCACTGGATGACGACCTCGCGTTGATCGGGCTGCCGGGGATTGACATAGTCTGTAGCCCACACGATAGCGTAGTCGGTGATGCGCCAGGCCGTGGTGGAGGTGTCGGGTTGCATGGTGGTGACCACGGTAAGCCGTTCGCCGGTGGTTAGGTCATAGACGACATGTTCGTTGCCCCCCAGGTCATCCCAGTACAGCCAGCGGTTGGCGGCAATAAATGGTTCGTCGGCATAGAAAGAGGTGGGAATTTCCTGCCGCTCGCCTGTGTGTAGGTTAAGGAGCCTGGTGTTGCTGCCAGGGTCACTGGCATCCACCATGATTTTCCAGGCGACCCAATCCTCACTGAGGGCTGGGAAACTGCCATTTTGTTCCCCGGTGAGGGACGTCGCTTGACCGGTCATCAAATCAAACAAATAAACCCGTTCCCCTGCGCCTTGGGCATCGGGCAGCATTTGGTCAACGACAACATGGGTGCTCGAGATACCAATGGGTGCGTTGGCGTTCCACAGGTAATTGTCATCAATACAGGCGCGATCCAGTTGGCGTTGTTCGCCAGTGGCAAGATTGTGGATGGTAATGACGGTCTCGCCGCCGAGACAACTGCTGTCTTGACTTTTCGCCAATAAGGTCCACACCACCCAATCCCCCGCCACATTGAAGGCGGGCGGGGGTAACTCCTCAGCGTCACTAAGCGCAAGTTGTTGTTCGCTGCCTGTTTGAAGATTCAAGGCACGTAGACGGAATGGGGTCGATAAGGTTTGGCGTGCCACGTCAACAAAGACCAGCCAGTTCTCGGTGCGCAGGGGGCGAATCATGGATAAGCTGCCATTTGGGTAATGGGTCGTTGCCACGGTTTCGATTGTACCACCTGGGAAGGGATAGCGGTAGACGGCGCTATTCAGGCCATTGGTCCAGTAGACAGCTTCCTCATCGGCGATAAGCCAGTCCACAGCATCGGTGCCTTCTAGCCGAAGCTGTCCCGTGTGCATCTGAGGAGGCGATAGCGTGGGTTGGTCGCCCCTGCTCCTTGTCGCAATGGCCGTCGGTTGGGTGATGCGCTGCATTTGACTGGCGGTGCTGGTTGGTTGGTAAGTTGGTGATGCGTTGCTTAGAACTGTTTTCGTTGCTGGGGAGCAAGCTGCCAACAGCAGTACACAACTCAAGCCGGTTATGCAAATAAACTTTTTCATCGTATGCCTTTTCCTCCGCGAAGAGAGTCGAATAATGCCATCGAATGGTCAACCGTATCGGTGGAAACGGTGAACATGATTCTATTGGGCACCCAATAAGTCTCTGCACGGCGTTGACCAACATACCAACGATACAAGTAGCTACACATGCCCACATCGGTTGTGCCCCAAGCTGGGTTAAAGCCTGTATTGCTAGTCAATTGATTAATCTTGGCCGCGACATGTTCCATATCGGGTAACCAATCCGATGGCGCCTGGGCGTCAACCGCAACACGCAAAGCGCCTGGCCCACAATAATTGACATGCGCTCCATCGTTTACCTCCTTGGTGGTAGTAATATTGCCAATCGACGCACTGGTGCGCACAATCGCCGTTGTTGCCTGTAGCCCGGCGGCCACAACACGGTCATTCACCGCTTGGGCAAAGGTGCGCACATAAGCTTCAGCGTCGGCGTGGGCCGCGGCGATGGCCGCCTCTTCTTCTGGCGTCAAGGTATGGCCCGGCGGGGCAATTGCCGGCCAGGGCATCGCCGCGTTGGTGCTTGCTACTGCGACCGTTGCCGGTGTCCCACTAGTGACCAAAGGCAGAAAAAGTTGGTGATTCAACGCAAGATATTGAATGACCATGTAGGGCTCGGTGCGGCTGTCGATGGTGCCGTTGGCTGCATCCTCGGCTTCCATTTGCGCAATGAGGTCAATCCCTGACACGGCATTGGCCTCAGCCTCCACGATGGGCTGATCGATCACCTGCTGGGCGATGGCTCCTTGTGGCACAAGCAGTAGTAAGATAATCAGGCCCGCGCCGCGCGTAAGGCGTTGCCGTAGCCATTGCCCAGGCGCAGCATGGCTTATGGGGATGGGTAACAGGTTCATCGGGAGCGATCCTTTCGTGTGGCTAACAACTTTTGCCGAGAACGGACCATTGCGGGTAGCCTTCTTGATGCTCGTTAGCGTTTGCTTGGGTTATCAACGATTCCATCGTTTCGGTGTGATGTCATCGGTTGACGTTGGTCGGACTTATGCCGTCCCAGAGCTGTCAGGTTTTAAAAACCTGACAGCTCTCGCGGTAAAACGCCCTGTCTGTGTACGTGCTAGTTCATTGTAGCCGCCGGTTACCTCACAGTTACCTCACGGCGGCGCGGGTGTGTGCGATAGCGAATGAGCGCTAGCGCCGTAGATCGTCTCTCCGATGTTGCAACTCTATTGCTTTGGTACACCGGCGCTATGGTTGGCCGGTCAACCACTGGCTGACTTACAACGTTCCCGAATTTGTCTGCGCTTGTGGGCTTTTGGGGTGCCGCCATTGCCTTTGCCCAAGCTGGCTTGCAACTTGCTGATCAGATGGGGTTACCAGCGCAACGCGCACCTTTCCACCACCAATTGAGGATTACCTGTGAGAGGAATGTGGGGATTTTCAAGCGGCCTTGCACCATTACACCAACAGGGCAAGCGCGCACCGTAAGAAAGCAGGGTTAAAACCCGCGGCTGACAGCGAAAAGCGCCCGCAGGCGCTCAGCCAAAGCGCCTGCGGGCGCTTTTCGCTGTCAGCCGCCGGATTGATCCGGGCTGGTCTTGGCCGAAGGTGACGCGGGGAACCACTACCGTATGATACGATCAGTTAGAGGAGGACGCGCGGGCGTATGCACTTGCCCACCAACCTTATGACGTGGTGGTCGCTAGCCAGCAGATTGGCCTCAGTGAGGTAGTGAGACAGTTACTGTCCACTGTCTCACTACCTCACTCTCCTATGCTACTTTCTGCGCCACGCAGAGAACGCTGACCCCAATCGGTAGGGTGGTGTGTGCAAGGAGGGCCGCTTCCAGCCAGCCGACGCCGTGTAAAAGGGTGTTGGCTGGCTCGGGGATGGGCTCCATTTCGACTTGGTAGACTTGTTCGTCGGTGGTGAGGTGCGGACTGGCGAGCTCTGGTTGATAGGGGCGCAGTAGGCGCATGCCCGCCACCAGAGGAAAGAGGAAGAAGTTGTTATAGCTGAGCCGCTTGGCTTCAAACCCGGCCATGGCTAACTTATGTTCAAGCTCCGGTGCCGTGTAGCGGCGCTGGTGGGCGTTGATCTCGTCGTTATAGCTCCAAAGCCATTGGAAGGCTGGCACGGTGATCAGTAGCTTGCCGCCCGGCTTGAGTACGCGGCGGCACTCTTCCAGAACGCCAAATTCATCGGGAATGTGTTCAATCGTATCTAGCAGCGTTACGAGATCAAACGCACTATCGGGAAAAGGTAAATTGTCGCCTGAGCCTTGGAGCGCCGTCAAGCCGCGCTGGCTGGCGACTGCCAACGGACGTGGATTGGGGTCAAGCCCGATGACGGTGCCATAGTGGGCTAGGTGGTGGGCCATGTTGCCAGCCCCGCTGCCAATATCCAAAATTGTGCGCGTTTCCCCGGGTTGTCGTGCGCCTAGTTCGGCATCAAGATATTTCTGGATAGCCCGTGTGCGTCCTGCAAACCACGCGTGACGATCCTCTGCTAAAACGGTTAAAACCGGCGTTGACATAAGCATTCCTTCAACAACTCTCTGTGAGATTCACTGGCCTGGCTGGCTGGCACGCCGTGCCTAGACTCCTGCTTGTACCACCAATACCTCTTCGCCCAGCATATCCGTAATTTTGACGGCAACCGTCGTGGGCCTGGCTGGAATCGACAATGTGTAGCTCCCACGTACCCACTCACTCCGTTTGGGGGGAGCGTCGGCCAGGGCAACGCGCAACACTTCTCCATCATAGGCCGGATCAATGGCGATGCTATCAACCATCATGCGCCAGTCGGTTAGCAGCGGCTGGGCCTGTGCACGCTGCGTTTGTAGCCGCGCAATCAGCGTGGGGGAGATAAAGTCATGGATGACGATCGCGACCAGGCTAGGGTCGCCTGGCTGCCGCTGCATGGTCACTCTAGCCTGCGCTGGCTCGTGAAAAAAGAAGGGACCATAGCGCGGGTCTGTTTGCAGATCGATCACCTCGATCTGCTGTAAGCCCCGGCCAGCCAATCGATGTTGATTCCAGGTGGTCAGCCAACTAGCGGCGGCCTCGGTTTTCCCCGCACAGACGACGACAATATCTTGTTGGGCCTTGGGTCGCGCGGCCAACGCTTCGGCGATGGCGGCTAGATCCGCGGGTAAGAGCGGGCGTGCCAAGGGATTGAATTTGACCAACCGTTGCCCCAGCCGCCCCTCAAAAAACGAGTCGGTTGTGGCCCGCTGAATCCCGATCAATTCTGCTGCCAGTCGCATCGCTTCCGCGGGCGAGGCTGGGTCTTGGGTTCCCGCTTGTGGTAGATCGTACCCATTCACTCGGTAAAGTGCAAATGACTGTGGCCCAGATGCGGCCTCGGCAGGTGGTGGGCTTTGTAAAATGGCTTGTAAACGGCGGCTGACCGTCTGGATCGAGCCGCGATTGATGTCACAGCCAATCCAGCGCCGCCCGAGTTTTTGGGCCACCGCCAGCGTTGTCCCCGAGCCCATGAAACAGTCTAAGACCAGATCGCCAGGGTTGGTCGAGACGCGCAAGATGCGTTCTAAGAGTGCTTCCGTTTTCTGCGTTGGATAGCCGACCTCTTCGCTCGGCGTCGTGCCCAGGCCCGGAATGTCATCCCACAAATTGTCGATAGCCTGTTCACTGGCATAGCGACCGTTGTCCAGTGGCGTTAGGTAATATTTCACACCCAGACTCCCCCCGTTAGAAGGATAGATCTGCTGGCGTGCTTCATCAATAACGATCTCACCGCCAAAGGGGGCATAGAGGCGGCCTTGGGTGTGGAGTGCCTGAAGGCTGGCAAAGCTATAGCTCCCAGGATCCGAGGTGCGGAAAAAGCCCTGCTCATCACGTTGGTAGGCGCGGGCCGCTTCCGCTTCGCTGAGAATGAGCTGTTTCTTGGGCGGATACCAAAGCGGCGGTGTACTGCGCTCCTTGGCAAAGATGGCAAGCGAATGGGTGCTGTTGGGGAAATAGAAGGCGTTGACCTTGGCCCCGCGCGCCACCTGGCTCCGCCAAGCAATGGTGTTCAGATAATTCTCCGCGCCAAAGATCTCTTCCAGCAACAAGTGAAGATGATGCACCTTGCGGTGGTCACAGTGTAGCCAGAGCGTGCCATCCTCGGCTAATAGCTCACGCAGGAGGGGCAACCGCTCATACATAAACTGCAAGTAATTGTCGTTGCCCCACATATCGGTGTATTGGATCTGTTCGCCAAGCGAGTAGCCACCCCCTGGCAGCCGATCTGTTTGTTTCTCCCCACGCAGGCGGACTTGGCGAACATAATCCGCACCACTGTCAAAGGGCGGATCAATGTAGATGAGTCGCACCTGGCCGCGCAGGCCATTGGCTAGGAGGTGGGCCAGGACTTCCTTGTTGTCGCCGTGATAGAGGGCATTGGGCGCGGCTATGTGGTGCTCGGTGGCGGCGGCCTGTGGCGCAAAGGTTTCGATCAGTTGCGCGGGAAAGACGGGCACACGTCCCAGGGGCTGCTTACCGACCCAGGTGAGCATGGGCCGCCCTTTGGCCTGTTGGAGGGTAAGGCTGGGTGGCGTTGCGGCTGAACTAGCGATCATTCGGCACTTTGCCATGGCTGGGCCGCGGGCTGCTGGATAAACGGCGCGGTGGGCGGTTGGGTGACCGCAAGGTGGGCTCCCTCGAATTGCGCTTCGATCTGGTGGCAGAGTTGGGGCAGATCTTGGCGCGGTAGCCAAGCCTCGGGATACGCCGCACCGAGCGCATCATAGACCAGCCAAAGAGCAAGCCGATAGCGTCGTGCCAGGGCAACGGCGGCCTGATAGCGGTCGATGGGGGCCAGGGGCTGGATGAACTGGGTCGTCGTGCTCGGGTTGGTTAGGCCATTTTCGTGTAGACCATGAGCGCGGCGCGTTATCTGGCTGGCCGGGGCCACGGGCCGATGCAAAATGAGCTGTGTTGGTGCCGTCCAGCGCATGGCGGCTGTCTGGGGCAGCGGCCACGTTGTGCTTTCGGCGCGCACGGTTGGGGGCCGCTGACCGGCGGGACGGGCCGACAATAGTTGCTGGATCGATTCGCCATAGGTGGCGCGTAGTTGGCGTTCCAAGAGGGTCTGATTTTCCTGAGAAAGATAGATACGCGCTGGATGCGAATTGCCCGGCACTTGGCGCAGACAGCGGGCCGCGGCTTGCAAGACAAAATTGTTACTGGTTTTTAGCGGGCGTAATAGGGCACAGGCAAAGAGCGCCGGTACATCCCACCCTTCGACGCCGCGATCGACCAATAAGGCAATCCGGTGTGGCGATTGGCGCTGGCGGAAACGGTCGAAATCCGCTTGATGGTCACAATGGGTGTGGTGCTCTAATAAGAGCGTTGGCGCGGCTCCCAAGGTGACCAAAGTTTGTTCGATCAAGGGCCGTGCTCGGGCAATGTCAGCGGTCTTGGGAAAGTAGATGGCGAGCTTAGCGGGTGTGCCATCAGGAAGGGTGACGGCTTGGTAGCGCGCCCAAAAATCGTGCAGCACTTCTACTAACAGGAGATCCAGGGTCTGCTCGGCGTTGCTGCCCGCTAGGCTATAGGTGATAATGTTGTCGGCGACCTCTTTGAGAATCTGATCCCGAATGCCAGCGGCTAGGCCATACCATACCACCACATCGCGCAAGGGTTGGCGTTTGTAGTAGGGCGTGCCGGTTGTGTTGATCACACAGACTACCTCGGTCTGCGCGGCTAGGTAGTCCACGGTTTTGCGCACTTTTTTCAGCCCGCTGCCCAATGCCTGCCCATAGGTATGATGGGCTTCATCGGAGAAGATGGCAAGGCGGGGGAGGCTGGCCAAAGTTTGCAGCCGCAGATTGGCAATCTCTTGGCGCGCCCCCTCTTGTTGGTGGCTGGCCAGCCGCGGATCGAGGTGGCGCTTGCGGATCTTCTCCTTTTGAATGCGGATCTTCTCGGTGTTGGTGATGACGATATTATGGGTACTTCCCTGGAGGACAGGAATAGTCCGTTCGCCATCTTGGGTGACGGTAAATTTAACGGCGGCAGCAAAAGGGCGGTGAAGATGGGGGGGTAAGACCGCGGCATAGGGCATGGCGATCAGTTCACGGAGTGCCGCGGTGATCGTTCGCCCGGGGGCAAAGACCAGCGCATTCTGGACAAAGGGGCCGGTTGGGTATTCCTGCGCCAGCGCAAACTCAGTGGCAATGATCGACCCGATCAAGACGGTTTTGCCGACGCCCATCGCCAGCGCGAGGACATAACTGGGGTAGCGTAAGGTCGCGGTTTCGCGCAGACTTTCCAGCCGATAGCGTTGGACAAACGCGTCATCCATCCGCAGCGCGTTCAAGAACTGCTCCTGGCTACCGCCGGTGTGTTGCCAGGCTTGGGGTGGAATTTGCAAGGCCGCTAACCACTCTTCGCGCACAGGAAAGAGTTGTTGATAGAGCGCGAGCACATGGGGCGTGTCAAGGTGGAGGCGCAGATACCAATAGGTAGCTAGTGCCTGCCATTGGGGTGGGCGTAGGCGCAGGGTAGTGGCGGTCGGCTGTTGCGCCCAAGTTAAGATCTCGGGCAAAGCTGGGTAGGTGGGTTGGGGGAAACCAGATGCTGCCCATTGCGTTACTGCGGTCTGGAGCCTTTGCTGGAGCAAAACCACGGGCGTTAGCGTCTTTCAAAGAAATAGGCAAAGACTGGCCGCCCATGTTGTTGGCACCAATGTTCGCGATGGGTGAGGGCGAAGGAACCGAGCCGTGCCGCCAAGGTCGGGTCGTGGGGTAAAAAGCTGTCATGTGCTTCTACTAAGGCACAGACCATTTTCCCATATTCTTCCACATCACTTTTGAAGTGCAGCAACCCACCGGAATGCAGCTTGGCGGCTAGGAGATCCACAAAGGGCGGCGAAAAGAGGCGTTTGACTTTGTGTTGGGGTTTCCACCATGGGTCGGGAAAGAGAATATGCAGCAGATCGACCCGGCTATCGGGAATACAGCGCGGCAGGTTAAAGCGACAATCATCATCGCTGAGCCAGAGATTGGTCAGCGCGAAGCGTTCCATGCGTTGTAAACAGAGGCGCGTTGCTTTGGTTTTGGTCTCATAGCCGATCAGCAATCGGTCGGGATGGCGTTGGGCGCGGTCTAAGAGGAAATCGCCCCGACCATAGCCGATTTCGATCTCCACTGGTGTTGGTGCTGCCAACGCATTGGTCAGCGCGGCTTGGTTGTTGCCCCGTGGATCGGCAAGGGCCAAGGCGCGAAAAAAGGGACGATTGAGGCCCCACTGCGGTAAGGTCTGCGCGCCAGGGCGATGGCGGGGATCACCGCCAATGAGCCCGCGACCGGCAGTCCAATTCGCATAAGCCTTGGCCCGCTCGGCGACGGTCCACTCCTCCCAGGCAAAAGCCATTTTCCCAGCTGAGAAGGAGGTGGCGTGATAATCAAGGAGGGATGAATGAGACGGTTGTTGTTGCTCTTGGCTGCTTTGCATAAGCATCTATTGATTGACTAAGGTTTTCGGTACATGGGTTGGCGATCCGATGCCACCAGGGTTAATGCAAACAGACGAAACAAGTGGGGATAGTTGTCGCAATTTTTCAAGATGCACCTGTAAGCTGTGTACGCTATACATTCTCGTAATTTGATTGTATACTTCAGGCGTATTCCGTAATCAAAAGGACGCCATGAGTTTCAGATGGTTGTACGTATAGCTTCTTCGCATCAATTGCTTTTATCTCTGTGGAGCATGCGAATATGAATTACCAGATTACACGGACAAAGATCATTTTGCCCCGTCGTCGCTCTGATCTGTTGTCTCGTTTGCGTCTATTGAATCTGCTGGAAGATCTGCTGGACTTCCGTCTGGTTATTCTAATCGCGCCTGCCGGATATGGCAAAACCTTTCTGCTTGTAGACTTTGCCCATCATATTGAATGGCCAACCTGTTGGTATGCGCTGGATGCCCTGGATCGCGATGCCTATCGTTTCTATCGCTACTTTATTGCGGCGATTCAGCAACAATTTCCGGCCTTTGGCAATGCTTCCCTGGCCGCGCTGGAAAGTATGGCCATTGGCCAAGGTACGCTGGACCAGTTGGTGGCGACGGTGGTGAATGAGCTTTATGATCATGTGCAAGAACATTTTGTGCTTGTCCTTGATGATTTTTATTTGGTCGATGAAAATCCTGAGATCAATCTCTTTATCAGCCAGTTTATCCAACAAGTCGATGAAAATTGCCATTTGATCATCGCCTCGCGGCGGTTGCTTAGCTTGCCGGATATGGCTTTAATGGTGGCGCGTGGGTATGTGGGTGGGTTGGACTTTGAAGATCTCGCCTTTGAAGTCGATGAATTGCAAAAACTGAGCAACCAAAACTATGGGCAAGCGATCTCCGCCGCCGAGGCCAAAACGCTGATCGAGGCGACCGATGGGTGGATTATTGGGCTATTGCTCTCCACCCAAAGCAAGTTGCGCAGTATTTCGGGCCGGATGCGCCTCATGCGGGCCTCGGGTATTGATCTCTATGATTACCTAGCGGAACAGGTGCTCAATCAGCAGCCAATCTTCATTCAGGAATTTCTGTTGCGCACCTCTTTGTTAGAAGAATTTGACGCCACCCTCTGTGCCACCATTTTAGATGAGACATGGCTACCACCAGGGAGCAGTTGGCAAGATCTGATTGATGAAGTCTTGCGGCGTAACCTCTTTGTCTTGCCGCTGGGGGAAGAACAAGCGTGGTTGCGCTATAACTATGTCTTTCAGGAGTTTTTACAACGCCGGATTGCACGCCAACGCCCCGCCGAAGAAAAACTCATCCTCGAACGGCTGGTCCAACTCTATCGCGCCCAAGCCGAGTGGGAAAAAGCCCACTATGTGCTGAAGCGTTTGGGTAACCCTGCCGATACGATTGCGTTGATCGAAGATGCCGGTATTCCCCTGTTGAGTGCGGGGCGGATCTCGCTGCTCAAGACGTGGCTGGCCGAATTGTCGCCAGAGTCGATCACGGCGTATCCGGTGTTGCTGATCTTTCAGGGCTTTATCAAGGCCCGCCAGGGGGAAGCGCGCGAGGGGCTGCTCTTGTTGGACCGCGCTGTCGCGGCGGAATGGCCCATCCAAAAACAGAAAGATCTCGCCTACGGGTTGACCCGCCGGTCCAATGTACACCGCTTTCTGGGAAATTATGAACTTTCCCTCCATGATGCCGAAGCGGCCTTAGCGCTCATTCAACACTTCTCTGGGCAGAATGATGAGCTGCTCAATATCATGGCGATGGCCTACTATTCCAGCGGTGCTACGCTAGCACACATGGGCAAAGCAGAAGAGGCCATCCATTGTTTAGAGAAAGCCTTATCCATCTATCAGGCTCAGGAGAATACGCAGCAACTCGCCCTGACCTATCTGGAACTGGCCTCAATCTATGGCAGTATGGGTCGTTACCAAGAGGCGTTGCCCCTGTTTGATAATATTTTGGCGGTCTGGCGTAGCCAAAATAATCTGGCCGAACAAGCCAACGTGCTGAACAACTTGGGCTATCTCCACCACCTGCGCGGTGAATATGAGGAGGCGTTGGCCGCCCTCAAAGAGGCCCATGAGTGCGCCCAACGCAGTGGCTATGCACGTATGATCAGCTACTCGTTGACCAGCATGGGGGATCTTTTTGCGGATCTTGGCAATGGGGAGGCCGCACAAAAGCTGTATCAAGAGGCCCATCTCGTGGCCCACCGCACCACTGAGCGCTTTCTGCTTGTTTATCTGCCATTAGCTTTGGCGAAGTTGGCCGCTTGGCAAGAAGCCTGGAATACGGCCTTTACGAATCTTGATCTGGCTGGTACGCTCGTCAGCGACCGCAAGTCGAAAGCCGAGTGGAGCGCGTACCAATTTGCCATGGGCTTTTGCTATTTGCTCCAGCAGAAACCGAAAGAAGCGATTGAATCGCTGACCGAAGCCCGGCGTTATTTTGCGGAAGGAAGCCAGCCGATTGAAGAGACAAATATCTACTTTCTCCTGGCCGCTGCCCATCAACGCTTAAAGCAGACTGCCCAAGCGCAACTTGAGCTGAAAGCCGGGATCGAACTCGCCTTTACTTTGGAAAGCCGTTATCCATTGATGCGCGTCTTGCAGATCGTTCAACCCTATTGGCAGGACAAGAAGCTGCAAGCCGTTGATCAACGTGTAAAGCAACTGCTCGCCGAGGTGACGCAATTTGCGGAAACGCTGCCCTTGCTCAATCGCCGGCTACGGCCTATCGCGCCGGCCATGTTATCGACCCTGCTTAGCAAGACACCCCAACTTGCGATTCGCACCTTAGGCCGCGCCGAGGTGTTTATTGACGGACGCTTGTTGACCAACAGCGATTGGCAGACGATGGTCTCGCGCGATCTCTTTCTCTGTCTGCTTGCCCATCCTACGGGCCTATCCAAAGAAGAGATCGGCCTCCGTTTCTGGCCCGATGCTTCGCCCTCGGAACTGAAGACGCGCTTCAAAAATGCCATCTATCGACTGCGGAATGCTGTGCAAGAAGAGGTGATTCTCTTTGGGAATGATCTCTATACTTTTGATCGCAAGGTCGATTATACCTATGATGTCGATGATTTTCTTCTCTATATTACCCATGGCAATGGCGCGGTGGCTCCTGTGGCGCGCATTGATGCCTACCAAACCGCGTTGACGATTTACCGGGGCTCCTACTTGCCAGAAATCGATGCTAGTTGGACTTGGGCCGAGCGCGAGCGGCTTGGTCGGATCTTTATCGAGAGCGCGCTGAGCTTGGTGCAACTTTATATGGAGCAGAAAGCCTATAGCAATGCCCTGGAAATCTGCCAGCGGATCTTGACCGAAGATCCCTGCCAAGAAGATGCCTATCGGTTGGCGATGCAGGTCTATGGGGCGCTTGGCAACCGAGCAGCCATCGCGCGGCAATTTACCCAGTGCGAACAATCTTTGTTAGCTGAAATTGGTGTTCCTCCTTCTCCTCAAACGATTGAGCTCTATCAAACCTTAATGCAAGAACGCTAGCTTCGCTGGTTTGAGGGCTACTGCCGTCCAGCCTTGCGATCAGGCCAATCACCAAGCGGCAATGAGCGATGCGGCCTGCTATGTGCTATGCTTGGCTATCCTGTTTGTCTACGTCATTTGTCTTATTTTTTGGCCTAATTCATCAATGAGCCTCTTTTGAGCCCAAGTTGAGCCTAGTTTGCTGCCTCTTCTGATGCCTGCGCCATGCGACAATAAAGCCATCAAAGCAATCAACGGAATCATGAGCAACATGAAAACGTTACTTGGTTAGTGGTTCTAGCCTAACCTCGATTACGCAGAATTATACAGCAGAATTATACAGAAGTCGGCCATCAACACTAGGTTGATGTTTTAAGGGAATATCCGAAGGAGATAGATAGCATGAAACGCCATTTGATGAATTACCAAATCACCGAACAACACGTCCGCGTTGCGCTGGCTTTAGGGACGATGATTCTCTTCGTACTGGGCGCTGGTGCTCCATTTGGTTCCGGTGGTGGTTGATAGAACCCAGGAAAGTGTTGCCTGAACTTAGCGAACAAGCATGAAGCTCGTGCAACCAAGGTTGTATAACATAGGGTTGTGTAACATAAGGTTGTGTAACAACTGTCAACAATTGCACCATTGATGACTAGCTGTTTGGATTCATTCTTGTAGAAAGTTCTGTGTTTGATTTTACTCGTTGCCGTTATCATTGGTTTGCTAGCCGGTTTGGCACGTGCTCAGTATCGTGGCCGACCCTTTGCAATCCCTGAGTTGCGTCTAACTTGGCTAGCAGCCGTGGCTTTTTTGCCACAATGGTTCGCCTTCTTTTTTGCACCAACCCGTAGCCTTTTTTCGGAACAGGCTGCTGCGTTGGTGCTTATTATCTCACAGCTCGGGCTGTTTGGTTTTAGCTGGGCTAATCGTCAACATCATTCCTTTAAGCTATTATTACTAGGATTAGGGTTAAACCTAAGTGTGATTATTGGTAATGGTGGTTTGATGCCCATTAGCCCCGAGACGTTACAACAAGTCCTGCCTGCACAAGCGGCTGCACGCTGGGAATTAGGTCAGCGCGTTGGCACTTCGAAAGATCGCTTACTGGCTGAAGCCGATACCCGCTTTGCTTGGTTATCCGATCGCTTTCTACTACCTACTTGGATTCCCTATCGAGTCGCTTATAGCCTAGGGGATGTCTTCATTGCTGCTGGTGCTTGTCTATTTTTGTGGTCTGCCAGTGGTGTTCCCCCTAAACAGGTTACCCATCTGAATGAAAGTGTAGAATCAGTATGAATAGAGCAATGCGACATCCCGAGTCAATCGGGCACGAAATGACCACATCTTTACCTGGGCTGGGAAATGAGTATGGGGCAATGAAGCAAACTTCGGAGATTGACCGCCTATTGACGGCCGCAGTTGTTAATCGTCGATTTTGTCGTTTGTTACTGTCCAACCCCATGGCGGCATTAACACATGGTTATCGTGGCGAGGCCTTTCGCCTAAACCCTGACGAAGTTCATCGCCTGTGTAAAATTCGGGCTACTTCGCTGCGCGATTTTGCTATCCAACTGCTTACCGCTGCGGAAAACGCTGAGACCACAGTCGAAGCTAGCGACTCTTATCCTAGCTTGGCATTGATGGCGCTTTCGTCGAAGAGCGTCTAAGGCTGAAATGGCGTTTCCCGACGCTAGTCCTTTCCACCTACCTAGGCGGTGTACTGAGTAAACAGGCTTGCTGATTCAAGGAAAATTCTTTCTCCACGCTTCGCTGGCAAAACGGTACTCGATTCTGAAATTGACCGTGCGTAAGACTAGGGCCCGACCACACAATAGGCCGTCAACCTTGTCTGTGGTTGGGTTTCGGCGCGCTGCGCAGCCGTTTTCCTTTGGCAAAAGTGACTGTTTATTCTATCTGTCGTGAGTAAGACGTTGCAAAATCAACTATCCGCAATTCCAGTGGCTGACCTAACCAATGAGCGAAACAGTTATCCATTTCAATCTGCTTCGCTAACACTTCTACCGGGCGCTTCTCCTCTGGTCACGGCAAAACCACTGCTTGATCCAGATGCTAAGCCTGGGGAACGGTTGCCCTATAGCAAGCCGCATGACTATGGAGACGATTGGCGGGCAAGCGGTATTATCCATGACTTTAATAATCTACTCGCGATTATCCTCAGCCATACCAGCATCGCTTTGACCAAGTTGCCTGCAGATAGCCCTGCTCGGCCCAACCTAGAGCGTGCGGTGCGGGCCACCAAACGCGCCGCGGATCTCTCTGGTCAACTCTCCCACTCGTTGAGCCGTCAACAAGATGAAGTGGCTTATGCGGAACCCAATGAAATTGTTGAAGAGTTGATTGAGCTGTTGGAGCCACGACTCACGACTAATATTGAACTAGAGTGGCATCTTGAGCCCGAACTCTTTGCGGTAGCCATGCCTCGTCTGCGCCTCCAACAGGTTTTGATGAACTTGTTGCTGAATGCGGTCGAGGCCATTGAAGAGTTGCCAGGCCATATTGCGCTCACCACCTCTAATCAATATGTACAAACCAATGAGCAAAACCAACTTGATACGCCGACCTTGCCCCCAGGGTACTATGTCATGCTCCAAGTTAGCGATACAGGCACTGGGATGACGCAAGATCTACTTAACACCATTTTTGAACCCTACTTTACGACAAAGGCCACAGGAACAGGGATTGGGCTAAGTACAACCCTCAACATCGTTCATACGTATGGCGGTGCTTTGCAAGTCTTTAGTACGCCGCAAGTCGGCTCAACCTTCCGCCTCTTATTACCCGCCATTACCCGCTAACGCCTCTTCTGCCTCGATCTGATCGATAAAGCTGTTGATCAAATTTTCCAATCGTAAGGGCATCGCTTGCATTAACCGGACTACCACCGCTTGCTGACGGCGGCGTGCTGTGCTGGATAGATATTCAAGCGGTGACCGACCCGCAACCCGCGCCAACAAACAAGCTAAGGTATGACGAATCACAAAGGGTTCAAGCGTTTGTTGCCAAGGGGCTGATAAACCAGGCGGATTCTCGGCCAGCCCTCGCTGATAGGTCTGCCAATAGTATTGCGCCGCGGCCGCAAATTCTGTACGCATAGCCGTAAGCTGGTGCGCTTTGCTCAGCAGATGAGTCAGCGAAAAGCCCAGATCAAATGCTGGATCGCCCCAATGAATGACTTCAAAGTCCAGTAAGATGAGTTGCCCTGCATAGACGAGCGTATTTTTAGGGCTGTAATCGCCGTGAACTAAGGTGTAGCTACGCTGGCGAGTCGCTGTCACTAATGCCCGTAAAAATGGTGCAGCTTGTGACACCTGGGTGGCTGTATACTCATAGTATGGCTCTAGGCGCAGCGATTCAAAAAAGGTGCGGTCGGCAAAGAGCGGTGCCAACTCCGCTTGGCGCTCTGCCGCGCGGCTGTGAATGGTGGCAAGCAGGGTGGCGAACTGTTCGACTTGGGTGAGCTGTAGTTGACCCGCCAGCAGCAACCCTTTCCAGTTGCTATGGGGTTGGGGAACCGCCGTCATCGCCAAGAGATGATAGGTATGATCCTCAAAGATGAGGGTGGGAATCACTCCCGGTGGCGTGAGTTGTGCCAGCCAGTGAAGCCCCAATGCCTCGCGGTGGACCCGCTCTGGATCACTAAACCAATCGACAGGGACACGTAATTTGGTCAGCGCCTGCTTGAGAACCCACGCTTCGCCACTGGCCCTTTCCACAAGGACGGTCCGGTTGGAAACACCGCCCGCCAGGAGGGTGATCTGGGGTGTTTCTGCTGGTGCAATGTGTCCACTGCGGCGCAAATAGGTAATCAGCGCCGCTGGTTCTTCAATATCCAGGTCAGCCATAGGTTCCTCTAGATCCCGGTTAAATATTGCTTACGGGCGTAATAACCGGCAGTTGGCTTGCGTAAGCACTTGTGGGTTGACAATCTGTTGGGGCTCTTCCCCGCGCAGGGTTTGCGCTACATGGCAAGCTGCCTTATGCGCGAGCTCCTCGGTGGCGGTCCCTGAATAGAAAGCCGCGTGAGGGGTGACAAATACATCGCTGCGCCGCAAGAGCGGGTGGGTTGGCACGGGCGGCTCCTGCGTGAGCACATCCAGGGCCGCACCAGCTAACCAACCCTGTTCCAATGCGTTGAACAGCGCGGCTTCGTCAATAATGGCGCCACGCGCTGTGTTGATCAAATAGGCGGTCGGCTTCATGGCGCGCAAGGCTTGTTCATTGAACAGATGGCGTGTGGCCTCCGTAAGCGGAGCATGGATCGAAATATAATCAGATTCGCGTAGCAACAGGTCAAAATCTTGGGTTGCTCGATCGGGTGTACTCAAGGCATCCGCCGCGATTCGTGGCGTATAGGCTATGACACGCAGGCCAAAGCCATGGGCTTTGGGCAACAGGGCTCGCGCACTATTGCCAAAGCCAACCAAGCCCAACGTCTGGCCGCGTAGGCGCGGCAACACGCCTTGGCCCTTGTTGTCCCAGCGGCCTGCTTGGGTCGTTTGTGCAAAGCCGACAATGCCCCGGGCACAAGCCAACAAGAGGGCCATGGCATGATCCGAGACTTCTTCCACACAAAAATCTGGCACATTGGTGACAACAATGCCCTGCTCGGTTGCCCGCGCCACGGCAATGTTGTCGAGCCCTACGCCATAGCGGCTAATATGACGACAGCGGATGGCGGCATCGACCACCGCAGGCGTTACTTGTTTCCAGCAGGTGAGAATCGCGTCTGCCTGGGGTGCTAAACGGACTAGCTCTGCTTCGTCGCCGCTTTGGGCGACAAGAAGAGTTGCACCGACCTGGTCGAAAATGGCTTGTTCAATCGCCAAGGTGGGCCAAGCATAGTCGGTAACAAGCACAGTAAAGCGGCTCATGGATCAGCTCTCTTCGTTGGATGGTGAAGGGTAAAGACCGGTTTGTCAAACCAGCCAAGCTCGGACTGGCTTGCTTTTGCGCTTTGCTTTAGGCGCACGCTGGGCCGCTTGATAGGCCAACTCGATCCATTCGCACAGGCTCTCGCTGCTGTCGAGCGCTTCTGCTGGCGCCCGCTGATAGGAGAGGCGAATTGGTTTCCCTTGCCGCCAATAGGTAAATGGTTCTAGCCCCCGTTCATCAAACTGGGCCTGGGTTTGGGCATCGACTTTCAAGTACAAGGTGTCGTCCGCCACTAGGCCAACCATGAGCCCTGCCCGAAAGAGCCCATAGCCGCCAAACATCCGCTTTGCATGAATGTCATCGAGGCGGGTGAGTAATTCCAATAGATAATTGACGAAATCACGTTCGGTAGCCATTGGCAGCTCTTGCTCCCTTGGCACGCAATTGTTCATCGCGCACCGGTTTTCAATAGTAGTATCTCGGGGGGCGGTCATTCTCGCGTTATTATAGCACAGGTAAGGGGCGATGAAGGGGGATCGGCCAGTCATTTTGACATCTGCTACCGAATGCGTCACAATATAGAAGAAATCCAACCTATTTTGCCATTACTACTACATACCTATAGAAAGATACCAAGTCATGAAACCAAAAGTGGTCATGCAGCTCGAGCTGCGCCTTGGCGCGGCGGATCGGCTGCGCGAAGTTGCCGATGTTGTGATTGATCCAACCTTAGCGCAAGCGGCTGGGGCTGATATTATCATTGCCGGCAGCGCCCAATGTGACGGTGCTTTGATGGATAAAGTAGGCCCTACCCTCAAGGCGATTGCCAAACCGGGCATTGGGGTTGATAATATTGATATTGAGGCCGCTACTGAACGCAATATTTTGGTAATCCACACGCCCGATGCCCCTACTGAATCCACGGCAGAACATGCTGTGGCGCTGCTGATGGCCGTGGCTAAGCGGGTGGTGGTGGGGGATATGTCGCTGCGTGGCGACAGCACGATTCCGCGCAGTGACATGATGGGCACCGAGTTGCTCGATCGTACGTTGGGGGTGGTGGGCTATGGCCGCATTGGACGGCGGGTAGCCGAGATCTGTGCTTTGGGTTTGCGCATGAATGTGATTGTCTATGATCCCTATATCAACTTGGATCAACCCACGCCCGCGCGGGTGCGGCTGACCGATAATCTCGATGAACTGCTCAGTCAATCCACCTTTGTGACCATTCATGTGCCGTTGTTGGCTAATACGCGGCATTTTATTGGGGAGCGGGAAATGCGGCTAATGCCGCGCGGTTCCTATCTGATCAATGCCAGCCGTGGCCCTGTCATTGATGAAGCCGCGTTGATTCGCCTGTTGGAAGAGGGCCATTTTGCCGCGGCTGGTTTGGATGTCTTCGACCCCGAACCGCCTATGGCCGATAACCCGCTTTTGAAAATGAAGAATGTGGTACTGACGCCTCACATTGCTTCGAGCACGGATCGGGGCATCTATGCCATGATGCATGGCGTTGCGGATCAGGTGATCCAGATTCTACAAGGAGAGCAACCACCCTATCTTGTGAATCGCCAGGTGTGGCCTGGCCGCGTTACCCCCAAGGCGTGAAAAAACGGATTACCCCTTATCAATTGACAAGGGGTAATCCGTTGCTTTTCCATCAATGGTGTTCGTGCTCTTCGTGTTTGAACTGGGCAATGACATTCTGGGCGAGCGTGGCTGGCACAGCGTCATAGTGATCAAATTCAATCGAATAGAAGCCCCGACCTTGGGTCATGGAACGCAATTCAGTGCTATAACGCAGGATTTCGGCGAGTGGGACAATGGCATGGATCACCGTGCGATTTCCTTTTTGTTCCATCCCTTGCACACGTCCCCGCCGCGTGTTAAAGTCCCCCATGACATCGCCCATATATTCTTCGGGCACGGTGACATCGACACGGTAAATCGGCTCTAGTAAAACCGGATTGGCCTGTTGAACGGCTAGTTTAAAGACCTCGCGCCCGGCCGTTTGGAAGGCGATATCTTTGGAATCGACTGGATGTTCCTTCCCATCATAGACAACGGCCTTGATGCCCGTGACGGGGAAGCCCGCGATCACGCCTTGCGCCATGACTTGGCGGATGCCTTTTTCGATGGAAGGGAGATAGACGCCACTAATCGTGCCGCCAAAGACTTCGCTGGCATATTCAAAGTCGCTGCCACCATTGAGGGGTTCAACCCGCATGTGGACTTCGGCAAATTGGCCGGCCCCGCCAGTCTGCTTCTTGTGGCGATATTGCGCCGACGCAGCACGGCTAATCGTCTCTTGATAGGGAACTTTGGGATCGTGGGTTTCTACCTTGACCCCAAATTTGGTTTCTAACCGTCGGATCGCGACATCCACGTGGGTATCACCCATGCCTTGCAAGAGCGTCTGCTTGGTCGCAACCACGTTTTCGATCTTTAAGGTGGGATCTTCTTCAATCAGCGCATGGAGTGAGGGGCCAAGTTTGGCGCTGTCGCCTTGGGTTGCTGGCGCAATGGCGACTGAGTAGAGCGGCTGTGGGTAGACGGGGGGCGGCACCTGGATGGTAACATCGGCGGCCAAGGTATCTCCCGTAACAACATGCTCTAACTTGGTAATAATGCCAAGATCGCCCGCCACGAGTTCACTAATCCCATGAAGTTCTTTACCACAGGCGCTCTGTAAGTTGGCAATGCGGAAGCTCTGTCCTGTGCGCGTGTCCACTAGTTGGCTATCTTTGGTCACGGTACCCGAGAAGACCCGTACATAGTTCATGCGTCCCACAAAGCGGTCGATGATGGTTTTGAAGACGACAGCCACCGGTGTATCATCGGCATTGCTATCCAATTCAAGGGCTTCATCACCTTTGGTGGCTGACATGGGGTGGGCGCTGGGAGCAGGGACATAGCGTCCAAGCGCATGGAGGAGCCGATCAAGACCAATGACTTTGGTGGCTGCTCCACAATAGATCGGGGCAATCTTCCCTTCTAAGACACCTTTGCGGAGCCCGCTGCGTACTTCCTCGGCGGTAAGCTCTTCACCATCTAAATATTTCATGATCAGCTCATCATCGGCTTCGGCAGCGGCTTCGATCATTGCCAAACGGACCGCTTCGACCTCATCCAGCATATTGGCTGGAATGGGGACTTCGGTTTCCTCTTTGCCCATATAGGCTTTCATGGTGATAAAGCTGACGACTCCTTCAAAATTTTCGGCGGAGCCAATGGGGAGTTGCATGGGGATAAAGCGGATATCGGGGAAGGTTGCCCGCAAATTTTCAACCGTGCGTTGGAAATTGGCATTCTCCCGATCCATTTTATTAATAAAGAGGATGCGTGGTTTGTTGCGCTCTCTAAGATAATCCCACGCCAATTCGGTGCCTACTTCGACCCCTGCAACCGCATCTACAACTAACAAGGCGGCTTCGGCCACATGGAGCGCGCTGAGCACTTCACCAACAAAATCCTGGTAACCGGGAACATCAATCAAATTAACTTTTAAGTTATCTACCTCAATAGGGATGATCGATTGATTGATTGAAATGCCGCGGCGTTGTTCTTCTGGGTCCCAGTCGGAAATGGTGCTACCATCTTCGACACGACCCATGCGCGAAGTGATTCCCATCTTAAATAGCAAAGCTTCCGTTAAAGAAGTCTTGCCGGAACCACCATGCCCGAGAATAGCTACGTTGCGTATTTGATCGGTGCGAAACTTCGCCATGCGTCCTCCTTCACAAACAGTGCGGATATGAAATTGTGCTCACCAGCTTAGCCTATAGGTGTCCCTTTACAGGCGAGGGGAAGCGATCATACACCCTGTTGCGCTGATGAAGCTGACTGGTTGCGGCTCCTGCCCATTGTGCGGGCTTTCGTTTCGATCACATAGAAAACAACATACTCCCCTTGCGGCGGTATAGATCCCGTGCCGATTCCTCTGCTAGGCGACTTAGCGTAGTATCTTTCTATTGCCGATCGAGCAATAAAAGGATGCGCGGAGCGAATGCGGGCCGGAATCTATTCGGATTGGGTGGTGTGGGCGAGAGTGGTAGAAAGTAGCAATACCGCGAAAGCAGCGCCGACTACACAATCAGGCCGACTACCCTCAGTGGCTACACTAGCTGCCTACTTGCAACTAATTCCCGCAAAAACGGTAGAGCCGGTATTCATAATGGTTGCGGAGCAACGGATGTATGGCGCCAGGCGGGCGCGCTACATGCGCCTTCGCAATGCTAGCCCCAGATACCTCACTGGTGGAGCACAGTGTCAAATGCCTCAGGTGTCAAATGCTTCAAGATTGGCTTGGCCTGTATTGGAGCGATCTGGCAGACTAACTATGGTTGATTGTACTGAAAAATCCTATTGCTGTCAATGCGCCCATTGGCTCTACGTGGGCGCTGTCGAATGAAAGTTTGTCAAGTGATCTTTCTTCCAAAATTTCGTTGTAAAGGGCCATTGATGGGCCGCCGCCGACCGCTGATCCTCCCTTGGACGTAATCACGCTAAGAATAATTTGGTAACAGATTCGCTCTTTGGTATTATCACCTAGGTCGTATGCTCAACCGGTAAAGCTTCGCCCACTCATTGCTACAGGAGCTGTGCAGTTAGTTACCTCGCCGCTTGCTTCAGCAGCGCATTGCCCTTTTGCACAACATCATCCCTCCCGATCAGGATCAGGATGGTATCTGTGATGCAGAGAAGTTGACGGAGCTTTCTATCGTAGGTAGTATACGCACTTTATTTTGGAGGAACTGAGTCGTTCATATCCACGAGAGTGATAACGCAACTGTGAGCGCAACGAATCAACTGCTTATTGTCCCCCCCTCCCAGCGTACACCATCCACATCCATACCAGAAATTCGTCTTTTGCTGGTTTGTCAGGCCGAAGGGTTACAAAGTCGTTATTCTGAGCTGAGCACGGAAGACAGCGGCTTAACCGCGCAAGGTTGGGAACAGACGAATCTATTGGCGGCGTGGATCGCCACCCATGAAAAAGTCGATGTGTTGGTGAGCGCCCCTCAATTACGGAGTCGCTTGACTGCGCAACGGATCGGGCAAGTGGTGGGAAAAACAGTGGCTGTCAACCGCGATCTGCCCTATCATGCGCGGGTGGGGAATAGTTCTTCCACGAACAGCGACCGTCATTATCTGCTCTGGCCTTTACATCAACAAGAACAATTTACCGAGAAAGAAAAATACGATCGCTTTCGGCAAACGCTCGTTGAGGCGGTCCAAAAGTTAATTCAGGAGCATTGGGGCAAGACGCTGCTGCTCGTCCTGGATGGCAATGCCATTGCCACACTCTTGGTTACCTTTTGTCAAGGTAGCAATATTGCCTTCTCTGTGAATCATACCAGCATTGCCGAAGTCAATTGGCACGCTGGCGAATGGTCTATTGTCTATACAAATCGGTTGGAGCATAATTTGGCACCGGCACTGGCTGTGCCGACCACAACTACTGCCGTTGCGGATGCTGCCGTCGATTCCAAAGATGCGGATTTGTT
>JAHBVH010000087.1 GCA_019637645.1 Caldilineaceae bacterium
GAAATCCGCGCTGCTTTACCGAAGTTAATGGTCAATCTTCATTAACCCTGCTTGTTGAGAGTTCGCGATGGCCCTGGGCTATGACCCGTCCACACTTGACCGGTTTTAAAAACCGGTCAAGTGAAAAAACGTTTCAAACCGTTTCGCCTCTCTCGCGGCTCACCAATCATATCTCAGTCCCCCACTAGAGTGCTGTATGACTATCCGTCGCGTCCATGCCACAGCCGTTACGCAAGTACGGCAATTCTGGCGGCAAAGCCGTCACCTCTATCATAATCTGGGGGCAGAAGATCTGCCCCACCTCCTGGCCAAGGAAATCGCGCTCTTTGCCGAAGAACGCGGCGAGCCGTGGGGCTTTGTCTGTCTCCAAGCGGAAGAGCGGCCTGCTACCTTGCCGCCGACGGCCCCCAATCGAGCCTACCTGCGGGCGGTCGCTTTGGGCCGGGGCCGTTCACCCTCGCTCGATGTCGCGACACTCCTCCAAGCAGCTTTATCCTACCTTTCTCCAGCACCCCAAGGACACCTCCTCATTACGTATGCCGACGCCGATTGGCTCCGCCTGCCGCTCTTTGATCTTGGCTTTATCTTGGCCGAAGAAGTGCAATTTTGGGAACTGGCCCAAGTTCAACGATGGCGACCACCGCCAGAGGTCACCATCCCAGCCTTACAATTGCGCCCCGCCCAGATGAACGATCTACCTGCGTTGGCGCAGGTAGATGCCGCGGCTTTTCCCCCGCTTTGGCACTTTGATGTCATGGCCCTACAAGATTTACTTTTCACGAGCCGCGTGGTGCTAGCCACGCGCGAGGGACAGCTGGTTGGCTACACCGCTTTGTCCACGAGCGTTGGGGGTGCCCACTTAGCGCGCATCGCAGTCCATCCACAACAGCAAGGCCACGGGTTGGGCAAATACCTGCTCTTGGATGCCCTACGCTATGCCCAACAGGAGGGGTTTGATCGGGTGATGCTCAACACCCAAGTGCAGAACCACGTGGCCCAACAGCTCTATCGCCAAGTCGGCTTTCGCCCCACAGGCCACATTACGCCAGTCTTAACCTGGCAAATTACCCCCTAGCCGATCGACTAGGCACAAAGCTAGCCGATCGCCATTGCGAAATCTCCACGATCAACTGATCTAGGATCCAACGAGAGCGTGTATGCTTGAGTGGGTGCTAGAACGCAGCAACACCGGCTATAGCACCCAGAAGCCCAAGTAAACCCAATGCAGTTCGAGCCAGGAGGCACCATGAACTTTATCCCAGGACCCATGGAGTTGGTCATTATTTTAATCATTGTGGCAATGTTATTTGGGGTGGGTCGCCTGCCCGAAGTTTTTGGGGCTGTGGGCCGTGGCCTACGCGAATTCCGCAAAGAGGCTTCCGACTTGGGGTCCGCCCCTACAACGCCCCCAGCCCAACCGCAACCGCCAGCCAAAACCGAGGTCGTTACACCAGAAAGCGATGTAACGAATCCATAACCGGTCGCACGCCGCCGAAATTATTATAGTAGCGTGATACCACGTGTTGTGTCACGCACTACCAAACTGGTTGCTACCTTATTGTCGATTCAGCGACGGCATGTACTATAATAGCGAGCGTTGGATCATGTAGCGCAGCGACACTGACAGCCGTTGAGGAAGCAACCATGACAAGTGAACCCCGTCTTCTTGCCTATTGGCATCAGAGCGCAGCCGCGCTCATGCAGCAGCTGGCTAGTGGCCCGGCTGGCTTAACCAGCAGCACAGCCGTCCAACGCTTGGCAATCCATGGGCCCAACCAGTTACAGACCAAAGCCAAGCTGACACCCCTTGCGCTCTTTTTGAATCAGATCAAAAGCCCCATCATTCTGATCCTGCTCTTTGCCACCTTGGTCTCCGCGCTCCTGCGCGATTGGACCGACGCGCTGATCATCCTAGGCATTGTACTATGCAGCGCCTTGTTGAGTTTCTGGCAAGAGTATAGCGCCAATACAGCCACCGCCAAATTACAAGCCCAAGTTTCCCTCAAGACCACCGTCTTGCGCGATGGCGTTGCCCAGAGCGTTCCCGCCGCAGAAGTCGTGCCGGGAGATATTGTGCTCCTGAGTGCGGGCAGTCTGATCCCCGCCGACGGCCTGTTGCTGGAGGCCAAAGATCTCTATGTCAACCAAGCTGTGCTCACCGGCGAGACCTTTCCCGTGGAGAAGCAGCCAGGGGTCGTCGCCAGCACAGCCACTTTGGTAGAGCGCACCAATTGTCTCTTGATGGGCACCAATGTGCGCAGTGGCAGTGGCAAAGCGCTGATCGTCCAGACCGGCAAGGCAACCGCCTTTGGTCAAATCGCCGAGCGCCTCACTTTGCGCCCGCCCGAAACCGAGTTTGAACGCGGCGTCCGCCGCCTGGGCTATCTGCTCACCGAGGTCATGCTCCTGTTGGTCTTGGGGATCTTTGCCTTTAATGTCTTTTTCCAAAAGCCTGTCATCGACTCTTTGCTCTTTTCCTTAGCCTTGGCTGTTGGTCTGACGCCCCAATTATTGCCAGCCATTATCAATATTAACCTTGCCAAAGGCGCGCAACGCATGGCGGCCAGTGGCGTCATTGTGCGCCGTTTAGCCGCCATTGAAAACTTTGGCAGCATGGATATGCTCTGCACGGACAAAACGGGTACCTTAACCTTGGGCGTTGTCCAGTTAGATGGGGCGCTGGCGGTGGATGGCACGCCGTCGCCCACGGTCTTCCAGTGGGCCTATCTCAATGCCGCGCACCAAACCGGCCTCAGTAATCCGCTGGATGAAGCCATTCTCAACCACCAGACGCTAGACACGACCGCTTTCCCCAAGCTCGATGAAATCCCCTATGATTTTACCCGCAAACGGCTGAGCATTGTGGTGGCCGACCAGGGAGCGCCCCGCCTGATCAGCAAAGGGGCGCTGACCAATATTCTGGCAGTCTGCCAGCAGGTACACACAGCCCAAGGGGAGGTTGCCTTAGATGCCGCCCAACTCGCCCAGCTCCATACGCATTATCAAGCATGGAGTGAGCAGGGCTTTCGCGTGTTGGGGGTGGCGACTCGCCCGCTGCCCACCCAGCCCGCCTATCGCCAAGCAGATGAAACAGCCATGACCTTTCAGGGCTTTCTGCTCTTTTTCGATCCACCCAAGCCGGATGTCCAGGCAACCGTCGCGGATTTAGCTGCGCTAGGCGTGACCCTCAAGATGATTACTGGGGACAATCGTTTGGTGGCCCAGCACACCGCTGCGAGTATCGGCTTGCCCGTGACAGCGCTGCTAACCGGGGCGGATCTGGCGACGATCCCCAGCGAAGCCCTGCCAACGCGCGTGGAAGAGACGACCATCTTTGCCGAAGTAGACCCGAACCAGAAGGAACAGATCATTCTAGCCCTGCAAAAGCGGGGCCATGTGGTGGGCTATATGGGCGATGGCGTCAATGACGCGCCATCGTTACATGCAGCCGATGTGGGCATTTCCGTGGATCAGGCGGTGGATGTCGCCAAAGAAGCGGCCAGCTTTGTGCTGCTCCAACAGGATCTGGCCGTGCTCCATAAAGGGATTATCGAAGGCCGGACAACCTTTGCCAATACCCTGAAGTATGTCTTTATGGCGACGAGCGCCAACTTTGGCAACATGTTTAGCATGGCTGGCGCTTCCTTGCTCCTGCCCTTTCTGCCCATGTTGCCCAAACAGATTTTGTTGCTCAATTTTCTCACCGACCTGCCCGAGATGACGATTGCCAGCGACCGCGTTGACCAAGCATTTATCGACCGGCCCCACCGCTGGAATATTGGCTTTATTCGCCGTTTTATGCTCGTCTTTGGGGCGCTGAGTTCGGTCTTTGACTATCTCACCTTTGGGCTGCTCTTTAGCCTCCACAGCGACCGCCCCGAGACCTTTCACAGTGGCTGGTTTGTCGAGTCGCTCATTTCGGCAGCGCTGATTGTCTTTGTCTTGCGCACGCGGCTCCCCTTTTATCGCAGTCGGCCTAGTTGGGCCATGCTAGGCACCACCTTGCTCGTCATCGGGGTCACGTTACTGCTGCCCTACACACCGCTTGCGTCCGTCCTGGGCTTTGCGCCGCTACCTTTCTCAACGGTGGCCCTGTTGCTAGTCGTCGTTCTCCTCTACTTCCTCAGTGCCGAAGCCGTCAAACAGTGGTTCTATCGAGTGTATAATGCGTAAAAGCTGGCTTTGGTGGGTCGTAACGCTGATCTTTGCCTGGGTTCTCTTAACCCATTTAGCCGAGTTAGCCGAGTTGGGAGAGACCATGGTCGCGGGCCAGTGGCGCTGGCTCTTGGCAGCCTTTGGCCTGCAACTGCTCTATTATGTCGCCTATACGGGGGTCTATCAACGCGCCTTTGCCACGGTGGATGTCCAGAGCAGCCTGTGGGAGTTGGTGCCAGTCACCTATGCATCCCTCTTTGCCAATCTAGCCGCGCCAACCGGCGGCATGGCCGGGGCCGCGCTCTTTGTGGAAGAGGTGGCCCGCCGCGGCCAATCGCGCACACGGGCCACCGTCGGCGTCCTACTCATGTTGGTCATCGACTTTGGCGTGCTGGCGCTGATTGTGTTGGCTAGCCTAGGCATCCTCTGGCGCGAGAACGAGCTACAAGCGTATGAAACGCTAGCCGCGTTGATTCTGATGCTCTTTGTGCTCGGCATGGCGGGGGCATTGGCGTTGGGCCTGTGGCGACCCACTTGGCTGCGGGCGGGGCTGGATTGGCTCCAGCAGCAGATCAATCGCATTGGGCAGTGGTTTCGTCGCCCTCAGTGGTTAGAAGCGAATTGGAGCGAACGCAATGCCACCGAGTTTCAACTCGCCGCCCAAGCGATCCGGACACGCCCCCGCCATTTGCTCGAGACCGCCGTGGTCGCGCTGGTAGCTCATCTGATCGATCTCGCCAGCCTCTACCTGATCTTTTTGGCCTTTGCACAACCGATTGGGCACGGGGTTCTCTTGGTTGGCTATGCCATGACAGTGCTCTTTGGCATTGTTTCGCCCACGCCCAATGGCATTGGCGTGGTCGAAGGGCTCATGCCCGTCATCTACACCTCGCTAGGATTACCTCTCGCCACCGCGACCGTCATCAGCTTGACCTTTCGGGGCTTCACCTTCTGGTTGCCCATGTTGGCGGGTTTCTTCTTTCTGCGGCGGCTCCAACTTTTTAGCGCGGCGGAACGGTCGTTGGCTGAACGCGAACAGCCCCACCTTGTCGCCATTGCCACGGCGGTCATGGGGGTGATCAATGTGCTCTCGGGCGTGCTGCCGGGGCTGGCCGAACGGATCCACTTGATCGCCAATATTTCGCCCTTGGAAGTCCGTCATGGTGGGCATCTCACTTCCGTGTTGGCGGGCTTTGCCCTGCTCTTGCTGGCGAATGGTCTCTGGCGGCGCAAGGCCACGGCGTGGTGGTTGACGTTGCTCCTGCTGGTGCTGTCGGCGGTTGCGCATCTGGTCAAGGGGTTGGACTACGAAGAAGCTCTCTTGGCAACCGGGTTGGCGGTGGTGCTGTTGACCCAACGCTCCCACTTTCACGCGCTCTCCGACCCGCCCTCTTTTTGGCAGGGACTACGGGTGTTGGGTTGGGCCTTTGGTTTTACGCTCGCCTATGGGGCGCTCGGCTTCTACTTGCTGGATCGCCACTTTCAGGTGCAATATAGCTTGAACGATGCCCTGCGCCAAACCGTGGTGATGTTTACCCAATTCTATGACCCTGGTCTCCATCCCATCACCGGCTTTGGGCGCTATTTTGCCAATTCGGTCTATGCCATTGGCGCGATTACGCTGGGGTATGCGCTCTTGATGTTGCTCCAGCCGGTCTTCATCCACCGGCCAGCCAACAACAGCGAACGGCGGCGGGCCACGCGTATTGTGGAGCAATATGGTCATTCATCCCTGGCACGCTTTGTGCTCCTGCCCGATAAGCTCTACTTTTTTAGCCCTGGTGGTTCGGTGATTGCCTACACAACCAAAGGGTGGATCTGCCTTGCCCTTGGCGATCCGATTGGCCCGCCCACGGATCTAGCGGCAACCCTGAGCGCCTTTCAGCATTTTTGCCAACGCAACGATTGGACACCCGTCTTCTACCAGACCCTGCCGGACTATCGCGACTTGTATCAAGCCGCGGGGTTTGAATTGCTCTGTATCGGCCACGAAGGCATTGTCCACCTGGATAAATTTACCACTGAAGGCGGAGCCAACAAGAACTTGCGCGCGCTCACCCACCGCTTTGAACGGCTGGGCTACCAGGCCATTGTCCACGAGCCGCCCCTGGAGCCAGCCTTGCTCGCCCAATTGCGCGCCATTAGCGATGAATGGCTGACCATGATGCACGGCCACGAACAGCGCTTCTCTCTAGGCTGGTTTGACGATGACTACATTCGTCATTCCCAGGTAATGGCGATTCATGGTCCCGGCGGTGCCATTGTCGCCTTTGCCAATATTGTGCCCGAATATCAACGCAATGAGATCGCCATTGACTTGATGCGCCGCCGCCGGCAGATGGAATCGGGGTTGATGGAGTTTCTCTTTGTGGCGTTTTTACAATGGGCCAAAGCGCGGGGCTATGCGACCTTTAACCTCGGCTTGAGCGCGTTGGCCGGGGTTGGTGAGCAGGCCAGCGATCCTATGATGGAGCGGGGGCTCAACTATATTTATGAGCACATCAATCAATTTTACAATTTCAAAGGGCTACACGAATTCAAAGAGAAATTTCATCCGGAATGGTCACCACGCTACCTCGTCTATCGCAATGTCGGCGAATTACCCCTAGCGCTCACCGCCTTGGTACGGGTTAGCGCGGGCAACGACTTTGTGGTGGACTATCTCCATAGCATCCTGACCGGGGCTAGTCGGCTATTGCCCCACCTACGCGCTTGGCTGCTACGGCCACGCGCGCCCAAGCCGCCGCCAGTCACCAGCAGCGTCACGAAGAGTGATCCGACGGATTCGTAGCACAGGCTTTACCTTCTTATTTTTCCAGCTCATCGTTGACTAACTTATGCTGCAACGCGAGGCGGACTGCTTCGGAGCGGGTAGCAGCTTGGAGCTTGGCAAGAATACTACTCACATGAAATTTAACCGTCGATAGACTGACCACCAATTGCTCGGCAATTTGGGGGTTACTCAGGCCGCGCACCATGAGGGCCAGGACATCGTGTTCGCGGTCGGTGAGATCGTGGCCCAGTTTGGGTGTCGTCTGTTGGTTTTGTTGCTCCAGCAAGGCTTGCATGGCTTCCGGGGCCAGGGCTGGACGACCAAGGTAGACATTGCGGATTGCTTCGGCTAGTTCAGCCGCGGTAACATCCTTGAGCAGATAGCCCGTCGCACCGGCGCGCAGAATGCCCTGCACCAACTCTTTGTCCTTGAAACTGGTAAGGGCGAGGATCTTCACGGTGGGCTGCTCTTGTAAAATGGCTCGGGTCGCCTCGACGCCATTGCGCTTGGGCATGATCAGATCCATCAAGATCACATCGGGGTGGGTCGCCCGACAGATGCGCACCGCCTCTTCCCCGTCTTGGGCTTCTCCCACGAGTTCTAGATCCGGCTGAATCGAGATAAAGGTTGCCAAACCACTGCGTACAATGAATTGATCATCGGCAATCATGACCCGAATCGATTTATGCTCCATGCTCACCTTCCATGCTCACCTTCCATGCTCACCTTCCATGCTCACCTTCCATGCTCACCTTCCATGCTCATTACGCATTGAGCTAACTGGGTGTGCGGCCTGCCTTGGCGCGCCCAGCCGACTAGTGGCCGTTCCACAGGGCATGAATTTCGGTTCCCTCATCTGGGTGGCTGACCACCACAAGCTGACCCCCGCTGGCTTCGACCCGTTCACGCATGATCGCTAGCCCCAGATGATCCCCACTCACCGTGGCGGGTTCAAAGCCAATCCCATCGTCGATAATCACCAATTCCAGCATTCGCTCACTGTTCCGTAAGACCAGTTGGGCATGGTCGGCTTGGGCGTGTTTAACCATGTTATGCAGCGCCTCTTGCATAATGCGATAGAGCACAACCTTCCGCGCCGGGGGTAGTTCTGGATTACCTTCAATGCGCCAAGTAACATTGATATTGGTTCGCCCGCTGGTGGAATCGGCCAGTTGCCGCAGCAGTTGCTGCATATCGGCGTCAGCAATCGCGCTGGGCCGTAATTCCAATAACAGCGTACGCATTTCGGCCAAGGCCCCGCGTACGGCCCGGCGCAGCTCTTCGAGTTTCTCCCGCCCCTTCTCGGGGTCAGCCTCCCACACTTGTGGCAGCACATCCGCCAACATACTCGTCGAAAAGAGGGTCTGTGTCACCGAATCATGCAACTCCCGGGCAATGCGATTCCGCTCGGCAACCGTGGCCGTGGTCAGATCAGCAATCAGTTGGTTGAGCGAGGTCGATAAGGAAGCCACCTCGGCAGTACCTGTCAACACTGGGATCGAACTGCCCTCGCCGTGGCGAATCCGCTCGGCGGCTTGCGTCAACACCACCAATTGGCGAGTAATCCGGCTGGCTAGCCACCACGTCGCCAGGGCAAAGAGGGTGGCAAAGAGCGCACCCGCAGCAAAGATCTGCCATTGGGTACGCCAAGCAGGTGCATAGGCGGCCTCTACCGGCTGCCGCACCAGCACCGTCCATTCGAGCCCAGCCAAGGGTTCATTTTCCTGAACAGTGGCGTAGCCGGTGACATAGCGCTGGCCGTCCGGCCACGTGGCGACGAGGGCGCCGCTGCGCTGCTGCGTTTGCAAGGTAGCCAAATCGAAGGGGGCAGCGGACCAGCCCGGGGGAGCCAGCAACATGGTCCCATCTTGATCCACCACAAAGATCTCAACCGCTTCAGCAGCCGGGATCAGATCCAGCAAGGTCTGCTCAAATTGGCGCGCCCACTCCCAATTGAGTTGCGCGCCAAGGACGCCAACCACATGGCCGCTCTCGGCCACAATGGGCGCAGCAAAGTCGATCACGCGCAGGGGTTCATCGGTGCGGGGGCGGATCGATAGCAGCTCGGCCAGCAAGAGAGCCTCGTGGAGATTCCCAATAAAGGGCGCAATGGCCCCCGCCCGAAACCAAGGCAAAGTGGCAACATTCTTGCCCACCAACTGATCATCGGTGGCGATGATCACCGTGCCAGAGGTGTTCGCCACGCCAATCCAGGCATAGTCGGGATGGATATCCTGCACTTTTTCGAGCAGAGCACTCTGGCGGGCAATCGACGCGTTGGGGGTTTGCAAGGTTTCATTGGTCGCGGCGATCAAGACAATTTCCCGGTAGCGCTCGGTGATCTCGCGTTGTAAACGCCCTGCCATTTCGGCGGCCACCATCACCAAGGAACTGCGTGCATCGGCTTCGACTTGCGCGGTGGAGATCTGCCCAACAATCAGACTGAGCAAAGTCACTAACGCCAAGGCCACCCCGCCAAAGGTGACCACCAAGAGCAGACGCAGGCTCGGTTGTGAACGGTTGATCATGATCGGTTATCCTCGTTGCTTATCGCGCCCCTTCATTATGACGCGGGGCAAGAGGCTTGTCAATTGGGCGAATCTGCTTGCGCAGCGGTTGTGAAGAGTCCGCTGCATCAAGTGTCGCGATGGTTTTACCACCGACTAGGCATCTCCCCCCTCGATCGACTAGGCTCAGAACGCCCCCATCGCAGGAAACAAAATTTAGGCCATCGCCTGATCTCCGCTTCGTGGATTTTGCGTACACTAGAGTTCATTCATGGTCCGATTGCAGACAGGAAGTCGGGTAGTGATTGGGGAACGTGGGCATGATGTGATGGTCTTTGCCAACCCCGCCTGTTTACCAGACCATCGTTCGTATTGGCTTAGGAGTTACGCAGTTGGTTGGGTAATTAGAGACCTGACAGGTTTTCCAAACCTGTCAGGTCTGGCCCAAGTGCGTAACTCCTATGGCTTTCAAACTTTCCAGAGGATGAATTTTATGCAAACACAAAGACGGAATTTCATGCTAGGTGGTGCAGCAGCGCTTACGGTTGCTGCCGGGCTTGCCATGGGGGCCCAAGTAAGCTGGCCGCAAGCCTTTGCCGCTGAAGCCCAACCCCAGGTTAGCACTACAGCGCCAATATCAGCAGCGCAACAGCGCCTCGCCACCATTGTGCCAGAGCAGGAAGTATTGGCCCGGCTCTATGAACAGGCGTCACCTTCGGTGGTCAATATCCAAGTGACCATGCAAGCGACCAGCCAGCAAGAGGCACCTTCCCAGAGCTTCCCCTTCCCTTTCCCCTTTGGGCAGGATAATGGGCAAGAGCAAACACCCCAGCAAGCACAGGCCGAAGGCAGTGGCTTCGTCTATGATAGCGAAGGCCATATTGTGACCAACAATCATGTGGTAGAAGGGGCCGATCCCGACCAGATCATCGTCAATTTTGCGAACGGCGAGTGGGCTATGGCCAAGCTGATCGCCCGCGATCCCCAGGCCGATCTCGCGGTGTTGCAAGTAACGCCGCCCGCGGATATGACCTTGCAGCCGCTCCCATTGGCCACCAAGGATAGTCTGCGGGTGGGCTACTATGTGGCCGCCATTGGCAGTCCCTTTGGGCTGGATGAAACAATGACCATGGGGGTGGTCAGTGCCTTGGGCCGCAGCATGCCCGTGGCCGAAGGTGCGGCGAGCGGCTCGAGCTACTCGTTGCCCGATCTGATCCAGACCGATACGGCCATCAACCCTGGTAACTCGGGTGGCCCGTTGCTGAATATGAACGGCGAGGTTGTTGGTGTCAACTTTGCGATCAACTCGCCCGTCCGGGCCAATGCTGGGGTAGGCTTTGCTATTCCGGTCTCGGTGGTGGAGAAAGTCGTGCCAGCCCTGATCAAGGACGGCGCCTATCACTATGCCTACTTGGGCATTGCTGGTCAGTCGATTACAGCGGGGTTAGCCCAGGTGAAGGCGCTGGCGGACAACACCTTGGGCGTCTATGTCGGTGAGGTGAGCCAAGGTGGCCCCGCCGCCAAAGCCGGTCTCCAGGCCGCTGACATCATCACCGGCATCGATCAACAGAAAGTCTATCGCTTTGAAGATCTGCTCAGCTATCTCTTCAACAGCACCGCGCCAGATCAACAGGTGACGCTGCATATTCTCCGCAACGGCCAAGCACAGGATCTTGACGTGACCCTCACGGCCCGGCCAACCGCGGCAGCAACGGCGACCACCACCGAACAAAGTGGCACGATTAGTGTGACGAAGGCTGTCCAAATTGCCAAAGATGCTGTCACCGAAGGGGGGCTCATTACGCAGGTTGATGCGGTTGCCGTGAAGCAGGCTGCCCAAGATGGTCAACCCGTGTGGGTCGTCACACTCAGTGGTGAAGGAAAAGAAGCAACGGTGACGATCAACGCCCATAGCGGGGAAGTCATCGGGCTAGATGTGCAATAAACGACGGTAGATCTACGGTAGGTCTTATGTAGCCCAGACCTGTCAGGTTTTGAAAACCTGGCAGGTCTTTCTTGAGGAGGGGCCATCATGCTAGGGTTACGCCATCCATACCGACTCTGGCTACTCCTGTTCAGCCTAGGCATTGGGCTCGATACGGTAGGCATGGTTATGCGGATCCCACTCTGGCTACGCGATAGTCTATGGCTGGGTGGGGTCCTCCTTCTCTTGCTCAGTATTGGGGTAGCTGGGCAATTACAACGCACAGAATAATATTTCCCCGCTCTTTCCACAGCGCTTCCCACCAGCGCGCCTTTGCAATTTGCCTAAAACCTTGACACCTACTTACACGAATGTTACAATAGCCGCATATCCAGGAAATGAGTTACAATGTCTCTGTATCTCACCTGTCAGTTAGGTCCCTGTAATCTCTTCCACGTTTGGGGCAATCGGCGTCAGGTGAGAGTCCAGCTATCGTGATAGCTTGCAACGTTACCAGCGGACACGTTTGGCTGTCATCCGCAGGAAAAGGCCCCAGAAGACGTTAGGCTCCGCCGAGCCAGGTAGCATGTTAGGTGATCTGTGCAAATTTCGGAACATCATTTTGCCTCTACCCAACCCATGAAACCCTTGCCCGGTCAGCCCTTAACGACCGCGGCATCACGGCAACGGGTCAATGACAAACGTCTCCAGCAGTTCCTCTATGGTGCGCCCGACCGGACGTTCACATTGGTCCTCCGGTTGTTGCGCCTACGAATGACGGTCGCCCTTTGGATACCGACGCTGGCGGGTGCTGTCTTAGGCTGGTGGCACACAGGACATGGGAATACCCTGACCCTTACACTGCTGTTTACCAGCACCCTCGCGCTGGTGGCAGGGATCACCCTGCTCAACGACAATCTCGATTATCGGTATGCGCAAAAAGAGAATGATAGCCGACCGGCCCAAGCGCTTTATGCAACGCCATATCATCTGCTGCTCCATGGTCAACTCCAATCCTACCAAGTGAGCCTGTGCGGCTATCTCTTAGTACTGGCGAGTTTACTGGGCCAGTTGGGGCTCTTTTTCTTGGTTGGGTGGCCGGTTCTTTTCTTCTACGCGTTGACCTTCCTCTTGCTCTACACCTATGCTGCGCCGCCGGTGCGCTATGGTTACCGCGGCTGGGGCTTAGGCGAAATTGGCGTCTTACTCGGCTATGGAATTCTGCCCTTGATCGGTAGCTATTTTATTGTGGGGCGCACCATCAATTGGTTGCCCGTATGGGTCAGCATCCCCTTTGGCTTGTTGACTGTCCTGATTTTCGTGAACTACAACCTCGTCCACTATCGTCGCGATTGGTTAATGCGCAAACGAACGTTAGTTGTGGGCTTAGGACCGCTGCGTACCTTTGATCTGAGTGCGCTCCTCACCGCGGTAATCTATGCCGTTCTCCTCACCATTGCCAGCCTAGCCCATTTACCGATCAGCACGCTTGTCACCTTGGCGGTCATGCCTTTGGCGTTGGGCAGCATCAGCCGTTTGCGCCAGGAACAGCCCCCTGTGGAAGATACGGTGCGCCTTCATCGCACAACACTCCATGCCTCCATCTGGACCGGAATTTTATTTTGTGCCACGCTGCTGGCTGACAAAGTATTCTCGTGAGCAGACTCGCCGCTTCGCCTTCTGCACCGCCGGATTTAACGCCGCTAACGCGGCGCGAGTTCTATCAACTCACAGAGCGCTGTCGCGCTTATGCGCTGGAACTCGCCCAATTTGACCAAACCCGCGTCAACTTGCCACAATGCCACCACTTTAATCAATGGCTTCAGGAGCTGAAACGTTATGATCGGCTCGCGCCAGCTTTGCATGCGTTGCAACCGGCACGGCCCATTGCGCGCTGGCAACTATTGATTCTCGCGGGCATGCTCGGGCTCATCATTTGGCTCGCGCTCCAGGCGCGTGACTACCGCCTGCTCTCCACGGGCTTTCTCACCACCTACCTCTTTTTCCTCATCTTCTTTTACTTCGTTCCAGAACGTTACTACGGCACAACCGTCGAACTGATCGAAGGCAAGGTGCTCCGCATTGTTGATCTCCTGGATGATCTTTTGCAACATGGAGAGCTAGAGTTTACCGAAGCCGCGTATTTCCAAGCCAAAACCAATTTGCAAGAAGCACGGGCCGAACTCCGGCAACAGATCGATCTCGCCCATCGGCGCTGGCGCTGATATAGGTGAAAGACCCGCTGGCAGCGTGATCACGCAGCATAGAGCCGGCAATTTGGCTATTTCACCTAACTGGTGCTACATTGGCACAGTTTACTCACCAAGGCGCATGGCGCTAGCGACGCGTTTGATCTTAAATTGCCAAGCGCAACCAAGGAGCGGACTTACGCCAATCTAGCGCTGTCAGGCTTTCCAAAGCTGGCAGTTCTTCGGTGGAGACCAATCCTTGTACGTAAATCCAAAAGGATGCCAAAGGTTACTCATGGGGAACAGCTTTCTTTCTAGCATGATACGTAAACACCCCCTGGTTCTCACCCTCTACACACTGTTGACAGTGGCGCTCACTTGGCCGCTGTTGCGTCATCTAACGACACGCGTGCCCGGGGTGGCCCAATGGGCCTTTGATGAATCAACGTTCCTCTGGAATGTTTGGTATTTCAAAGAGCAAGTGGTGGACCGGCTCCAAAGCCCGCTGCACAGTGAGCTGATCTGGTATCCGCTGGGCATTGATCTGATTCTCTATACCTACAATTTTTTCCATGCCTTGATTGCTCAGCCACTGTTGCTGGCCGTCAACCTCCCTTTTGCCAGCAACATCGCGCTCTATCTTAGCACCATTCTCAGTGGCTATGGGACTTTTCTCTTGGTCAGCTACCTGTTAACCCGGGGGGCCAAAACGCAACAGGCCAGCCAAGTTGTGCCCTATGCCGCGTTTATTGCCGGTGCGCTCTATGCCTTTGCCAGCAATCGCGCCATCTACGCCACGCTCGGCCACTATGATATGGTGACCACCCAGTGGATTCCCTTCTATGCCCTGATGTTGCTGCGCAGCCTAGATATGCGATTCACTGGGCGCGCCCGTGCCAAGGCGGCGGCCCTTGCCGGTCTCTTTTTTGCCTTCAATGGGCTGGCCGAGATGATCACGGCCCTTTTTCTGGGGATCTTCACGCTGATTGTCCTCGCCGTGCAATTCGGCACACAGCCCTTTACTTGGCCCAAGCTCCTCGCCAAGGGTCAAGCGCTTGGGTTGATCGCCATCGTATCGGCGTTGGTTTGGGGGCCAGTGCTGCTGCCAATCCTCCACCAGTTTTTGACCAACGACTTTTCGCTACAAGGCTGGGGTGAAGCCATTCCCCTGAGCACCGATCTCCTGGGCTGGTTTACACCAACGGTGCTGCATCCTTGGTGGGGCAGTGATCTGGTCAGTGAACTGCGCCGGGTGCAAGAGCGGGCGCTCGCCGAAACGGGTGTTGGCCTGCGCGATATCAACACCGTCTTTCTGGGCTGGATGACGCTAGCGCTCGCATTGCTAGGCGGTTTTCTCTATCGTCGCCAAGTGCGCATCTGGGTCTGGACCAGCTTGATCTTTGGGCTCTTTACGCTGGGGCCTTTTCTCCAGATCAATGGTCGCTACCGCTTTGATCTCGATGGGGTTGAGGCCACCTTCCCGCTACCCTTTGCCCTGCTCCACTACCTGCCAATCATCAAGGCCAACCGTGCGCCCAACCGTAATAGCGTACTGCTGATGTTGGGGCTAGCCGTGCTAGTCGGCTATGGGATCTATTGGTTGCTCAGCCGCCGCCCGCTCCGCGCCCGTCTCCTGATGCAGCTAGGTGCCACCGCCCTGGTCATGCTCATTCTCGTGGAACACCTAGCGTTGCCAGCCCCCCTCTCAGACGCCCGCATCCCGGCGGTCTATGCTCAAATCGCCGCTGATCCACGCCCGGTCAGTGTGATGCAATTCCCGCTGGGTTGGCGCAATAGCTTTGGCACTTGGGGGCCGGAACAGACCCAGCTGCAATATTTTCAAACGGGCCATGGCAAGCCCATGCTCGGTGGCAATATCAGTCGCGCGCCCGCGTTCAAACTAGAATACTTTCAGCGCATTCCACTCTTCCAGGCGCTAACCAAGGTCCAGGTCAATGATCCGCTCGAACCCGAGTTGATCGCAACCGCGCAAGCCCAAGCCGCGGAGTTGATGTATCTCTATAACACCGGCTATGTGCTGCTCTACCCGCCCATCCCGCAGCGCCGACCCTATGAGCAAAATTGGGAAGCGACATGGGCGTTTGTCAAGGCAACGTTACCACTCGAAGCCGAGCCCTTTTGGCAAGCAGAAGGCATCGAAGCCTATCGTGTGATCCAGCCTACCGGGGCCGATCACTTTACCCTCGATCTCGGAGCCGCGGGCACCTATCCCTATCGGGGCGAAGGCTGGGACACGCGCGAAACCGACAGCCAAGCCGAGACCAGCGCCATCTGGGCCACAGCTACCACCAGTCGGCTCTTTTTCCCGTTGCGCCAAATCGATGCCAAGGCAACCTACACGTTGCGGCTGCGTGTCCAGCCTTATCAATACCCCGACAGCCCGCCCCAAACGGTGCAGCTCCTCATCAATGCCTGGCAAGGTGAAATGCAGACGCTCCAGAGTGATTGGCAAGAGCTTGCCTGGTCGGTTCCGGGGAGCGTCTTGCTCCATAGCCTCAACCATGTTGATTTACAGTGGGGCTGGACTGCCCGCCCGCGCGCGGTCTTGGGGGGCAACCGCCAGATTGGCAGCACAGGAGTAGTCATGCCCATCGATGTAGAGTTAAATGGCTTTGCCGACGGCGGCTTTATGGCCCTGGTTGACGAAGCAGGCGAGCAAGTCGATGGATCGGCTGGCCGGGCCGGTGTCAATGTGACCTTGGTGGATGAAGCGGGCGAGGTGGTCGAAAAAGTGGGCTTTGATACCACGGCCAATCCCTACGAAAGTGAAGCTTTGGCCGCCTACCTCCAAGAGCTTATCCCAGGGCAGCGGGTCTTGGTTGTGAGTAAAGGGGATGCCACCGCTCATCTCACCGAAGCGGCGGTAAATGGTTTGCGCGCCTTGGGGGCCGATGTCACCCTGGCGGGGCTCCAAGGGCACTATTTTTCCATAGTGGGGGTGCAAGGTGCGCCTGCAGGCAGCGCCGCCCAAGTCGTCGATCCCAACGGGGCCTATCTACGCATCGGCCTCGACCCCGACCGCCGTTCCCTAGCCGCCGCGGTAGATTGGGTTGCGCTCCAACGCGACTAGCGGCTACACGCTTCTCCGGCGACGGCGCTGGTAGAGTGCATCCATTTGTTGCCAGGGGAGGGCGCTGGTACGCAGACGAAGGAGCGTGTAAAAGGCTTTGTAGATCTCATTTTTACTGATTTTACTGACACCCTTGCGCCGATTGACAAAGGTGATGGGTACTTCGCCAATGCGAAAACCAGCCCGCTGACAGAGAAAGGTCATTTCAGTCAGAAAGCTATAGCCGCTGCTAAAGATGGCATCTAGGTTGATGGTTTCCAACACTTGGTGACGATAACAACGAAAGCCAGCCGTGCAATCGCGGGCAGTGACGCCCAAGATCGTGTGGGCGAGCCAGTTAGCCCCATAGCTCACCAGCTTGCGGAGCGGTGTCGAGCCAACGATCTGACCACCGGGCACATAGCGGCTGCCAATCACTAGATCATAGCCTTGGTTGGCTTTGGCAAGGAGCTGCGGTAGCAACGTAGGGTCGTGGCTAAAGTCGGCATCCATGGTGCAAAGAAAGGTATAGCCCTGGCGCAAGCCCAACTTGAAACCCGCGGTGTAGGCCGAACCAAGCCCCAGTTTGCCAGGCCGGTGCAACACTTGTATGCCCGGATCAGCGGCTGCCATCTGATCACCTAATTGACCGGTGCCATCGGGGGAATGATCATCCACGATCAGCACATGGATATCGCCGGGGAGCGCGCGCAACTGCTGTACCAGGGTTTGAATATTTTCCGCTTCGTTGTAGGTCGGCACTATCATTAAGGCCGACCCGATCCAGTTTGCAGGCATATCACTCTCGATTCCGACGATATCGGGGCCAGAAGATCTCGAAAATCAGGGACCAAACCAACAGGCAAAGGCCCTGACATTGGCTGAACCGTTACAAATTATGAAACAAGTGCGTACAATGGTCAAGTTTTTTCCTAATGCTCACAGCCGCGCCGATCGCCAATTTGCGCTGCTGCTCTTTGCCACCACCTTGGGCCTCTATCTCCGCACCGTAGCGCCGGGCCTCCTTGCGGGCGATGCAGGCGAATTTCAAGTAGCCGCTTGGCAACTAGGGCTAGCCCACCCCACGGGCTATCCGCTCTATCTGCTCTTGGGTAACCTCTGGCAACATCTCTTGGTGCTGGCAGGCTTCACCCCTGCCTATGCGCTGAATGTGTTCAGTGCCTTGGCCGGTGCGACGACCGTCGCTTTACTTTATTTGTGCATGATCAACTGGCTGACTAGCCCCCTCTGGGTACGCCGCCTGGCCGCCCTGTTAACCGCCACGCTGCTGGCCGTGAATTTTACCTTCTGGAGCCAAAACCTCATTGCGGAAGTTTATACGCTCCACACGCTCTTTTTGGTCCTCATCTTTGCCGTCGCCACCCACCTCTTCACGCCCCCCCAGCCGCCTGAAACAACGCCAGCCTTGGGGCATGTGGTGGTGGGGCTCGCCCTGTTGGTGGGGCTCGCGCTAACCCATCACGCCATGACGCTGCTCCTCTTGCCGAGCTTGGCACTCCTCTTGTGGCAGAGCCGCCGCACTTGGCTGCCACAGCGGTGGACTTTGCCCTTAGCTCTGGTGGCGGGGGCTACGCCGCTGCTGCTCTATTTTTATATTCCCCTGCGCAGTGGCCCGGCGGCATCACCGTGGTATCACCAAACTCTAGGCTCGACAACCTTGACCCTCTATGACAATAGCTGGTCAGCTTTCTGGCAATTTATCACGGGGCAGTCGATTGCCGTTGGCTTCTATAGCGTTACGGAAGCGCTGCAACAATTGCCCCAAGCGTGGCTGCTCTGGCGGCTGCACCTGTTGTGGCCGGGCTTGGTGTTGGCGGGCTTTGGCCTCTACCTCTTGGTGCGCCGCCAACAGTGGTCACTGCTGGCCTTGACGGTGCCTTTTTTCCTCTTTCAGCAGATCTTCAATCTCTTTTACGCCATTGGGGATATTTTAGTCTATTATATCCCACTTTATCTGGTGGCCGCGATCTGGGCTGGCGTGGCCGCCGATACCATTGGCGGCGGGGCCCAATCCTTAATGCAGCGCACCGAAGTAACTGTCCAGCCCAAGAAACCGCAACGCGGGACACCGCCCCTCGCCCCACGGCCCCCGTTACAACTGGGCATGGTCCTCACATTGGCGCTCTTTTGGGTGCCTCTCCAACTGATCATGCGGGATTTTGCGCGGCTAGACCAATCGAACGCGACCGCAGCCCAAACCGAGTGGCAGGCGATTGCCACCGCCGTGCCAACTGCCACGACGCCGATTCTGGTGAGCAATGATCGTAACGAGATCGTGCCGCTCTTTTATCTACAAGCAGTTGAGCAACAGTTGCCGGGGGTAACGGGCCTTTTCCCCTTGCTCGCGCCGGATCAACGCTTTGCGGATATTGGGGCGACACTCGAAACGGCCCGCAACATGGCCCCAGATCGTCCGCTCTATCTCATCAAACCGATGCCTGGCCTGGAAAGTCGCTTCGATCTCACCCCGGCCACGCCCCCCTTGGTGCAAGTCAATGGTCCCATTACCGCGACCCCCCAAGTGGTGGTGGGGCAGCCCTATGGCCCGTTGCAACTGTTAGGCTATGACTGGCACGCAACAGCAGAAACGCTTGCAGTGACCCTGTATTGGCAGGTCCAAGCGCCGCCACCGGGAGATTACACCACCACCGTGCAGTTGTTTGCCGCGAACGGGGAAAAGGTGGCACAACAGGATGCGGCCCCTGGCGGCGTCTACTATCCCACCTCGCACTGGAAAACGGGCGAAGTGCTCGTTGATCGGCACACGTTGCCAACGCCAGACCAAGTTCCCGTGACCCTATTGGTAGGCATGTATCTACCCACAAACATGAGCACCCTGGCCCCGGCCCTTGAACTACCCCTTAACCAGAAGGACGCGGATTGACGCGGAGAAACGCGGATTTGGTGTTCTCTAGCCGCGTTTCTCCGCGTCAATCCGCGTCAATCCGCCAAACCGTTCAAGACAAATACTAGAAATGATCCTTCCGACATGACAACGCAAAGCGAATTTACCGTAACCCACCCTTGGCACTCCGACCAACGCACACCACTCCGCTGGATCGGTTCGCACATTGGCCGCAATCCCTGGATTATTGTGGGCTCCTTTATGGGGGCGGCGGGCAACGCGGGGTTGGCCGCGGTCGTTCCCCTCTTTTCGGGCTATGCCTTTGATGCCATTCTGCAAAACACGCCTAATCTGCGTGCGCTGCTCTACTATTGTATTGCGATCGTCGTAAGCCAGTTGGTGCGCGCCTTGCTGCAACTCATGCGCAATTTTGGGGCCGAAGTCCTCGGTCAACGGCTGGAACGTGACACGCGTCAGGAACTGTATGCGGGGCTGCTGGGCAAGAATATGGATTTTCACGATGCCTACGCCACTGGCGAGATCATGGCGCGGGCCACTAATGATGTGCGCGAGCTGGCCCTGATGATGGCGCCCGGCCTAAACTTGGTGATTGGCTCGGCCAACTTTCTCATTATTCCGCTCATTGTTGCGCCCGCCTATCATCCCTCGCTCATTCTCACCCCCCTTCTTTTTGCCGTGGGCTATGCCATCACGATGCGGGACTATCTGCGCGATCTGGAGCCAGTCACCGCGGCGGTACGGCAGCGCTTTGGAAAGCTCAATGCGGGGCTAACCGCGGCAATTGAAGGGATTGAAACGGTCAAAGGGGGTACCCAAGAGGAACGCGAAGTCGATCATTTTGCCCAGAATGCTCGAGGAGTCCGCGAGGCATTGGTTGCGCAAGGACGTGTAGAGGCACGCTTTTTGCCCGTCTTACTGCTCGGCATTGCCCAAGCTATTGGGCTAGGCCATGCCCTGTGGCTCTATCAACGGGGGCTGCTTTCCGTGGGCGATGTAGTTGGCTATACGCAGTTAATTGCGTTGCTGGGCTTTCCCGTCTTTGTCTCGCTCTTCTCCTATTCGCAGGCGGCGTCGGGCCTTTCCAGTGCGCGGCGTATTTTAGAATTGATGCGCGCCCCCACACGGTTGGATCAGAACAGCAGTGGCTACCAGGGGCAGATGGCTGGCGCGATCCACTTTGATGGGGTAACTTTCACCTATCATCAAGGGGAGCAAGCGAACGCCCATCCAGCCTTGAGCCAGATCACCTTTGAAGTGGCAGCGGGCCAAACACTAGCGGTCGTTGGGCAGACGGGAGCCGGGAAAAGTACCTTGGGGAAGTTGCTCAACCGCACCTATGATATCGATCAGGGTCGCATTCTCATTGATGGCGTTGATATTCGGGATTGGCAACTGGCCGCCCTCCGGGGGCAGATCTCGATCATTGAGCAGGATATCTTTCTCTTTAGCCGCGCCATCGCCGATAACATCGCCTTTGGCAAGCCTGGGGCAACCCAAGCCGAGATCGAGCAGGCGGGCCGCATGGCCCAAGCCCATGACTTTATCATGAGCTTCCCGGATGGCTATCAGACCATTGTGGGCGAACGCGGCACCATGCTCTCGGGCGGCCAACGCCAGCGGATCGCCTTGGCCCGCGCCTTCCTCACCAACCCGGCCATCCTGATTTTGGATGATTCGACCAGCGCCATCGACAGCGCCACCGAGGATCAGATCCAAAAGGCGATTGAAACCACGGCCCACGGCCGTACTACCATTCTCATCACCCATCGCCTTTCCCAGATTCGCTGGGCCGACAAGATTGTCTTGCTGCGCCAAGGCGAGGTCGCCGCGGTGGGCACCCACGAAGAGCTACTGGAACAGTCCCAAGCCTATCGCAATATCTTTGCACAATTTTAAGACGACTAGCGAGCTGACCGGTTTGAAGATAGGGTGCGAAATTCAAACCGGTCAGCGCTGGGAAGAACTCAGGCAAAGGTCGAGATCTGAATCTCCTTGGCGGTTATAAATTCCAGCAGGGCTGGAACCCCTTCTTGGGTCTGCTGAATGCCCCGCTTGATCGCCGGGATGATCTGATCCGGCGTCGTGACCCGTTCGCCGTAGCCGCCAAAGGCTTTGGCCATGTCGGCATAGTTCCCCGAAATATCCGTGGCGCGGTATTTCTCGGTGGAGACCTGCATAATGGGCAGTTCAATCGCCATCGAGAAGTTATTGAGGAGGATCGAGAGAATCGGAATCCGCTCGCGCACGGCGGTCTCAAAATCCATGCCTGTGAAGCCAATGGCGGCGTCACCCCAGACATTGATACAGAGTTTGTTGGGGTGGAGCAACTTGGCCCCCATCGCCAGCCCAAGCCCATAGCCCAACTGTGTAGTCTTGCCCCAGCCAATGTAAGAGAGGGGTACGCTCGCTTCCCAGAAGGGCGAAAGTTGATCGCGTGGACTGCCAGCGTCGTGGGTGATGATTGTATTCGTGGGGTCTACGGTGCGAATCAGATCCCCGATCACGCGATAGGGCGAAAGGGGGGTCTCGTTGCTGGTCAGCTTCGGTTTCCACTGGGCCAGCCATGCCTCTTTCCCGGCTTTGATCGTGGCGGCCACGGCGGCGCGGCGGCCACGCGGTTTATCGCCGAGCCGGTCTCGCACGGCAGCGATGAGTGCTTGCAAGGTCAACTTGGCATCGCCCACCAAGGCATGGGCCACGGGCAGATCCTTGTTAATATCAGCCGGGTCGAGCGTGGCGTGGATCAGCGTCTTCCCCGCCGGGACTTTGATGCCAAAGCTGGTAATGGTAAAGCTGTTGCCAATGCCAAAGATGACATCGGCAGCGTGCATGGCGTCCCACACCGGCCTGGGCATGGCGCGATTGGCGCAACCCAAGGCCAACGGATGGTTTTCGGGGAAGGCGCTTTTGCCCGAGAGCGTGGTGGTCACCGGTGCTTCGAGCAGCTCGGCCAGGGTGCGTAATTCGTCCCAAGCTTGGGCATAGTGAACCCCTTGCCCGGCAAAGATGACCGGCCTTTCCGCTGCGATCAACAGGACGGCGGCCTTGTCCACCTCATCGGCAGCAGGCGCATAGTGGGTGCGCAAGGCCGGGGTGTAGCGCCAATCATCGGGTACTTCGGCATGGATCAAATCTACGGGAATTTCGACCAATGCCGGGCGGGGGCGACCATTGCGCACGGCGTGGAAGGCGCGACGCATGAGCGCAGTCGTTGCCTCGGGCATGATCAATTGTTCGCAACTTTTGGTCACATGCCGGAAGTTCAAGGCCGAACTGAAGTTGGGATCGACATTCGCCAAATTACGGGGGTAGCCCATGGGCAGCACCACAATCGGGGCCGACTCCCCATAGGCTTGGGCGACACCGCCAAAGGCATTCTCCGCGCCGGGGCCATGTTGCATGCAGAAGACGCCAATCTGCTGCCCCGAGGAGAGACGGCCCACCGCATCGGCCATGTGCAAGCCGATCCGCTCTTGGCGCACAATAATGGTACGAATATCGACTTTGGCCGCGGCTTCGATCAGGTGGTTGACGGGATAGGCAAAGAGATACTCAACCCCTTCGGCCTTCAAAATGCGGGCAACAACATCAGCAACTTTCATCTTGATTCCTCCTTTAGCTAAGCAATGCGAGATGGTTCTTCTTGGCAGGCATGGGCATAGGGAGCCGGGCGGTCAGCAGATGAGGGCAGGGATTGAACGGCTGGTGTACGTTCTACTGAAACCCTGACAGGTTTTGCAAAATCTGTCAGGGCTAGCACTAACGACGCGGGAGGGCTGACCGCTTAGCGGGGACGGGCAGGCGGCACCGGTTGCAGAATCTTGCGCTGCTCGGGGGTAATGCGGTTGAGGAGCGCTTCGGAATATTCGTAGTTATAGCGGGTGCGCGCCCAACTGACCCCATAGCGGAAGATCGTCACCCGTCGTTCACCTTCGGTATTGGTCCGGCTGCTGCCGCCATGCATCAAGCCATCGACAAAGAGCAGTACATCGCCCGCTTTGAGGTAGAGCGGCACAGCCCCTTCCAAGTGATCCATGCGGTCTAGTTTGCCATAATCGCCGGCATTGGGGTGGGGGAAGTTGGATTTATGGCTCCCCGGAATGACCATGGTTGGCCCATCCCCTGGCCCCACATCGGTGAGGGCCAGAATGATATTACATTGCCCACAGCGGAAGACCCCATTGATATAGTCATAGCGACCGCGTAGCGCGCCATGATACCCGCCCGAATGAACGGGATGATGGCCGCCCGAGCGCCGGATCGAGGCGATACACTCGTCGATAAAGAGCCCTTCGACATAGGACTTTTGCTCGCCACAGTAGCGGCGCAAGTAGTTGATATAGCCGGGGTGATCGATGAGCGCTTCAAAGGCGCTCCCCACTTCCAGGCAGTTGTGTAATTCAAAGCCCGTCGCGCCATTATAGTCCCGGCGTTGGGCATTGCCCCACCACTGGCCGACATCAAGCGGCGGGAAATCATCAAAGGCTTGATTCAGCTCAGCAATCAGTTTGGGCTCGACGGCCTGTTCGATGACCAAATAGCCCCGTAGATCAAACAAAAAGTCTTCCAACGCGGTGGGTTGTCTCGGTTCCATCTCTGTTCTGTTCCTTCATTCCAATAATCATGGTGTAACGTAGGTGCGGCGCAAGACTCATTTATGCAAGACTCATTATGCAAGAACGGGCGGGAGGAAACCACACCTACGTTATCGATCTATTTTATAAATCAGCAATCAGTGCCGATCATTGCACATCAAAGGCGATCGTCGTGTAACGCTTGACGGCCTCATGATCTAGCTCAACCCCCAAGCCCGGTCGATCCGGCACCAAGGCACAGGCATCGGCATAGGCCATACGCGGGGTGATGAGCGTATGTTCGCGTACCCATTCGCTCTGCATGTCGCTGGGTAGCACACAGTTGCGTGCACAAGCCGCGGCATGGAGCCGCACATGTTGGAGGACGCCGAGTTCTAACGAGCTGCCCTGCCAGCAATCTTTCTGACCAAAGGCTACCACGGGAGCCATCTGTAAGAAGTCATAGGCCCCGCCGCCGCCCAGGTTATAGGTATCGGCCAGCCCTTCGCGCAGCGAGAGTTGCAGGGTAGCTTCATCGCGGGCATGGCAGGCGATGGTCAATGGGGCGATCTGACGCGCCTTATGCCAATCATCGACGGCGCGCCAAGGGAAGGGATCTTCGATCTGGATGGCAAAGGGGAGCTTCGCCAATGCTTCAAAATAGCGCGCGGCTTCGCGCATGGAACGCCACGCGGTCATGGGATCGAGGGTAAAGCGGAAATCGTGCGGCACGTCCGCGGCAATGGCCACCAGGGCATGCACGGTGTCGCCAGCTAGGTTAGATTTCATCTTCATCCCACGTAGCCCGCGTTCACTGGCTTCGTGGACAAGCGCCGCCAAGGTGGTGGCTTCGGGCCGGTTGACCCAGAAATCGGTCGGCACGGCTTTGCGCACGGCCCCACCCAGCAGTTGATGGGCGGGTAGGCCCGCGGCTTTGCCTACGGCATCGAGCCAGAGCGCTTCTAGCAATTCATAACTCTTGCCTTGGCTGGCGTGCCAAGAATAGATGGGGTAGCTAGGCGGCAGCCCCACGGGGTCAAACTCTTGTAGCCAGACGGTGGCCGGGGTAAAGTCGAGCAGATTGCGGCCCAAGAGATCGCGCAAAGTTGCTTCCACGACATCGCGCTCGGTGCCACGGCCACTCTCTCCGATTGCCGTAAAGCCAGCCGAAGTCACTCCCTCGATCAGATGGATCGGCATTTCCGGCCAAGTAACGCTGCCCGTATAGACCGCGCTCTTGCCCGCAGAGGTCGATAGAATATCTTGGCGGGCGGGGACAACAACCTGCCAAACACGAAATTTTTCAAAGGTTAATTTTTCCGTACTCATCCCTATTCCTATTCATTGCTATGGAAGGATTGCATTAGGCATCACCAACACCCAAACCAGATCGGTTTAGGCGTTACGCACTTGCGCAGCGTGACCAGAGACCTGACAGGTTTGTTAAGCCTGTCAGGTCTGGCCCAAGTACGTAACGCCTAGGGTTTATAAAACCGGTCTGGTTTCACAGCCGGGATGTGCCAATGCCTTTGGCTTCGTTGAGGAGCTGTTCAACCCGATCAACCAAACTTTGATCGACGGCAGCTGCACCCGGAATGGAGCGTGTCGAGGGTGGAAGGGGCACAGCCCGTACGGCGCCCTTGAGCTCATCAAAAGCAACCAGCGCTTCGTCTACTTTATCATGCAGTTTGGTGTTTGTCGCCCGCAGATTGGCGCTCTCTTTTTGTGCCACCGCGGCCAGGAGGCGATCTTGGAGAGAGCGAAAGATCGATGTACCCGCCGAGCCAGCAATAATCGCCGTTGCCAGGAGTTTGATCAGGCTTTCGGGGTTGACCACCACCAACGCGGCTACGGCAGCAAACGCGCCAATCAGCACCCGCGCCCAGATGCCAAGGTCGTACATATAGCTGGCAATGGCATGGGGATTTTCCATCTGCTCGGCGGCGGTGAGGCGGTGAGGCATTTCAATATTGCCGTGCAGAATCAATAATTCATAGACAACGCCCCCAATGGCACCGCCCAATAAGGTCACAACAAGGGCGAGCCACAGCGGTAGGTTGGCAAAAGTCTCGACAGGCATGGTGTGAACTCCGGCATAGTTTCATGAGGTGAGCAAAACGACAAACCGTTGCCTAGGTACTATATGTGGCCTGCACCTACTTTGTCAAATGGATCCTATTCAACCTATCAAGCAGACGTGCCGGGGACGGGCCAGCGATTGTTGTGGAATCGGAACAACGTCTGGCCCGTCCCCGGCACGTCCCTTCTACCTGGCCCATCCCCGGCACGTCCCTTCTACCTGGCCCGTCCCCGGCACGTCCCTTCTAGCTGACACCACAAGCACCACTGGTACGCTAACTTATGATCTATCGGACGGTTTCGGGTATACTTAGGAGAAGTTACGCACTTGGACAAGACCTGACAGGTTTGGAAAACCTGTCAGGTCTCTGGTCATACCAACCAACTACGTAAGTCCTAACTTAGTAGACTAGCAGACGTTACGCACGTAGCTAGAGCCGTTGGGTTTCCCGGCTGCAAAGCCACTTGCCCATGGATAGACTATGACTTTACAGATCCAGCTCTTTGGTGAATTTCGTCTCGCCCAAGACGATGTTCCGATCACGGCCTTTAATACGCCTAAATTACAGCTCTTGCTGGCCTACTTATTGCTCCACCGCGCGGCCCCGCAAGCGCGGCAGGGATTGGCCTATCGCTTCTGGCCGGATTCGAATGACGCGCAGGCGCGCACCAATTTGCGCAATGCACTTCATCTATTGCGCACCACCCTACCAGAGAGCGAAAGCTATCTGCGGATCGATCACCAAACCGTACAGTGGCGGCCCGAGAGTGACTTTACCGTCGATGTAGCCTTCTTGGAAGAAAGTCTGCAAGCGGCCTTGGCCTTCCAGCGTGGTCAATCCGTGACCCAGACACCCCTTGGCCAGCCCAGCCCCGATCGCGTTACCATCCAGCAGCAGCTCCAGCAGGCAATCGAGTGCTATCATGGCGAGCTGCTCAGTAGCTTTTATGAGGATTGGGTACTGGCCGAACGGGAAGCGTGGCAAGCGCGCTATCTCACTGCGCTCGAATTGGCGAGCACCTTCGCCGAACAACAGCGGGACTATCGGAGTGCAATTGACTATAGTCGTCGTCTTTTGCAAGTTGATCCTCTGCGCGAGGAGAGTTACGCCCGGTTGATGCAGCTCTATGCCCTCCAAGGAGACCGGGCCACGGCACTGCGGGTCTATCATAACTGTGCCACCAGTTTGGTCCGCGAGTTAGGGGTCGAACCCGGTCCCGTCACCCAGGGGATTTATGAGCGCTTGCTCAACCTCGAAGAAGCCCAGCCAGCCATTGCCCCGTTACGCGCCGCCGCGCCCTTGGTGGGTCGCCAAAGAGCATGGGAAGTGCTGCAAGCGGCGTGGCAACAGTGCCAAAACGGGACGGCACAGTTCTGCTTGTTGAGTGGCGAAGCCGGCATTGGCAAAACGCGGCTGGCCGAAGAGTTTGTCGATTGGGCGGCCCGCCAAGGCATTGCCACCGGTGTCGCGCATTGTTATGCCATGGGGGGCCGCTTGGCCCTCGCGCCCGTCCAAGCTTGGCTGCGTGCGCCGGTCTTTCAGAAGGGCCGCCAAGGGGTCGATGCCCTTTGGCAAAAGGAAGCAACCCGCCTCTTGCCGGAACTCTGGCCGGAGCCCAACGAGCCCCCCCAGAGCGCTACGCTCACCGAACGTTGGCAACGGCAGCAGCTCTTCGCGGCCCTTGTTGAATTAACCGTGCATGGGCAGACGGCGTTGCTCTTGTGCTTGGATGATATCCAGTGGTGTGATGAAGAGAGCCTCGATTGGCTCCACTATCTGTTGCATGCTGAGCGCTCCCCGCACCTTCTCGTCGTTGCCACGGCGCGCCAAGCGGAGATCCAACACAAAGCAGCACTGCTCACCTTTCTGACCCAATTGCGCCGCGCGGGTCGCTTGATCGAGCATCATCTCGAACGGTTGACCCCCGCCGAAACGGCCACCTTAGTCGCCAGCTTGTTGGGTCAGACGCCAGCCGAGGCGGAGAGATCGGAGCTTTATAGCGAAACTGAAGGAAATCCGCTTTTTATTGTCGAGATGGTGCGCGCCACACGGGGCGACACGGGAATCAAGCGCGCCCAATCCCCTATACAGCCAACGATGCTGGGTGGGCTGTCTCTGCCGCCTAAAGTCCAAGCCGTCATTGAAGCGCGTTTGGCACAGCTCTCGGATAGTGCGCTCGATTTGGCGCGGGTCGCCGCGGTGATCGGGCGCGCCTTTGACGCCGCGGTCTTGGCCCAAGCCAGTGAACGCCATGAGGATCAGCTAGTCCAAGGCTTAGATGAGCTTTGGCAGCAGGGGATCATTCGCGAGCAAGGCTTTAACCGCTTGGGGGTGGAAGCTTATGACTTTAGCCATGAGAAGATCCGCGAGGTTGTCTATCACAGCCTCAGTTCGCTGCGTCGTCGGCTTCTCCACCGGCGCGTAGCCGAAGCAATGGAAAGTTTGCACGTCACCACGGCGGGGGTCGATCTGCCCTACACCGCCCCTGCACAAGCGAGTGCCTTGGATGAAAGCAGCCAACAAGTGGCGCTACACTATGAGCGGGCAGGAGGTATTGCCAAGGCGATCGCTTATTACCAACGGGCGGCCCGGGTTGCCCATCGGCGGGCGGCGGTCCACGATGCCCTCACCTTTCTGCGCCATGCCGAGACATTGGTGGGGCGACTGCCCGCGGGAAAAGAACGGACGGAACTCACTTTGGCCTTGCAGATCGAGTTAGGGCCTTTATTACTCGCGACCAAGGGCTATGCCGCTGCCGAAGTGGAACAAGCCTTTCGTGCGGCTTGGCAGCACTGTCAAGCGGTGGGCGATGCCCAGCAGCGTTTCCAAGTGTTGTGGGGGCTGGGTAAATTTTATCAAGTCAAGCCAGATCTGCGCCAAGGCACCGCAGTGGCGAAAGAGTTGCTAGCCTTGGCCCAGGTGGAAGAAAATCCAGAATGGTTATTGGAAGCCTACAGCATTGCCGGTACCCATTTTTTTCATAATGTGGCGCTGCGCGATGCAAAACAGTTTTTGGATCAAAGTGTGGCGCTCTATGACCGCCAGCAACATGCTCATCATGCGCTGGTCTATGGTCAGGACCCGGCCATTGTCGGCTTGACCTATGGCGCTTGGGTACGGTGGTGTATGGGCTACCCCGATCAAGCGCGACGACAAGCTGAGGAGGCATTGGCGCAAACAGCCACATTGGATCATCCCTATAGCCGAACCTTAGCCATGAGCTATCTCACGGTCCAATATCAATTCATGGGTGATGTCGAAGGGTGTCGCCAACAGGCGGCGGCGACGATGGCCTACACGCGCACCTATGGCTTTACCCTCTGGTTGGCTTCGGCCACTTTTTTGCATGGGTGGGCCGTCGCGACGCAGGGCGATTTTATGGCAGGCATGGCGCAAATGCAAGAGGGCATGGATCTCTATCGTGCCACGGGTGCCGAACTCGGGGCGGCCTATTTTGCCGGACTGTTGGCGGAGCGGCTGTCTGTGGCGGGACAGCCAGAAATTAGTGTGGCAGTTATGGGGGAAGCCTTTGCCATCCTCGAACGTACCCAGGATCGCTGGTGTGAAGCCGAATTGTATCGGCTCAAAGGGGAATTGCTCTACCGGCTCAACGACCCAGCGCTTTGGACCCTGTTGGGCCAAACACCAACGGACTGTTATCAGCAAGCGCTCAGGGTGGCGCGCCAACAAGGTGCGCGCTGGTGGGAGTTACGGGCGCTGGTCAGTTTTTGTCAATCCCCATCACCGGATATCGCGCCCGCGCCGCTCTACCAACAACTGGCGGCTTGCTATGCCACCTTTAGCGAAGGGCACGCTCTTCCCCTTCTCCAAACCGCCCAGACCTTGCTCACAAGCCCATCTGTGGTCTAAGCTCCTGCCGTTTGCCAAGTTAGGCACCCTTGGTCGGTGGCGGCTCACACTTCGTACAAATAGACACGGCGCGTTTCCGCCAAGCTGATATCAATGGCCGCGCCGATCTGAATTGCTTCGATCATAGCCGTGGGCGGCACGGGGCTAGGGTTCCCTTTGAGCACGGCCAAAATTTGTTGCATACTCGTGCGATAGCAGTCCGTACGATCCAGCGTCATGGCGTGAATGCCTTGGTTGCCCCAAGCCGTAGCATGCTGTTCGCTCAGCGTATCAGCGGGCAAATCCAGGGTCACCACGGTCCCGTTGGCCCAAGCACAGAGGGCGACAATAGTACCATGGTCGCGGCCAGGCCCAGCAGAGCCGGCCAACGCATGAACCCATTGAATCCCAACACCGTGGGTCATTAGAAGCAGTTCAATGCTACTGATGGCCGAGAAGATGATCGCGCCACAGCCAGTGGATAGGCGAGCAGGGCCGCTGTAGTGGCCGCCTTGGATGTCCCCCAGTTGCCGCGTCTGCTGAAAAAAATTCTGAGCAGAGGTGCAAAAACGCGTGGGGGAGAAAGAAGAAAAAGGGGTGCGATTCTGGGCGGCTAGGGCCACAATGGTACGCGCATCATCCGAATCAATGGCCAAGGGCTCATCGACAAAGGTGGGTACACGCGCTTGCAGATAAGGACGCACAAGATCCAGATGTGAGACACCATGACCAGCCACACAGATCACGGCATCAACCAAACCGAGCATCGCGGTTGGGTCATCCACCATGGTATCGATTTGGTTTTCCTGGGCAATCGCTTGCGTCTGCAGCTGCTCTTGCCCCCATAACGCGACCACACGCGCGTCAGTATGGGCGAGAAAGTGCGGATGATCGGGCAAGTTCAACAATTCCGTATAGCGCGCAGCATGCTCATTGTCGCTGCCAAGCATTCCGATTCTTAACATCGGCTTCCCCTTCCTATATGCGTAGTTGCAACTGTTCAGGCTCGGCTGGCAACAGAGACCACATCTCACGGGGAAGCCGGTGGTTATCTGTTTTCGCGAGGAGCACCCTATCGCTTCTGAGGTTCCAGCATAAAACACCAATAGCCGTTATGCACTTCGACGCGGGCTGACCGGTTTTGCAAAGTAGTCAGCCCGCGATTAGCAGATCGATCTACTCATAGGTGCCACCACAAGACGCCATAGAAATTCACCATAACACCGGCCAGGATCAAGAAACGCATTGCGCCAGAAATGCGCGTTGACGCGGCCAACGCCAGCAATACCATGACCGGGGTCATAAAATCTAAACTGAACCGATAGCCAAATTGCCACCACCCGGTATTGTAGTAGAGTGCCAAGGGAACCAACAAGAGAAGTAGAGCCGTCCAACCGCCAATCACCAGCCAGGAACGGGTGCGAGCCCTGGCTAGATAGAGGAGCGCCGGGGTGGTGAGCAGCAGGCTCATCCCTTGGGGATCAGGCTTCCAAAAATTGATCTCATCATCCCACTGCGGGCCAGCCAATGCCATTGCCCACAGATTTTTGGGTAAGTAGTGGAGATGGAATTGGCCGTAGTAATGTAAATCCGGCGCTAGTTCGTCCGCCACATTCTCGGTTACATAGCCAAAATCGAGCGGATTGCCAAAACGCGCTTGGTTATAGAGCAAGAGTGCGCCGATCACGACAAAGAGAGGAAGCGCCGTTTGACCTGCCCAGCGTAATAAGCGGGGCCAATCCAGACGTGGCTGCTGCGTCCTCAGATGGGTCGCTGCAATGCCAAACAGGAGCGGCCAAGTGAGCAACGTGTTGGGACGCCCCGCCACCGCCAAGGCCAGCGCGCTGCCCACCAACCAAGGTGATCGTCCTTCGATGGCCAGCCAGACCGCCAAGGCCACAAAGGTGACAGTACAGATCTGGGCAACAAACCAGACCGAGCCAATCGTTGCCATATACCAATGGACACAACCCAGGCCAAAGAGTAACGTCAGCCAGAGATTATCACCAGTGCTTAGCTGCGTCCACTGTTGGCGCGCCAAAGCACTCAGCAGCAGAAAGATCAGCGCGACATTGGCGGCCCCAAAGAGCGCTACAAAGAAAACTGTATTCACTTGCGCAACGCCGAGCAGGGCCACACTGGGCAACATCAAGAGCGCGGGCAAGGGTGGAAATGGCACATACCAGCGGCCTGCATATTGCGTCAGATCATGGGTATTCGGTGGCGCAGCCAAGTAAAGACGCCCCTGCAAGAAGGCATCGGCCAGGTGATTAAAATAGGCCACATCGGGAGTCTCGGCATGACCAAAATAGCGAGCCGTTCCCCAATAGATGGTAAACGCAAGTAGCCCAACCAGTGCAGCGAGGACAACGCGCTTGTTCAAGGAAAGACCTTTCTTTGGCAGCGACGGCGATCAGGTGACAATGGTATATTGGCGCTGTGATTACGCTTGCAAAAAGTTCAAGATCCACTGTGCCGCCGTCGCCCCATCTGGTGAACCTTCTTGCAACGACGCCATGGCCCGTTGGGCAACTTCAGCACCGGCTTTTGCGCCTAATACGTCGATCAGCGTCTGCATAAACGCTGCCGAAAATTCAGGATGGCCCTGAATCCCCAGCACCTGATCGCCCATGACAAAGATCGTATTAGGACAAAAGGAATCCCCAGCCAGCCGTACAGCCCTTTTGGGCAAGCGCACGACTTGGTCTTGGTGACAAAAATAGAGTTGTGCTTGGGCAAGCGAGGGGGTCATCCACGGGGGTGTGCTCGACAGCGCGAAGCGTCGTAGTCCCATTCCCCAGCCACGTTCTGATTTTTCGGCGTGGCCGCCCAGCGCATGCGCCAAAAGTTGATGACCAAAGCAGATACCGACTAGCTTTTGACCAGCGGCATAGCTCTGCTGAACAAAGGTGATCAACGCAGCAATCCAAGGGTCAGGATCGTAAACCCCTTGGGGGCTTCCTGTGATCAGATAGGCGTCGCAGTCGTGTAGGTCTTGGGGGAATTCGCCTTCGGTTACACGGTATTCGATCAGGGTTAGCGAATGGGGAATTTGTGCGAAGAAGGTTTGGAAATTCTGTCGTTCTGGCAGGTTAAAGACGCGTTCATCGGCTGGCGTCGTCGCGTTCAAAAGCCCTAGTCTCATATGTCCCTTATCATTTTCTCGTTGGAGTCAGCTGCGCTGGTCATGGGAAACTCGCCAATCCGCAAAAGCACCCAAGGGTGCCACTGCATTGTAGCGCAATCGAACGGTTCTGTATAGTCAGCTGACAACAAAAGGACGTATTTTATTGTAGAAATAGTCAGCAACCAAGGGCGAGATTGGGCATGCTTCGATCTCGGTATTCGCTAGGAGCGATGCTAAATTGGGGGAATCTCACAGGTTACGAGGGAGTAACCTGTGAGGCGTTAGGGTACCAATCAGCACTAGATTTGGTGTGGCTTGGCGGTTGTCAACAGGGTGGATGGGGGGTGGCTACTCAACCCTTCCTTGTGTAAAAGGGACGTGGCAACCGTCCTGCCCAAAGCCATGAGATCATCGACTTGGGTATAGGTCACAATATCTTGGCGAGGAATTGCCAGCGTGTGCAAGATCGACTGATTGACTACACTGCGGTCATAGACGACAAACTTTGCCCCATGCTGCGCACAGCGCGTCAATAGTGCATGAACCCGCGGATCGTTCTCTAACCGTTTTATCGCAGCACGGCTACAGGGCAAAATCAGACAAGCTGCCTGGTCCAACAGAGGGCCGATGTCGTTGAGCGAGAGATCGGCGTGAATCAGCATGCCGTTCCGCCCCACCGCACTTAGCCCATTCACGCCGACCACGCGCACACACAAACCCACTTGACGCAAACTAACGGTGAAGATCGTTGCGGGAATTTCCTCAAAGAGTTCGCCCCACAACACGAAGTTGCACCGGAGGGCTTTGGACGCCTTGCGCTTCGATGTAGTTTTTCGGAGGTCCATGTTGAATTTTCCTTCCCTGCCACTTGGGTTAACGCTCCTATTGCCTAAGAAATTGGTTGCCATGATACGCTGCCGGCTACCCGCCTTCCCGCAGTTGCCATAAGCCGATGTTTCTTGATGAGTGGATACCCGTATTAACTAGCAGGGCTCTATCATACACGCATTTGTAGACCAATGACCTACTCAATTCCTATATAATTTCTATTGATTTGGCAAAGGCCCGAAACCTATCGAAAACCTATTGAGTTTTAGAGGCAGCGTTGAAATCGACATTGACTTATGTTATGGTGTTTTCTGTAAGCAGTTTGTGCTGCAGTGGTCTCGTGATCTCTAGCATTGATTCAACCTATGGATGAGGAGCGCGTATGGAGCAACAGCCTTTCCCTCTACCTTCTACGCAAATAGACACACTCATAAAACAAGCACTCAAAGATTGGCATGCCGCTATCACCGTTGATCCTGCCTTTCAACACTTTTACCGCTATCGTCAATGGCAGCAGAAAACAGGCGGCAAAGCAAAATTAGCCCTCAACCACTTTCTGATGGAAGGCATTAAGCTGTTGCAAGAACGCAATGAACAGGCCGCCCAATTCTTGCAGGCACGCTATTTGGATCAGAAATCCATGCAATGGATCATGAATCAGCTGAATTTGGCCGAAAGCACCCTATATGCCTTACAACGGCAAGCCGTGACCCAGCTAGCGGAGACGTTGATAGACCTAGAGCAAACCAACGCTACCCAGCAAAAGCACGCCATGCTTGATCGGCTAGGCCCACCGGGCTATCTGGAAGCGGTTGGGATTGAGGCAAAGCGGCAACAGTTGCAGACGTTGGTCAAGACAAGCGGCCCCCCTTGGCTGATTGCCATCGAAGGCATTGGTGGTATCGGCAAGACAACCCTTGCCCATGCCTTGCTCCAGCACTTAATAGAGCAGGGAGAAGTGGACGAAGTCGGTTGGCTGAGCGTGCAACAGGAACGGTTGACTGTCATGGGGCAGTTGGAGGCAGATTCCGCACCAGCCTGGAGCACCGCCCAACTGCTAGAAGAACTGGCCAAGCAGCTCCTCCCAGGCAGGAGCAGTACATCGCCAGAGCACTTGGTTACTGCGTTGCGCGCCCATCTCAAAGAAGTGCCCCATGTCATTGTCATTGACAATTTAGAATCACTGGCGGATGTCGAAACGTTACTGCCCACTTTGCAAAGGCTAACCAATCCGACCAAATTTATCCTCACCTCTCGCGAAAGCCTCTTCGGCGTCGCTCACCTGTATCATGCCAAGCTGGAAGAATTGAGTTTGCCCAATGCCGTACAGCTGATCCGGCAAGAAGCACAGATCTGTGGCCTACCAGTGCTAGCCACGAGCAAAGATAGCGACCTGATCCCAATTTATGAAACCGTGGGGGGGAATCCGTTAGCCTTGCGTTTGG
>JAHBVH010000088.1 GCA_019637645.1 Caldilineaceae bacterium
GTCATTGGTCATTGGTCATTGGTCATTGGTCCTTTGACTTGGGCGTGCGGTTCGGCAAGATCACCGAGCCTGACTTCGGCGAGCTCAGTCGAGCCATTGAGGTGCAGTCGAGCCGTCCTTTCTCCTTTGCATCGACTAGATAGTAGCCAATGACCAATGACAAAGGACCAATGACAAAGGACAATTCTCATTTATTCATTTGGAGGAATTTGTATGGAACAGTGGACGCAAGATTCCGAGCAAGTTAAGCTTTTCATGCAGCGCTCGGCTGCTGCCGGTGTAAGTCGGCGCTCCTTCATGAAGATTTTGGCGGCGGCGGCTGGCACCAGCGCGCTGGCGGCTTGCGCGCCAGCGGCTGCGCCGGCGCCGGCTGCCGAAAGTGGCAGTGAAGAGACCGCCGCTCCCGCTGCCGGAGAAGCGCTGTCAGACGAGCAGCAGATCATGCGCATGCCCTTCAGCAATGAGCCAGCCAGCCATGACTTCAACTTTGATCTCTACTGTGGTGGTGAAACGGAGCTCTTTGCTGGTCTGTTGCGTTTTGACACCGACTACAAGCCGGTGCCCTATGTCGCCGAAAGCTATACCCTTAGCGAGGATGGCACGGTCTATACCTTCACCTTTGTCCCAGGGCAAACGTGGACCAATGGCGATCCCGTCACCGCGGCCGACTTTGAGTGGTCTTTCAAGCGCCAACTCGATCCCGCCTCAGGGGCTCCCTATGCGGCTTTCCTCTTTGACATTAAGAATGGCGAGGCGTTAAATACGGGTGCTGAAGGCATTACGGCTGATGATGTTGGAGTGAAAGCCATTGACGATACAACCCTCGAGATTACCCTCGAAGGGCCGCGTGGCTACTTCCCCACGGTGATGGCCTATATTGCCGCATTGCCAGCCCATCGACCGTCCGTTGAAGAATTTGGTGAGAAATGGACCGAAGCGGCCAATATTGTGACCAATGGCCCCTGGAAGTTGACGAGTTGGGAACATGATTCGTCGCTCACCTTTGAACGGAACGATGATTTTGCCTTGGAGCCCAAAGCCAAATTGCGCAAACGCATCGCGTCTATTATTGCCAGCGATGCCCAATTGGCGGCTTATGAAGCGAATGAAATTGACCGCACCATCGTCCCGGTGGCGGAACTCAAGCGCCTTCAGGCTGATCCCGTACTCTCCCAAGAGATTCAGACTTTCTCGCTCACGGGTACCTTCTACTTGGCCCCCTCCTTCACGATGCCCCCCTTTGATGTACCCGAAGTGCGCCAGGCGTTGAATCACGCCATCGACCGCGATACGATTGTTAATTCGGTGTTACAAGGTGTTGGTCAGCCAGCCTATACCTTCGTGCCGCCCGATTCGCCAGGCTATGTTGATCCGGCTCAATATGACTGGGTTGCCGAGCTAACCAGCTATGATCCCCAAAAGGCAATTGATCTATTGGTTGGCACCCCTTATGAAGGCGGCCAAAATTGGCCCCCCGTGAAGCTGACCTATCGTTCCGATGAGTTGGCGGGCGTCCCTGGTTTGGTGGCGCAGGCGATTCAGGCGATGCTCAAAGAGAGTCTGAATATGGATGTTACGCTAGAGGGATTGGAAAATGCCGTCTTCCGTAGCGGTATGTGGGAACACAAAAATCAGTTGACCTATGTGCGCTGGTATATGGATTATCCCGATCCGAACAACGATCATTTCCTCGTTTGGTACTCGAGCCGGGCCAGTGGTTCCCGCCATGAGTATAAAGATGCCGAATATGATGCCATGCTCGAAGAAGCCGCCGGTGGCGCGACCATGGAAGAGCGCATGGCCATCTATTCAGAAGCGGAAAAGCGCATGATCGAAGCTGGGGCCGCTACCTATGTCTACTATCCCTTTGGGATCCGGCTCTACAAACCGTGGATTCAGGGGCTGCCCAAAAATTCTGCCGGACTCAACGTCCAAGACTGGAACATCTACTTTGGCCTGCCTCAAGAGATCTATGTGGTCGATCACCCTGATCGCCCAGAATTGAGCTAGTGCCAGTGAGACAGTAGGTCAGTAGGTCAGTGAGACAGTAAGTCAGTAAGTCAGTAGATTACACTGTTACTCTACTGACCTCTGACCTCTGCTCTCTGACTTCTGCCTACGCACTGATGGCACAGCGGAAGCCAGCGGTGACAAAGCCGAAGCTAGGATTGGCGGCATAGCGGTTGGCACAGCGGGCATGATCGGTGAAGCGGCTTTGCCAAGAGCCACCGCGCAGAACTCGCTGTCCCGCATCTTCGCGGAGATTTTCGCGGCCATCCGTGGCGCGATAGGGGTAGGGGTGATAGAGGCTGCTGGTCCATTCCCAAATATTACCAGCCATGTCCGTAACGCCATAGGGACTATCGCCGCTCGGCGAAAAGTGACCTACCCCGGCGGTCCCTTTCAACCCGGTTTTGGCTAAGTTACAGCATTTAAAATCAAAGGTGTCGCCCCACGGATATTGGCGGCCATCAATGCCACGCGCCGCTTTTTCCCATTCGGCTTCGGTGGGGAGCCGCTTGCCAGCCCACCGGGCATAGGCCAACGCCTCATACCAAGTGATGCCGACAATGGGCTGTTGCGGCCCATTCCACTGGGCATCATACCAGTAACGGGGGACACGGCGCATCTCTTCCTTGCGGATCCAACGATATCCTTCTTGGAGCCCTTCCCAACAGGGTGCTTCAGGGTCGTCATACATGCCCGATTCCCAAAAGGCACGGAATTGGGCGTTGGTGATCGGGGCACGCTCGATGAAAAAGGCATCGACCCATACTTCGCTCGCCGGTTGTTCATCCGCACGTGCTTCGCTACCCATCAAAAAAGGACCTGCCGGAATCAAAACCATACCGGCGACTACTTTATCTTGGACGATTGTATCTTGGACGATTGTAGCTTGGACGATTGTATCTTGGACGATTGTATCTTGGACGATTGTAGCTTGGACAGGGAGTTGAGCAGTCACAAAACATTCTCCACAACAATAACGAGGGTTTGAACGATATTTGATATACTATAATCTAGGGGGATGACGGGTGCAAAAGTTAAGGCACCCGGAGTGGCGGCACTTTACTATCGCTTGCGTGGGCATGCGTGACTGCCGCGTGGAGAGGTATTGCATGATCATTCGTCCGGCCACAGAGACCGATCGCTTCGCCATCTCGCGTTTGCTACGCCCACGCGACTATAACCGTATTCATTTACAGCCGACCTGTTTCCTCGTTGCGGAAGATCAAGGCGTTGTGATTGGGATCGGCCAGGTGAAGCGCCACCGCGAGGGGAGCGCTGAATTGGCTTCCTTGGTGGTGGCCCCAAACCGGCGCGGCGAAGGGATTGGGCGTGCTTTGGTGCGTGCTTTGGTCGCCCGCTACTATGCCCAGAATCAGAAGGCCCAAAATCAGGAGCCGCTCTATCTCTTTTGTCTGGCCGAATTAGAAAGTTTTTATGCTAGCGTAGGCTTTACGCGCGTGGCACCGCGCCAGCTACCACCCTGGTTGGCCTTGCTCCAAGGGGTTGGGAATGGGGTGGGTTATCTGGGCTGGTTGGTCCAGGGCCGTCGCTTGCGTGTCCTAACCATGAAAACGGTTGGGTGTTCTGAAAAATGATAAACATTTTGCGTTGATCCGTGGCCATGATATACTTCTTCAAATACTTTACAGCCTCAGGTTTTCTCGATTGCAACGTATTAAACAGATACCGCGCCGCATGAAGATTTTCAGACATTCTGTACCCAATAACCCCATGTTTTGCAACAGTAGGCGATTCTCACTGTGAATACTCCAGCTGAAGGCGTGAACGGCGACAAGGTGCTGGTTAACGCGCTTTGAGGCATGTTATCGATTCATCCACAGGATGCTTCGCAACGCAAGCTTTTGCTTACCCATCTTTGTTGGCAAGTGTCATTGATAGGAGTGTGTAAGTTGGCTGAATATGCCGTTGAACTACGCAATGTATCTAAACGCTTTCCCGGTCCATCTGGTGAAATGGTAACGGCTGTTAATAACGTCACGATGCAGATTGGCGATGGCGAATTCTTTTCGATGCTAGGGCCTTCGGGTTGTGGCAAGACGACTTCGCTCCGCATGATTGCGGGCTTTGAGCATCCCACCGATGGCGAGGTCTATATTCATGGGCGTGCCATGGGCAAAACGCCAGCGTTTCAGCGCCCCGTGAATACAGTTTTTCAAAGCTACGCGCTCTTCCCTCACATGACCATTGGGGAAAATGTGGCCTTTGGGCTCCAGATGGATGGCGTGCCCAAAGCCGAGATCGGGCCACGCGTCAAAGAAGCGCTCGCCATGGTTCGCCTGCCTGGCTACGAAAACCGCAAACCGCGCCAGCTTTCGGGCGGCCAACAGCAACGGATTGCGCTGGCGCGCGCGCTGGTCAAACGGCCAGAGGTGCTCTTGCTCGATGAACCGTTGGGCGCGCTCGATCTAAAGCTGCGCAAAGAGATGCAGATCGAACTCAAACGCATGCAACGCGAAGTGGGCATTACCTTTATCTATGTTACCCATGATCAAGAAGAAGCCTTGACCATGAGTGACCGGATTGCCGTCATGTCGCAAGGGATCACCCTCCAAGTGGGCAATGCCAATGAGATCTATGAACGGCCCAACTGTAAATTTGTGGCAGATTTTATTGGCGAAACCAATTTTCTAACGGGCAAGGTGCAAAGCTATGCAGACCAACGCGCCACAGTGGCCTTACCCGCTGGGTTGACCGTCCAAGCCGAAGCCGCACAGGCGGTTGCCGTGGGCAGCGAAGTCTTTGTTGCTGTGCGCCCAGAGAAGATGCACCTGCGCCAGCAGGATGGTTATGAAAATCACTTTACGGGCCGTGTGACCAATGTCGTCTACATCGGTACGGACACCCAGTATGCGATTCGGTTGCCCGGTGATCAGACGGTCCGCATCCGTGAGCAAAATAGCACGCCTGGCTCGCAACCTATTGTCGGGGAAGGGGCCGAAGTAACGGTCTCCTTTTCGGCCCAGGCGGCTCGTGTGTTAACCGCGTAAACGCCCATGGTACCAAACAAAGGGAAGGGTGTGTAATGGTACAACATTTACGACAAAATCCGCGCCTCCAAGGGTTACTGCTCATTCTGCCGACGCTGCTCTGGATGCTCGCTCTCCTGATCATTCCGCTTCTGTTGACGATTGTCACCAGCTTTGGCCAGCGCGATACGGATGGCAATGTGATCTATGCCTTCACGCTCGAGAACTATCGCCGCCTGGTTGGCTTTACGGCAGAGGGTTTTGATACGCTCTATCTTGGTATTCTGATCCGTTCGCTGACCCTCGCCTTCCAAACCACGATCTTTGCGATTCTGCTTGCCTATCCGCTGGCCTTTTTTATTGCCCGCGCCCCGATCCAGCGGCGTAATACCTTGCTCTTTCTGGTGCTTGTCCCCCTATGGACCAACTTTGTCATTCGCATTTATGCCTGGATCATGATTTTGCGCACCCAAGGGGTCTTGAATGGGATTCTAGGGTGGTTGGCGGGCTTGGTCGGCCTGCCTTTTTCGCCGTTCGACTTTTATCCTTCTCAGGGCGCTGTGTTGGTGGGGATGGTCTATGAATTTCTTCCCTTTATGATCTTGCCGATTTACACCTCGTTGGAAAAGATCGACGGTTCGCTCCTAGAAGCCTCTGCCGACTTGGGGGCCAATCCGCTGCGCACCTTCTGGCGCATCATCCTGCCCCTCTCGATGCCGGGGGTGGTGGCGGGCACAATTTTGACCTTTATTCCGGTGATCGGCACCTTTGTCGTCTCGGACATTCTCGGTGGGCGGCAGGTGATTTTGGTGGGGAACCTGATCCAGCGCCAGTTTTTAGAGGCGCGTAACCCACCCTTTGGCGCGGCCGCCTCGATCATTTTAATGATCATGACCTTGTTCTTTACCCTCTATTATACCCGCCGCTTTGGCTTTGGAGAGGAGATCACCGCCGGATGAAACGCCGTTCACCTTGGCTGACGCTATCGGCGTTGGCGGTCTACTTCTTTCTCTATGCGCCCATTGTGGTGTTGATCGTCTATTCGTTCAATTCCTCGCGCACCAATATCGTCTTTGAAGGAGTGGTGAATCGCGGGCCGTGTGGCATGTTTTATTGGTTTTGCCAACTCGCCAGCAATGGTGATGTGCTGGATGCCACGCGCAACACCTTGATCATTGCCATTACCTCGACTGTCGTGGCGACGATCATCGGCACTTTGGCCGCGATTGCCTTGCAGCGCTACGCCTTTCCCTTCAAACAATTTTCCGAGGCCACGCTCTATGTGCCGATTGTGATTCCCGAGATTGTCATGGGGATTGGCATTTTGGTCTTCTTTAGCGCGGCCTTTCGCTGGCTGAATATGACGTTGGGGCTCCAAGGCGATGGCCGCTTGGCGATGGGGCTGACCACGGTTATCGTTTCCCATATTGCCTTTAGCGTCCCCTTTGTGATCATGGTGGTCCGGGCGCGGCTGCATGGCTTTGATCAATCGTTGGAAGAAGCCGCTGCCGATTTGGGTGCGAATGAATGGGTTACCTTTCGGCGGGTCACCTTACCTTTGATTGCACCAGGGGTAATGTCGGGCGCGCTCTTGGCCTTCACCCTCTCGCTCGACGATTTTATCATTACCTTTTTCACGACCGGCCCAGGGGCAACGACCTTACCCATTTATGTATATGGCCTTTTGCGCCGTGTGATCACGCCCGAGGTGAATGCCCTCTCGACGATCTGGATCTTGGCCGTGCTGGTCTTGGTCTTCATCTCGCGTCAGTTGGAACGACGGAGCGCCTAATCGGTTGGCCGCCTTCGGTGTGGTACTAGGTTGCTATCCCTTGGTAACTTTCAATAAAGTTGATTTTCTGATGATAACGCGTGTAAAGGAGAATTTCATGGCGATTTCTGTTGCCAAGGTGAGATTACAGCTGCTGAGTAGCCTGGTTGGGCTAAGCCTGCTGGTGGCGGCTTGTGGTGGTTCGGCTAGCCCAACGGGCAGTGATAGCGAGGCGGCTGGCTTTAGCTGCCCAGAACCTTCGCCACGGGTAGAGGTAAGCTCGACAGAGGTGAATCTCTTTGTCTGGACTGAATATATTCCGCAAGAGGTGATTGACTGCTTTAAGGAAGTCTATGGGATTCAAGTCAATAAAGACGAATATTCCTCTAATGAAGAGATGTATGCCAAGCTCTCGTCTGGCGGGGCCAACTACGATTTGGTACAGCCGACCGACTATATCGTCCCGCTGATGATCCGCCAAGGGCTTTTGTTGCCATTGGATAAGAGCAAGCTACCTGTGCTAGAAGGGTTCGATGCAAATTATCTAGACCTGCCCTTTGACCCCGGGAATGAATATACCATTCCCTATCAAGCAGGTACGGATGCGATTGTGATCAATCAGGATGCGGTCGATACGGTGCCAACCGCATGGGCCGACTTGTGGAACTCTGCCTATGCCGGGCGGATGATCTCGCTCGACGATTCACGCGCCGTGATTGGGGTTGCCCTCCTCACGTTGGGCTATGATATTAATACTAAAGACCCGGCACAGTTGGCCGAGGCCAAGGCCAAGCTGCTTGAATTAGCACCCAATATCAAGCTCTATGATAGTGATAGCCCCAAGACGGCCTTGATCGCGGGCGATGTCGATTTGGGTATTACCTGGACAGGCGAAGCGTTTCTTGCCCAACAAGAAAATCCGGCCATTGAATATATCTACCCCAGCGAAGGCGCTTTGGTCTGGCAAGATAACTATGCCATTCCCGCCGACGCCCCCCATGCTGACGCGGCCTATGCTTGGCTCAATTACTCCATGCAACCCGAACTCTTCTGGTTGATGCTGCGTGACTTCCCCTATACCAATCCTAGCCAAGCCGCTCTGGCCTATGCCAAGGATAACCCCATGGAGATTGAGGATATTAATGGTGACCCCATTACTGTTGGCGATCTCTATACGGCCTATATAGACTCTAATATCACCAATACCCCCCCCGAAGTGTTGGAAACCGGCCACCGGATCGAAGATGTCGGCGAGGCGTTACCCCTCTATGACCAGATCTGGACCGAGATCAAAGGCGAATAGCCCAAAGGTTCACCCCATTGCCTCGCCCTGCGTAAAGCATCACATGACCGGCAGCCTCTGGCTGGTATCGCATACACCTGACAGGTTTTCCAAAACCTGTCAGGTGTGGGCTGTTCCTACCCCCTCTTCAAAGCATCTCTACGCCAGTTGATCCAAGCGCTCCAACAGCGCAGCTTCATCCCAACTGATGGCGATGGCATAGTAGTCGCGTGCTAGATGCAAAGGCTCCTTGTCGGGCGCGCCCCAGTTGATCGGTTTATTGATCGAGGGGTTGTAGTAGTAGAGCGTCACCCCCTGGCCGCCAGGCAGGATCATGCTCGAGGGATAGCCCAAGTCCGAACGCCGAGGGGCATCGACATTATAGCCGTAGAGATTGCCCGAAAATGCTAACAGACAATCCAGCCAAGTGTGCCCCCCATCGCGGCTGACCAGCCCTTCAATGCGGTAGGGGGGATTGCGGTTGCCATAAGTAAGCAGCAGCGCGCCATTACGCAAGGCGATGATGTCCGCTGGATGTTGGCGCGCACCCGTCAGTTGGACCGCCGGAGACCAAGTATAGCCGCCATCGCTTGACCGGGTCAGATGCAACGCCTGCTCTTGATCGGCCCCGCGCATGGCGGCCAACAGCTCCCCATTGGGCAACACAATCACGGTTGTCTCATTCATCTTAGCGTGCAGCAGTGAGGGATCACCCCAAGTAGCACCATCATCCTGTGAGCGGACAATGTAACTACCAGTGGAATGATAGATCGGCATGATGAGGGTGGCTGGTCCATCCGCCGCCGGTAGCGCGACAATTTTTCCATAGGGCGAGGCATGTTGTAGGGCTTCAACCCCAAGGGGAAAAGGCATTTCCCAGGTGAGCCCCCCATCGTGTGATCGCGTGACCATGGCATCCACCCGCATGGGATCGGCACCGTTGTGGATGTAGACCCCGTTTTCATCATAATTCCCCTGGCAGTGATAACTGAGGACCAACGTCCCTTGGGGCGAAAGGCCAAAGGCCGGATTCCGATCATCCCGGTCGCTATCGGCTATCACTTGCGGCGGGGACCACGTGCGGCCAGCATCCGCCGAGCGAATGACTTCAATGCGGCCTGGTAGGCCCAAATGGCCGGCCCCGCCACGGAGGACGGCGATCAGCCCGCCGTTGGGTGCTTGGGTTAATACAGGAAAGAGGCCGCCATCTTTGTAGGCGATGGTCTCGTACGCACCGGGTAGGGCGCGCAGGTCGATCTGATGGCGAAATACAGTGGTCATCACAATTCCTTAGTCTTAGAATAGATAGAGTTAGGTATATAAACTGCTCCACGCGCCCCACGCTGCCGTCGCACGCCGCACGGGCATGGTCTGTTCAATGATCGGGCCAAAGGCTTGCTCCACGGGGCTTGGGGTGCCCAACGCCCGGCCCACCACATATTGGGCCGTGACATCCGAATAACAATTCCCGCGCCCACTAAAACCAGCCACGCCATAGATCTGCCGTTCGGGGTCAAACAAGCCCACCTCGGGGAAATCATCCGCCGTAAAAGATTGGAGGCCGCCCCACCGATGGGTGATCCGCACCCCGGCTAGGTGAGGGAAAAGCTTGGCAAATTCGTCGTCGAGCCGCTGTTGATGGGCCACTGAGGGGCTGAAACCGTCGCTTTCTAGCAAGGGATGAGGAGTCCCATCTGCGGCAAATTGGGGGAAGAGGCTGTCGGCTTCTTCACGCTTGCGGCCACCACCGAAGAGCAGCCGAAAGCGGCCATCTGGCTCGTGAATTTCGCGCCACCAAGCCATGGCTGTGCCAAAGCTGCCCGTACAGGGGCGTTGGGTCAACGGTTCTGTAACAAAGACCTGGCCGCGCTCAGCCCGCAGGCTTCGTTCACGGTCAGGCACTTGTTGGGGCGCCAGGGCATTGAGCGCCAGAAAGACCAGGGGCGCACTTACCTTTGCTTGAGCGGTCATCACTTCGCTGACACCCCCTTGGCGGCGAATGCGCTGCACCCGTGACCCTTCAAAAAGCCTTACCGTCGGCAACTGGGCAACCCCTTGCGCCAACCCAAGCACATATTTGCCAGAATGAAATTGGGCATCGGTCAGATAGTTGTAACCACCAGTAAAGAGGGCACTGCCCGTGATGGCCTGCACCGCCTGTTCGTCGAGTGCCGCTACGGCAAAGCCATCTTCAGCCAGCAGCGCACAATCGTGCTGATAGCCAGCCAATGTCGCTTCCCACCCTGGAATGTCCCGCCGGGCAAGAAAGGTATAGCCGCCCACTTCATAGTCACAGGCAATCGCATAGTCGTCGATCTGTTGCTGAACCAGACGATGGTTTTCTAACCCTAATCGCCAAACCGCCTGTGCTTGGGCACGCCCATAACGCTTGCTGCACTCTACATAACTAATCCCTGCCCCATGGTTAACACTCCCCTGATTGCGGGCCGAAGCTCCCTCGCCCACCCGTTTCCCTTCCAGAATAACGGTCTTCAGGCCATAGGTATGCAAGGCGTGGGCGATCTTCAACCCACAGAGCCCTGCGCCAATCACTACGGCATCCGCGGTTAGATTCTCGGTTAAGGTGGGGAAACTGGGGCGCGGCAGATCCAACCAATACGGTAACCCATACCCTGCCAGCCCATTTCCTGTATCACTGCCACTCATCAATATCCTTCCTACCATCCAGCCCGCCAACGCGGGCCGCCTTATCCATTCATCATGAATAAGTGTTTATTGATTATTCTCTACCACGCGGTCCAGCCGCCATCGACCAGGATATTTTGGCCGGTGATATAGCTGCCCGCATCACTGGCGAGGAGTACCACTAACCCCTTCAGTTCTTGGGGCTGCCCCATGCGACCCAGGGGTACACGCGCGTCCAGCCGTTCAATAAATTCGGGCAGCCGCGCTTGGGTTTTGTCGGTTGGGAACGGACCAGGGGCGATACAGTTGACGCGAATATTATCCTTAGCCCAGTAGACAGCGAGGTGGCGAGTGAGATGGACAAGCCCGCCCTTGAGGCCGTGATAGTTGGGCGGGCTATTGACCGGCAGACCAGTATAGGCATCGGGATAGCTGGCAACGACGCCATACATGCTGGAAATGTTGATGATCGATCCCGGTACGCCCCGGCTGCGTAGCTGATCGGCCACCGCTCGCGCCAACAAGAAGTAGGCCGTCACTCCGGTGTGATAGGCGCGGTCAAAGTCTTCGGCGGTGGTGTTCTCAATGCTCGGCCCGGTGCCACCATAGGCATTGTTGACCAAAATGTCGATCTGGCCCTTTTCGGCCAACACCTGTTCCACAAAGCCAGGGATTGAATCGGTATCGCCCTGATCAAAGCCAAGCCCAAGATGGCCGCTGCCTGGCAGCGTGGCAGCAAACTCCTGCGCTTTGTCCGCCTCACGGCTAGTCACCACCAGCGTGGCACCGGCTTCCGCCAGGGCACGGCTCATGGCCGACCCCAACCAGCCCGATGCACCCGTCAGGACGGCAACTTTCCCCTGCAAGTTAAAAAGATCGTGGATTGTACGTTCTTGGCTCATGAATGTTCATTACTCCTTTGCCTAGGGCATTTTTGCTCATCACCATGCCAGGGTACCTGGATGAGCAATGATTTTCGCTACTGCGCTTATTTTATCAAAGTTACGGTCATTACAGTGTTGATCCAGTTTTTTGCTATTCGGTGTGCGCACCGCCCGCTGCTGAAGCCTGCGAAAATGTTGCGGGATACGCTGATCGCCCGGTGCCTTTAGGCCAGGGCGGCTAACTAATCAAAGCGATCAATGGGGTAGACCTTGCGGCCCAAATTGTAATACTTGAGGGTTCCGGTATCGGCGCTGTGGACGCTGGGCTCGGAGACCACATAGATCGCGCCTGCCCACGGCTCAAACGCGGCGCGAAAGTGGGCCGCGGACTTCACCGAGATATAGCGCATTTTTTTGGGATCAAGCCCCAGACTACGGGAAAAAGCCGTATCGAAAGGTTGATCCCGGCCACTGGTGACAATGACATGCACGCCTCCCTGTCGGATATAAGCCGAGCGTCCCATCTCGCTCTCTAGCCCAGCATACATGGGCCCATCATAGGCAAAGTGCCCCTCCGAGATCCCCATCACTTCCACTGTCATGCGCACTGGTTGGCCCTGTAGCGGTGTGGATTTGGCCCCGACATCCAAGGTGATCGTTGCCCCAACCCCGGCTTGATGACAGTGTTCAGCTGCTTCGGGATCAACCATATAAAGCACACAAGCGTCCTCGAGCCCGGCCTCAATAAAGGTGCGCAACACGCCAGTGCTGTCGCCGGGCGAGCCGCCGCCAGGATTATCGTAGTTATCGGCAAAGATGACGGGATAGCGCCCCCCTTTTTGCGCCAGGAGCAAGGCTTCCGCCGTGCTCGGTCGGTGTAATTGCCAATCGGCGCGCCGTTCCCAGATCCACGCCGCCAACTCATCGGCATAGCGCTGGGCCAATGCTTGGTCGTTGTCGGTGACAATGTAGACCGACGAGCCCATGGCTGGCACATCCGAGAGCGCAAAACCGGTGGCAATCGAGCCGCAGACGACGCCCGGCTGGGCCTCAATGCGGTGGAGTTCGGCAATCGCTTCTTTCATGGGCGAATGAGCCGTTACCTGATTCATCCCCCAGATCATGGGCAGTTGGTTCAGGGCCATGGTGGGACGCAATCCTTCTTTGACGATCCGTACCAGAACGTCCGCACACTCGCGGCCACGTGCCGCCATGTCAATCTCTGGATAGGTTTCGCGGCCAATCAACACATCAGCCATCTCTACCATCTGGGGTGAGATGCTGGAATGAATATCCAACTGGACAAGGATCGGTATATCCGGCCCCACCAAGTCGCGCACGGCGGCTAGGATATGACCTTCGCCATCGTCGATCCCCTCGACCACCATCGCCCCGTGCAGCTCTAGCAAGACCCCGTCAATGGGACCAGCTTCGGCAAAGCCAGTGAGCATCTCGTTGAGGACGCGATCAAAGACCGCACGCGGGGCTGGCCCACTGGGGTGAGGTTCGGCAAAGACTGTGGGGATGAGTTCAAAGCCGTGGGCTTCGGCCCCTTCGATAAAGCCGCCGGTGGGGGTGTTGGTGCCTCGAAATTTGTGCAGAATCTCGGCCCCACGCGCCTCGCCAAAACGCTCAAAGAAGCTTTCCCAAGTGGTTGGGACCGGGGTGAAGGTGCTGGTTTCATGACTAATCGCGCCGGTAACAATGCGCATACTACATCTGCCTTTCAAGATTGGATAAAAGAGAAGGATTCGACGAATAGCTCAGGGGAATGTCAGCGGCTTGGGTTATAATAAAGAGCAATCGATAGATTCAACGGTGATTATACTGGAAAGAGAACGCTTTTGAACTGGCAAAAGGCATTACCTATCATTACATCTATTGTCATTATTCTGATTGTTGCCCTCCTGCGTGAGCGCTCCCGCACTTTGGCGGCGATTCTGGGCACCATGCCCATCAACATGCCCCTGGTCATGTGGATCGTCTGGAGCACGCCCGATGCGAATCAGTCGGTCATGGTTGGCTTTGTCCGGTCGTTGATCATTGGGATGATCCCGACTTTGCTCTGGCTGGCCATCGTCTTTTTTGTTCTACGCAGTGGTTGGCATCTGGGTGTAGCCCTCTTCTCTGGCTATGTGGCGTGGGGGGTGCTGCTCTTGGTGGCGATTCAGGTTGGCTGGCTGCGCTTCAATCAGTAAATGAAAGTGTCATGCGCCGGCAAAGCGCCCTGCTTGCGTGAATTTCCCAGTTCATAGCAGCAATGGCGCAGCGCTGACGGCAACGGCCCATTGCTTGATTCTGATTATACGTGGAAGGAGGCAAAGCAGACAAACGCTCTTTTGGGGTGGCTAGGAGGGATACAGGTGAAAAGCGAGTGATGTAACAACGCGTAGATTGGGCTATCAGCATTATCTTTAGGACTGACTTTTCGCCAGCTCTTTAGGTCACATGCTCTGGAAGTGGCCGGTGCGACCTATTCACTGGCTTCATGAACGAGCAGGAACCCCTCCTCGCTCATGAAGCATATCCCTTGGCCTTCGTTCTAGGATGCCATCGTGTGTACGTCAAAATCCTCTACAATGTTCTCAACGGCGGGATTACTGGCCAAAGTTAAAATTTCACTACCTGTTAGCTCACCGGCAAGCACCCCAGGTAGATTGGGTATAGCTTGTACATCGCTATGGCGTAAGACAGGATCAGTTGCCTCTTGCTTTGCGGGGTCTATGGTAATCACTACGCGGAAGCGTGCTTCTGGCTTTGTTTCACACAGAAGTTTTAGTGATTGACTCATCCGTTCCATTGCTTATTTTCTCGCTTTCAAGCTGGTAATAACCAGGTATTGTCTCTCGACTAGCGCTGTCAGGTTTATCCAACCTGACAGCGCTGGTTCGTCAATTCATTACGGCTATTGGACTAGCTTGCAACCGCGCGCTGGCAGTTGAGTAGGCCAGCGCCAAAGCCTGGATCGTTACCGGGTACGCCTAAATCGCTGGCTGTACTTTTGAGATGGCGACGAATCTGCATGGGCGTCCAGTTGGGATGTAATTCTTTCAGCAGAGCGGCGGCACCGGCTACGTGCGGGCAGGCCATGCTCGTCCCTGAAAGGGCACGATAGCCACCGCCGGGCCACGTAGATTGGACGCTTACCCCGGGGGCCGCAATTTCGACACCACGCAATTCGGATAAGCTGGCTGGGCCGCGTGAAGAAAAGTCAGCCAGGGCGCGGTTACGATCAACCGCCGCGACAGCCATGAAGCCTGGGCAACGCGCTGGTTGTCCAACCCAAGGATTATTGGGGTCGCGACCATTATTGCCAGCCGCTGCCACAATGATCCCACCCTGCTGTGCGATCAAGTCGGCGGCGCGTTGATAAGCGACAACACAGGTTGCATCTGGCGTGCTGACATTGCTCCCCAAGCTCATGGAGACCACCTGCATCTTGTTCGTCGCTGCCCAGCCCATACCCGCCAGAATCCAACTCAGTTGACCAGCGCCAACACTGTTGAGAACCTTGACCGCATAGAGAGAACAACGGGGGGCGACACCTACGACGCCTGTGTTATTGTTACGTGCCCCAGCAATGCCAGCGCAGTGAGTCCCATGGCCGTGATCATCATCCCAACTGCTGACGCCCGGCACGAAGGAAACCCCACCAGCAACGGCAAGATCTGGGTGATTGGTGTCGATCCCCGTATCCAGAATCGCCACCTTCACACCACGCCCCGTTGCATACCGCCAAGCCGCCGGCGCATTCACTAGGCTCATGTTCCAAGGAATGGGCTGGCGCAGGACCGGCCGTACGGGGGCTGGTGCCCAAGGAAGTGGTTGGCGCGCCGTTGGCTTCACTGGATAGGGAAGCGGGTATGGCAGCAAGGGAGAGGCCACACGACCGCCATCTATACCATAACTGTATTGTTGCATCAGTGCCTGTTGGTAACCGGCCCAAAACGCCTGGTACACTTCATCCGCGGTGGTGTCATCAGGGAGATCGGACTCTGCATCGGCATAGGTTTCCATTCCCCCTAGCTCATGTAGCGCGAAAACATCAAAGTCTTCAACCACTTCCAGGACACGGTCATCGTGGCGCAACTCTTCAGCATTTTCGTTGGACAGATTCGCGATGGTGACACCAATTTCGTCAAAGTGGAGCAATTGCTCATTGGCATGTACATCATCCGTCGCGAGTGCGCCGACTCCATCCTTGATGGTCCGCGGCGACACATTGAGGACGCCTGCCGCCTCGGTGCGCTTGGTCGCGGGGTCGGCAAAGGTAACGATAAAACGTTTGGTGGTTTGCTCAGCCATTTTCTACTCCTTGTTGGTTGAATTTGCTTGCGTAACTTACGGAAGAGAGTGGATTACTTGCGCTGACTATTCACAAACTGAGATGTTGTCCATTGGGCAGCGGCAAGGCAGTTGGGCTTACGGTTGGTCGGCGTTTTGCGATAGCGCCTCGTTTCTAAAATTGAGTGCAATCGCGGCAAAATCACCTCCTTTCTGGTTGGCATTCGTCTGTTCAGACCGTACTGTAACGAGACGCGCGACACTTTGCTCGCGGGGAACAAAGGTTGTAACGCGCTGTTGCCCTACTAGCTTGTAAGACATCTCGCTACTGACAAGGAAAAGTTTGGCATCTCCTTCGACGCGAATCCCGCCCGTTGTTAGCACAATGGCTGTGGCTTGAAAGCGCAGCCAAAGTTTGTCGCTTTTGCTGCCTTCCAAAGAGAGGACTTCGGTGTGCTGCGCACTGGTAACCGTTACCGCGCGATCCGTCAGCAAGAGCGTTGTCGAATCAGGGGTAAAGGTTGTGCCGTCCATGATGTATGAGCAAGCGGCGATGGCAAGATACCGCTGAATGGCTGGTGTCGATATGCCACTTGCTGCCTCCTGCCGATTGACAAAGCTGACGGTGATGGTTGCGAAAGCTTCGTTTGTCTCGCCGTTGGGGATGGCCAACGTGCGTGCTGTGCGTCGATTGTGGGGTGCCAAAAGGGTAAAAAGCGTTTCGCTTTGCGGCGCGGCCAAGAAAACATCGCTGCCTTCATAAAGCCTAACTTCACCGTCAATGCGAATATCGCCACTGCCAAGTAACTGAGCCTGGAGTAAGATTTCAATCAACCATTCATCACTCACGACTTTCTCTACTTGCAAAATAGGCACGCTATCCTGATGGGTCAATGTAACAGTGCGGGTGAGGTACGTGATCCCTGCGGTTTCTGCGCCGCCATTCTCCCAATCTGTCAAGCTCATAAAAGCGGTCGTGGTTAAGCGACTGCCGATCATACCGTCTCCTGCTCAGTCCGATACTGGAAAGTTGTGCTACACGCTTCTACTTATTTATGGATGAGAGAGCCTTTGTGTGACACAAAAAAGTAGATCAATTTGGTCGAATGATAAGGGTCATCATCAACCGCTCAAGCAGGGATAAGCTTGGCATCATAAAGCAGCCGTAGGGATAAGCGAATTGCATCTGGTGGGATGCGCAGATCATAATGGCCTGTCAGATAGACCCCGATGGCGTTCACCGCGCGGCGCGCCATCGTACGAATATTGTTTGCCGACTTACACAATTCGGTACCAACTTCTTGCGAATTCTTTTCCTGGGCATAGAGGCTTTCGATAACCTGTCGGTAGTTTTCGGCCAGGTGGGCATGTGCTTCATGCACCGAGGCCAGCACCCGTTCCAGATAGATCTGATCTTCTACGGGTAGTGCTGAACTAGTGCATGAGAGGAGGTACTCTTCGTCGGGCATCTCCTTTTGTTGCAATCGCATCAGGTCATAAAGCCGGTTGCGGGCAATGCCATGTAGGTAGGCACCGAGGGGCCTGCCAGAGGCTTGGTAGCGCCCCGTAGCAATATTCTTGAAAGCAATGATAAAAGTGTCATGCAAAATATCTTCACCTTGTTCTGGGCAACCTAAGCCATGGCAGCGGCGAGCAAGATACCGTTGCACCGCTTTATGATCACGTGTATACCACGCTTCCCAGCCTTGTTGGCGCAACTGTGCATCCGCCGATTGCATCTGGGCTAACAAACAAGCATCACAATGACAGTGATTGGTGTGTTGCATACAGCTTTCTCCTGACTTGATAAGCGTGCTGATTGGTCAAGACAGGTATACTGTAGCGTTGGGGATGTTGATTTTGAACAGCGGAGATGTTGATTTTGAATCTACATTCTAGCTATTCAAAAATAAAGCGGACAACGCATGCGTTGTCCGCTTTATTTTCATATTCTGAGGAAGATACGGAAGCAGTTATTGGGTGGGAAAGCTTTGGCAGTAGTAAGCAGCCGCTTGTTGAACAGATAGATTCTTATGATAAGCCGGGTTCTCCCACATATCTTCTTGACCGAAAGCAATTTCTGGCATAAAACCTAAAGGCGGATAAATCGGCATATGTGCACCTGCTAGGGGGTCATCGGCGCATGGAACCTCCCCACCCATCAAGAAGTATTTAGCGGCCAGAAGACTAAATCGGGGGGCGGCAAAAGATGTACCCATAAAATCAGCGTAGAGCGGATGTGAACCATCCATGCCTATCTCACCGGCATTAGGTGAATAGATCGCGAGGTGCTCTTTACGATTATCAGTTACACTGACTACACTTGGAAAGCGGCCAGGCCAGTAAGGGTATCCTTGATTTCTTCCCACTGCATTATTGCCAGATGCAGCCACATTAATGACTTTGAGGTGGCTTAGCGATTGCCATTCTGCTGGACAGTTAATCGCTATTCCTTCCGTTGCGCCAAATGATGGATAAAAACACGCAGTCAGTAGCTGGGCTAATGGCCCAAAGGTTTGTACAAATTCTGGTGTTCTAGACAGTTCATTGTTGATGGCAAAGGCTTGCAAGACATTATTGAGGAATGGGTTATCCAATATAGGTTGATCGAATAGTTCAACGGGCGCGAGTTTATCGAAGGCTAGCAGTTGTTGATTGCCGTTATAGGCATTATTACGCTGCACGGTTACTTTGAACTCATTCGAATTCACAAAGGTATCTAGTGTCGCTTTGAAGTCTGGGCTCTCTTGGTAGAGCGCCGTAAACTGATCTAACACGTCAACCGTAAACCAGTTCGGATTGTTGGGGTCACACAGCGGAATCCTCAAATCTGCCGCCGTAGCTGCAAACTCTTGCCCGCTCGCATTCGAGATGGCCGCACAGATAGCGGAGCGCTCTTCTTGCCTTGTAATGGGTAGTGCAGGGGCAGCTACTGGGGCAGGGGGAGGGCTAGCAGGCGGATCACAAGGCCTGATGATCCAACTCATATTAATGACGAGGTGCTGTAAGCCTGTAGAAAAGAGAGCTGAACCATTAACCTGGTTGATTGCAGCAACAATACGCCGCGCTGTTTCAGCCATTTGTGCGGTATTGTCAAAATCAATAAGATCAACTGCTTTTAAGAGAATGTACCCTTCTTCAATTTCCCAAAGTTCGTCTGCTGGTACCGTCGGTGTGAATTGGTCAACTACTAGCAATACTACTGGATCGACAGGTTCGGTTTGGGTATCATGATAAGTAGCCTGCGCCGTACGTAGCGTTTCTGTAAGCACAGACCAAACCAAGGATCCATGACTTCTTGGCTGGCAATTTAAGCCAGTACAACCACCTTCTGATGTAAAACCGCCACCATCTGGATCAAAAATACATAGCGGCCCTACTGGGGGTTCTGATGATGCTAACGCTGCTGGCGCTAATGTTGCTGGTGCTTGACATGCAACCAAAAAAAGTAGCAGTAAGAGCAACGGCCCGACGACTATGATCATGTATTTAGACATAAAGCCACCCTTCTTGTTCAGTTCTATGACGACGATGGACTATGCTACAAAATATGACTCAACAAGAGACTCAGATACGATGCGCTAAAGCCCTATCATCCTAACAAGCGAACGATTGTAAGCTTCAAGGTACGAATAGGCCGCGCCGAATATTGCAAAGAGGACTGTATAAATTTGTCTGTAGAGCCCTACAAACCGAAACAACCCTTCCTTATTTATGTATTTCAAAGCTTATGTGTAACAAAGGAATTCATATCAGCTAGGCGGTTATCTGCTTGAACGTGAGCCGCCAGCAGTGGAGAGTGCCAGAAACACGGGATGCATACGCCAAGCCATTCGAGAAAGTTCATCTGCGTAAGCAGCCAGAAGCTATCCTATGCATAGTTGTTTTGTTGTATAAATTCGGTGACACTTTTTAGGTCGCGGTGAAGTCCTTGGGTAGAATAAATGGCAACAGCTTCGATTAAATATCTTTGGGCCATTGAACGTTGCCCCATCGCATGATAGTCCTCTGCCAGTGCCCAATTCGCGTGAGCGATTAGCTCTTCATGGTTAAGCTGCATGGCAAGTTGTTCAGCACGGTGATGGTATTCCAAAATCCTTGTTAACTCTATTTTCCCAAGTTTTAATTCAGCTGTTCCCACGTTCACAAGCGACCGAAAGAGATGCCTTTTAATTTCCTCCGTGGGGTTCTCGGCGAGCAGACGCTCACAAATAGAAACTTGCTCAATCGCTACTTGTCTAGCTTTCGTATAATCTTCTTTAAAGCCAGCCGCATGTGCTTCTTGCTGTAGCACAAAACTAAGCAGAATATCATTATCCAATTCCCTGGCGAATTTGTATGCTTGTGCAAAGAAGGATTCCGCTGGCACACGGCTGTCGGCGAACGCTAGTGACTTGCCAAGTAAGCTCAGCGTTCGTATCTTACGGTCGTCGTTATAGGCACAATCCAAGGCCTGTTGATAGATGGCTACAGCTTGCTCATACTCGCCCCGGTCAAAATGGGCATTGCCCCGTTTGCAGAGCAGATGATGGCGCTGTTTTGTTTCCTCAGCGGTAGTGACTGGTGAGGCGTGTCTCTCTAGAAAGAGCAATACCCGTTCTAATAGCTTGAGGTAGGCCAGTTGATGCCCTCGATTGTCTTGATACCCTTGCAAAGCCAATGCGGCAATGATGGTCAGACACTGTTCGTCTGATGCTTGTGTAGCGGCATATAAAATATTCGGTAAGTTTAAACGGAGTTCAGCGAAGACTTTCGCCTGATCTTGGGTATATTGTGCGATTGCTGCTACGAGCTGGTGCCGGTTGGGCCGGGTAGCTTTGTCATATAACCCACGGGCATAATGATGAATCATATCGTGCATGGTGTAGAAGCTCTCCTGATTACGCGTGAGTAAGTTCCAGCGCGTCATCTCATCGAGGGCATCTTCAACTTCACGCATCGGCTTATCAACGACAGCTACCAGAAAAGCGGCTGTTGCGCTTGGTTCGGGGAAAGCACCCAATGTGCGCAATAAGAGACGGACCGTTTGTACGCGCTGCTGTCTTCCGCGGCGGTCATCTGTTATGGCCTGCTTCTGCTGCATGAAAACTTCGATCATCTGCTCTAGCGCCATCTGCATTGTGGGTCGCTTCGCTTCAGCGAGGTCGGGTGGTCCTTCCAGGGCCAAGACTGAATCCAACCGTGCTAACAAATAACTGGCTTTGCGGCGGAATGATCTGAGCTGGCTACCCGCAATCATGAGTAACAGCGGGTGATAGTGCAGTTGGCGACAGAGTTCGGGCATCTCCGTATCTTGTTGATAGCTCTGATCGTCATAATCGGAATTGGCGGCATGTTGCGCCACCAGCGTTAGCGCTGCTGATGGCGCTAGCGCTGGAATAGTAATGCTATAGTCAATGTTGATAAAATTTTGCCAAGATGTTACCAGCATCGGTATTTGGGCGGGAATTGCTTGGCGAACGGAGCGGAAAAGATGTGCTTGTTGAAAATTATCCAACACAACTAAGCCGATCTGGTGGGTGGTCAGCACTTCTTTCATTTTGTGAATTTTGGCATCGTCACTCAAGGGTGCCAAGGTATTCTGTTCACCAAGGGGGGCGGCCAACCCTTCGAGTAAACTGTCTAGATCATCATCTTTTGCTTCTAACCAAAGCACAGGGCCTTTCCCCGTCCGAATCTGTTGATCAGCCAGGGTAGCCGCAATGGCCGTTTTCCCAACGCCGCTGTAGCCCGCTAATAAAATGTGTTGACCGGCTTCCAGCCGTGGTGTGATGGCGGCTAGGATCTCCTGGCGCCCCAACAATGCGCTCGGTTTTCGGAGATTGTCAGGCGTAGTATATAAAATGGCGTTATAGGATTTCTGCGGAGCAAGCTGGGGTGCAACCGGCAGCGCCGTGGATGGCGGATTGACAGTCTCAGAGATTCCAACGATGGTCCATAATTTTGTCCGTTCGCTAGTGGTTAGCTGTAAGCGCTCACAGCAAGCCGTGAGGTCATGGATGGTGGGGCTATTACCGGCTAAAACCCAAGTTATGAGGTGCGAAAATCCGAGCTCGCGGTAGCCGGCCAATATAAAAATTTCGCTGCTTTCCAGCGCAGTTAAATTCAGTAGCGAACAACATTGCGCTAATTGATGGGAGGGGATCTGATTCTCGCCCGCAATCCATTTGTTGACCGTTGTACGGTGGATGCCCATTTTGCGCGCTAACCAAGCCTGTGAAAAATCACTGCGGCCAAGATACTCAAGTAAGCAGTCACCAAAGGTTAGCCCATGCATCGGGGAAGCTCCATTGATGGTATAAGATTAGGCTGATTGGCTAAAGTATGAGGAGTAAGCTACAAACGAAGCCTAGCATGAACACCAGTTCATGCTAGGAAAATTATGTACATCTAATCCATTATAGCAGATATCTGCGCTTTTACAAGTAGGTAAAAAGGGGGGAGCCAGGGCAGACGGGCATTTCAGCGGAGTCCCACAATCGCTTCCGCGGTGATTGCTTGCACCAAACGCCCTGCAACCATGCGCTCGACAGCGGCGGCATCCTTAAAACCGCTACCGGTGAGCCAACAGGCCACGCGGGCATGGCTTGGGAGGCGGCCAGTGGCGCGATCGGTGTGGACCGCGGCTAAGGTGGTGGCCGCCGCAGGTTCGACAAAAATTCCTTCGCGGTTGGCGAGTTCGGCTTGGGCCGCGTAGGTGGCTTCATCAGGCACAGAAATAGCCCAGCCATCGGACGCATGAAGCGCTTGCAAGGCCAGATCCCCATCCGGCGGCGCGGTGAGTTGGATGCCAGAGATGTTGCTGGTGCAGCCGGGAATGGGTTCAACCTTGCGGCCAGCCAGCCAAGCCTGCGTCACGGCATCGCACCCTTGGGCCTGCACCGCGACCATGCGCGGCAACCGGCCGATCCAGCCAGCAGCCTTGGCCTCGACAAAACCCTTCCAAGACGCACTCAGCAGACCACCGCCACCCACCGGCACATAGATCACATCCGGCACGTTCCCTTGCAACTGTTGACAAAGCTCATAGGCAATGGTTTTGACGCCTTCCATGGCATGGGGGCTAAAGGCCCGCGCGGTTACCAACATCTGCCAGTTGTTGGCCGCGCAGAGTTGGCGAAGATTGGCCCAGGTGGTCTTCTCCACCACTGGATCATAGCCCAGCCGATTCACCGCCCAGGCTTGGGGGCCATAGGCCAGGATCTGGGCCACTTTGGCTTTGGCATATTTTTCAACGGTAAAGAGATAGCCCTTTACCCCCGCCCGCGCCCCATAGGCCGCAATGGCTGCCCCAGCGTTACCCGAAGAAGTGGCAGCCCAGCCAGTTTTGCCTAGTTCTAACAAACGGGCAATCCCCACCGCCGCAATCCGATCTTTGTAGGAGCCGGTCGGATTGGCGCTTTCCATTTTGAAAAAGAGTTCAGCCAGCCCCAATTCAGTCCCCAAGTTGGCCGAACGCAATAAAGGGGTATTCCCTTCGCCTAAACTGACCAGGTGGCGCTGATCGTGCACCGGCAGATGCGCGGCATAACGCCAGATGCCGGGCAGGCTTTCATCGCGCGACAACGTGGGCGACGCGTAGACAATTTCCAGCACTGCGCCACAAGCGGGACATTGGTTGACATCAACATCGGGGCCTTGCCAAGCACAGGCAGTACAGGTAAGCGAAAACGTACTCATTTAACTCAACAATCCTTCTTTGACGGTCACGCCTAGCGTCTGTAAGATGCGCTTGACCGTGGCCAGTTGTTTGGTTGCAACGCTGGCTAGCGCACGATTCCCGGCAGGAAACACAGTTAGATGTGCTTGTAACTCGGGATGGGTTAGTAGCTCTTGTAGGGCCTGTGGATCGCGAAATTCGAGCAGCGTCACGCTGGTCGCGCCTACTTCGCCATAGTATGCCCCCCATTGTTTGACCAACGTGGTCACTTCGGCTGGCACTTCACCACGTTGCAGATTACGGAGCTCTTCGAGGAGGGCTAACACTTTTTTTCGGCTCCCGCTGGCCCGGCGCACAGAGGCTGGTGTCAGGTGCCATTGCCCTTTGTCATCCAACTCGGCAATGCGTGCCAGACGGCCATGTAAGTGCAAGTTGGGCACACGATGGAAGGTGGTGATCGCCCCGGTTGGATCGATCTGGATGCTATGATCCGCGGCTGTCGGCTGATCATTGGAAATGGTCGGTAGCCGGTCTTGCTGGAGGAGCGTTGTCAACAGGGGCGGCTCTTTTCCTTTGCGCACCAAAGCCACCCCTGGCGCTAAGACGCGGGCGATCTGTTTTTGTATTGGGGCATTGCCCAGCAGTTGTTCCAGCATGGCAGGGTCGCTCGCCTGGAGTAAACTGACGCCACTGCGAAAGACAATCCGCTCATGCTGGGCTCCCCATTCGTGCAGCGAGCGCGCTAGATTCTGTGGCAGCGGTGCCGCGCTAGCACTTTGCAGAAACGCGATCACATCGTCAATGTGAAGACCAGCCTGTTGCCCTTGGTAGACGGATTCACGGGAGAGGTGGTATTCGAAGACCGCGAGATCCGCACTGCGCCGCTCGGCAAAGAGATCTAATTGTGCCAAGGTCGCCAGTGAGACCGGCCCCAAGGCCAGCACCTGAAAATTTGGCTGCACGACCAACCGCCCGGCGGTTGCTGCGCTGGCCGCTACGGGCATCGCCCCTTTCGTCGTCTGACGGCGGTTCGCTTTTGCCTCGTCGATCGTTGCTAAGATGGCTTTGCCAAGCGTTGTCAGGCGTACGCCGCTCCACTGGGTGGCTGTTTCGCTGTGATAGCCAAGATCCACCAACCCCATGCCGAAGAAGAGATCGAGCGTCGTGCGCACAAAGCGTTGTTCCGCGGCGACAAACGCTTTCTCCAACTGTGCCGGTGAACCGGCGACGCGGTGGCTGTAATAATAGGCTTGATGGCGTTGTCGTTCTACGGCGGTGCGATCGGGAAAGAGAAAGTTCTCATTTTGGGTCGCTATGGCATCCAACAGATCCTCTAGCAATCGCCAATCAGTGGCCTGGCTGCGCACGGTCTTCAGCAGCAACTGACGCGCCAGCGGATACTGAGGATAGTAGTGCTCTATCGCTGGGTCGGCCAGCGTAGGGACACTTAGGCTCAACCACGCGTACAGACAGGACTGCAATTGCGTCGCGGTTGGGTCGGTCCAAAAGCTGGGAATCGTCGCTCGATCCGGCACACTGATCACGAGTTTGCCATTTTGGGCCTGAATGAGCTTGAGCGATTGGAGCACCAGCCGCAGCAGATAAAGCCGTCCAGTACCGGTCTCATCGCGGGCGTCGTCTAGGTGGGGTTCTGGCGTCAGCAAGACTTGGCTCAGGGTGCGCCATACCCGCTTGCCCACGAGCCCACTTTGGAGCAGCGCGACTTCGTTGCGCCGGACGAAATCCCAGTAGAGATAAAGCTCGCGCAAAAATTGTTGGGCCTGACCACCTTCGACCCGCGTTGGCTGCCATTGCGTCAGCTCGGCACTCACCGGGGTTGGGGGTGGTAGTACCTGCCGCACGGGTGCTGGCACCAAAAGTTCGTCACCGGGATGAAAGGTTAGTTTACTAATGCTTCCGGCCTCGTTCATGCTAAACTGGCTAAAGACCAACCCATAAGAGGTCAGGCGCGCCATGAGATCTTCAAAGACCGTTGAATTGAGTCGGTTTGGATCACCCTCATATCCACTTTGATTGGACTGATAGCCATAGGCATTGGCTTTGGCGCGCGTTTCGGGGGCTAAGGTCGCGAGTTTGGCCCGCACTAGTTCACGCCGAAACGCACTGGTGCGGACAGGGTCGGGATGTAATAAGAGCCGATTGAGCACCGCTTTTTCGGGATCAGTCAGTTTGGCTAGGGCACGCTTGATCCGTTCTGGCTGAAAGAGCTCTTCCTGCAGCAGTTGCAGCAACGTGGCTTTGGGCGGCTTTTTACTCTTGGGCGGCAAAACTTGGGTGGAGAGGGCCAAGGTAAACAGGGTATTGGCATTGTAGGCATCTAACAGGGTCACCAAAGTCTGATCCATGGACTACTCCGTTGTTTCCGTCTGCTGGGGTGTATAGCCAGCGTTTTCGAGTTCAGCGGCCAGCGTAGCCACGACATTTTTGGGGATGAGCACCAGCCGGGGTGAAATTTCGGCGAGCAACACTGCGTTCAGCGAGGTGACAGCCTTCATCTCGGCTAGGGCATGGTCGTCGCCAAATTCAATGATGGTTACATCTTGGTAGAGCCGTAGCTGACCATAGGCTGCCCACCAAGTGCGTAAACGTTGCTCGACCAGCGCCGGAACGGTTGGGGTTAGGCGCGCGTGCCATTCGTCGAGCAAGGTCGCCAACGTCATACCTGCTTCAAAACTTTTATGAACAGTAGCGGCATCGAGTTGATAGACAAATTGCGTCGGCTTGGCCACCAGCAAGGTCGCAATCGAATCCAACAAACTATGGGCCTGCGTCGTGATCCGCGCCGGATCCACAATGATTTGCTCCCCTGCCACCTGCAGCCGATCGCCATCTCCGGCATGCGGCGACCGTTGCGGCGATGGGGGTGAGGGCTTGTTGGCGGCGACGCTTGGCGGCAGGGGAACGGACGCCACCCGATCCAAGAAGAGATCGCCCAATCCATGAAAGCGGACCGCCGTGAGTTTGCCTGTTTCGCTATATAGATCGACTAGCCCAGCCCAGTGCAAAGGGCCTTGTAGCATCGCCCGCACAAAGTTGCCTTGGGCTTGTTCCCATTCCTGGTCCGTCGCGCCATCCAGGGCACGGCCGCGATAGGTTAAATGCCAGAGGCCACGGCTGTTTTTATCAGAGCCCCTATAGTAGCGAGTTTGCCAGACGAGTTGGTTAAATTTCGGCCAAACTTGACGCAGGAGTGCGAAGAGATCGCTCAGCGTAAACCACTGGTCATCCGGTAGCCAAGCCAAGGTTGTTAACACGAGGGTACGAAAGACCGCTAGCTCATTGCCGAGTGCTTCTGGCGAGTGCACCGTGTTGTGCAGATAGGTGTTGCGCATCAGGTGCAGAGCTTTGTCTTGGCGCAACATGTTCCACAATTCACTCCAACGGCTCAGGCTAAAATAAGCGCGCACCAGGGTTGCCTGTTGCAGATCGAACGGTTGGCGTAAGAATTTCTCTTTCACCTCCGGCCAGACGGTCACCGGGCTACCAGGCTGCAGCAACCCAACCTCGACCATCAAATAGTAGAGAAACTCTAATCGATCTTCACCACCAGCCAATGCTCCTAGTTCCCCCATGGTTTCGGTGGGCAAGGGATATTGTGGAGCCGGTACAGTGAGTGTCACCATGGGATAGCTCTGGCTTTTTCTGTCCCGCTCAAACTGATAGACCTCTTCGGCCAAGTAGTCCCAGTCGCTGAAACCGGGGAAAGCTTTTTCTGAATACGGGCGGGGCATGGGTGGACGCAAGGTCGGGCTGGTCTGTTCCAGAATGAGTAATAACTGGGCGACTGTACGTGTTAACCAATCCGGTTCGGCTAATTGTAACCCCTGGACACCGGTCGTGGTGCTGGTTGTGGCGGCGGCTAGCTCCCGATGTGTGGGCAAGGCTGCCGCCAACAAGGGGGGCAAATAGCGGGCAATAAGCGGCGGCACGGCGGCAAGGCCCAAACCGTAGACATATTGCCCAAATTGTTCCGTGGAGAGAATAATGCCTGTTTCGGCTAGATGGCGGATATAGGTGTTGACGCGGCTGTGTTGTTTGAGCTTACCCCAGAATTGTGCGATCCGTTCTATATCCTCGATCTGGACGGTAGGGAAAAGCCCCAAAATGGCAATCGCGCGGAGGACTTGCTGATGCTCCTGGTCGAGCTTGCGCACAAGCTCGACCAGTTGTTCTGGTTGAATCAACTGGTCAACGATCTGCGTAATGACATCTGCTTTGCGGGTGCCTTTGACCGTCCACTGATGGGTACGGGCCAACGCGCGCAGATCGTCCAAACGAAACTCATGGAGCCACTCTTCAAGATGTTGCCGAGCCAGTTGTTGGCGATCATCCCATGATTGTTCCATCCAATCGGGCAATGCCTTGGGGCGGCGGGTGGGCGGCGGCGCCACCGGCACAACGCGTAATGGCGTCGCCCCAGCTTGAACAATTTCCGCTGGACTTTCCACCTGCTGGAAGGTTTCTGGCGACCGCACCCACTTCAGCAGCAGAGCAGTCATGTGGCGGCAGAAATTACTATAGTGCGAGCAGGTGCAGGAGCCGATGAGCCCAATGGGCATTGCTTCCACTTCCACTCTACAGGGTTGACGGTCGAGGACCGTACCCTTCAGCAGCTCACCACTACGTGTCTGTTCAACGATACGGTCGAGAAAGGGCAAGCCTTTTTTGATGCTGCTCGCGGGCAACGTCCCATGTAGATCGGCTTCGCGTAATTTGTCTAATTCAGCCATAAGCAAAGAGAAAATGTGTACAATGCTTAAACAACATTAGGCGCTACCAGATACAGGAGCGAGGCGAGGCTGAAAATCCATCACCTCATCCGCATAGAGGATCGTATACTGGTAGCCTTGTTCGGTCAAAAAGAGTTGCCGATTGGTGCCAAATTCTTGGTCTTGGGTATCGCGCGTCACAAGCGTATAAAAATGGGCCAGTTGACCATTGCTTTTGGGGCGCAAGATCCGGCCTAGCCGTTGGGCTTCTTCCTGCCGACTGCCAAAAGTGCCGCTAATCTGGATCATGATATTGGCGTCGGGCAGGTCGATGGCAAAATTGCCCACTTTGGAAATGATCAACTGACGCAGCGCGCCAGAACGGAAGCGCTCATAGAGTTTGCGCCGTTCCCCCACAGGTGTTTCGCCGGTTAGGAGTGGAAAGCCAAAGCGCCGCTGCACTGCGGCTAGTTGCTCTAGATACATGCCAATGATCAAGATCTGATCGGATGGATGTTTAGCCATGAGTTCGGCCATAATGTCCAATTTGGCCGGGCTACACGCCGACACGCGGTATTTCTGGCGTTGATCCGCCATGACATAGTCCATACGCAGCTCATCCGGAATGGGAATGCGCACTTCGGTGACATCCGCTTCGGCAATCCACCCCTGGCGTTCCAGATCTTTCCAGGGAACGTCATATTTTTTGGGGCCGATAAGGGAAAAGACATCTTCTTGACGATTATCCTCGCGTACAAGTGTCGCCGTCAGACCCAAGCGGCGGCGCGCCTGTAGTTCCGCCGTGATGCTAAAGACCGGCGCAGGCAGGAGATGCACCTCGTCATAGACTATCAGTCCCCAATTGCGTTGATCAAAAAGTTCAAAATTAGGATATTCGTCGCGGGAGAAGGTTAGTCCATTGCTGCCATTCTTTTTTGCGCCCCGTTTCCGATAGGTCACCGTCTGATAGGTAGCGACCGTAACCGGCTTGATCTCTTTGCGCTGACCAGTATATTCGCCGACGAGATCCGGGGTTAGATTGGTTTTGTCCAATAATTCCGCAATCCATTGTTGGACAGAAATACTATTGGGCGTTAGGATCAGCGTGCTGGACTGGATGGCATTCATAGCCGCCATGCCCACCATCGTTTTTCCCGCGCCACAGGGCAACACAATCACACCGGACCCACCATGGTCGGCACCACCGGCATAGAAGACATCGGCCGCGGCCTGTTGATAGTCGCGCAGGTGGAATGGCTTCCCACTGATAGCTACCGGTGTACGCAGGTCAATCGGCAAAGTATCGCCGACCAAGTAGCCCGCCAGATCTTCGGCTGGATAGCCAATTTGAACAAGCGCGTGCTTGATATGGCCGCGCATCGCCGCATTGACTAGTAAGGTCGCAGGATCTAATTGGGCCAGAAGATAGGGCTTTAGCTCTTTGCGCCGTGTTAGCTCGGTGATCAGCAGCGTATCGGTCGAGGTTAAGTGTAGTTGCCCGGCCTCTTTGATCAATTTGACCCGGCCATAGCGCGAGATGGCATCGGCAATATCGACGCGTACATTGCCCGGCACGGGGTATTTCGCAAAGCGCTCCAAGCCAGCGATAATCGCCTCGGCGCTAAGACCAGCCGCCGCCGCATTCCAGAGCGAGAGCGGTGAAATGCGATAGGTATGGACATATTCGGGGCTCTTCTCCAGCTCGGCAAACCGGGCCAATACATCGCGCGCCGCCGCATAATCGGCGTTGTCCACCTCCAACAAGACTGTTTTGTCACTCTGGATAATCAATGGATTTTGTGGATGATAGTTCGTCATACAAACATTATATGCACATAGAATGATGGATGTCAAACCGCGCTCTAAAGCTAGCTCTTTCGTATAATGACTAGGCTCTCGCCCAATCTCAACAGCGTTCAAAAGACATAGATTTACGTAAACTTGATCGGGTTAGAATGGGTACCCTTGGTTGGTACGACCAGCAACCAGAGTGCATTGGGAAAGCTGCCGGCTCTTGCCCAAGTGCGTACCTTCTAACGCGGAGAGAGCGGGTTCACCTTGTAAACAGTGGCAGGGTATAGGGTGGGCCACCCCTTTGCGGGCCCGATCGGCTATGGTATACTGGGCTTGTCCGGCACTTTGGCCGGCTGGTACTTGGTGGCAAAGGCCAGGAAGGTGCAAGGAAGATGGCAAAACGAGAGAATGGTTCTGGCACGGTTGATCAAGCTGGCGCACCCATCAATGGGCAACTGGCTTCTCCCTTGCCGCCAGGCGTGTTGGCGCGGCCTGATGCACCGGACGAGGGACGGTATGTCACGTTCAACGATTATTGGGCCAACTATTACACTCATGCGGATGCCAGCTATGAATGGAACAACGGCTATCTGGAGGCAAAACCCTTGAGCACGCTAGCCCAATATCGCTTATTTCTCTGGTTCCTCAAATTGTTGCATGAGTATGCTACCTTCTATGACAACGCTGAGTTAATGAGCCTGGAAACTGGGTTTACCATGACGGTCCCCGATCCTGCTAGCCCAGGAGTGATGAAAAAGGTGGTGCGCAAGCCAGACTTGGCCGCGATTTTGCGCACAAATCCTATCCAATGGGGCGAGCATGACCATTCCTACAAAGGCATCTGTGACCTTTGTGTAGAATCGCTTTCCGACTCCAGCGTGAAGGAAATGCTGCGGGACACGCAGATCAAAAAGAGTGAATATGCGTTTGCCGGGGTCCAGGAATATTACATCCTTGACCCGGAAAATGAATATATGGTTTTCTATGCCCTTTCAGCCATTGGCGACTATGTCGAAATCCAACCAGATGCCGAGGGCGTCATTCGTTCCCAGATTTTGCCTGGTTTCCAGTTCCGACGCAGGGACCTCACCCGGCTACCGTCGCTAGAAGATCTAATCGACGATGCGGTTTACCCTTACGTTTTGCCCGGCTATCGCGCTGCTCTTGATCGCATTGAACAGGAACAGCAACGGGCAGAACAGGCGCAGCGACGGGCCGAACAAGAACAGCGACGGGCCGAACAAGAACAGCGACGGGCCGAACAAGAACAGCAACGCGCCGAACAAGAACAGCAACGCGCCGAATACTATGCCAACCGCCTCCGCCAATTAGGCATTGATGTGGATGCACTCTGATCGTCGGCTGGGTAGGCTATAGCAACTTGTCAGGTTTCAAATCCTGACAAGTTGCTATAGCCTACCCAGCTCTTCGGCAAGCTTACGCTGCCACCCCAAAGCGCGCGGCAAAGCGCGTCCATACCTCGTCGGGCAGCGGCGTGCTGGCGGCCCAGACATTGGCTTCGAGTTGTTCCACATTCAAACTACCGAGCGGGTTGCCGTGAATCTGCTCTTCACGCAGGCAAAATTGGATCGCGAGTTGGAGCAAATTGATCTCTTCCTCAATACACCATTGCCGAATGGCCTTGGCGGCCGCGGCATCTTGATCCTTTTGATAGCGACCTTTGGCCTGCGCTTCATCAATATCAATTCCCGTCAACAGACCACGCAGAATCGACCACCCATTCATCACCCCAATGCCTGCCGCCGTAGCCGCTGGCAATAGTTCGGTCGCGGCCGACTGTCGGACTAGATTATAGTTATTGAAGCAGAGCAAGAAGTCTACCTCACCGGTAGCAATAGCCTGAAGGTGAAATTCATGTTGGCGCATGCCATAGCCGACATTGCGCACCAAGCCACGTGCTTTGAGCTGCAAGGCCCCAGCCAAGGTGCCTCCTTTTGCCAGGGTTGGCTCCATGGTCAACGGATCGTGGATCAACAGGCCGTCCAAATAATCGGTGTTCAAAATAGTCAGTTGATCTTCGACATCGGCAATCACGCGGTCGGCGGAATAGTCCGGTGTCCCTTCACCATAGAAGCCCCACTTGGCCGCCGAGTGACAACAAAGGCGGCCTGTTATGATCACCTCTTCACGGCGAATCTCTTTGAGCGCTAACCCTAATTTTCGCAAGGAATCCCCATAACAGCGGGCACAATCAAAGTGATTCACCCCCAGGGTGATGGCATGTTTGATGAGCGCAACGGCCTCTTCATCGCTGACAAAGCCAAAGTTATTGCCAAAGCCTTGCGTACCAAACGGAATAACGGGAATACTGAGCCCTGTTTTACCCAAGCGGCGGCGTGGGAGGGGAGCGGGAGTTGTCATCATTGCCTTCCTTTGAGAATGGATTTTTAAGAGTAGACGACCTTCTTGGGGAACCAAAGATCCTTGGGATTACCTGGGTAGCGCACCAACGCTGCTTCATCAAGTTCTATCCCAAGGCCCGGTTTGGTGGGTAATGGAATATATCCATCCTGAATGCGGAGAGGCTCTTTGACCAGTTGTTCACCCACTGTCCGCGTGTGGACCGACTCGGTAATGAGAAAGTTGGGGGTACACGCCGCGAATTGAACTACCGCGGCCAGCGAGACCGGGCCATTCGGATTGTGGGGAGCCACTGTCACGCCACAGGGCTCTGCCATGGCCGCGATTTTCCGCAGTTCGAGGATGCCACCGGCATGGCAGATATCGGGCTGGATCACATCGACCAACCGATCGGTGAGGAGCGGCCAGAAGCCCCAGCGCGTATAGTAGCGTTCACCCACCGCAAGCGGTACATTGACCTCGGCGCGGACGCGCGCCAACATTTCGTTGCCATCTGAAGGGACGGGCTCTTCCAAGAAGAGCAGATCAAAGGGCTCTAACGCCCGCGCGATCTTGATGGCGGCTTGTGGGCCAAAACGCCAGTGACCGTCCACGGCAATATCCGCCTTGGGGCCTACTGCGTCACGGGCTGCTTTGATACAGCGCACCGCAAAATCCAACCCCTCTGGCGAGATGGTAAAATATTCATCGCCAAAAGGATCGAACTTGAGTCCTGTAAAGCCGAGTTTTTCCACGGCATAGGCCGATGCTTGCCCACACTCCTCTGGTGTGGTATAGGGGCCGGGCCAAGTATAGGCCCGCACGGCTTCCCGAACGGGGCCACCCCAAAGCCGATAGACGGGCACATTCAACACTTTGCCGGTAATGTCCCACAGCGCCTGTTCGAGCCCGCTCATGGCGGTAAAATCCGTAACCCCTTTCCAGCAAGAAGTCATGTGCCACTTGCGCCAATGGTATTCAATATCAAGCGGATTTTGGTCAATCAACAGGCGGGATAACTCTTGGATGGCTCCGATCACCGAAAGTTCTTTGCCCTCCAGCGTCGCCTCACCCACCCCCTCTACCCCTTCATCGGTATAGATCTTAACAAAAACATAGTTACTATCGCCAAAATCAACCATGAAGGTCTTAATATCGGTAATTTTCATGTTGGTCGTCCTTTGTCCTTTGTTATTGGTCCTTTGTTATTGGTCCTTTGTCATTGGTCCTTTGTCATTGGTCCTTTGTCATTGGTTCTTTGTCATTGGTTCTTTGTCATTGGTTCTTTGTCATTGGT
>JAHBVH010000089.1 GCA_019637645.1 Caldilineaceae bacterium
CGCCAATGATGTAGCCAAATACTTTGCCATCATTCCGGCGGCCTTTGCTTCGACCTATCCGGCCTTGACCGCGCTCAACTTGATGGGCCTAGCCACACCAGAAAGCGCGATCCTCTCCGCGGTGATCTTTAACGCGTTGATCATCATTGCGCTCATTCCGTTGGCCTTGCGCGGGGTTGCCTATCGTGCCGTCGGCGCGGCGCAATTGTTGCGCGACAATCTGTTGATCTACGGCGTGGGCGGGCTGATCGCCCCGTTTCTTGGGATCAAGGCTATTGATCTGCTGTTGGTGGCCCTGAAACTGGTCTAAGCGTTTTTGCATCGCTGCCGATAATGACCTGTGGCTTATGCGCCGTTTGTAGAGAATAGGTGTTACGCACTTGGGCCAGAGCTGACAGGTTTAACAAACCTGTCAGCTCTCTGGTCACACTGAGTAACTGCGTAACTTCTAGAGAAATGAGGAATCAAATGATCACAACGCAATTTCGACCGGCGCTCTTGGCGCTCTTGCTCTTCACCGTCCTGACTGGCCTATTCTACCCCCTTGTGGTTACAGGGATTGCCCAAAGCCTGTTGCCTTTTCAAGCCAATGGCAGTGTCATCTTCCAACAAGGGCAGCCGATTGGCTCGGCGCTCATTGGGCAATCCTTTGACGAACCCACCTATTTCTGGGGGCGCCCTTCGGCCACCGGTCCCGTTCCCTACAACGCCGCGGCTTCGTCTGGCTCGAATCTCGGGCCGACCAATCCCACGCTGCAAGCAGCGGTGGCGGCGCGTATTGCCGCATTGCAAGCGGCGGATCCGGCCAATACCAGCCCAATCCCGGTTGATCTCGTGACAGCTTCCGGTAGTGGGCTCGATCCTCATATCAGCATTGCCGCGGCGCGCTATCAGGTGGCTCGTGTGGCGCAAGCCCGTGGTATGCGCGCCGCGGATCTGCTGGCGCTGGTGGAAGCCCATACGGAAGGGCGTCAGTTTGGCTTCTTGGGGGAGCCACGCGTGAACGTCCTGCAACTCAACTTGGCGTTAGATGGCGTGCAGTGAGCGTGGCATGAACGAAAAGCACCGTCCCGACCCGGATCAACTGCTGGCGGGTCTTCAGGCCGAAGCGGCTGCCCAGGAACGGGGGAACCTTAAAATCTTTCTTGGCTATGCCGCCGGGGTGGGCAAGAGCTACGCCATGTTAGAAGCGGCCCACCAGCGCCAAGCCGCGGGGATCGATGTGGTAGTCGGCTATATCGAGACCCATGGCCGCGCCGAAACGGAGGCATTGGTAACTGAGTTAGAAGTGATCCCACCGTTACAAGTGGCCTATCATGGGCTTTGGCTGGCTGAATTGGATGTCGATGCGCTGCTGGCGCGGCGGCCACAGCTCGCCCTTGTCGATGAATTGGCGCATACCAATGCCGTGTCTGACCAAGGCCCGCCGCGCCACCCGAAGCGCTATCAGGATATTGAAGAGCTGTTGGCGGCAGGTATCGATGTCTATACCGCGATGAACATTCAACACCTGGAAAGCCTCAACGATGTGGTTGCCCAGATCACCGGTATTGTGGTGCGCGAAACGATCCCCGATCGCGTCTTTGATACGGCCCATGAAATTGAATTGGTCGATCTGCCGCCGCTTGAATTGATTAGCCGCTTACAAGAGGGCAAAGTCTATGTCCCGCAGCAGGCGGCACAGGCGATTCAGAAGTTTTTCCGCCAGGGTAATTTGACTGCTTTACGCGAATTGGCCCTCCGCCGTGCCGCGGAGCGGGTGGATGACCAGATGCGCGCTTATATGCAGACGCGTGCCATCTTGGGCCCTTGGTCAGCTGCGGAACGGCTCTTGATCGGGATCAGCCCCAGCCCGTTGAGCGAGCGGTTGGTGCGCGCCGGACGGCGGTTGGCTGATGAACTCAATGCGGAGTGGTTTGCGCTCTATGTCGAAACGCCAGACGCCGCCGCCTATTCACCCGCGCAACGCGACCGGGTGGCCCACCACCTCCAATTGGCGGAATCCTTGGGGGCCAAGATCCAAACCTTGCCGGGGCATGACGTTGTCGCTGCCCTGCTTGCCTATGCGCGTCGCCACAACATCACCAAAATTATGGCTGGCAAACCGCTGTATCCGCGCTGGCGAGAATGGCTACACACCTCGATTGTCGATCGCCTGATCCGCCAAAGTGGCCCGATTGATGTTTATGTCATTAGTGGTGAGCCGTTGCCACCACCGGTGATCCAGTGGCAACGGCCTGCACTGACCTTCTCTTGGCGTTATCTACAAAGTGCTGGCTTGGTTCTTGTTGCCACGTTATTGGGGGTGTTGATCGATCCGCCGCTCAGCGTCGCGCCCCTGGTTCGTTGGCCCGCTGCCGTGGTCGAGCCGACGAACTTGGCGATGATCTATTTGACGGTGGTGGTCATTGTGGCATTGAACCTGGGGCGCGGCCCGGCGGTGCTGGCCGCCGTGTTGAGCAGCCTGGCCTTTGATTTTCTCTTTGTGCAGCCCTATCTGAGTTTTGTTATTGGCGACACTCAATATGTCTTGACCTTTTTTGGGTTGTTGATCGTCGGGTTGGTGATTAGCAACTTGACCGCGCGTGTACGTGAGCAGGTGGAGGTGGCCCAACAGCGGACGGTGCAAATCGCCGCGCTCTATGAATTGAGCCGCGATTTGGTGGTGATGACAGAAGTCGCCCAGATCGTACAGACCCTGCTGCGTCATGTTGAGCAGACCTTTGATTTGGCCGCGGTGATCTTGCTGCCAACCGGGGAGCGGCTGCAACTATATGCGCGCGCGACCACGCTCTTGCTGGATGCCAATGAGTATGCCGTGGCCGATTGGGTCTTTCGGCATGGTGAAACGGCGGGTCGGTATACCGATACGCTGCCTGCCGCAACGTTGCGGTACCTCCCGCTCAAGACGCCGCGGCGGGTGGTTGGGGTGCTGGGCATTGCCGTGCCCATGGTGCCCTCCTATCGCTTGCCGCCCGAACAACGGCGTCTGATGGAAGCCTTTGCCAATCAAGGTGCATTGGCGATTGAACGTACGCAATTGGCAGAGGAAGCCCGGCCGTTGTCGATTTTGCCAAGCCCCGAAAAATGACAAAAAAGGACGCCTGCTTGACCGCTTTGCCAACAAATTGATTTGCCCCTAAATTGACAGGGCCGTCGCTGGCTATTATACTGGCAGTGAAGGGACTAGAACAACCGTTCTTGGACGAGTTGGCGAAATTTATTGGCAAAGGTCGTTGATGATGCTGACGATTGACATTGAGACTGCGCGTCGTTTTATGCTGGGTAAGCAAGGCTTGTGGCCGGGCCGCCGTTGGCAAGGGCCACTGGGAACAGAGCAAGCCATGCGCACCATGGAGTATGTACAACTGGATCCCTTGCAAATTATTGCGCGTAGCCACGATATCTTACTGCACAGCCGTATCGCCGACTATACGCCTGGGCTGTGGGAGGAAGTGACCTACCAACAACGTAAGTTTTTTGACTGGGGTGGGTGGTTGGCCGTCCGCCCCATGGACGAGTTGCCCCATTGGCGGGTGGTCATGCACCGCGAGCGCGATCAGCTGGCCCGGTTGCGCGCCCTTGCGCACGCACACGCCGGAGCCATTGTCGAAATGCGGAGCATCTTGCAAGCGCGTGGGGCGGTTAGCAACCGCGATTTTGCCATGAAGACGCGCACGCGCACCGAGAGTTATCGAGGTCGGAAAGATAGCGCCCTGGCGTTGTATTATCTGTGGCATACGGGCGAAGTCATGACCCATCACCGCGCACGTTTCGAGCGGGTCTATGCCCTGACCGAGCAGGTCGCGCCAGCCTCCTTGCTTTATGAAAGCGATCCGGCGACGGCAGAGCGTTTCTTGTTGCTTAAAGAAATCCGCTTTAACGGCCTGACCCGTTTCAAGCGCACAAGTGATTCGTTTCAGCGTGGGGAACCGGAGCGCACGGCCCAGAAACTACGGACAGGGATGTTGGCGGATGGTGCGCTGATTGAAGTGCGGGTGGCGGGCTGGAAGGCCGTCCACTATGCGCTGGGCAGCGATGCCGCCCTGTTAGAAGCGATTGGGGCTGGCCGTGTACCCGCGGCTTGGACGCCTGTCGCAACCACTACCACGGAAGAAGTCACCTTCCTGGCCCCGCTGGATCCTGTGAGTGCGCGGGGGCGCGCTAAAGAGTTATTTGCGTTTGACTATGTTTGGGAAGTCTATAAACCAGCCGACAAGCGTACCTATGGCTACTATACCCTGCCCATTTTGTGGGGCGACCGGTTGGTGGCCCGGTTTGATAGTAAGCTTGATCGCAACACCAATACCCTGGTTATTCTGGGCTTCTGGCTAGAAGTGGCCGCGCTAGGCCAGGATGAGGCATTTGCCGAAGCATTGGCGCGGGGCTTTGGGCGGTTCCTCACCTTCCTCGGGGCTGAACACTTGGATGCAACGGCCCTGGCCGAACCACTCTTGCGCAAACGTCTCCAGGCTAATCACTAGCCCATGTTGGTTGGTTTTACCGGATGGTTTGAGACTCTGTCTAGCCGCGGTGGATAACGATCAACTGCGTAACGCCTCTCTGAAAGATCGCTTGGCCCAACCCCCACTTTGACAATGGTCGTAGAATTTCGTATACTACCAAAAGAAAATGTAAGGTTTGGGCGCGCCGATCTTCTTACCGATAGACCCTATGATGGGCTATCTGGCGCAGTACATTGACGGTGTAACCGAGCCAACATAATCAAGCCAACGGCTTCCGAAGTTGCTATCTCCCCCGATAGTATGGGCGGTAGCCGTTTTTTGTTTTTGTTCGGCGTTATTGCCGTTCCGTAGCACCGCAGAGCTGACAGGGTTTGCAAACCCTGTCAGCTCTGCGGTGCCGGACCAACTTTTGTGCAGCAGTGATCATGAATATAGATATGTGAGGTCTTATGAAACTTCTACTCTTCGCCTGCCTTCTCTTTACTTGTTGGATTGCTACCTTCATTGGGCCAATCGGATAAGGCTATGCTTGCGTGTTGCAGGTATCTTCCGTGGCAGATTACCAAGATGGAGGGGATCGGTGAACTTGAAGGCATTTGGCAAGCTGGTTGCAGGACTGCGCAAAGAACAATTTGACTCTCAACGTGGCGAGCGATGGACCCAAACTACATTGGCCCAAGCGACTGGTTTAAGCCAGCGTGTGATTGCCACGATTGAACAAGGAACACGTGCTAAACTTGAAACAGATGTGCTTGTCCGGTTAGCCGATGCCTTCAAGCTAAACTTTTTGACGCGTAAAGAATTTTTTTCGCTGGCGCTAGAACCCGATCCCCTGACAACAGCGAACTCATCGCTTCAATCTAAAATACAGACTTTGTTGCACATGATGGCAAGCCTACCCGTGCCCGCCTTGTTGCACGATGATTTTTACGATATTTTGGCAGTCAACTCGTTGAGTATTGCTTTTAATATCAGCCTAGCTGAGTCAGTGGGTATTACAGAACCATTGCCAACGGTCACCGAATATAATTTGCTCAAAATGCTTTTTGCACCCAACTCGCCCCACCGGAAGCGCCTATCACCCATGTGGAGCGATATGTCGTCAACTTGTGTTCAACTCTTTTACCGCTACACGCTACGCCATCGATCAAGCAAGTACTTCCAGACACTGTGTAATCAGCTTCTTGTTTATCGCGAATTTCGCCAAGTTTGGGAAGCAGTTCATGATGGAGATGTCGTTGAAGCAAATAACTATCAGGCTTTCCAAACAAAGCATCCCTACTATGGGGTAACGCTGTGGTATCATGGGGTAATCATTTCGGAAACGCCCGTTGGTAATCTGCATCTTTCGCTCGTTTTGCCCGCTAATCATGCTGCCTTTGACGCAATCGCGGCTAGTCGTACCACCGTATCACCAGCGATTTATCCATTACAGCCGTGGCCAACGGCCGAAAAGTTTCCGGATCTACGCTAATGGTTACTCCGATATATTGTCAGAACTAACAATAACATAAAAAGTAACCCACTTAGCGGCAGCAAGATAACGCCGATCCCAAAAAGAAATAGAGTCGAGGCGACGGTAAGTCCAATCCAACCTACCCACGCAAGATAGAGTTTCTGCTTCCTCAAGCCAGTTAAAAGGATAGTGGTTACCAAAATAATGATGCATCCTTGTACAAGCGGGCTGAGCCTGTTATCTAAACGTGAATCCACAAGTGCTACTCCGATCAGATAGAGTGCATAGAGTACAATCAGAGTCGTTATAGCCGTGGTAAGCTTCATCAAAAAAACGCGCGGTAGTTTCATTATTTACACCCTTGGATAAGATACCGATTCGGCCCTCTGACAATTTGTCCTGACATGCTGAACGTGCACGTTGAAAGACCATTATTGTTGCCTTGAATCGTACTATTTAAAGTATGATAATAGCCATCAGGATTTGAAATATTACACGGAAAAGCCTGCGGAGAATCGCAATGATAGCTACTGCTTGTGCTTCCCGAAACGATACTTGATGGCCCAGTGTTTTTCCCTATAATGGTGCATCTGTCCGTAACCCAGTCATACCCCGGTGGCCAAGTTGCCGCATTACAATAGGCACCTAACGCAGAAATCTGAGCTTTTTTGCCATCGTAAGTATATGTCATGCGTTCGGTATGGCGTGTTAATTCATCGTAGGCTCCTGGGTAGCCATAAGTAATAATATATTGCTCGTTAGTTTCAAACGAAATGTTAGGACTGGCAGCTACGATTTCATCTGACCATAATTCGTCGGCACTGGTAGGTTGGATTTTTATCACGATGTTGTCTTGCCCAGTTGAAAAGATCGTCTGATTATTTGTCGAATTATCTTTCCATTTGGAAGTGATAATGGCATTACAATCGTCATTAAATAAAATACTAGCCCATTTGGTCACATTATCGATAGGCGCAGCAGTACGTATTGTTATATTTTGAGGAAATAAGCATTGATCCTGATTATTATCGTCGGCACTTATAGCTATCCCATCGACATCCAATACATCCCCGACAGATATTGCATCTAAATCAATCTCTATGCCAGTTTGTTCTTGACTTACCTCTGTTGCGTTGCTAATGATCGGCAAAAACAATTGATAGGGTTGCGCGTTGTCCCGTTGTGCTGAGACTGGCATTACTAAGATCATAGCTAGCGCAAGGCTAAGACAAATGCGACTAATAAAATTTGGTGAGAACACCTTTTACTCCTTTGGATAGATTATGACGATATCTTAATCTTGAAATATTGTTGGTAATGCGTTTAAGCGCTTTGAAAGAGCCATCCTGCTCAGTCAGCAAAGTCAATTACATTCTAGTGGATAGTTGGTTGGCTTGTCTCGCCTAAACTGACGAAAAGTCGTCAGGCTGAGAACGAAGATTGGGTAGATGAGAAAAAACTGCTAAGGCTGCTTGGTCGGGCCAGCCATAGATGCTATCCGCGCCCAGCTGATCTTTCCCCAATTTATTCATGGCTATGATATACTATTCTCTCACCACATAGAACATATGGTCGTAGCCGCTTGCCCAGTGCTAGCTGCGCCGATCGATGCTAATCTAGCGGAGGAGAATCGCGATGACCTTGAAAGAGGAGACTTTTGCGGATGGCTTTGTCACCTATGAAGCCTTTGGCGCATTGGGTGATGGTGTCGCCGATGATCTGCCAGCTATCTGTGCTGCCCACGCCTATGCCAACGACCAGCGCTTGCCGGTGCGGACCGAGCCCGCGGCGACCTATCATCTTGGTCGCCAAGCGCTCACTGCCGTTATTACCACCGATACGGACTGGACTACGTCGCGCTTCACCATTGATGATACCCAAGTGGACGATCACAAAGCGCCGCTCTTTGTCGTCCGTTCCCTGTTGGCGCCAGTGACGCTGCCCATTACCCAACTGCGGCGCGACCAGCACCAGCTCGCTGTGCAACCGGCTTATGATTGTCATGTTTTGGTGGAGAGCGACGCCAACTATCTCTACATCCGGCGTGGGCTCAACCAAAATGCGGGCGTGCCCCAGAATGATTGTTTTATTGTTCGGCGCGACGGTACGATTGAGGGCATGATTGACTGGGATTACACAACGATCACGCGCGTCGAAGCTCGGCCTATCGATGAAACACCGCTCGTTATTCGTGGCGGCATCTTCACCACCTTTGCCAACCGGATGCAGCAGGAACAAGGGTACAATTATTGGGCGCGCAACATTGAGATCACCCGCTCGAACACCACGATTGACGGTCTGACGCACTATGTCGTCGGGGAGACCGCCGTGGGACATCCCTATCGTGGCTTTCTCAGCGCCGAACAATGTGCCAACATCACCTTGCGCAATTGCTTTGCCACCGGTCACAAAATCTATTCCACCATTGGCGCGGCGGGTTTACCCGTTAATATGGGCTCCTATGATCTACATGCCAACCATGTCGTGAACCTCCAACTCTTTCACTGTCAGATGCATCATCTCTGTGATCGCACCCGCTGGGGGGTCATCGCCACCAATTTTTGCAAGAATATCGTGCTCGAAGATTGCACTTTTTCGCGCATGGATACGCACATGGGTGTTTCCGGCACCTACACCATTCGTCGCTGCGTGCTCGGCCACATGGGGCTCAACGCCATTGGCCGCGGTACGCTGACCGTGGAGGACTCTACCCTCTATGGCAACTCTCTGATCAGCTTTCGGGGTGACTATGGCAGCACTTGGGAAGGGGATCTGGTTATTCGCAACTGCCGCTGGATCCCTGCCTGTGGTGACAATCACTGGCCCACGCTGTTTAACGTGCGTAACGATGGCATGCATGACTTCGGCTATCCCTGTTTCATGCCCCAAACGATCACGGTCGCTGGCTTATGGGTCGATGACACCAATCACCCAGCCAATTATGCGGGGCTCTACCTCTTCACCGATCCCGATGATCTCCACACCGGCACCGCAGCCGTTCCCCTCATGGCCGAGCGACCTTTCCCCTATGCTCCCTGCCAACAGATCACCGTGCGTGGGTTGACCACCACCAGTGGCAAGGGCCCCCTGCTCTCGCCTAATCCGGCGGCGCTGGCACATACTGCCGTTGTGATCGACCCTCTTGCCACGGATAAGCGTCTCTAGTGCCGTTGGATAGGCGAACAGTGGTTGTTCTTTTCGAGGTGCTATGCCAATGAACATTGAATTTACCGGCGAGATTTGGTTTTGGAAAGGTCCTGCCCCTTGGTATTTTGTGACCGTACCGGAGCCAGAATGCCAGGCGATCAAAGCAATCTCCGGCTCGGTCACCTATGGCTGGGGCATGATCCCGGTTACCGTGTGGCTGGGCAAAAGCAAGTGGGCGACGGCCCTATGGCCCAAAGATGGTCGCTATATTGTGCCGATCAGAACCAGTGTCCGTAAAGCCGAAAAGGTGGAAGAAGGCGACCAAGTGACGATCCAACTGCAAGTTGGCTAGATGCCTCCAACGGCAAGTTGGTCAGCTATTGATAAGGAGCTTCCGATGACGATGATTATGGATCAGGGAATGTTGTGGCGTCAGTTTGCCATCGCGATCGACTCGTTACATGACGCCCTACACGATTGTCCCGATGAACTCTGGGAAGCGCGTCTGTGGGAAGATGAGCCCGACCAGTGGGTGGCTGCGGGTTTCGGGGCCTTTTGGTATTTGGGCTATCATACCCTCTTCTGGCTAGATCTCTACCTGACGGGCGCGGAAGAAGGTTTCCTGCCCCCCGCGCCTTTTGACTTGGTGGAGATGGTCGCCAACGAACGGTTGCCGCGCACCTATACGCGCGCGGAATTGCTGGGCTACCTGGATGATTGTCGCCAAAAGACCCAGACGACGATTGCGCAGTTATCTACGGAAGCCGCGTATCGCGTCTGTCACTTTCCCTGGGGGGAGATTACCTTTGCCGAACTCCTCCTCTATACCATGCGCCATGTTCAGGAGCATGCGGCGCAGCTACATCTCTTTCTGGGGCAACACAGAGGCAAATAACAAAATGCTAAAAGCGATCTTCTATCGCGGGCCGTCGCGCACTGCCCTCCACACGACCTATGCCAAGGCGGGCCGCATTGATGAACAAGCGCCCATTACCTCAGCGAGCGCGATTGTTGTCGCCGCATCGGTGGACCAAGTGTGGGCTTTGGTCAGCAACTTGCCCGCATGGCCGACGATTACGCCGGCTTTTCGCCATGTTCGCCTAGAGACGGAACTGGTGGTGGATGCCTATCTGCGCTTTACGCTCAATCACTTTCCCATCCGTGCGCGCTTTGCCGTGGTTGCGCCCAACCGGGAACTGACTTGGACGGGGAGCTCTCTCTGGTTCAAGGCCATTGACCGGATTGTGCTAGAAGCGCTCTCGGCGCGGCAAACCCGCCTCTCTATTGCCGAATCGTTTGCGGGCCTCTTTGCCGTCCCCCTCATGAGCCGCGCCCAGTTGCAGGCCCAACATGAACAGTGGTTGCAAGCCTTCCAACGCGCGGCCGAGCAAGCGTAGTTGTTAGTGCTACTTTCCAAACAAAAAGAAAAGGAAAACGACCATGGCGATAGATGATAAGCTGCCGCTGATAATTCGCCTGCGTTGCCGTGGGTTGGCGGATTGTGACTTTGGGGGCAGAAATCAAGTCCGGCTCGGCGTCCAAAAGGGCAAAGTGGTGGTGGATGATCTTCTCATCGATGCTGCTGTAGACGAGATCATCTTTCACTGTGCGCTACGTGTTGAGCAAAACACCGCCACCGGAAAGCCCAACTTTTTGGGACCTTATGCCCACGGCACCCCAACCGAGCGCTTTCTCTATCTCTGTTGGGGTGAACGCAAAGGCGGCTTATGGGAGGGCTTTGGGCGCACCAAAATCCATTTGAAAGAACGATCCTGGTCTACGGTCGCGCAAGCCGTTGCGGCTGGCAACCCGCTAGAAGCGACCATTCTGCTCTGTGATCCAAAAGGGCGGCCGCGCTTTGCCTCCATCAACCATGAGCAGATTACCTGGCGATTCCCGTAAACGCGTCCTCGCCATATTGCTTCTCTTTCTGGCTTAGGGCTACAATGGATCGATATCGATTTGAACTCTTCGTTCATAAGGAGCAGAAGCTATGGCTACTACATTCGAGACGCCAGCCGGGGCTGCGCCGGTGGTTAGCACCCAAGCGTCCTATCAAGAACCGCTCTACCAAACCGCGCTTGATCATGTCTGGATTCATTCCGGCAACTATGTTGAACTAGCGGAACAGCAGGGACTACATGTCTTTGAACGGGGGGAGGGCTCTACCCTCTACGATACCCGCGGCGAACGCTGGATCGATGCGCTGGCTGGGCTGTGGGTGGTCAACGCGGGGCATGGTCGCCGCGAGATTGCCGATGCGATGGCGGAACAGGCCGCCAAACTAGCCTATGTCTCGGCCTCATCCTATACTTCCGTGCCAGCCGTGCAATTGGCCGAAACGCTGGCCCAACTTACTCCCGGTGATCTGCAGCGGGTCTTCTTTTGTTCGGGTGGCTCGGAAGCCGTCGAGACCGCGATCAAAATTGCGAAACAGGTGCAGGTCTTGCGTGGCTTTCCCAAACGCTACAAGGTCATTGCGCGGCGTGGTTCCTACCACGGCATGACCTATGGTGCCATGAGCCTGACCACCGGGAATCGCACGCAGATGGAGCGTTTTTTTGGCCCCATGATGCCCGGTGTCTACCATGTGCCGTCGCCCAATCACTACCGGAATGACTTTGCATTGGAAGGCGAAGCTGGCGATGTGATGTGCGCCAAATGGGTGGAACAGGAGATTATCTTTCAAGGGCCAGAGACTGTGGCCGCGGTCATCGGCGAACCGATCTCTGCCTCGAATGGCGTGCATATACCATCGCCCAAGTATTGGCAAATGCTGCGCGAAATTTGTGATCGGTATGGCGTCCTTTTGATCGCCGATGAAGTGATCAATGGGTTTGGGCGGACGGGCAAATGGTTTGCCACCGAGCATTTTGGCTTTGTACCCGATATAATGACCATGGCCAAAGGTCTATCCAGTGGCTATGCGCCGATCGCAGCCACCATTGTGCGCCCTTCCGTCTACGAAGTCTTTACCCAAGGTCCGAATGTATTATCGCACCTCCTCACTTTTGGTGGGCAAGCGGTAGCCGCGGTGGCGGCGCTCAAGAATATCGAAATTATGCAACGGGAAGGCTTGGTCGAGCGCGCTGCCGAAATGGGTAGTTATTTGCTGGCCGGGCTCCAAGGTTTGGTGGCAACTCATCCCACGGTGGGCGACGCGCGCGGTTTGGGACTGCTCTGTGCCATTGAACTGGTCAAAGACAAAGGCACCAAGGAAAAGTGGGCGCGCGATTCGGACTTTATCAAGCGGCTGCACCAACTCGTGAATGACCGTCACCTGCTGACGCGGGTTTGGGAGATCTTGCACATTGCGCCGCCCCTCGTCGTTACCAAAGCCGAAATCGACCAGATCCTCACCATCCTCGATGAATCGATCGGCCAGGTGGAACAAGAATTTGGCTTGCGCTGAAGGAGCGACAGCTAGGCATCAATCCGCCAATAGAGACCGCCTTCCCGCTGCATCAGCCCGTTTTCGATCAAGTAGCGGCGGAGCGCGGCAAAGTCCGGGTGGAATTGTTTGAGCCGCACATTCATTTCGGCTTCTGGGTAGCGGACCTCCCGTTCAAAGTGGTTGACCAGCCATTGAAGCACCACCAAGCGCTTCTGCCGACGGGCTGGAATCTCTTTAATGCGACCGTCTTCAAGAAAGGTCTGGCGGATTTTCTCTGCCGAACTTTCTGCACCCTCATCTGGCGCGAGATGAGCCAGGTTCTCTTGTGAAAAGATATCTTTGCTCATCCGCTCCAGAAAACCGGTATCGAGCCAGTAGATGCGCGTCGTACCTTCGGCGCGCGCCCCTAACAGACCCACCTCGCGCATCATGGCGAGGTGGTGGGAAACGGTAGGTTCGGTGAGTTGGAGCGCCGCGGCCAACTCACCGACACTCCGTTCGCCATTCGCCAAGAGGCCGACAATCTGGAGCCGACTTTCGTGGCCCAGGACTTTAAAGAATTGCAGCAGCTGGTGAAAATTATTGGGCGCCATCTGCTTGCTCCTGGCGTGGCTCAACCTGCCGTTGATAGATCCCCGCTTGCCGTGTCAGCAGCTGATGATCGACAAGCAGACGGCGCAAGGTTGCATGATCGATAGCATGTCCCTGGAGCAACTCATTGATCGCTTTTTCGGAATAAGCTACGTGAGGTTGAAACTTTTGGGCTAACCAAGCGAGCACAAGGTGTAGTGTCGACGGCTGCAAAGGTAAGCGGATGAGCCGTTCGTGTTTGATAAACTTCGCGATCTCCTTCGCTTCACTCGCTTGTGGTTGCTGATCGGCTGTTGGGGCAAAGAGCTGCTTTTTATACGCAAAGATCTGCTGTGTATCTAATTGATACCATTCTTCATTCTGTTGCATAAATCGGTGGGTCAGCCCTGCCTCGGTTAACTTTTGCAAATGGATTGGTGCCCGTTCCATGCTCAGTTCACGTTGGACGGTTGCCGTGCTACACGGGTGCTGCGCCAATAACCCCAAAATTTTGAGACGATCTTCATCAAGCAGCAGTTTGCTCAGCCGGAGTAAGCTGGCCTGCCGCTCCGCTGGTGTCATGCTTTCTGGTTGGGATGGCATGAGTTTCCTCTTTTCGTTCGATTATTCTTAGAAGTTACGCAGTTAGCTGGGTAACAGAGACCTGACAGGTTTGGAAAACCTGTCAGGTCTGGTCTACGTGCGTAACGCCTACTTCTAGTTGAATTGCTATTTTGATACTCTTCTATTTAGATAATTATCTAAATAGAAGAGTATCAAAATTTGCGCGGGTTGTCAAGCCGGCAAAGTTGCTGGTAGATCTGCCACCTAAATCTTGATACTTTCTTGATACGCTTGCCCCAATTCTTTAGTTCTTCTTGATGCCAATCGGCGTAGACTTATTGGTTGGGTATACGCAACGGCCAAGCCGTGTACCTGGCAAAAGAGTGATACCTATGCAAACTGGCATGGCCGGAAGGATTTTGGAGCATGAATTACACGGGCATTAAACGGATTGTCATTGGCGCACCCTTTCCGTCAAGTGCAGAGCTACACGAGCGTTTAGACAAAATACGCGCCTTGGCCGTCTTTGCTTCGGACCCGATCAGCAGCAATGCCTATGCCACTGAATCGATCATGGGGGTGCTGATTCTCTTGGGCAGTGGCGCGCTCTCCATGACCATGCCCATTGCTATTGGGATTGCTTTGCTGGTTTTATTGGTCATCTTTAGCTATATTCAGACCATTCTGCACTACCCAGGTGGTGGGGGTGCGTATACGGTGGCCAAGGACAATCTGGGTACGCTGCCGTCGCTCTTTGCCGCCGGGGCCTTGTTGACGGACTATGTGTTGACCGTTTCGGTCTCCGTTTCGGCAGGTATTCGCGCCTTGACCTCGGCCTTTCCTATTCTTTTTGATTATCGGGTTGCCCTAGCCATCGCTGCTATTATCATTTTAACTTGGGTGAACTTACGCGGTGTGCGCGAAAGTGGTACAGTCTTTGCCTTGCCGACCTATGCCTTTGTGGGTGGGGTTTTGCTGGTGATTTTGCTTGGCTTGGTGCGCTACTTTGGGCTATTCGGCGCTGTGCCGCTAGAGCAGCATCCGCTTTCCATTGCACCGGTCGATTCATTTACGGGCTTCGCCTATTTGTGGCTGTTGTTGCGCGCCTTTGCGGGCGGCTGCACCGCGTTGACGGGCATCGAAGCGATCAGCAATGGCGTTCAAGCCTTCAAGCCGCCGGAAGCCATCAATGCCAACAAAACCATGGTTTGGATGGGCGTCATGGCCATGTCGCTCTTTCTGGGCATCTCGTTTCTTGCCACCCATTTGGCGATTGTCCCCACCGAGACGGACAGTGTCCTTTCGCAAATGACACGCCTCGTCACCGGTGGTGGCTTTCTCTATTATTGGGTCCAGTTTTTTACCATGATGATCCTGGTCCTGGCTGCCAACACGGGCTATCAAGATTTTCCGCGCTTGAGCTCCTTCTTGGCGCGCGATGGCTTCCTGCCCCGGTGGATGCAAAATCGGGGTGATCGGCTGGTCTATAGCTCGGGGATTCTGGTGCTAGCCTTCTTGGCGTCCTTGATTGTGCTTATTTTTCAGGCCGATGAAATTGCCATGTTGCCGCTCTATGCCCTGGGCGTTATGCTGAGTTTTACGCTTTCACAGGCCGGGATGGTTCGGCTCATGGGCAAAGTCAGCAAGGTGCCACCTGAGGAAGAATTTCATACGGGTGCCACGGTGATTCACTATGAGCGTGGGTGGTGGTGGAAACGGGCGTTGAACACGATTGGTGCCATTACGACGGGGATCGTCTTTATTGTGCTGGTGGCGACGAAGTTTGTCGATGGTGCGTGGATCATTGCGCTGGCGATTCCGCTGATTGTACTCTTCCTGCGTTCGATCCACGGCCATTATGGCGATGTGGCGGAAGCGTTGCGTACGAGCACCTTGTGTTCTGAAGATCTCCACGAGGTCGCCGATGTCGTGATCGTACCGATTGCCGATGTCCATCGTGGGACCTTGCGTGCCTTAAAATATGCCAAGCGCATTTCAAGCAATGTGCGCGCCGTCTGTGTCGTAACCTCGGCCGCGCAGAAGGAGCGGATTGAGCGGCGCTGGCTGCGGTTTCCCGAGCTAACGCAAGGGGTCCAGTTGGTGTGGATCGACTATGAATTTCGGGATATTTTAGAGCCATTGGTCGATTACATTTGTTACGCCAATAATGTTGAATTTGCCGATCAACTGACGACTGTCGTGATCCCAGAATTTATCTCGCCTTCCTTACCGGCGCAGCTATTGCACAACCAAACGGCCAACATCCTGCGTTGGCGGTTGCGCACGCAAGAAGATCTCGTCATCATTGATGTGCCCTATTTGATCAAAGGCCACAAAGCTGAGCCTGCGCAGTAGAATGGGCGTATCATTGCTTTATCTGGTGCAATGTCGAGTACAATACTCGAATGGAATCTGAGAGAAGTTACGCATTTGGACAAGACCTGACAGCTTTGGAAAAGCTGTCAGGTCTCTGGTCGTACCAACCCACTGCGTAAGCCCTATCTTCATTGAACTTCGGTAGACGCGCTGTGTTACCAGCAAAACCGGTCAGGTTTGGGCTGCGTAACGCCGATGTTAAGTGTAGAAGTAACCGTGAGCTGGCAGACGATGAGGATGCAACAAGAACGACACAATGCAGCACACCCACCGCCTGATCCGCGTTTGCTGGGGGCGCGCCCGCGGCGGGGGAAATTAAAGATCTTCTTTGGCATGGCCCCGGGGGTTGGCAAGACCTATGCCATGCTATTGGCGGCCCAAGAGCGTGTTGCCGAAGGGGTCGATGTGGTGGTTGGCTATGTTGAAACCCATGGCCGACCAGAGACAGCAGCCCTGCTCGCCTCCTTGCCAGTCATCCCGCGGCAACGCCTATCCTATCGTGATTTTGCCCAGCATGACCTGTTGCTGGAAGAGATGGATCTAGACGCGATCCTGGCGCGGCGACCACAATTGGTCCTGGTCGACGAGCTAGCCCATACGAACCTTCACGCCTCGGATCAACTGCCGCGTCACCGCAAACGCTACCAAGATGTGATCGAATTGCTCGACACCGGGATTGATGTCTACACGACTGTCAACGTCCAACATTTTGCCAGCCGCGCCGACGCCGTCGCCCAGATCACCGGAATTACCGTGACCGAAACGATCCCGGACTCTTTGTTGGAGCTGGCCGACGAAATCGAGCTGATCGACCTCTCGCCCGAAGAGCTACGGAAACGGCTGGCCGAAGGCAAAGTCTATACGCCAGAAGGTGCGGCCAGCGCCGCGACCAATTTTTTCCGTACGGGCAATTTAACGGCCCTGCGCGAAATGGCGCTCCGGCTGACAGCCGAGCATGTGGATCATCAATTGCAAGATTACATGCAGGCCAAACAGATCGCTGGCCCCTGGAAATCGCGTGAACGGCTGATGGTGGCCGTTGGCCCCAGTCCCTATTCTGGACAGCTGATCCGCTGGACGCGGCGGATGGCCTATACGCTAGAAGCGCCTTGGCTGGCCGCCACCGTCGAAACAGCCAAACCGTTGACGCCAGAGGCGCAACAGTGGCTCGCCCACAATCTTACCCTGGCGCGCGAACTAGGTGGGGAAGTCATCCATGCCGCGGGCGAGGCCGTTGACAAAGCGTTGCTCCAACTAGCCCAGCACCATAATGTAACGCAGATTGTCATTGGTAAGCCGCTCCATTCGCCGCTCCAGACCCTGCTACGGGGTGGCTCACTGGTGGACAACCTGATCCGCAATAGTGGTGATATTGATATTTATGTGGTGACTGGCGAAGATGGCAAACCTCAGCCACCCCAATTGGCTTGGTTGCAGCGCTATGCCTTGGGGTCCGCCGGGCGCGCCTATCTGTTGGCTGTCGTTGTCATGGCCTTGGTGACAGCGCTGAATTGGTCGATCCTACAGATGTTGCCATGGTTGGAATACCAAGTGGTTGGCTTAACCGACTTGTTGACGGTGCTCCTCATTGCCATCTACCTGGGGCGTGGGCCTGCCATCCTCGCCGCCACACTGAGTGCCTTTACCTTTAACTTTTTCTTTGTGGAGCCGCATTACACCTTTGTGGTCACGCGGTTTCAAGATCTGGTCCTGATTGGGCTCTATTTTCTCATTGCCATCTTTGCGGGTAGCTTGACGGCGCGCATTCGCCAACAGGAGCAATTAGCCCAACGCAACGTCCAGCGGATCATGTCACTCTATCGCTTGGCGCGCGAAACGGCCACCGCAGCTGATCTCGACGCCGTCTTACAAACGGCGGTAGTCCAACTCCAACAGTCGTTTGGCGCGGATGTGGCCATTCTCCTGGCCGCGGATGGCAAGCTCCAGCGGGAGCCCCAGCCCGCCAGCACCTTGCCGATTGACGACAAAACGTTTCAGGTGGCCGATTGGGCCTTTGTCCATGGCCGACCGGCAGGCCGGTTTACCGATACCTTGCCCGCTGCGATAGCCCATTTTGTCCCGCTGCGCACACCGGATCGCATTGCTGGCGTGATTGGGCTGCGCCTGTACAATGAGCAGCAATTCACCTTTGATCAAGCCCTCCAACTAGAAACCTTTGTCAATCAAATTGCCTTGGTTGTCGAGCGCCAACTACTCGATGGGGCGGCCCGGCAGTCGGCCCTTCTGCAAGAATCAGAGCGGCTCCATACCACTTTGCTAAATTCCATTTCCCATGAATTGCGTACACCGCTGGCGACGATTACAGGGGTAGTGGATCTCCTCCAGCGTGCCACCACCGATGCGGATACCCGCCAGGCTTTGTTGAGTGATCTGCAGGATGCAGCGCAGCGGCTCAATCAGCTTGTGGAAAATCTGTTGGATATGTCACGGCTGGATGCTGGGCGGCTCCAGATCAAACGCGATTGGTGTGTCGTCAGCGATGTGGTGGGCGTAGCGGTGCAACGGTTGCATTCCTGCCTCAGCCAACGCCCGCTGACCCTGGCAATTCCCCCCGATCTGCCCTTGGTCCAGATGGATTTTGTCCTGATGGAGCAGGTGCTGATCAATCTGTTGCACAATATTTGTAACTATACGCCACCGGGCACGCCGGTGGAGATCAGTGCCAAGATCGCGGATGAGTGGCTCTGGCTCACCGTGGCCGATCATGGCCCCGGCATTCCCCCGGCCTTGCTAGAGCGCATCTTTGACAAATTCTATCGCCTGCCTGGTACGGCTACGGGTGGTACGGGCCTGGGTCTTTCGATCTGTCGTGGGTTGGTTCATGCCCATGGTGGTGAACTGTCGGCGCACAATCGACCAAGCGGCGGTGCTGTCTTTACCATTCAGTTGCCGGCTGGGGAGACGCCCCCGCCAGTCAAGGAGGCAGACTTTGCGTGATCAAGTCGAAGTTTTAGTGGTGGACGATGAGGTGCAGATCCGGCGTTTTTTGCACATTAGCTTGGCGGCTGGTGGTTATCATGTCCATGAGGCTGGTACGGGGAAAGAAGGGATTCTCGTCGCGGCCAAAGTGCGGCCTGATCTGATCATTCTCGACCTTGGCCTGCCCGATCTGGATGGCTTGGCCGTGGTCAAGCAACTGCGTGAATGGACCCAGACGCCGATCATTATCTTGTCGGTACGCGATGCCGACCTGGACAAAGTCGCCGCGTTGGATGCTGGCGCGGATGATTATCTGACCAAGCCCTTTAGCACCGAAGAGCTGCTGGCTCGGCTGCGGGTTGCCCTCCGCCATACCCAGCCTGAACCTGATCTGCGTGTCTTTACCACTGGCGATCTCCAAGTTGATCTAACTCGCCGTCTCGTGACGGTAAAGGGGGAGCCCGTCAAACTGACACCAACGGAATATGCCTTGCTCCGCCTCATGGTTCAACATGCCGGGCGGGTCTTGACACAGCGGCAGATCCTCAAAGAAGTGTGGGGGCCGGCCTATGTCGATGAGAGCCATTATCTGCGCGTCTACTTCTCGCAACTGCGCCAAAAGCTCGAAGAAAATCCTGCTCTGCCCCAATATCTACTCACCGAGCCCGGCGTCGGCTACCGGCTGGCCGTGGATCTCTAGAGCAAGCACCCCTGAAAACCTGACAGGTTTGTCAAACCTGTCAGGTTTCTACCCTCTATCTTCTGCCTTCTGGCCTCTGCCTTCTGCCTTCTGTTAATTCTTCACTAACGGGATAAACAAGCGCATATCACGCCCGACAACATTGCCCGCTTCATCGAACTCCCAGCTCAGGGTGCCGATGAGCCGGGTCGCGTTGGTGCTGGATGCCGCGTTGACCGTTTGACCATAGAGATCGACAAAGATCCGGTAGCGCGTCCGAATGGGGAGGCTGACGATAAACTGTTGGACGAAGGTTTCAGTGGGGTCAAGGGTGCCGCCACTGAGATTGTCAGCATTGACGGTGATCTTCGACCCGACTCCGCCACTTTGCCCGCTGTCGGCATTGCAGAGCGTGGGGAAGACTGGCGTGCCGCTCACTTCTTGGGGCGACGTATATTCCAACTGTCTGACGACAAAGTAGAGGCTGTGATAGCTCTCGCTCTCATTGTTGATCAGCGTTGGGGTGAGCGTATGGGTTGGCGTGCCACACTCCTCCGTATCGGCATCATAGACGGTGTTGAGCGTTTGTTGGGCCACGCTGCCGGTGTTGAGCTGGCTGATTGTCATCTCAACCGCGCCAATGTCATCGGCTATGCCCAACGGCCTGCTCACACCCCGTTGATCCGTTGCTAAGCTGCTATCGCCAGCAGCATCAATTGCTGGGCTGCCGTGGCTCAGGGCGTGGGTCAAGGTGGGGCCACCATTGTCGGCTAGGGTAGTGCTCAGAATCCCTTCGAGTGGGGTGGGGATGGTCCCATCACTGGTGGCAACGAGATCAGCCCCACCTGGGATAAAGCCTTCGAACGCCTCAGCGCTGGTCAAGCCGCTATGCCCGAACAGATTAGGGCTGGTGGGGGTAGGGGCGACGCCAGCACTCTGCACGCTTGCCTCTTGGCTTTGTGCTGCTTTGCGCGCTTCGATCAGCGCCTGTACACGCCGGAAGAAGGGACTGTTGGCAACTTGCGTGAGCAACTTTGGGGTCAAGCTAGTGGCACTTTTGCCAAAGGCGCGTTGCATCAAGGTGGGGCTGCCACTGCTATCAAAGATTTCGGCCCCAGCGGCGCTATTGTTGCCAGCAATCAAATTACCTGTTAGTTGCATGGTGTTATCCGTAGCAAGGCCACCGCCACTGCTCGTGCCCGTGTTGCCCGTGAGGGTGCTGTTCTTCATGGTGAGCGCGCTATTGTTCATCAAGATGATACCGCCACCCACCTCTGCCTCATTGTTGCTGATGGTGCTATTGGTCACCAGGAGCGGCGTGGTATATCCCCCTATCCCGCCGCCATAGCCTGCTGCTGTATTATCGCTGATTGTACTGCTTGTCACGCTAGTGCTGGTGCCAACAAAGCTAAAGATGGCGCCACCTGCACTGCCCCCCGTATTCCCACTAAGGGTGGACTCATTGACGAGAAGCGTGCCATATTTCGTATTGGCAATGCCGCCTGCTATGCCTGTGCTGCTATTGCCACTAATGTTGCTGTTATTCACGGTCAAGGTGCCAAGCCAGTTGGCAATCCCACCGCCACCCAGGAAGGGGATAGAGGGGTCTACCAGTAGGGTGTTATCGGTGATACTGCTGTTATTCACGGTTGCTAGGCCAGCGTTAAAGAGGCCGCCACCTAAGGCGGCACCTTGATTGCCGGTGATAGTGCTGTTGTTGACCGTCAATTGACCGATGTTGGCGAGCGCGCCATACTTACTATACGCGCCCGTAAGCGTGATATTGTTCAAGGTCAGATCACCAGTCTCCACCACCACCAGCAAGCCAAAGGGATCCGTCGCCGCTTCATCGCGCGCCAGGGTAAAGCCATCGCCTTCAATCGTGATCGTGCTGCTGATGGGGGTCAGCGAGTTGTAATTAGACAGCTGATTAGTTTGGGCGAGCAGGGTGATATCGCCTAACAGGGTGATCGTGTCGGCACCGGCCACCCCAGGATTGCAATCCCCATAGCTCTGGTCTTGGTTAGCGGCGGCAATGGCGTCATTCAAATTGCAATTGCTCCCATTGAAGGAGACATTGATGGGTAGCGCTTCAAAGGCACCGATGTCGTCGGCGGTGCCTTGGGGGCGGGTGACGCCGCGTTGATCGCTGCTCAGGCCACTATCACCCGCGGCATCGATGGCCGGGCTGCCCGGCACTAGTGCATGTGTTCCCGTTCCCCCGCCATTTGTGGTCAGCGTGGTTTTGAGAATATTAGCCAAGGCCGTCGGCGTTGTGCCATCGCTGGTGGCGGTGATGTTGCTGGCGTCGGGCGTAAAGTTATAGAAGGCTTGGGCATTGGTCAAGCCGCTATGACCGAAGAGATTGGTGCTCGTGGTGTAGATCGCGCTGGTGCTGGCTTGGCAGGCGGAGGTGTTCGCACTTGCCGCGCTGAGACAGCCAAGGTAATTGAATACTTCCTGGCCTGAGGCAGCCGTGTTGCCAGAGATCAGGCTGCGCTCCAGCGTCACCGTGCCATAGTTGAAGAGGCCGCCGCCGTTATTCGTGGCGGAGTTGCCGGAGAGGGTACTGTTGCTCACCGTTAGCGTGCCCATGTTGAAGAGAGCGCCACCACCCTGGTCAGCGGAGTTACCGGAGAGGGTGCTGTTACTCACTGTCGCCGTACTCATGTTAAAGAGAGCACCACCGCCCTGGTCAGCGGAGTTGCCGGAGAAGGTACTGTTGTTCACCGTTAGCGTGCCCTGGTTGAAGAGAGCCGCGCCGCTGTTGCCAGCAGAGTTATCGGAGAGGGTGCTGTTGTCCACCGTCATCGTGCCTAGGTTGCCGATGCCGCCGCCGCCGGTGCTGGCGGAGTTGCCAGAGAGGGTGCTGTTGCTCACCGTCACGGTGCCATAGTTCATGAGGCCGCCGCCGCTGGCGGTGTTGCCACCACTCAGTGTGACCTGGTGGAGCGTGAGGTTGCCACTTGCCTCCACAGCCAACAGGCGGAAGGTGGGCGCACTCGCATCGCGGCTGATCGTGTGGCCGCCGCCTTCGATGGTAATTTCGGTCGTGATCCATGGCAGTCCCGTAGTGTTGCCGGAGACGTTAGTGTTGACCGCGCTCAGCGTCACATCGCTGATGAGCGTGATGGTGTCGGCACCGGCATTTCCCGCATTGCAGGCACCCGTTGCCGTGTCGGTATTGGCGGCGACAATCGCGTCGATCAGGTCGCAGCTCGTACCGTTGATCTGGGCATTGGCAGGGGCAGGGGGGAGGGCCTGTGCTGGGCTATTGGCCAAGGCCAAGGCGAGCGCCACCCCAGCCAGCGAAGACCCCAATTGTCGCTGTAAGCGCCGGCGAATGGGGCGTGGCTGGCGACAGAGATGGTCATAGAGGCGGTTGAAGCGGTTCAAGAGCGTGCGGTTCTGTTGCAGCCAGGCCGTGATGAGCCAGGGCTTCTGTCGCACGATGCGTAGGCGCGCACGCCAATTTTGCCAGAAGGCCGCCTCATACTGGTCTGCTGGCGCTGGTGGGGGTTGGATGGCTGGGCCACCCTTGGTATTGCATTGCATAAGGGATGTTGACTCCTCGAACAAGTACTGAATAAGAAAAGATAAGGACATATAGACATCAGGGTAGCAACCGCGGGAAAAGGCCATGCCCGCTCTCTGCGGTTGTCCTGGTGTCATTACCTTTTGATGGTGGCAAAGCGCAAGGTGAGACAAGAAATCCGCGAGGATCAGGTGATGCGCGCACCATCAAAATAGGCAACACGAACTGGATCGCCACGTCCATTGCGCCCGATATAGACGAAGCCACTGTGCGGCCAAATGGCTTCCGTGCGGAATTGGCGCAGCGCTTCATTCTGTACCTCGACCACCATGCCGATGACTTGGGGGTTTTCACCCCCGCCAAAGCGAGCGTTGAGCTCCTGTTGGGTGGCTAGCAAGAGCTGGGAGGCTAACGACGCTCGGCGATGGCGCTCTTCCACAAAGCAGCGGAAGTAGTAGCAGGGATATCCCAATTGCTGGTTGACCTGGATATAGACCGAACTGATAGCTACGATCTGCTGCTCCGCCTTGGTCCGCGCCACGAAGATCACTTGGTTGACCCGGTTTTCTGCTTCTTCGTGCGAGGACAAAGCGCCCGTGTGTAGCCAAAACCGCATGATTTCGGCTTGAAGCGCTGGCGTCTTGGCTTCCCATACCTTATCGAGCTGATAATTTTCTAGTAAGTTCATCATGAATTTCTGTCGGTCTTCTGGATACGCTGTAATCGCTAGGTTTACAATAGGGAACTAAGCCAAAAGAAGTGTTTGATTGTACAGATGAATAGGTTAAAAGCGGTTAAGCCTGCCTGAAACGGATATGTGCCGATGATGTTGGTCGCGATTACCAGATTAAATTGCATTATTTGTATGGATAAGATACATAATTTGACTAACAACAACCTTATCATAGGTTAAACTATTGCGGTTGTCAACTGAATGGGTCTGATCGCACCGCTGTAAAGAGAAGTGATAAGCTTACAGGTCTCTGATAGTTTTGTAAGCCTTGGGTACAGCGGTTCTCGATCCGTTTTTGAGCAAAAATTGAACGATGTTCAGGTGAAGAAACGGTGCAGAAAGGCAAAATTCGCGAGAAACTTGTAAGAGGGTGTCAGGTACTTTGGGTGGATGGAGCGTGAGGGAGGGTCGATTTTGTCCATAGAAGGGCCGTCAGCTTTACCCCAGTTGACCGCCCGTTCGGGTATTTAGAAGTTACGCCGTTGATCAGCGTGACCAGAGACCTGACAGGTCTGGCAAAGCTGTCAGGTCTGGCAAAGCTGTCAGCCTCTTTCGGCCCCAGCCGTTTCGGCCAAGGCGGCATCGGGCAGCACATAGGAATAGGCCATTTTGGGATCATTCCATTCCAGAATTTCTGGATAGCGGGTGTTGGGCAGCACCTTCACGGAAAAGATCTCTTGCACCCCACTGTCAAAACGGAGAAAGCCCACCGTTTGTCCGCTTTCTAGATGCACCACCCATACGCCACAAGTCCGCTTCTGGCCGAGCCGTTCGATGATCGGCAAGTCGCTAAAGGTGGCACTCTCGCGCACCTGGGAGAGCCCAATAAAGGCAAAGGGCCCGTAGAAGTCGACCCCGCGCGTAAAACCAGGCAGGTGGGCTATGGTCTGCCAGGTATGCGTCGCCAAGTTGGCCCACGCGAGGCTGCCCTCGCCGCCCTCCAGAAACCAGAGCCGTCCGTCATGCCAATGGGGCGAATGGGGCATCGAGAGGCCGCGCAGGAGAATCTCATTTGTCGCCACGTCGATGAGAATCCCCCCACTGGCTTTATTGGCGCGCCAACCACCAGCCGTATCCGTTTCGCCTAAGGCCGTTACATATTTGGGCTGCCCATCGACAAGCGCCAAGCCATTCAGATGGCAACGATCTTCCGCGGCATAGGCACTAATAAAGGTTGGTCGCCAACGCGGGGTAAAGCTGTGGTCATGATCGAGTGTACAGAGGCAGCTAAAGCGCGTGTTGACCAACCATAACTCATCGGCCGCGTCATAGCCCATTTCGTGAATATCGATATCACCCGTGATATGAATCTCGCGGGGGAGATAGCAGGCATCATGTTTGCCGGTTGGCTCCAGTTTGCGGGCCACAGCTGGCATATTGCGCAGATAGGTGACACTCTTTTGGCCGCCGATGGTGAGCCGCCCTTTGGCGCTATGCACAGCCATGCCCATTGGTTTTTCAAAGGCCCGAAAATGGGTATTAACCGTGCGCGTTTCCTGGTCATAGCGCACGAGGATCACTTTGCCAGCTTGGTAGGTCGAAACAACCAAACTGAGATTGAGTTGGACAAGCAGATCGGCCAGCGTGTTGGTATAGACGCTACGCAGTTCTGGGGCAGGCACTGAAGGACTTTCCGTTGGCTTGGTCATGGCTGGATTCCTGATTCATGTGAGCGAATTAACTTACGCGAATGATGTGGAGCGTGGGATGGCTGTGGTATGCGTGACAACGCTTGCTTTGCGCCTCATTCTATGAAGGAGAAGGCCAACCTGTCAAATAAGACAGCTGTTGTAGTAATTCCTTACGCGCCCGGATGGCACGGGACATTCTTAACCTTTTCCCCATCAATAGAGCGCAAGATCGCGGGGTAATTCGCTACTTTGGTGGTTATTCTGCGACAAATGATATAGAACTGTAATGTTTTTTTGAGAGCTACCTCAGTACAATGGGTGCCATCTCTGCTTGGAGGCTCCATTGTTGCCTTCTTTTCTCCTGTTTCCAAGCGATCGGTGACGACTATCAACAGCGATCCCTGTGCACCACAGGGATGGTTTGGTACTGCCTGAAAGTTTCGACTCGTTGCTCGAATGAGTTCGTTGGCGTGTTGCACCAGATGCCATGCTCCGTACCAAGCCGATATGGATTCAGCGAGGTTCTTGCTATGAACAACAGCCGCCTACCCGTGCCCCGTAGCGGGTGCTTTGTGGCAACGCGGGAACGTTCCGCATTGTCGCAAAGCTGTCCCCCATGTGATCCGAGCCGCCTTCGTCCACCGCAGTCGTGGACCCTGCTCTGCGCGGCTTTCTTTGCTTGGACACTCTTTGTCCTCACCCCGGCAGCGGCGTTGATTGCTCAAGACGCAATCCCTACCGTTGAACCGGCGGCTGTGGAAACGACACGCCAACTTTTCCTGCCCATTGTCATCAACGCGGGTACCGATAGTGCCTCGCAAACAACCGAGCAGCCACTGAGCGAAACGCCCAACCAAAGCACCGCGGGTGAGGCCAACGAAGCGCTGGTCGATAGTCATAGCCAGAACGATTACGTCTTGGCGGAACTTGCTCGCCAGCGCAACGAGCCACCCTTTGTGGTGCCTGCCAGTGCCGCTGCCACGGGGCCGCTCAATGTCGTTGGCCGGTGGGATGCGCCGGTGCGGTGGCCCTTTGTTTTTGCGACGGCGGCTAACCTACCCGATGGCCGCATTATTGCCTGGGGTGGCAACAATACGACCTCCTTTAGTGGTGGGTCCAATACCTATGCCGCAATTTGGGAGCCAACCACTGGGCAATTTTTATCGCGCAATCATACCAGCCATTCGATGTTCTGCGCGATTCCTACGATGTTGGAAGATGGTCGGGTCTTTGTCAATGGCGGTGATGGCACGCGCGAGCGCACGAGCATTTTTGATTACCGCACCAATGCATGGACGCGGGTCGAAGATATGAACCGCGGTCGTTGGTACAATGGCGCGGTGGCCCTGCCAAATGGCCGAGTCTTTACCCTTCTCGGTGATCCAGGCGGGCCCTATCCAGAACTGTGGACGCCAAACCAAGGTTGGTCACTCCTGACGGGGGCCAATCTCAACAATGGCATCCTCAACTATAGTGGCTATCAAAGCACTTGGTTGCCCTATCTCCATTTGGCTCCCAATGGGCGGATTTTCCACTCGGGGCCAACGACACAGATGAACTGGCTCGACCCGACCGGCAATGGGAGCATTGCCAGTGCTGGGTTGACGAATACGTGGTATCCCAAATATAGCAGCGCGATTATGTACGATCAGGGGAAGATTCTGGTTGCTGGTGGCGCGACTAGTGGTAGCAACACGGCGCCCGGGACAAACCAGGCCATGCTGATTGATCTCAACGGCACTACGCCCACCAAAAACGTCATCACCCCCATGAGCTATGCGCGCAAGTTTAACAATGCCGTTATGTTACCCAATGGGGAAGTAATGATCATTGGGGGCAATACATCGGGCGTTGAATTTAGCGATCAAGGCACGATTCTCACGCCAGAGATCTGGAACCCGACAACCCAAAGCTGGCGCAGTGTGGCCGATATCTCGGTGCCGCGCAACTATCATTCGGTGGCATTGCTCATGACCGACGGGCGGGTGTGGTCGGGCGGTGGCGGTCTCTGTAACTGTTCTGCCGACCATCCGGATCATCAGATCTATTGGCCGCCCTATCTCTTTAATGCCGATGGTTCGTTGGCTACGCGGCCAACCATGACCACGGCCCCAACCGAGATTACCTATGGCAGCACTTTCCAGGTGGCGGCAACGGCAAACCTAGCCAAGTTCACCCTGATTAAAATGTCGGGAGTGACGCATAATCTAAACTCCGATCTGCGCTATTTGAACCTGCCCTTTACGACCACTGGCGCAGGCCAATATGAGCTAACGGTGCCGGCCAATGAGAATGTGCTGACACCTGGCTACTGGATGCTCTTTGCGATCAACGGCCAGGGTGTCCCTTCGGTGGCGAAGGTGATTCAAGTAAAATCGACTCCCCTCGAAGCCCCACCCGGCAGCACTATCCGCTATGTCAAGCTCGAAGCGCTCTCCGAAGTCAGTGGCTATCCGTGGAGCTCAATGGCCGAATTCTATGTGCTGGATAGCCGCGGCGCACCCCTCAACCGCAGTGCTTGGGTTGTGACGGCGGATAGCCAGGAATTACAGGGCGAAAATGGCGCGGCCAGTAATATTGCCGATGGCAACATCGCGACGATCTGGCACACCCAGTGGCAAGGTGCCAATCCACCTCCTCCCCACTGGATTGTTGTTGATCTCGGGGGTGACTATCAGATCAGCGGCTTCCGCTATCTCCCCCGCCAGAGTAGCACCAATGGCCGCATTGGCAACTATCGCTTCTATGTGAGCACCGACGGTGTTAACTGGGGGGGTCCTGTCGCCCAAGGTACCTTCCCCAATACCACGGACGAGCAGACGGTCGGTGTCACCTTGAATCAACCGCCCCTGATTACCAATCCAGGGGGACAGAGTGGCCTGGTGGGAGCCATGGTCAATTTACCAATCAGTGCCAGCGACGCCGAGGGGAATCCGTTGCAATTTAGCGCGACGAATCTGCCCGCTGGCCTAACCATTAATAGCAGTACAGGAGCGATTGTTGGGACACTGGCAACGGCTGGGGACTATGCCGTCACCGTCACCGTGAGCGATGGCACCGCCACCGCGACGGCAGCCTTTGCTTGGCAAGTGACAGCCCCTGGTGCGCTGAATCTAGCCCTCGGTCGCCCAGCCACCAGCTCTTCGAATGAAACAACCCAACTGGTGGCTAGCAATGCGGTCGATGGTAGCCCGGCCACCCGCTGGGCTAGCCAATATAGTGATCCCCAGTGGCTTCAGGTGGATCTAGGCGCGATCTATGTCATCAACCAAGTCGTCCTCACTTGGGAAGCCGCCTATGGCCGAGCCTACGCGCTTCAGCTTTCCACCGATGGGACAACCTGGCAAACCATTTACAGCACAACAACCGGGGATGGCGGCACCGATACCCTTTCCGGCCTCACAGGCCAAGGGCGCTATCTGCGGCTCTATGGCACCCAACGGGGCACTCAATGGGGCTATTCCTTGTGGGAATTGGCCGTCTACGGCAGCCCGGCCACGCTGAAGCTCGACCCGATGATTTCCGCGCCGAAGCCAATCAACGCGGCAGTGACTTATACCGCCCAGATTAGCAACGGTGTCAACCCGCGCGTCAAGTGGCTCTTTGGGGATGGTACGCCAGAAACGGCCTACGCTACGAACTTGACGGTGGCCCACACCTTCCCCCGGACGGGCATTTATGTCGTCAAGGCGACCGCGATCGATGATCGGGGTGTCGAGCAAAGTACGACCTTTGTCCAGGCCATTCACTTGCCAACGACGGCCAACCGCCCCACCGCCTCGATGAATCTGCTCTATGAAGCGCGCGCGAATGCCAATGGCCGGATCTGGGTGATCAACCCAGACAATGACACGGTCAGCGTCTTTGACGCGGTGACCAATAGCAAAGTCGCAGAGATCGCCGTGGGCAAAGCGCCACGCAGCCTCGCGCTAGCCCCGACCGGACGCATTTGGGTGACCAACAAGGGTGCTTCGACCATTAGCATAATCAATCCGGCCACCTTGGCGGTTGTACAGACCATGCCGTTGGCCTATGGCACGCAGCCCTATGGGATTGTCTTTGCCCCCACCGGCAATGTTGGCTATGTGGCGCTGGAAGGCGCTGGAAAAGTGTTGCGTTTCGACGCGACTACGGCCGCGCCGACGGGCAGTGTGGAGGTGGGGCTGCATGTCCGCCACCTCTCGATGCCGGGGGATGGTAGCAAGCTCTATGTGTCGCGCTTTATCACCCCGCGGGTGCCGGGCGAAGAGACGGCCACGCCTCAGGTGGCAAATGGCGGTGGCGAGGTCGTCGTGCTCAATGCCGGGAATTTCACGGTCGATCAGATCATCCGGTTGCGCTATAGCGATAAGCCTGACACCGAAGTGCAAGGCCGCGGCATTCCCAACTATCTGGGACCGTTGGTCATTTCGCCTGACGGTGTCAATGGCTGGCTGCCTTCTAAACAAGATAATATCTTGCGTGGCACTCTCCGTGATGGCAATAATCTCAACTTCCAGAACACGGTACGCGCCATCTCTTCGCATATCGACATAGCTGCTGCGGCTGAAGATTACCCAGGCCGATTGGATCATGATAATGCGGGGGTGGCTAGCACCGCGCTCTTCGACAAAAGTGGTAGCTATCTCTTTGTCGCCTTGGAGACCAATCGTCAAGTGGCAGTTGTCGATGCCTACAGCAAGCAGGAGCTCTTCCGCATCGATGTAGGCCGTGCGCCGCAAGGCTTGGCGCTCGCGCCAGACGGCCTGACGCTCTATGTCAATAATTTCATGGATCGCACCCTGAGTGTGATCGATCTGCGCCCGTTGATTAACGAGGGCAAAACAGCCGTGCCAACCTTGGCGACTGTCAACAGTGTGGCGACGGAAAAGTTGGCCGCCAATGTCTTGATCGGCAAGCAACTCTTCTACGACGCTAAAGATCCACGGCTGGCGCTGGATAGCTATATCTCCTGCGCGTCCTGTCATAACGATGGTGGACAGGATGGCCGCGTCTGGGATCTGACGGGCATGGGAGAAGGCTTGCGCAATACGATTAGCCTGAACGGTCATGCGGGTATGGGCCAAGGTCTCCTGCATTGGAGTGGCAATTTTGATGAGGTGCAGGATTTTGAAGCACAGATTCGCAATCTGGCTGGCGGCACGGGTCTGTTAACCGATGCTCAGTTCAACACCGGCACCCGGAACCAATCTATGGGTGATCCCAAAGCGGGCGTGAGCGCTGATCTCGATGCGCTGGCGGCCTATGTCACCTCGCTGAATGCCTTTGCGGCCAGCCCCTATCGCAATGCCGATGGCACCCTGACCACGGCTGGCGCAGTTGGGAAGACAATCTTCCAAAATCAAAACTGTACCCAATGTCACAGTGGCGTCGCCTTTACGGATAGCGGCGTCAATACTTGGCGCTCGATTGGTACCCTCAAGCCGAGTAGTGGTAACCGCCTAGGTGGTACCTTGCCAGGGATCGACACGCCAACGTTGCGGGATATTTGGGCCACCGCGCCTTATCTACACGATGGTTCGGCGGCTACCTTGGCCGATGCTATACGCGCCCACAATGGTGTGACAATGCCCGATAATGATTTGATTGCCCTGGTGGCCTATCTACAACAGATCGACGGCAGCGAACTGGTCTCCGTCAACCTGCCGCCAGTGGTTACGCTGACGGCACCGAGCACCGGCGCAACGTTTACCCAAGGCGCGACGATCAACCTCACGGCAGATGCCAGCGACAACAGTGGTATTATCACCAAAGTCGAGTTCTACGTCGGTACTACCCTGCTCAATACGGACGGAGCCGCGCCCTTTAGTTTCGCTTGGAGTAATGTCGCGGCAGGCGCCTATGCGCTGACGGCCAAGGCCTATGATGACATGGGGGCCAGCACCACTAGCGCTGTGGTTACTATCACCGTCAACCCTGTTGGTGGGAATGGTACCGGCCTCACGGCCCACTACTTCAACAATATCAGCTTGGCGAATGCACCAGTTCTCCAGCGGACCGAGGCCGTCGCCTTTGACTGGGGATATGGCGCGCCGGGCGCGGGCTTGCCCGCCGATAACTTCTCCGCGCGCTGGATGGGGCTGCTCGAAGCACCGACGGCTGACGCGTATCAGTTCCAAACGATCTCGGATGATGGGGTCCGGCTGTGGGTCAATGGCACTTTGGTGATCAACAACTGGACAGACCATGGGGCGACAACCGATACCAGCGCGGTTGTGAATCTGACGGCGGGGATGAAGAACACCCTGATTCTGGAATACTATGAAAAAGCTGCTTCCGCAACAATCAAACTCCTCTGGAAGAGCCCGACCACCAATGCTTTTGTCCCGATTCCGGTGGATCGTCTCTATGCCGTGACAAATTTGGCCCAAGGCAAGTCGAGCAGCCAATCGTCCACGGCCAATGGTGGCAGCGCTGCGCGGGCGGTGGATGGAAACCCCAACGGTAACTGGCATGGTGGCTCAGTGAGCCATACGAACAATAATACCAATGCGTGGTGGCAAGTCAACCTTGGCAGCAGCTATGCGCTCAACAATATTGTTCTGTGGAACCGCACCGACTGTTGTGCCAACCGCTTAACCAACTTCTATGTCTTTGTCGCGAACAGTGACATGACGGGGCGCAGTTTCAGCAGCTTGGTCAATGACAACACGGTCTGGCGCTACCGGATGACCGGGCAGGCACCCAATCAGCTCGTGATTCCTGCCACGGTCAATGGTCGCTACGTTCGCGTTCAGCTGGCTGGCACCAATTATCTGTCGCTGGCGGAAGTACAGGTCTTTGGCCGCTAAGGAGAGGTTTAAAAAGGTTTCCTGTAGAGCTGACAGGTTTTCAAAAACCTGTCAGCTCTACAGGAAACCTCTATTCGTGAAATTTGTGCCTTTCGATGCTACAATAGAGCTATGCACAATAGACCAGAACCAGCCAACCCTGCGCAACCATCCGCCGGTCTCCAAACGGCGTTGACCTTTCCGCTGATCGAGGCGCTGATTGGGCGTCGTTCCCGCCGCTTTGCCCTGGGCGCTTCGCTGCCCGACGGCCCCTTGGCCTACACCTCAACCCAAGCCCCGCTACCGCTCAGTGAGGAAGAACAACTGCTGCTGCTTGCGGCTATGACAGGTAACACGGGGTGGCACTATCTACTGCCCCGGCAGCGCCCGGAATTCCCCCAGATTGCCAACTATGCGGCAGCTGCCGGGGGCCGCACTTTTCCTTCTGCTGCAGGGTGGCATACGACAGAACTCTTCTACACCGATGACGCGGGTGTCTATTTCTTTGCCACGCGTGATGTCCCAGCGTTGATCGAACCGGATGCCCAAGGCCAGGTTGACCTCGCCGCGTGGTTGGCGGCTCATCGGTCATGCATCCGCAAATTGGCCGACACACGGTTGGCATTGCCGCCTTCGGCGATGGATGGTCATAACGGCTGGTGTGCGAATGCGCCGGGGAGTACGCTGTTGATCCCCGTGGCGGATCTGGCGCAACATCTGATCGCCGTGCTCTGCTTTATGGTGCAAAATGGGAGTTGTCTCTATGACAACCTCCATGATACGCCCATTGCTGGATTGGCCGCGTTCCGTCATCTGGTGGATGTGGATCATCCTGCGCCGTTGAGCGAAATTGAGCAGAATTGTCTGACGATGGGAATGGCGGAGCTCTCTACCGCCTGTTATGCAGGGAATTTGCTGTTACAAGCTGTGGGGCTAGGCGGCTGGATGTTTACGGGGCTCGATGCCTATACGGTGTTGGGGTGTAGCCGTTCCGCCACGCCCAGTGTTCCTGGGTTGGGCTTCCACTATGAACAAAATCCGGCTTGGACAACGCCGAACCCCACAGGCTTGCCGGGCGTCTTTGAAGGCTTCTGCCCACCTCACTATCCCGATATGCGCGCCGCGGTCGATGCCTTTATTGCGCGCAAATTTGGCCCCGGTGGCCCTTTCCACGCCGAGACGCCTGGCCCGTGGCAGGCGAATGCACGGGTGCGAACGAGCGCACCCATCCACAGTGAGGAATTCGCGGCCTGTGTCACTGTCATGGCGCACTATATTTATGACCGCTTTGGGCGCTTTCCGGCCACCATCCCATCGATCTTTGCGCGCATCTTCTTGCAGGCTCACCACCTAGATCTGGGCTTCTATGACACCCACTTTGCGCCGGGCGCGTATCTGCACACCCATGCGGAACATATGGCAAATTGGCATGCATCGTAAGCA
>JAHBVH010000009.1 GCA_019637645.1 Caldilineaceae bacterium
TAGTGGTGGCTGGGCTTGCCGCTTCACGGCTGGCCAGGACAACATAGGTCGCCACGGCCAGCAGCACGAGGGCAACGCCGATGAATGAATGTTTGAAGGTTGGCATAAGTTCATCCTTTGCAGTCTATTGGAAAGCCACAGGGCTGATGAAGGGTAAGAAATAATCTAGTGTACCAACACAGCCGGAAGGCCGCATGGGTTAGGTGAAGCTACGCTGAAACGCACTTGCGGTTATAGCCTGCGTTTAGCTGCTTCGCCTCCCAGCGGGCGCTCCTTGGGTGCGGCTTCAGCCTGTGGCGAGGGCATTAGCGCGTAATCAACGGTAGCCAGTAGCGAGCTGGCATAACGATAAGGAAGGCCGTCTCACGGCGGTTGTTCGTCTGGTTATTGTCGACCCCGTTATCCTCTAATTGAGTGACATGGGTGGTCACGAGGCCATTAGTGATCAAGGGATCTACCGTCACCGCAAAGTCGAGGGTCTGGGCTTGGCCGCCTGGTGAGGCGACGAGGGCATAGGTACAGCTTGTCCCACTCGGCGCATGATCGGTACAACTCCAACCCGGTGTACTCCCCGCCGCGTGGAAGCGCGTATGCTGGGGCACCTGTGTCACCAGCTGAGCACAAACGACTGCATCGCGGCTATAGTTGGTGGCCGCCATGGTAAAAGTAACGGTAGCACCTGTCACAACGGTGGGAAGCCCGCCATCCAGCCCACTGCCCTTGGCCTGCACCTGGAGATCCAGATCGACGGTACGCCCTGTGTTGCATTGCACCGCTTGCTGCGCCTGCGCGACATTATCATTCAGATTCCGTTCCTCATCACTGCTGGACACATCCGCCACGCTGTTGATTTGGCGTGGCTCCGTGGTTATCATCCGGAGGGCAATGAGCCAGCGTCCGGCACCTGCCGTTGGCGCGGCTCCTGCCACCGCTGCCCGCGGGGCCGGGGATTCATCTGCTTGTACAGCAGGCTCCAACGATTGTGTCAAGCGGCATTGTACGGTCAAGCGGTTGCCTGTTACCGGCCAGGGATCCAGGCGATCGGCCGCATCAGTCACTGCGGCGGGTGGCAAGGTGCAGTGGGCTGCCCGCTGCGTCGCATCAACGCTGGGCTGCACATGCACAATGGTAAAGTCCGCCGCGGCACTGAGCACTGCCTCAAAGACGACATCATGAGCATAGCCTGGGCCGAGATTATCCACAATGAAGGTGTGGGTAAAAGGTGTACCAACTGGGAGCGTGGCTGGCCCTGGTGTCAGTGACAGTACACGGAGGTCAACTTGGCAAGTTGGTGCCAAGTTGACCTGGGTACGATTATTCTGTTGATTGGGATCGTAGGTGGTTGTGTGTACCGCCGCGGTGATGGGGTGTGCCGTGGCACAGCTGATCGAGCGCGCGACTGCTACCGTCAGTGTCAGCCTGGCTTGCTGGCCAGCCGCAAGATCCCCTAGCGCACAGCCCCTTATTGGGTGACAAGCCGGATCGGTAGCGACCCAAGTCAAGCCGGGTGGCAGCGTGGGCGTCACGACAACCGCTTGGGCAAGCGCCGGACCGTGGTTGGTGATCGCTAAGGCTAGGTTTATGGTATCACCAACCACGGGTGCACGCTGGGAGACCGTCAACACGGTTTGCACATCCGCCAAGTCAGCCAGAGCGGCTGTTAGGTGTTGATGGTTGTTGGCTGGGTTGTTGTCATAGACATCGCTATTGCTTTCAACGGGCAATGATTGTAAGCCCGCTGGTGCGTTTTCACCTACGCCTAGCTCGATAAAAAATCGTTCCACTACCCCCACGGCTAGCTGGCTAAAACGGCAGGTGATAGTGGCTTCGCCATTGGTAGTGGCGACAGCGCAGAAAGCGGGCAATGCACGCACGCTGAACCCTGTTGGTAAGTATGTGCGGATCAAGACATTGGTTGCCACCGAAGGTCCGCCATTGGCAATACTGAGCGTGTAGGAGAAGTGATCGGTAGGGTAGAGTGTTGTCCTCAAGGCCGTCGTGACCCGTAGATCCAAATCGGCCACATTGCCAATTTGGATCACCGTGTCATCTACATTGTTATCTAGATTGGGATCGACGGGGCTTGCACTGCGGACTAGTGCTCGACTATAGATCTCCATATCAGTCGTCGCCGTGGCAAAGGTCTTTACTGTCCAAAGGGCACCAGCTGCCAATGAACCAGTCAGGGTACAGCGTGTCGTTAACCCTGGTTGCGGCGCTAGCGGCGGTGCTGTACAGGTGGCTTGGTCGTTATCGTCAATGGCCAGCACCGTGAAGCGCCCTCCGGCTTGGATGGTTTCGGTCAAGGTGAGCGTCTGAGCTGGGTTGGGGCCGAGGTTATCCACCAGCGTTGTTACGGTAAAGCGTTCACCGGCCCGTACAAAGTTGCTGGGCTCAACAAAGCGCGTCAACCGCAAGTTGGCACCCTGGTCCACCAGTTGCACCGCCGTACAACTAGGCCCGTTGTTTGCCGTAGCCGGATCGGTTACTCCGTGCAGAGCGCTCAGCGTGGCACAGCTGGTAAAGGTACTTTGGGTTGGCACCGTTGTCGGGGTTTGTACTGTTACAAAGATGGTGCGCCGATCGCCTGCTGCCAACTGGAGGTCATCACAGGTAAAGGTCGTTGCGCCGGTGATCGAACAATCGCTACCGCTGACGGCACTGATTGAGATTCCAGCCACGCCGTCGATCTGATTGGTGATCCCAAAGGAAGCGCCAGGGGCTACGACATGCGACGGGCCAGCGTTCTCCACTTCAATGCGGATTAGCGCTGGTGTGCCTGGCGCAAGCGAGGGGGTCAAGGCACTTTGGCGCAGCTGAAGATCGGCACTGCGCAGAATGGGAAGGCGAAACGTTGCACAAGCTTGCGCGGCATTGACCGCGCGTAGGCAGCTCCGTACCTCGATCGACGCACTATCCGCTCCGTCACCACCTTGATCCGCATCGACGGCAATGGTGGCTTGCAAGGTGAGGACGCCATCAGGTGGCAACGTGGGTAACTGGCAAACGCCGCTATCGGTACATTCCCCACCGGTTGCGACATAGCCAAAGTTGCTGCTGCCTGGCACAATGCTCAGATCAACCACATGTGCCCCACTAGGAAAAGGGGAAAAAAGATTTTGGGTCACCAGGGGTTGGCGGGCATCCACGGCACCGGTATTGGTGATTTTGACGAGAAAGCTGATTTGTCTGCCCGCAATGGCGACCGTGGGTAATGCACTAAAAGGCCCCACCGTAACCGTGGTCATGGCATCCGATTGGGCGAAGAGGGGGGTGGTCCATAGACACCACCAGCAGAGCAAGACGCCGAGTATACCGATTGGCTGTTTCATCGCTGAACTCCGAAAGTCTAGCATCCAGGCCGGATGCATCCGAACTTGCAAAAGTAAGAGAAATCCTACAGTCGTAAGTTGTCATTGTCAATCGGTATTTTGTTCGAGCGAGGATCGGGCGTGTGGCCGTTGGTGGCAAAGCGTGGCAAAAGCCACAGTCGTGGAGAAGTAGAACAGTAAGACAGTGAGACAGTGAGACAGTTGGGTCAGTCCATGAGGTCTGTCTCACTGTCTTACTGTCTCCCTACCTACGCTGCCTGTTCTCTGTTTTCCTGCTGGGCGGATTCCCAGGCCAAGAGGGCTTTCTTCCGCGTGGTGCCCCAACGATAGCCCTGGACGCTGCCATTTTTGCGGATGACGCGATGGCAAGGGATCAGGTAGCCAATCGGATTGGCCCCGATGGCGCTACCGACGGCGCGCGCGGCGCTAGGCTGGCCAATCGCCCGGGCCACCGTGTCATAGGACCAAAGCGCGCCGGATGGGATTTGGAGCAGGGCATGCCAGACTTTGATCTGAAAGTTCGTCCCTTTGAGTAACAGTGAGAGATGGCGTGTTCTTTGTTGGCCGACCGCGGGAAAGATCTGATCCAGGATCGGCTGGGTTTGGCTGGGATCTTCCTGCAACGTTGCCGCCTGCCATTGCGTATGTAATTCAGTAACCGCCTGTGTCCAAGTGCCTTCACGGTTGCCCTCTGAGAGGAAGAGCAGCTGGCAGATGCCCCGATGCGTGACGGCCAGTAGGCAGTCGCCAAAGGGGGTGGCATGGCGGCCATAGGTGATCGGTAAACCAGCCCCTTGGGTTTTAAACTCTCCTGGCGTCACTGCTTCGGTGGCTAGCAACAGATCGTGGAGGCGGCTGGGGCCGGAGAGCCCGGTGGCGTAGGCGGTGTCTAACACACTATGGGCGTTGGCGAGCAGCGTTTTGGCATGCTCCGCGGTAAGGTATTGTACAAAGCGTTTAGGGCTCACACCGGCCCACTGGGTAAAAAGCCGTTGAAGGTGAAAGGGGCTCAGCGCTAAGCGCGCGGCTAGCTCGTCCAGCGAGGGTTGTTCTTGATAGTGCTCTTCTAAAAATTGGATGGCCTGGGCAATCCGTTCGTAATCAGTTGTCATTGTCATATCCATTCGCATGGGTATCTTCAAGGGTGTACTCGTGATCATAGCGATTTGTTCTCCCTACGCCTCTTGTTCATCGCTTGCTGCATCTATTCATGTATTATCATGTATTATAAAGAGATTCTATGCGCTATGCCACCCGTTTCTTGCGTAACTATTCTTCCTGTAACATTGCTTTTTTTGCCCAAAGACAGGTACAATAATCAGACTGAAAAGCTTTTCCACACGTGTACCCAGTGCCAACCCTACCCAATTCCTTTGGCGAACCAAGCGCTGTGTGCATACGACAAACAAGGAATGGGCATGAGTGCAACAACCGAAAATTCTCCAGCAGCGGTAGTTCAGGCGCTTTCCTACGAAGAGGCACTTGCCCAGTTGGAAACTATCCTGACCACGCTGGAACAAGATGATCTTCCGCTGGAGACCGCGCTGACGCTCTATGAGCAAGGGGTCGTTCTCGCCGATTACTGTACGAATCTCTTGGATACAGCGGAATTGCGTGTCCGTAAATGGCAGGCCGACGGCCAAACCGTTCCCTTTGACAACTGGCAGGAAGGGTAATCGGTCATGGCCGCGCTTTGGTCCAATCATGCGTTGTGGGTGCCCGTCAGCATTGCCTTTTTGGTCCAACTTTTCAAGGTTCTGTGGGAATGGACGTTGACCGGCAAGCTCGATCTGCGCGTTTTTAGTCGATCGGGGGGGATGCCCAGCAGCCACACGGCGCTGGTCTGTAGCTTGACCACGGTGATGGGCATTCAATATGGGCTCGACAGTCCCTATTTTGCCATTGCTGCGGTATTGGCCTTTATTGTGATGTATGATGCGACCGGCGTGCGCCAACAGAGTGGCAAACATGCGCGCATTCTCAACCAAATTCTCCGTGAGCTCTTTAGCGGACAGCCGATCAGTGAGGAAGAGCTGAAAGAGTTGCTTGGTCACACGGGCTTTGAGGTGCTCATGGGGCTGTTGGTCAGTGTTCTCTACACCATTCTGGTCATGTTTTGGTTGCAGTAGCCCGTTGGCGGAAGGCAGGGAACGCCAGGCTGTTTAATTTTTATGAAGTTTTTTTGATTAATTTGGCTTGATTGAATAAGTATGGTATAATGGCTTGCAATTATACCTGTGATTGATCTTCTTTTTCTACTAGATCTTAGGCGGAGGAATTATGCGACGAGTCGTCCTCATTCAGCCCAAGCGCGATGGTCGTGTGTTGGGCAAGTCTCCCGGTTCACCGTATACGTTGATGCGCTTGGCCTCTTTGGTGCCCGATGAACTCCCGGTTGAGATCTGGGACGAGAATGTGCGCGATCTCCCGCTTGATACCCTGCGCGAGGGTGATTTAGTGGGGATCACATCCATGACGGTGACGATTGAACGGGCGGAACAGATTGCCCGGCGCGCCATGAAGCAAGGGGCTGGGGTGGTAATGGGCGGTGTGCATGCCACCCTCGTGCAAGAACATACAAAGACCTTCTCCCATAGTATCATGGTCGGTGAGGGATACTTTACTTGGCAACAATTGTTGAAGGATTTTGCCAACGATGGGATCAAGGGCATGCAGCCGGTCTATGAAGATGAGCGGTGGGCCAATTTAGATGGGCTGGCGACGATTAGTGACCGTGTTATTAAGATGGTCGATGAGCATAACAACTACTGGACGCCTTATCTCGAAATCACGCGTGGTTGTCCACGTAATTGTTCGTTCTGTACGGCGATCCGGGTGAGTGGGCGCAAAATGCGGCTCCGCCCCATTGATGAAGTGGTGGATGAAATCCAACGGCGGGGGATCAAACGTTTCTTCTTAACCGATGACAATTTTGGGCTCAATTTCACCACAGATCCTGACTACTGTGCCAATCTCTTTGAGGCACTGAGCAAGCTGGATCTGCAAGGGTGGACCTGTCAATCTGAGATGAGTATCGCCAAATATCCCGAGTTGTTGGAAATGAGTGTCGCCGCCCATTTGGATAAACACTTTATTGGCTTTGAGAGCGTCAACCCCGATAACCGTGGGTCATTAGGGGGTAAATCTCGCGGGGTTGCTAATCAGGCAACCGAAGCGATCCGAACGATTCGCAGCACGGGCGTGGGTGTGGTGGGGCTCTTTGTCATGGGGTTTGATGAAGATACGCCAGCCACCTTCCAAGCCATGTGGGATTTTGTGCGCAGTAGCGAGCTAGATAGCGTCAGCGCCACCATGTTAACGCCCTACCCTGGCACGCCCTTCCGCGCCCAAGTGGAGGCCGAAAATCGGTTGCTAGATGTGCCATGGAGCCACTATGACACGGCCCATGTGACCTTTGTGCCCAAGAACTTTACGGTCGATGAATTGCGCTCGGCCTATGATTGGCTCTGCCGTAAACTCTATAGCCCCAGCCAAATTGCCCAACGTGGATTACGCTCGATGGGGCGCTATCCATTGGCCAAGGCCAGCAAGAAGCTCTTTGGCAGCTTTAGCACCGATTATGGCTATCGTCGGACCTATGCCTATCGCAATGTCTTATAAACCTTGCTGAGGGCAAAGTCGCTTTCTTGCTGGCCCTGAGCCTTTCCCCACCACTGAAGGTTTGGGCAAAACAGCGAGATGACTTACACCGTGTTCGTGCTGTGTAAGTTCTATGAAGAATGATGGATGAAAACCGGGTTGATCGTGACCCGGTTTTTTCGACGTTATGATTTCTGTTCAGGCGCACAGCGGCATTGGAACACCAATGCCGCGGGCTGATGTCAGGCTGAACACCATATCTCCGGCTCGCTTCCAGTACGCTGGTGGGATGACCTATTCAGCCAATCCTGTTCACCAGATTTCTCTGGAAAGCTATGTGAGTGTGCATTGCCCAATTTGCGCCTATGCGTATGATGTAGCCGACTTAATTCGGCGCGATTTTCCAATGATCGATGTGCGCTTGGTGGATATTCATGCGCCCAATCTGGTAGTTCCCGTGGCGGTCTTTGCGATCCCAACCTATCTGCTGGATGGGCGTCTTTGGTCCTTGGGCAATCCATCCCCGGAAAAGATCCAGGAAACGTTCCATCGCCTGTGCGAGCGGGCGTCGGGAAATCGGTCTGCCGCCATGAATGATGCGTAAGGAGTAAGTGCAACGTGAAAACTGATGAGCGAACCCTATTACAACCCGCCGAGAAAATGCGCTATCTGTCCGAATTGACGGTCTTCCGCGATCTGTCGCCCCGCGAGATGGAAGAACTCAATCGGATTACGACCATGAGCACCGTGCCCAAAGGGCGGGTCTTTTATCGTCCAGAAGAACCGGGTGAGGTCCTCTTTATCCTCAAAGAGGGGCGCGTTCAGCTCTATCGGATTAGCCCTGAAGGGAAGAAATTGGTCATTACCACCCTTGGGCCCCATACGCTCTTTGGTGAAATGGCGCTGTTGGGCACCAAGATGCACAATACCTTTGCCGAGGCGATTGAAGATTGTTTGATCTGTGTGATGAGCCGCACCGATCTAGAACGGTTGATTCTGAATAAGCCACAAGTGGCATTGCGGATCCTCGAGATCACAGGCAAGCGTCTACGCGAGGCCGAAGAACGGCTGGAAAATATGGCCTTTAAGGGCATCCCCGCGCGCTTGGCCAGCTTATTGCTCCGTTTGGCCGAAGAACAGGGCACGGAAACGATCACCGGCCTAACCCACCAGGATCTAGCCGAAAGCGTCGGTACTTACCGCGAAACCGCCACCCAAGTGCTGAATGATCTCAAGACGGACGGGTACATTGATATTGGCCGCAAGCGCATTATCATCTTAGATCGAGAAGGGTTAGAAGAAGTGGCCGAGAACTAGACGCCAGGTTCGCACGGTTGGGAAAGTGGCGTTGCCGGGGACGGGCCAGCGATAGTCGCCAGCGATAAACGGTCCGTGGCCCGTCCCCGGCAACGCGGCAGGGGAAGTGCCGAGCAATCGCCGTTTTGGTTGGCGAAACAAGCCGAAAAAGCGGCGATTGCCCGGGGTAATTTCCCATAAAAATTTATTCTGCTAGGTGACAGTTGACATTTCCTCCAAAGCCAAGTACAATCGTCATCAAATAGTGCTTTGTGCGCTTTGGAACAAATAGAAGCGTTCCCATGTCCCACTAAAAGGCAACTCTAATAAGAATCCGCCCTGAAATTCGGTTGTGGCTCCAGCCACTTTGCGAACTGATGCGCTTGACACAGAGAATTTCAGGCGTGATACTAAACCTGAAGCACAGTAGCTGCTCATTACTGAGGAGGTTTTACTCTTATGGCTCACGTAATTTTTGATTTGTGCATTCGTGACGGTGCATGCGCAGAAGTTTGCCCAGTGGAATGCATTGTGGCCGGTCATCCCGAAGAGGAATGGCCCTGGTACTATATCGACCCGGATGTCTGCATCGACTGTGGCGCTTGTGTCCCTGAATGTCCAGTGGAAGCCATCTTGCCCGCTGAAGATCTGCCGGAAGAATATGCCTACTGTACGGAGTTGAACGCGCTCTTCTTCACGGAAGGTCCTGGCTACAATTCAAAACCGGCCTAAGGTTGTGGACCTGCCTGTCTAGTTGAACGAAAACCTCTGTTGCGACAGGGGTTTTTTTGTTATTTTTAGTCCTTATGCAGGGCCAGCGCTCTCCGGTCTTCAAAACCGGACAGCGCTCACGGCTTGTCCTCCGCCAAATCACTAGAAACGAATGAATCATGACTGAACAGAAGCAATGGTTGCAGCCAGATTGGAGCAACGTCAAACGTGTGCTTGTGATTATGGCTCACCCCGATGATCCCGATTTTATTTGTGCGGGTACTGCGCTGCAAATGGCACACGCGGGGATCGAAGTCACCTATATGATTTTAACGAATGGTGACAAGGGTAACCATAATCCTGAAATTACGCGCAATCAGTTGATCGCATTGCGTAAGATCGAGCAACGCAATGCCGCGGCAGTCTGTGGGGTCAAAGATGTGCTCTTCATGGGGGTAGAAGATGGCTTCCTCCGTCCTACGCGCCGGATTCGCGAGCGAGTGACGCGGGAGATTCGGCGGTTAAAGCCAGAGCTGGTTATCTGCACCGATCCCGACCGCTATCTGGTGGGCGACGCGTATATCAATCACCCAGATCATCGCAATGCGGGGCTCATCGCCCTGGAGGCCATTTTCCCCGCCGCCGATAACCCAATGTTCTATCCCGAAATGGCAGATGAGGGCTATCACCCGCACAAGGTTACGCAGCTCTATGTCTTTGGTCATGGCCAGCCGAATATTCGCTTTGATATTACCGAAGAGATCCACACCAAAATCGAGGCCATTCTTGCCCACAAGACGCAGATCGATGATCCGGAGGCCGCGCCACAGCGCTGGTTGGATAACTGGGGTGAGGCGCAATTAGATGGCAGCAAGCGCTATTTTGAATATTATAAAGCCATGCGCTTTGAATAGCCCTTTAGAGACCTGGCAGGTTTTCCAAAGCTGCCGGGTCTTTTCCAAACTACTCCTCTCACCTGCCTTCTTCTGCCGCGTAGCCTCTACTTAGCAAACATTTATCAGCTGTTAACCTATCGTCAATGTGTCCGTGTATACTGACAAGGTGACTCTTCCTTCGGGGACTCATTCGCTGTCAGTTATCGATGAAAGCAACTGGTGAGAACGATGAGCGCCATTTTGCTCTTGAATGCAAGCTACGAACCCCTCGCTGTGATCCCGGCGCGGCGCGCCCTCTCGTTGCTCTTGCGGGAACGGGTTGACGCCGTAACCGAAGAATTGATCAACATTTCGACCACTGCCCACGACCTGTCGATCCCGACGGTATTGCGCCTACGGCGCTATGTGCGCGCGCCCAAGCGCGGCGTCCGCTGGAGCCGCCGTGGCATCTTTCAGCGCGATAACTACGGTTGTATCTACTGTGGGATCCGTGCTGGCGAGGCCCAAGGGGAGCTGTTGCTGACCAAACGCGATTTTACGTTGGATCACATCCTGCCCAAAAGCCGGGGCGGACGCAATACGTGGAGCAACACTGCGTGCGCTTGCCCCAAGTGTAACCAGCGCAAAGGGAATCGTACCCCCCACGAAGCGGGCATGGCGCTCCTGTGGGAACCCAAAACGCCGCGGGTGGACTATTGGGTTGCTTCGGGCGAAGTGCCGACGGCGTGGAAGTTTTATCTAGAGTCATCGGGCTGACAGGCCGCCTTGGGGGCCCTTCGCTTATGGAATCTGGACCTCGCCAAGGGTTACTTCAATGCCAGCAGGATTGCCTGCTGCATCGAGGATCGTCAGCGGCTCTAGGCTCTCGGCATCATAGACCAAAAGGCGGATGGTATAGGTGCCGCTGGGAAGAGCCTCATCGGTGAGCAATGAATAGACATTGAGGGGTTGGTCTGTGGCTTGCCACTCGGCAGGCAGGAGATGACGGTCATTGAGTAGGCGCTCGTCGCTTTGGAGCAGCCGGTTGTCCCGACTATCATAAAGCGCTACGCGTGCCTTGTAGGGTCGATCTGCTTGTCCATTTGGCACCCGTTGCCACTGAAGCACAACCGGGAGTTTGGTGCCAGGCGTGCGCGCCGCGATGGGGAGCGAAACGGCCACGGTTTGCACGGCGGTGCCAAATTGCACGGCATGGGGCGTCAGTGCTGGGGCTAAGGCAAAGTGTGTGGGCGGGGTGAGTTGCCACCAGTCGATCGAATAGCCGCGAAAATCTTTGCCGTCGATCCGTTCACCATACTTATCGAGCAAAAAGCGCACCGCATGGCGGGGATCCGTGTCGCTCTCAAACCACTGGACCCAAAAGACCTTTTCCGCCGTTCCTGCCCACGTTGTGAGTTGTTGATCCAACGTATTGATATCCACAAACAGATAGCGGGCCGGTGCGGCTTCAGGCCCGGTCAGTGGCTGGCTGGGATCGATCCCATAGCGTTGGTAGTAAAAACCAAAGGGGTATTTTTGGTCAATCAGAATGAGATCGGCTGGCCCAGCGTTGGCTTTAAGCCAAGCTGTAACGCTGGCGATGTCCTCGCGGGCAAAGCGTGGATCAGTCAGATCGGCTTGGATCAGGGGGATAAAGCCGATCACGATGCCGATCACACCCACCAGGCTCAACCACTGTTGCCCCCGTTTAGCGCGATCTGGCATCGTGATGCCACCACCAAGCGCAAGGCCCAGCCATAGGTAGAGCGCTGGGGTAATAAAGCTGCTATAGCGGACATTAAATGCCCCGCGATCCAAGACGGCCAGATAGTAGAGGGCCAAACCGCCCACCAGCCACGCCCAGAGGAAGGTGGCTTGGCGCAGGTAGCTACCAAGGCGGCGCAGCGATAGCAGGGTGCTTAGGCCAAGGATGGCTAAGCTTACCCAGAGCCAGACCGTGCCAGCGCCTGCTATGATCGTGGGGGTAAAGGCATAACCACCCAAGTATGCCTGCCAATTTTGCCAGAGATAATCCCCCAGCGCGGGAATGCCCAAGTTGGGGTTAGCATAGTCGGGAATCTGGCGCAAAGCAATCGGCAAGACGGGCGCGACCAACAGCGACATGGCAAGCCCACAGCCGACCACGGTACGCAGTGCTGACCACCGTTGCGGACCGCTCAGGGCGACAATGCCCCACCAGCCATACCACGCCACCAGAATAAAAACCGCATTATAGTGGGTTAATAGCGCTAATGCTGAACAGATCACAAAGGCTACATAGGAACGGTGATTGCTCTTTTGCGTTGTTGTGTCAGTAATACGCAGCAGAAAGTAGGCCGCGGCGGTTAGCAAGGCAAAGCCGACCGTGTACATGCGTGCTTCTTGGCTTTCGGCCAACCAGAAGGGGGCAAAGCCCGCCGCTGCCACGGTTGCAAGGCCGATCCAGCGGGTGCCAAAACGGCGGCTCAGTGGGTAGAGCAGTACAGTTGCTACCATGGCCGCGACGACGCTCAAGAGGCGCGCCCCAAAAGCCAGGATGGCTGGATCGGTTTTTGCCTGAAAACCTAGACTATATAGCCAGCCATGTAAGAGCCAGAAGTAGACTGGCGGGTGGATGTCTAGCTCTGGTGCGGTGGCTATCTGTCCAAAGGGACGGAGGGCAACATCCAGGTTGCGCGCTTCATCCCACCAAATGTTTTGGCGCGTCAGGTCATGGAGGCGGAGGGCAAAGCTGGCTAGCAGTAGGCTAATCAGCAGTAGCCGAGCCAGCGCGGCCCGTTGGCCGCTAGCGTGCGGTGGCGTTACGATGGATGCTTGGGATGGCGACATAGAGTTAGGCTTCAACGGGCTGGTAAGCGGGGTTCACCCATTCAATGAGGGTTGACCAGTTGTCAGAGGCAGAATCCTCAATATAATTTTCGATCAGCCCGCGTACTTGAAATCCATTACGGAGTTGGAAAGAGAGGGTTGGATCGTGGAGCAGACCGGCTACTACTTGTTCAACATACGCCTGTACCGATAAGCGTCCCTTATAGGCTGCATAGCCAGGGATGAGCCCGCCCGCCACAATCCCGCGCCGCTGGTAGCGACGGACAAGGGCTTGGCGGGCGGCATAGATCTGTTTCCCAATGCCTTGCCCACGATAGGCCGGATGGACGCTAATATCCGCGCCATAATAGTAGGCCCCGGCGGGGTTGTGACGCGTAAAATAAAAGCCGTCACAGATCTCTTTGAAGCGATGATTGGGATGCGCAAGGTCAAAGTCGATAAAAAAGCCGGAACCTTGCCCAACCACCTTGTCGTCGGCAAGCACTACAATCTGACCTTCGGGAAAGATGCGATATTGGCTAGCAAAGTGGTCAACGCCCATCAATTCATGCGCGGCCAAGGTGGGATAGCAGGTGCGCTGTAATTGTTCCAACTGGGCAAAGTGTTCGGGTTGAATGGTCGTCAGGATAATCGTAGTCATACGCTTGATCGACGGCATAGGAAGAAGAGGTGCGCTTGGATGACAAGAGCCGCCGTCGGTCGCACCTCTTCTTCCCATGCCGCTAGGCTACCGCATGCTTTTTCCAAAGTTTGTGCCGCTCGCAATATTTTTACGGCGGCCAAACGCTTTTTCATCCGTATAGGGGTAAATCACCACATTGTGGCCAATGGTCAGATTCTCGGGCAGGCTGCTGCCTTTGCCAATCAAGGTCAAGCCAGTGTTGATCTGCTCGGGCATCTCCTTGTTGGGCGTATTGTCATCACCAGCCCCAATGTGGACGCCCTTGCGGATGGTCACATTTTTATCCACCACCGCGCGTTCCACCACCGCACCACTCTCAATGATTGTGTCACTCAAGATGACACTGTCGCGCACGGTCGCCCCTTCGGCCACATAGACCCCTGGCGAAAGCACACTACGTTCGACAATTCCATGTACTTGGCAACCATTGGAAAGCAAATTTCCGCCCACCTGCGCTTGTGGGCCTACCTTGGCCGGTGCCCGTTCTTCGCTGCGCGTATGGACGACCCAATCAGGGTTGTAGAGATCGAGCGCCGGTTCTTCGGCCAGTAACCCCATATTGGCTTCCCAATAGGCTTGGACCGTGCCAACATCAGCCCAATAGCCTGGGAACGTATAGCCATAGAGCGCCAGATTGCTACCGACCATGGCCGGCAGTACATGGCGACCAAAGTCAACATGGCTGGGATCTTGGAGTAACTCGCTGAGCACGGCTTTTCGGAAGATGTAGATGCCCATGGACGCCAGCGTTTCGCGCGCGCGGCGCGGTTTCTCTTGAAAGTCGACAATTCGATCATCAGTGCCGAGAGAAACAATGCCGTAGCGGTGGGTTTCATAGATGTTGACCCGCCGCACGCCGACGGTAGCATCGGCACCACTCTGGATATGTTGGCGCAACATAGGCCGATAATCCATCAGGTAGATATGATCCCCGGCCAAAATCAAGACATGTTCTTCGGATTGGCGTTCGACAAAGTCGAGGTTCCGGCGTACCGCGTCGGCATTGCCTTCTTGCCAATCGCCCAAGGGGCCACCGCGATAGGGTTGGAGCAGACGCACGCCACCGCTGGCGCGGTCGAGATCCCATGGTTTGCCAATGCCAATGTGGTTATTGAGACTTTGGGGGCGATATTGGGTCAGGATCGCAACCTTGTAAATTTCGCTGTTGACACAGTTGCTCAGGGGAAAATCAATCAAACGGAACTTACCGCCAAAAGGCACCGCTGGCTCAGAACGCACTTCGGTCAGCACGCTAAGACTCTCGCTGGCGCCACCGCCCATGATGATTGCAAACGCTTGTGTCATGGTTTCCCTCTTGGTAAAGAGATTGAGAGCTTGGTGCCTTGTCTCCAAGCTCGGAGAAAGATCGATACCATTCCCTTGTCAACAGTCCTAGACTGTTTTGCCGTCGGCGATCACTTTATCCGCCGGATAATCCTGTTCGGTGCGGCCACTATTGATGAGGACGTTACGCCCAATTTGGGTGCGATCCGGAATGAACGCATTTTTGCCCACCACGGTGATCCCGGCAAAGAGTCGATCGGGCATTTGCGCATTGACCACCGTCTCGTCGCCGGTGCCCACCACCGCGCCAGCCCCAATGACCACCTGTTTGTCGATCACAACTTTGTCCAACACTGCGCCGGGGCCAATCCAAGTGTCGTTCATGACGACACTGTCTTTGACGACGGCACCGGGGCTCACATAGACGCCTGGGCTGAGAATACTGTTTACGACCAGCCCTCGGACAATACACCCGTTGGAGATCATGCTGCTCACCACTTTGGCTTGTGGGCCAATCTTGGCAGCCGGGCGTTCTTCGGATTTGGTGTGGAGCGGCCAGTCGGCCGCATAGAGATCCAGGGCCGGGTCGGGTTGCAACAGGGCAAGGTTCGTCGACCAATAGGAGTCGATTGTCCCCACATCAACCCAGTAGCCTTCGTATTTATAAGCGAAGACGTTATCGCCCGCATTGATCATGGCTGGAATGACGTGTTGTCCAAAATCGACGCGGGGCGTTTCTGGCCCATGTTCGTTTAGGCGTTTGGCTAGGCTGTGGGTGTTAAAAATATAGATCCCCATCGAGGCTAGGTTGCCCTTGTCGCGTTCTTTGGGTTTTTCATAGAATTGCGTAATGCGTTGGTTTTCATCCACCTGCATAATCCCAAAGCGGTGGGTCTCTTCCAGCGGTACTGGCATGACCGCAATGGTGAGATCGGCCCCTTTTTCGCGATGGTAGTCGATCATCAAGCGATAATCCATTTTGTAGATATGATCGCCTGCCAAGATGAGTACCGTGTCGGCGCGATTGTCATCGACAAAATTCATGTTTTGGGCAATGGCATCCGCCGTGCCAGCATACCATTGTTGGCCCATCCGTCCTTGGTAGGGGTGCAGCAAGCGCACGCCACCGCGGCTGCGGTCTAAGTCCCATGGTTTGCCAATGCCAATGTGTTCGTTCAAACTGTGGGGACGATATTGGGTCAGCACGCCAACGGTATAGATGCCGCTGTTGACGCAGTTACTCAAAGGGAAATCGATGATACGGAACTTCCCGGCAAAGGGAACAGCCGGTTTGGCCCGCTCTTCAGACAACACGGTCAAGCGAGTACCGGCACCGCCGGCAAGAAGCATTGCAATTGTCTTTTGTGAGGACATAGGCACTCTTCGTTTCGGTAGGCAGGTTAGGCAGGAAATAACTATATAGTAACGCAAAGCCGGAAAATCTTCAACTGCCTTCATCGGTGATAAAAGATATCGCCAGCAAAAGAGATACCCTACCGGCAAAACGTATAGATTGCATACTGGAAAAATTGAATAAAAATCGACTGTACGTATAGTTTTGCGAAATACCTAGCTCTTGTTATAATCTCTGTTTGCGAATGCGAGTACGCTCGGGGAACGGAACCGAGATCATCATAAAAGAAATTCCTGTTGGTTCATCATTAGGAGGGAAGCGTGCTACAACGCCAAACCCAAACTGCCACTTTTTGGCGTGACCAGTTTGAAGTAACGTCAGAAGATACTGAATTTTTGCATAGTTTACTTTTAGATACCCAAGCGCCCCAAACGCTGGATCAATTAGCAACCGCATTGATTGAAGAGTATCTACGGCGGGAAGAGGCTAAAATTCGTTCAGAGCTAGCCAAAGGCGCGGTCTATGTACCCAAGGCCCGCTACACGGTTGGTCAGAAAGTCGTCTTTCCGGCGCTCGATTTCACCGTTGGCGAAGTCATCGGCCTGCGGGAAGGGCAAAACCCCGAGTTTGGCAATTTTGAGGTGATCAAAGTTCAGTTTGCTGATAGCCTACGCGAATTTGCGGCCAACCTGCCCCGTCATCGGCTCAATCAAGGGAATGGCAATAGTCCCTTGGACCAAGAGTCGCTCCTCTCTGCTATTGAAATCTATTCCCTGTATCAAGAAGAGATCAATGACAGCATCCTCTACGCCCTCGAAGAAGGCGAACGGAGCAATGCCTTTGTTGAAGTTGATAATACATGGCTTCTGGCGGATATGTTGGCCGAAGTGCATGTGGGCTATCTCAACATTGCCGAAGCCATGATCGAGGTTCAGAGCAAGCCACTGAAAACCAGCCAACTCTTGACCGAAATTGATTTGGGCAGCAATATGAGCCCGGTCATGCGCACCATCAGCCTGGACTATGCACTGGGCCAAGATCCGCGCTTTGATCGGATTACGAGTAACGGTGACAGCCTGTGGTATCTACGCCGCCTAGAGCCCGAGCCAGTGCTCAATATACCAGCCTTGCTCAGATATGCACCGCTCCCCTACAACCGCGCGCTGTTGAGCGTTGAATTGTTGCAAATTGAATGGGAGCTAGATGATGAATGGGGCGAAAGTGGGCTAAGCAGCGAAATTCCCCGGATTGTGCCCACGATCACCATCACGCTCACCTATCCCCACTGGCGCTATGGCACCTTGCCCCTCAATGGGCGGACGGTGAATTTCTTCCCCACCGGCGCGCGTGGCAAGTCCATGGTTACGTTGGTCGATGGTCGTTGGGGCACGCGCTACACGGGTTGGGTGATGCACGAAGGGCGCTATGTCTATGGGTTGACCAAATGGATCGATGATCATGCGTTACCCGTCGGGGCGTATATTACCTTGGAGCGCACCAACAATGCCAATGAAATTATCGTCGACTATCGCACCCGCCGGGCGAAGCGCGAATGGGCACGGATTGGGATGGCGGATCTAGAACACCAAGCCCTACGCTTTGAAATGAACAAGATCCAGGTCGCCTGCGAATACGACGAATACATGATCGTTGCTGAGCAGGAGCGCCCACCGATTGACCGTCTCCGGAATCAGTTACAAAATAGCGAACTCAGCTTGAGCTTGGTGGTTGAACAAGTGGTGTTGGAATTGATCAAGCTGAACCCGCAGGGAACGGTTCACGCCAAGAGCATCTATAGTGCTGTCAACATGTTGCGGCGCTGCCCGCCCGGCCCGGTCTTCTATGCGCTGATCAGCAATCGCAAATTCCGCGATGTCGGTAACGGGTTCTTTGCCTTAGCGTAAGACTTTAGGAGCTTCTCCATGACTCAAACATTACTGCGCCACAAACTGGCCCGTTTCCGTCCATCGGTTGACACCAAATTTCATATTGATTATGAATGGTGGGAAACCAACAATCGCAATTTTCGGCTCTACTTACGCGATCAACTCTGTGATGAATGCCGGAAACGCTTTAGCAATCATGCCAACACGGAGAATGTCGATTGGGTCGATCCGGATACGGGGGAGGTGCGCCAAACCGATGCCTTGCGCGAATGTCTGCGCACTAGGTGTGCCAATGATCCCGAATATATTAATGAGCGGCTGCCCCTCGTTGCTGCCTGTTTTCGGATCTTTCTGGCGAACAACAACACACCACTCTCTTCCAATGAGTTGAATCAACTCCTGCCTTGGAAGTCGCCGGACACCATTCTCAAGGTGTTGAGTAGCAATCAAAACTACTTAGGGATTCGTCCGGCCTAAGTTATTTCCAAAAACTAGGACGCGGATAAACGCGGAAGGACGCGGATTAGAGGCTAATCCGCGTCCTTCCGCGTTTATCCGCGTCCACTTGCTTATGGATTGGGCTGCGAAGCGCATGTCGCGGGGATCAACGCACACGCTTGATCGGGCACAGCGGGCGAGACAATTGACAAGCCCGCAAGGTGTAATTCATTGGGGCCAACAGCAGCGCTGCGCGAGGTGAACGGGATACGCGCTCCACTCGACGGATCGTAGAGACCAACTGCCACGGTCACAGTCGCGCCGGGGCGCACGGTGGCTGGGAGTTGGATCTGCCGCCATTCCGCTAACCAGAAGCCACTGACCGCTGTATCTGATCCGCCACCCCACTGGAAGAAACGCGGCGGGCCATCGGCCTGGGCAATGGTAGTTTCGCCTTGCCGGACATGGACAAAAGCCGCTAGGTTGGCCGGCCAATCGGGCAATGGTCCTCCTTGCCATTCAAAGCGCAGGGTCAGTGGCGTAGCTGGGGCAACTTGGGCAGGCGCCCAGAGGGTTAGCTGCAAAGGCCCTTCCGTCAGCAGAAAATTGCCCTCGCTGCGCCGCGACTGTGTCGGCTCTGCCAACTGGTTGGGCATAAGTCGGTCGGCTGGCGCTGATTGCAGGATCCCTTCCTCATTGCGTTCAAAGATCTGCACCAACGTGGCGCCGTTCTCGCCTTGGCGCAGAGATTGGGTACTCGCCGCGATGGTAGTAGCTGGCGGCGCTGGTGCAACGCGGACACCCCACAGCTTGGGCAGGGTTAGCGCCAATGTTTGGGGACAGATGACTTCGCCCGCCTGCCATTGTGGGGGCGGATACCAGAGCAGCGCCGGTGGTACACTGGCCGAAAAAGCATAGAGCACTTCTTGGGCTGGGGTTATAATTTCTAGTTGCGGTATAAAGGGTGCTCCCGTGAAGGTTTCCCCCACCTGCCAACAAGCACGCACATGCGTTTGCCGCCACCGGGGCCAATCCGTGGCCGTTACCCCGCGGAAAGTTAATGGCGCGGTCGCAAGTGCCGCCGTTGTTGCGCTCCTCTCTCCCCGAGCAAAATCGTAAAACGCGTTGGGGATCTGTTTGTCCGGTGCCCCACGCCGGAGGAGCAGAAAGCCATCCGCCCCATCGACCACGCCCCACTCGCCTTGCAATAACGCATCAACCGCGCTTTTGAGATCACCCGGTGCCATATCTGTATTGGTAGTTACGTCGAGCAGGGCCCAATCCGCTTGCCCTGGTTGGCTCAGTTCGGGTAGCCCCAGGGGGAATTGATAGAGATAGCGGCGATGACTCACATGCGGATGGACCGCGGCCGTCGCCGTAACCGCTGCATCGGGCGGAATTTGCGCTACAAAGCGCGGTAGCAGGCGATGGTGCGCTGTGATCGGGGTGGGATCATAGCGTGCTCCCCACGGCCCACGTCCCAGTTCTCGATAAGTTAAGGTGGCCCAGCCCAATAGCCAGAGCACACAGAGCAGCGCTACGATGGGGCGCAACGCCGTCCGCGCATTGGTGAAAAGGGAGGCTAAGGCCATGGTTCCCAGGCTGGCCGCGGCCATGTGTTGATAGCTGGCCGAACTCCGCGCCGTCAAGCGCCCTAGCCAACGCCAAAGGCGACCAAGACCCACGGTAGCACTGACGGCAACATAGGGTACCAACGGCGCGCTATAGTGAAACTCGCCATAATACTGGGCTGGGTACGCGCTGAGCAGATTCGCCAACAACAGGGGCAGCGCGAGCAAAAGTACTTCGGGAGCCAACAAGCTCAATAGGCCAAAGGGCGCAAGCAGATCCCAAAAATAGGCGGCACGCGCTGGCTCGCTGGCAATCTGCCAAACCAATCCTGGTTGGGTAAAGAAGCTCTTGAGAATATCCAGGGGCGAGTTGCCCAAGGCCCCATAGCGGCCAAAGTAGACACTTTCGGCGGTATCATAGATCTGGGGCGCGTTCGCCGGGACAATGACAAAGGTGGCGAGATAGAACCAGCAGAGCGCGGCCAGAAGGACAAGAAGGGTAATGGCACGTGAGAAAAAAGTTGTACGCCGACCCTCATCGGCGTGGCGCAGGCGGGCCGGTGTAAGCCAACCCCGGAGGTCATCGACCCAGAAGCGCCACGCTGCCAAGCCTGCGGCTAGGAGGGCCATCTCTTCCTTCACCATTGCCACTAAAATTGTCGCGACGACAAAGGGCCAGAGCCGTTGGGTTTCAATCGCCCAAAAGGCCCACAAGAGCAAAGGAACGGCCACTGGCGCGGCATGAAACTCCGTTAGAAGGGCCGATTGCAACTGGGGGGCTAAGAGATAGGCGATGGCTAGCGCCAAGGCGATGGGGCGCGTCAATTGGCGCAGCGGTTCGATCTGCCAGATCTGGGCGCGTGCACGCGGGGAGAGGATTTTGTCCAACTGGATGAGGGCAAGTTCGTATAGCGGCCACGCGCCAAGCGCAACCAGGAAAACTTGGAGGAACAGCAGCGCACGGACATCGTTCCAGAGCCAAAAGATGGGACTAATCAGGGCTAAGATCGGCTCGACATGATCGGTCAAGCGCGTGGCGATGATGCCGGTGTCTGTGGACTCGACAAAGCGGCCACGGCTACTGTTCCAGACGGCTTGATCGATCTGGCCCAGATCGGCCTTGTGGGTGCGCATTCCCAAGTGTTGGGCAAAAGCCAGTTGCGTAAAGAGAAGCGTATAGCCCAGGATCGCCAGCCCCAGGAGGAGGCGATACCCATCAAAAAGCACAAGGCGCGGCCCCGTGTTTGGATTAGGCGTGTTAGGGTGCGTGACCATGCTGTGTATCAATGTCGGTTGTTAGGCGGCCAGGACCTTGGTGGCTGCCCTACAAACAGCCTGGGCCTGATCGTCGGTGAGTTGGGGGTACAAGGGCAGGGTAACAAGATGGGGTAAAAGTTTCTCGGTCGTTGTCAGAGCGTGACAACGAATAGTCTCCTGCTGATAGGCTGGCTGCTGATGCACGGCGGCGGGGTAATGGATCGCCGTGGCGATACCATGGGCCTGCATCTGTTGGCGAAAATGGTCCCGTTTGGCCACCCGCACCACATAGAGATGATAGACATGATGGCAAGCGGGAAGTTCAACCGGCATGATGATGCCACGCGGCAACTGTTCCGTATAGAGGGCCGCCAAGCGCCGCCGTGCCTCATTCCATTCGTCGAGAAAACGTAATTTGACCCGCAATAAGGCCGCCTGCATTTCATCCAGCCGACTGTTGAGCCCTTCGCGCTGCGAAATGTAGCGTGCTGCGGGTGTCCACCCATACTCACGCAAACTGCGGACCTTTTCCAGCAATGCCGGATCGCGCCCCACCACGGCCCCGCCATCGCCGAGAGCCCCTAAATTTTTGGTGGGGTAAAAAGAAAAGCAGGCAAGGTCACCCCACGTGCCGACCTTGCGCCCTTGGTAGCGCGCACCATGGGCTTGGGCACAATCTTCGATCACGGGAATATGGTGGGCACGGCCCAGCGCCAAGATCGCCGCCAGTGGCGCTGGATGACCATAGAGATGGACAGGGATGATCGCCTTGGTGCGTGGGGTCAGCGCCGCGGCAACGGCTTCGGCGGTCATGGTATAGGTCTCTGCATCAATATCGACCAGCACTGGCGTCGCCCCCGTCAGGCGGATCGCCGCCACCGTTGCCACGGCGGTATGGGAAACCGTAATCACTTCATCCCCCGGTCCCACCGCACAAGCGCGCAACGCCAGTTGTAATGCGTCCGTCCCCGAATTCACCGTAATACACGCAAGCTTCTCTTGCCCAGCCTCCAGCCGCCAGTCGCCAGTCTCCAGATAGGTGGCAAACTCTGCCTCAAAGGCGGCCACCTCTTTGCCTAGAATATACCAGCCACTGGCTAGGACACGCGCCGCGGCCTCATCCAAGGCGGGTTTGAGGGCGTTATATTGGGCATAAAGGTCAATTACAGGGATGGGTTGGCTAGCCATAAATAACTTTCTACAGCGCGATTAGCTGGTCGGTGAACCGGCTTAAAAACCAGGGTCCCAAAGCTCGGCCAAGGTAATGACAAGCCCTGGCAAGAACGGCTCACCGCTGATTTGTGCCGGGTCTTGTAAATAGAGTGGTTCAGTCTGGGGTCGATAGATGTAGACATCCCGTGTTTCTGGGATCAACAGCCACCCTAATTGCGCCCCATTGGCGAGATACTCTTGCATCTTCTCTTGTAGCTCCGCGATCTGATCCGTCGCAGAGCGTAGTTCAACGACAAAATCAGGACAAAGGGGGAGAAATTTACGCTTCTGCTGCGGCGATAAGACCGTTAGCCGCTCCCGCTGTACCCAAGCGGCATCGGGAGAACGAATCGCACCATTCGGCAAAATAAAACCGGTCGAAGAATCAAAGGCGACACCGCGTTGATCGCGCTTGGCCCATTGACGGAGTGCCAGGGTAAGCTCGGCATTGCGGCTACCCGTTTCGCCACCTGCGGGGGACATAATAAGTACCTTTCCAGTTGCCGTGCGTTCAATGCGTAGATCACGGTTAAGCTGGCAAAATTCAAAAAATTGATCATCATCCATCTGGATAACTGGATCAAACTGAACTTCGAGCCGTGGCAGCTCTGCCATGAATTCGGGCCGTGCTGTACTCTTTTCTCGGGTTACATTGGGTTTAGTCAAAAGACTCATCTTATTATCCTATCCCGCAGACGCCGCGAACCGTGCTCAAGAATCACGCTCCACCAATCACACTCTACACATCACCTACCAATAGTGTTGCCCATATTCCTGATAGTAGGCAATCATCTGGGCAAGACCTTGGCGGAGGTCGGTTTGTGGTTGCCAACCGAGCGCAGCTTCTATTTTAGCATAGCTTGAATAAACATCCCCGATATCAATCTTCTTGCGCTCTTCGGGCCAGGGAATGGTGGTGACATGGCCGCGCCCCGCGATCTCCACAATGAGGTGAGCGAGGTCATAGAGGCTGATGGGATGTTGCCCACCTAGGTTATAGACTTGACCATTGCTGGCTTCGGTGGCCCCGACCCGTAGGAAGGCATCGACCACGTCATCGACAAAGGTCAAATCACGTTGTTGTTGGCCGTCGCCATAGAGCTGGATCGCTTTGCCCTCGATGGCCAGCCGGATAAACCAGCCAATAAAGCCTTGGCGGTTATGCTTGAGCAATTGGCGGGGGCCATAGGTGTTGGTTAGGCGCAGCGAGCTGGTGCGAAGCCCATAGGCATTGTAATAGACAATATGATACCATTCGCCTGCCAGCTTATTGACGCCATTGACATCGGTGGGATGTTGCAGATGTTGTTCGTCGAGAGGCAAATAGTGCGGCTTCCCATATTGTTGCCGTGTGCCAGCGTAGATGACCTTGATCTGGGGATTTTCGTGGCGACATGCCTCTAGAATGGAAAGCTGCGCACGTGCATTAATCTCCAAATCCGCTAATGGATCGGTCATCGAATCGATGTGGCTCACTTGGCCGGCTAAGTTAAAGAGCAGATCCTGCCCCTGTACCAAGGCTTGCATGGCATATGGATCGCGGACATCGGCAATATTGACCCGCAGCTGCTCTTCGTAGCCAGCAAGGTTAAAGTGGTTGCCACCATAATCGGGGATTAACGAATCGACCAATGTGACACGCGCCCCCAAGTCCACCAAGCGGCGGGCCAGATTGGAGCCAATAAAGCCAAGACCGCCTGTAATGAGGGCGTGACGATTACGATAAAAAGGTAGATAACTCATAGTCCGTCAGATGATGTGATTTCCATTGACTTACAGCAAATTTGGCAAAAACGTCAATAACCATTACAGTTGATACTTGGCCTTGGTTCAGGAGTGTGCCCAGGTAGGTTTGTCTGCTCAATGTATCCAGCTAACCATAGCCCGCTGTGAGTATACACTACGTACTTTGGCTGGGACAAAAGGACACGGATGGCTAAGGCACAAAGCAAAACAGTGTTTCAATCTATCCAAGAGATCAACTTCGCCGGGCGGCTCTGTTCATAGGAGCACGCTCTCTGGGCGCGGGGTTGGCGTGCCAATTGCGCACACCAGCTACGTAAAAGGATATTTGCTCACTGTTTTTGCGTTTGTTTTATTCTAAACAAAGGGTTGCGTTATGGCATTTCTGTTGCAGGCTGGGAACTGGCAACGCCAATGCGGCTCCATTCTAGGGGTGAATCAAGTAGATCCAACCCGGGCATGGCCGAAGCTGCCGGTGAAGACGCAACATTACTGAATGATAGATCCAAGTAATTATGACAAAATTAGTAATTGTAGAATCGCCTACCAAAGCGCGGACGATTCGTAACTATTTGCCGAAAGAATACCATGTCGAAGCAAGCATGGGGCACGTCCGTGATCTCCCCGCCTCGGCGGCTGAGGTACCTTCGGCGTACAAGGGAGAGCCTTGGTCACGCCTCGGTGTAAATGTGGAGCGTGACTTTGATCCGCTCTATGTGATTCCGTCCGCTAAGAAAAAAGTGGTCACCGACTTGCGTAAACAGTTGCAGGAAGCCGATGAACTCATCTTAGCCACCGACGAAGACCGCGAAGGTGAGAGCATTGGTTGGCATTTGCACGAAGTGCTCAAGCCCAAAGTGCCTGTGCGGCGGATGGTCTTCCACGAAATTACCCGCGAAGCCATTCAGCAGGCGTTGCGCGAAACCCGCACGATTGATCAAGACCTTGTGCGCGCTCAAGAGACACGCCGCATTCTGGATCGCCTGGTGGGGTATACGGTTTCGCCTTTGCTCTGGAAGAAGATCGCCCCTCGTCTCTCGGCGGGGCGGGTCCAAAGTGTGGCTGTCCGCCTGTTGGTGATGCGCGAGCGCGAACGCCGCGCGTTTCGCTCGGGGCAATTTTGGGATTTGAAAGCCTTTTTGAACAAACGCCCTGATCGTCCCGACCATCGTTTTGAGGCCGACTTGATCTCTGTTGGCGGCGTTCGCGTAGCCAGCGGTCGTGATTTTGACGAGAACACGGGGCAAGTGGCCGATAAGAAGAACGTGCTCTTGCTCAATCAGCAAGAGGCCGAAGCACTCAAAGCGCGCCTGTTGACAGGCCGTTGGCGGGTGGCCGAATTGGAAGAACGCGAAGCGACCCGTTCGCCCGCGCCACCCTTTACGACCAGCACCTTGCAGCAGGAAGCCAATCGCAAGTTGGGTATGAGTGCCAAAGAGACCATGCGGGTGGCCCAATCGCTCTATGAAAATGGCTACATCACCTATATGCGTACCGATTCGGTCAACCTGAGCGATCAAGCCCTTAACGCGGCACGCCGCCGGGTTACCGAACTCTACGGGGAGCAATATCTCAGCGAGCGACCGCGGCGCTACGCCAGCAAGACCAAAAATGCCCAGGAAGCCCACGAAGCGATTCGCCCCGCTGGTGAACGAATGTTACCAGTGGATGAGCTGCCCCTAAGCGGCGAAGAGCGGCGTCTCTATGACCTGATCTGGAAGCGAACCGTCGCGACGCAGATGGCCAACGCCCGCTTACGCTTTACCACCGCGACCATGGCTGTCGAAGACGCGTTCTTCCGCGCCTCTGGGCGCACGGTTCTCTTTGCCGGTTTCTTTCGGGCCTATGTGGAAGGTTCCGACGATCCCGAGGCCGCGCTAGAAAGCCAGGAATCGCCCTTGCCACCGCTCACCATTGACGAAGAGGTCGATTGCCGTCAGCTAGACGCTGTGGGCCACGAAACCAAACCGCCAGCGCGCTATACGGAAGCGACCTTGGTCAAGGCGTTAGAAGCAGAGGGGATTGGCCGCCCTAGCACCTATGCCACGATTATCGATACCATTCAGCAGCGCGGCTATGCCTTTAAGGTACGCCGTGAATTGGTGCCGACCTTTACCGCTTTTGCCGTGACTAAGCTACTCGAAGATCATTTCTTTGACTTAGTTGATCTCAATTTTACGGCCACCATGGAGCAGAAGCTGGATGATATTGCCAATGGGGGGACTGATTGGTTGGCCTACCTGCGGCAATTCTATCTCGGCCAGCAGGGGCTGGAAACCCAGGTGAAGGAAAAAGAAGCGGGGATCGATCCCCGCCTTGCCAGTGGGGTCGCGTTGGATGATTTCCCGGCTGAGGTGCGTATCGGCCAATTTGGTCCTTTCTTGGCGAAGGAACTGAATGGAGAACGGGTCACGGCAGGCATTCCTGCCGATCTGCCGCCCGCCGATCTGTCGGCGGAATTGGCGGAACAGCTCTTTAACCAGAAGACCGATGGTCCAGCCACCTTGGGCATCGATCCCGCGACGGAGCTGCCTGTATTACTCAAGATTGGGCCCTATGGTCCCTATGTGCAGTTGGGTGAAGAAGATCAGAACGGCAACAAGAAGCCCAAGCGGGTCAGTCTGCTCAAGAACATGGATGCAGCAGAAATCAACCTAGAGGTGGCTTTGCAATTGCTCGGCCTGCCGCGCTACCTGGGCGAACATCCCGAGACGGAGAAGCCGGTTCGCGCGGGCGTTGGCCGCTTTGGTCCCTATATCGTTCATGACGGTGTCTATGCCAGCTTGCGCAAAGATGACAATGTCTTGGAGGTTGAACTAGACCGGGCCTTGGAACTGTTGGCCGCCGCTGCAACGCGTAAGGGCAAGCGCAGCGGTGACCGTAGCAGCGCTAAGAATGTACTCAAGGAACTAGGCGAACATCCAGACGGCGGCCTGGTGCAGGTCTTGGCCGGGCGTTATGGTCCCTATGTCAGCCACCAGAAGATCAACGCAACCTTGCCCAAAGAAGTCGCGCCAGAGACGGTCACCATGGAGCAGGCGCTGGTGTGGCTAGCCGAGAAAGCGGGCAAGCCAGGGAGTGGCACCAAAGCGCGCCGCGCGAGTAGCACTCCGGCGAAAGCAACGACTCCTAAGGCTGCTGCCACTAAGGCTGCTGCCACTAAGGCTGCTGCCACTAAGGCTGCAACCACTAAGCGTGCTGCAACGGCCAAAGGAAGCAACGCCAAGAACACTGGAACCAAAAAGGTCGCCCCTAAAAAGAGCAGTAGCAAGAAAAAAGCGTAGGCTTTGTCATGTCTTCTACGGTCAAACAACGGCTAGCCGCACTGGTTACAACGATTATCTTTGGGTATATTCTTTTGCGCGTCATAGATCGCCTTTTTCTGGTGGTTTGGGTGCAGATGCCCTGGTGGGGCTTGCTCATTGCTGCCGTTGTGCTCTATCTTTTGATCGATCACCTTGTGCATCGTCTGCTGCGCTAACCGGCGATATCGAACAGGTGTTTCAACAAACCTTGCCGGGCGCGGCTTTGCTCAACCAAGTTGTTCGCACGACTTTGGTTGGTCAAAGCCGCGTTTTTTATAGCTCCATTCTATGGGTAGAAAGTGCCCCGAAAACTTGCAAAAAAGAATCTTCCTTTGTTAAGATTTTGTTGTCTATGTTGAATTGAAGTACCAGCAGAGCGTAGGTCCCCTAGCTGTTGTCTTGCCACAAGAAGCCCAATCTGCTGGCCTATTTTAGAAACGGTTGGAAAAGATATCCTGTCCAGCTGACCGGTTTTCATGAAGATGAAGAGCATAAATCGGCAAAGCGCCCGCACCCAACAGGCCCCGAAAAGCCATTGGACTAGGGAACAGCGCCGTCTAAAGCCCGCTTCAGCGGGCGTTGTTCCCTAGCCCGGTGCTTCAGCGCCGGGCAATCAGCATATACCGCAACATTTGCTTACCCTTTATAAAAACCGGTGTGGACTGGTCCTGGCCCCTTTTCAAACCATCTCGTAGGGATTCCCCGGGTTAGTCATGCATACACCAGATGTACCTGCGGCCTCAGTTGGCGCGGCCGCGACACAACCTTCCGCTGATCATTTGCTGCCTCGCCTGGCCGCGTTGAGCAAATTGGCTGCGCGCCTAACGCGTAGTACAAATTGGGATGAATTATGCCGCAATGCCATTATCCTGGGGCGGCAGGAGTTGGGCTTTGATCGGCTCGGCCTCTGGTTTATCGGCACTACACCGAATACGATTACCGGCTCCTACGGCATCGACGAAATGGGTATGCTACGCGATGAGCGGCAGTGGCAGCGCAATCTCTCCGACGACTTTCCGCTCGATGATGCAATGTACCGCAAAGAGCGCTATGCCTACGAAACGGATGTGCTGCTCTACCCCCTGAATGGCGTACCTGCTCAACTCGGTTGGAAGGCCACTGCTGCGCTTTGGAATGGTGAACAGATCATTGGCTATCTCTTCACCGACAACCTATTGACAAAGAAGCCCTATTCCGAGCAAGAAGGTGAGTTACTGGCGCTTTATGCGCTGTTGTTAGGTCATCTCTGCACGCGCCAACGGATCGAAGAAGAACTGCGCCAACAGGCCGCTACCTATCGTGCCCTCGTCGATGCCATCCCGGATCATCTTCTTGTGGCGACGCGCGCAGGGACATTGCTCGATTATCACGCGGCCCAGCCGACCTCCTTGTTGTTCCCCGTGAACCCCCTTGCCCAACAATCGGTTTATGATCTGCTGTCGCCAGCCCTAGCCGCCCAATATGTCCAAGCGATTGAAAAGGTGATCCAGACGGGCGAAGTGCTGACGCTGGAACATCCGCTCCAGCTCCATGATCAACTCCATTATGTGGAAACCCGGCTCAGTGCATCGGGGCCGGATAAGATCGTTGCTTTGGTGCGGGATGTAACGGCTCGTAAAGCGCTCGAAGAACAACTATATGCTGCGCAAAAGGTAGAGAGTTTGGGGCGGATGGCAGGTGGCATTGCCCACGATTTTAATAATCTGCTGACCGTGATCCAAGGCTTTGCGAGCTTGGCCGAAAGGCAAGCCGGTAGCAGCAATGCAAAGCTACAGCATGCGCTGACAAATATTCAGGCGGCTAGCGAAAAAGGGGCACAACTGACCCATCAACTGCTCCTCTTTGCCAGAAAACAGGTTGTACAGCCCCGCATTGTGGATCTCAATGAATTAGTAAGTGGGTTGACCGCGATTCTGACTTCCCTATTAGGTGAAGCCATTCCTCTGGATACCGTTTTCGATCCTACTTTAGGCCAAGTGCAGATCGATCCGGGCCAATTTGAGCAAGTGATTATTAACCTAGCTGTGAATGCGCGCGATGCCATGCCACAAGGGGGGCAGCTGACCATTCGCACCTACAATCAGGAACTGAAGGAACCGGAGGCTCGGTTGCGTTTTTCCCTGCCTGCCGGTCTCTATAGTGTGATCGAAATGAGTGATACCGGCGTGGGGATTGCGCCGGAATTGCAAAAACAGATCTTCGATCCCTTTTTCACAACCAAGGAACAAGGGAAAGGAACCGGGTTGGGGCTAGCCATTTGCCATAGCATCGTGCAGCAGAATGGTGGACAGATTTGTCTCCAAAGCACACTCCAACAGGGGACTACCTTCCAAATTATGTTGCCACAAACGCTGACGCCCATGGCAATAAGGGCAAATGCTCCTGCTAATGTTTCGGCACCGGGAGCCGAAACCATTCTTTTGGTCGAAGATGATGAGCCTGTGCGCGCGGTGGCCGTCGAAATGTTGACCAGTTATGGCTATCGCGTATTGGAATATGCCGCTGGAGCGGATGCGCTGCGGACTGCCCAAGAACAGACGCAACCGATTAATCTCCTGATGACCGATATGATGATGCCGGAGATGAACGGGCGCGAAGTCGCGGAACAGTTTATGCGACTCCGGCCAGGGGTTCCGGTGTTGCTGGTCTCGGGGCACATGGCCGAGGTGCCGGAAGCGCTGGTGCGCCGCACCGATGTGACTTTTCTGCCCAAGCCCTACTCACTCCCAGTGCTTACCAAGACCATTCGCCAGCTTTTGGATCAACCGACGCTGCGCTAAATAGCGCATGTTAGGGCAAAAGCGGAATCTCCTGATAGTTGGCTGCAATAAAGAGACTCCCTTCGGTGGTGCCCTGCGGCGTCACCGCTTGTAAGCGCTGGCTCAATTCACGCCAGCTCTGTTGCTTTGCCCCATCGTCCGCAAAATAGGCTGCAAACGCCTCGCCAATTTGCCTCACCTGTTCGCCACTTTCATGGACAAATTCGAGCCGGAAGTGACGGATGCCCGCCGCCTGCCATGCATCGAGATGGCGACTCGCTTCTTGCGCTTCTGCCCCAAATACGGTATTGCGACAGCCAACGTCCGCCATCACCGGGTGGGCGCGCCCAGCCTGATCGCGCAAGGCCACGCGGTGTTTTTCACAGGGATGGCCGCAATCTTGATAGCTGGTCCCTTGGGAGAGAAAGCGGCAAAAGACACAATGCTCGGTATGAAAAACCGGTAGGTGTTGGTAGACAACCGCTTCAATATGGTGTGGCCCCAACGCACGCGCCAAGGCAGCCACCTGCGCCGCATTGAGATCATAGGTGGGGGTAAGGCGCGAAAGGCCCAACGTGAGAAAAGTTTCGGCGGTCAGCACGTTGGCCGCGTTGAGGCTAAAGTCGCCAAAGAGGCGCGGTTGCGTGGCTGGTTGCCCCACGTGGTCGGTGGCTGCTGCGCTCTGGAGTGCTTGGAGCAGGCCGGTGGAGCGCACCAAGATCTGGCACTGGAGACGGAGCAAAAAGTTGACGATCCGCTGCTCATTCGGCTTGAGCACCCGTGGGCTTGCCACGCGGGCCGGGATGCCCGCCGCCTGTACACGTTCCACGGCTGGGCGCAGACCATAGAGATCGAGATAGTCGAGCGTAATGCTGGCGGGCTGGAGGGCCAACGCCGCTTCTAATTGTTCCGGCGTGCGAACCAAGAGATGCAAAGCGGGCGGTCCAACCGGCGCTAGCGATGCCAGGGGCGGTTGGGGTTCCCGTTGGGCTGGCGGGGTGTGGATGGTCACGGCGCGCGGACGGGTCTGTTGTGCGGCCAACTGTTCAACGGCTTGGCGGCGTAAGGTGTTGAGGAGCGAACTGGGGGCAAAAGGATTTCCCTGTTGTTCCAGTTGCAGCGCAGCCAACGTATATGGCGTGTTGCCCAAGCGCCCTAGTTGTTCCTGGAGATAGGCTGCGGTCAGTCCATGTTTGGTTGCTGGCGCGAGGCTATCCTCTGCCGTCACTGTCACCTGGATCTGGGGCTGTTCTACCAGTGACCAATGCAACTGGAGGGGTTGCCCTGCGTGCGCGACCACACGCACCTGTAGCGGCTGTTTGTGCACCGGTGCCGTGGCTTCGTTGTAGAGCCGGGCAACTTTGTCCAGCTCTGGATCGTGGGTGCGCCAAATCAGATCACCAGGACGAATCCGGCTGAAGTTGATCGAACCGTTGCCAAATTCCAGCGCGATTTGGCCTTTGGCGCGTGGCTTCACATGGTAGATACGCCCCCCTTCTTCCCGTTCTTCGGGGCTACGCCACGCCGCGGCATCAAAGACAACGCCATCACCCGCTTTGAGCGGTGCCACTTGCGCGGTCTGGTTTGGCTTGATCACCAGCTGATCCTCAAAGACCTGGGTCACCTGCCCCATGAGCACGCCACGGTGGCGGGGAGAACGCCCCTGTACTACCTTTTGATGATTGGTGCCGGTGATAAAATAGGGCCCCAGCCCCCGCGAATAGACCTGCTCTACCTGAATGGCTTCGGCGGCAGTCAGGCTAAGCGGTAACCCCGCCCACGCCTCATCGACCGCCCTGCGATAGGCGGCAGTGGTCAGCGCGACATAGTTGGCATCTTTATAGCGCCCCTCGATTTTGAGCGCGGAGACGCCGAGCTGCACAATGTCGGGCATCTGCTGAAGGGCATAGAGATCGCCCGGCGAGAGGAGGTAGCGCGCCTCGCCCAAAGGCTTGACCACGTCATCTACCAGCAGTTCATAGGGCAGACGGCAGGCTTGTGCACATTGCCCGCGGTTGGCGCTGCGTCCGCCCCAGGCTTCCGAAGAGAAACATTGGCCCGAATAGGAGACACAGAGCGCACCGTGGACAAACATCTCTAATTCGCAAGTGGTCTGCTGGCGAATGGCGCGAATCTCTGCTAGGGCCAATTCACGCGCCAGCACCACCCGGCTGACGCCAAACTGTTGCGCCAAGGCGACCCCTTCGGCGCTGGTAATGCTCATCTGCGTGCTGCCATGGACGGCCAGCTCTGGCGCGATCTGTTGGGCAAGCTGGGCAATGCCGACATCTTGCACGATAATCGAATCTGCCCCAGCGGTGGCTATGGCCGCCAATGCCTTGGTCGCTTCTGGCAGCTCATGATCAAAGACCAAGGTGTTAAAGGTCACATAGCCTTTGACTCCGCGGGCATGCAGCGTGCGCATCACCTCTGGTAGCTCGGCCATGCTAAAGCCAACCTTCGCACGTGCGGTAAAATGGGTGAGCCCAAAATAGACGGCGTCTGCGCCCGCCTCAATGGCTGCATGGAGCTGGGGCCAGTAGCCAGCCGGGCTCATAATTTCGGGTTTGTGAAGTGCGGTAGTTGGGATCATAAACTTGTGTAACTATCCATTCTTTCAAGAGATGCGCTGCGTCTGGCACCAGTATGTAGCTGACCGAGCTTAGCGCAAAACCGTTTTCTGCCAAAACGTGGTTAGGCGTAATTTTTCGCGCTACTCCACTAAACGAAGCCCTAGCTGATGGGCTAAGGTTGTCGCAGTCTGAATCTCTGCGGTTGTCAACGAAGCGGCTAATCTACCTTTGGCATGGGCCGGCGCGAGATATTGGGTGAGCAGACTGACGGTCATGCCCGGTCGCGCGGCGAGCCAGTGCAAAATCGGTTCGGTGCAGCAGGCAAAATGACCAGGCATGAGCAGATGGCGCACCAACAACTGGCGTCCCTGTTGATAGAGCTGGTCCAACACGTTGGTCACAATCGGCCAGTAGTTAGGCATGCCCCCAATGCGTTCACCACAGCTTTGCGGCCCAACTGCAGGCCCAAACTTGAGATCCGGCAAATAGAGGTCAATGGCATCGGCCAAGAGGATCAGCGCGGCATCGGTCAAGTAAAAATTGCTATTAAAGACCACGGGTACCCGCTTCCGGTTACCCAAGCTCTCGAGCGTCGCCAGCATGAACGGAATGTGCGGTGTTGGATCACCCCCGATCCAACAGATCGAGCGCGCGCCTTGTTGTTGCCGTTCAACCATGCGGGCCGCTAACTGCTGGGGGCTGACCGCCACGCCATAGGTGGGGTGAAAGGCGAACTTGGCCGCGGTGCAAAAGCGGCAAGTTGCTGTGCAGCCACTAAAGAAGATCGCATGGGCCGGGCGCAAGCGGCTTTCTTCCCCCAAGTGGAGCATCTCGCTGGCAATATAACTGACGGCCCCTACGCGGCAGACCCCCTGGGCCGTTGCCCGCTGCCCACCACAATGGTGGGGACAGAGGTGACAATCAGACAGATGGGCCTGCGCGGCGTGGGTTACGGGCAAGCCAAGTTGCAAGTTGGGTTGTTTAGCGTCCACGGCTATTCCTCCGAATCCGCCGTAGCCATTCCTGGAATTCGTGTAGCCATTCGTGGGCGTCTTTTACTTGGGGTGCTTCGGTGGTCGCCGTGGCTGAACCTGCCCGTGCGCCTTGCCCTTCTATGAACACGACCTGATCTTCGGCTTCGGCGACCACAATGAGGGCTGGCCGCCGTTGTTCTGCTTGGCCCCGATAGAGGATATAGCGCAGATTATGCGCGCGTTGCCAAGTATAGTAGGGGGCAAGATTGGCTACGCTAGGGTCGGCAAAGCAGGCTTCCTGGGTGAGATCCACCGCGATCCCATCGCTGGCTAGCGTTTGGCAGGTCACACAAAGCCCGCTCTTCCCAACACACCGTTGGCAATAGGCTTGGCTACATTGGCTACAAGTAACCGTGTGTTGCTCACAATGATAGCGTTCACAGATAGCACAGACGGTGTGGCAGAGTGGGCAAAGGCTCTCGGCACAGTGCAGACAATGGGCGGCATGGCTGTTGCAGACCACATGCTCGCAAGTGGCATAGCGCTGGCTATGTTCGGCGCAATAGTCACGACCGCAAAGGTCACACATTGCGCCACACTGGGGACAGTAATTGTGGGCTATGGCTAGCGGCGTTGATGGGACTGCGCAGGGCTGTAAGGTTGTGGCTAAGGCCCATTGTTGGCAGCTCGGACATTCGACTAAACAGCGATGACAGTAGGGTGCTTGGTCAATCCGTTCATAAAAACCGACCCCCACTGTGCGTTGGCACGCGGTACAGCTGACCAGACAATTCTGGCAAAAGCGTTGTCCGCTGGCGCTACAACGTCCAATTTCCGCGCTATATTGGGCACAGCCGGGGCAGCGCAAGGCGCACGCTTCGCAAATATAGGCCGTTTCGCCAGCCTGTACCTTGACCTGATCCAGACGCAAATGGCTACGACATTGGCGGACGCCACAGTGGCTGCACAATTCCTGGCAAGCATGACAAACTTCGTCCTTGCAGACGGGGCAAGGGCTGTTGTGTTCGGCACAAGCGCGTTCACCACAGGCCCAACAGAGCCGTCCACAAGTGTCACAATTTTGTTGTTGGCAGACGGGGCAAGGGGCCACCCCACAAGTCGTACAGAGAAGTTCTTGACAGGTGCCACATTGATGCAGACAGCGATCACAGATCAGATGGCCGTTGCGGTCGAGCACAACCTGTGTCATTTCCTGGTGACAGACGCTACAGCGCGGTCGTTGAAGGGTGCCGTCATACCGATTCCGCATGACTTGAACCGCGACTTCACGCTTGCCGTCGCTGAGGGTGAGGTCTGCCGCGGCTATGGGAACTTGCAGGACGGCATAGCTGAAGAGTTGGACGCCAACGCGCAGCCGATGATTTTCGACTTCTTCGGCCAATTTACGTTCGAGATCACTTTCCAGGGCGCGGCGTTTTTCGCCGGTGGGGTCATGGGCGTCGTAGACTTCCTCGATCTGCTGTTGGTAGTAGGTTATCAGGCGGTTGAGCGTTTTGTACAGCCGTGGCAAAATCTCCGCTTCATGGCTGACACAGCGGACATCGGCGTGGTAGATGGCATATTTACGGGCAATCTCGGCCAGGCGCCCAAGATGGGTCATGGGGGGTAATCGGCCACTGGTATTGCCCAGGGTCCCTTCTGCTGCGCTCTCGCTGGGAAACGCCTCGGCATCCGCCAATAGCTGGGTGAGTGCGCTTGGGGCGTCTGGATCTGTCGCGGCGGCGGGTAGATCCATGCGCTCGCCAGCTTCATTGAGCAACACCGAATAAAGTTCCTCGTGCTTGTCATCCGCGCGGTAGGTAATATGCCAGTGAAAGGCATAGAGATGCTGGGTCTGCTCACTGAGGCGGAGTCCCACGATGCCCGTATTGATGGGGCGCACGGCCCGCATGAGCTCTTCCCCTGCTTGATGGCGCACCGGTAGCCGTTGATGAGTCACGGCACTGCGGTTGTCAAGATAGGCCAACATTTTGTCAAAGAGGGGACTGCCATGGGCGACTAACTGTTGTCCTGTGGGCAGCAGTTCACTAGTGGGTTGTTGAAAATAAAGGGTCAAGGTAGGCTGCCCAAAATAGGTCGCCAACTCGGTGGGCAAATCGACTTGGAGTGCACCGGTTTTACGGCGGTCCACCGTTTTGACGGTAGCCCCTAGATGGGTAAAAAATTCGCTGGTAAAGGTACGCAGATCCAGCGTACGCGTTTGTGGTTTAGATAGTTTGGCTGATTTTTTTGCCATAGCGTTGTTGGAGGGTAAAAGTGCCCCCTTGATTTCCTTTATGATTTGTCAATCTCGCCTGAGAGAACTTGGCGCTACTGAAACCTGTGTCTTATTATATGTTAAGTAAAATAGAAAAACGAATTTTATGGATGATAGGGCTATCTAGTTGGCTTGAAAGCCTTGCCCTACTTTTGACCAGCGTGTAGCTGTTTGATGGAAAATAAGGAGTACGCAATGTCTACCACACTGACTAGCACCGCGCGTCCATTTCCCAACTGCTACTGGGTAAAACCAGGTCGTTTATTGGCTGGTGAGTATCCCGGTGCCCGCACCCAACTAGAGGCGCAAGAAAAGCTAGCACTCTTATTGAAGCTCGGCATCACCTACTACCTGGATCTAACCGACCCTGCGGACGGTCTAGAACCGTATCGGCACCTGCTGCCGACGGCCTATCCTGGCTATGCCCGTCCGGTCATCTATTTGCGTATGGCTATTTGTGACCTGAGTGTGCCGACGCCGCTCCAGATGACCCAAATTTTGGATGAGATCGATATTGCGTTGCGGATTGGTCATAATGTCTATGTACATTGTTGGGGGGGCGTCGGGCGGACTGGCACAGTGGTGGGCTGCCACTTTGTTCGGCATGGTATGGGGGGCGACGAAGCCTTGAACGAGGTTGCGCGCCTTTGGCAAGATGTGGCTAAACGCGACCGCCACCCGCACTCGCCAGAGACGCCTGAGCAGATAGAGATGGTGCGGAGTTGGCGGGAAGACCCCGAGGGCTTCCGCAAAGCTGCCGAACCCGTGGCACCCCCGTTATCTTTTGTACGCCAATACATGTCTGTACAGTAACACCGATTTGTGGCGCTTGTGCCTTGTTTGCCTAAACCCCATTTGGTATGAAGCTGGCCTGCACTCACCCAGTAGGAACCGATGATGACCACCTTTACGCTTGCACAATATGACGAAGCCGCTGCCTATATTCGCAGCCAGACGCAGCATGCACCGACGATCGGCTTGGTCTTGGGCAGCGGTCTTGGGCCTCTGGCTGAACAAATTGAGACCGCGGACTTCCTGCCCTATGCCGAGATTCCATACTTTCCCCTGAGCACGGTGGCAAGCCATGTGGGGCGGCTCGTCATTGGCAAGCTAGCTGGCGCAACCGTCTGTGCCATGCAGGGCCGCTTTCATTTTTATGAAGGCTATTCCTTACAACAAGTGACCTTGCCGGTCCGTGTCATGCAGCGGTTGGGCATTAACACATTGATCCTGACCAATGCGGCAGGGGGTGTCAATCCTAATTTTGCCGTTGGCGATATCATGGTCATGGAAGATCACCTCAACTTAGTCGGCATGACCGGTCATAACCCGTTGATGGGTCCCAATCTCGAGGAATTTGGCACGCGTTTTCCACCGCTGAATCGCGCCTATACGCGTCGTCTGCGCCAGCTCGCCAATACCGTGGCGGCGGAACAGGGTTTGACTTTGCAGCGCGGGGTCTATACTTGGCTCTCTGGCCCTAATTTTGAAACACCCGCTGAGATCCGTATGTTGCGTCTGCTCGGTACCGACGCCGTTGGCATGAGCACCGTGCCCGAAGCGATTGTCGCCCACCATGCCGGTATGGAAGTGCTTGCTTTGAGCACGATCACCAATGTCTGTATTGATCAACTCGATGCGGATAGTGAACCCACGCATGAAGAAGTCGCCGCGGCGGGTAAGATCATTGTACCCCGCCTGACGCAATTAGTGACCGGCATCTTGAAGAAACTGGCTGCTGAATGATATAATCGACCGATGCTCTTTCTGTGCGAACCCTTAAAAACGGCTCGAAAAGGGATAGGACTCGTCTGCACTGGGCAGGTTTTGGGAAACCGCTCCGGTGTAAAGGCGGCTTTTCAAACAGCCTGCGATCTGACCACCTATGACCAATCTACACACTGCGATCAACCACTACCATGAGCTCTGCAACACAGGAACACTGGCCCAACAAAGTTGGGAAGTGCTCTATCCTGGTTTGGCGGCGCGTGATCTGATCTTTGGGCAACGACCGCTTTGTACGGTGCTACGCCCCATGTTTCACACCGCAGCTAGCTATGGCTACCTGACCGAACGTACGGTGCTGACGTTGCAGGTTTTTCGCAAAGCGACCGCGGCGCTGCTGGCCGATGACAAGTTGCGAGCCCAACTCTTTTTAGATGAGACCGAGGAAGAATTGGTGCGCTTGCCCACCGGCTACACCACCAATATACCGACGGCGCGCCTGGACAGCTTCTTTACCCGCCATCCCGATGGCAACTATACCCTGAATTTTATTGAATTTAACGGGGAAAGTCCGGCGGGTATGGCCTACAATGACGTGATGGCCGAGCTTTTTCTAGAACTACCGCTTATGCAGCGTTTCCAAGCGCGTTACGGGGTGCAATCGTTGGAAGCGCGTCCACACGCTGTCGCTGCCCTGCTGCGGATCTACTACCAATGGCGCGGCAACCGCCATAAATTGCCGGACATTGCTATTGTCGATTTTCGCGGCGTCCCCACCACCACTGAATTTAAGCTCTTTGTCGAGTACTTTGCCCGTCATGGCATCACGGCGACCATTTGTGATCCCGACGAGATGGAGTTCCGCCAAGGGCAGATGTATGCCGCAGGTCGTCCGGTGGATTTTGTCTACAAACGGGTGTTGGGCAGTGAGTTGGTCCAAAAATATGGGCTGAATCATCCGATTATTGCGGCGGTACGGGCTGGCGCGATCTGTATGGCTAATCCCTTTGCCTGTAAATTGCTCCATAAGAAGGCCAGTTTTGCCGTGGTCTCGGACGAACGCAATGCCCATCTCTTTACTGCCGACGAGCTGGCCGCTGTCCGGCAGCACATCCCGTGGACGCGCCTGGTCGAAGAGCGAACGACGATGGGCCCTCAAGGCGAGCCGTTGGATTTGGTGCCTTGGATTAGCGCCAATAAAGATCAACTGGTGCTGAAACCCAATGATGAATATGGGGGGAAAGGCGTTCTCATCGGTTGGGAGACGGAACAAGCGATATGGGACACCGCTTTGCAGACCGCTTTGCGCGAACCTAGTATTGTCCAAGCGCGCGCCACGATTGCCTATGAAGATTTTCCGCGCATCGATGATCAGGGGCGCGTTGAGATCAGCCAACGCTTGGTGGATTGTGATCCCTTTCTCTTTCATGGCGATAGCGTGGGCGGCTGTTTAACGCGCTTGAGCACGGTCACGCTGCTCAATGTGACTGCTGGTGGTGGCTCCGTGGTGCCCGCGTTTTTGTTGAGAGAATAAGCTGGTATTGCGCGCCGCGACTAGCAGTGGCTGTCGCTCGTATCGGTCGAAAAATGTCGTGAGGACGGCTCACTTTTTGCCCAAATGACCTTTGTTGATTTAGGAAATGCTATGTGTCCTCTGTGGCGAACCCCTCTGTGGCGAATCTCTCTGTGGCGAATCTCTCTGTGGCGAACCCCTCTGTGGCGAACCCCGCTTTGTCTGCTCCTTGGGCTGTTATTATGGAGTAGTGGCTGTCGTGCTACAACCCCAACCCCGCTGCCATCCCCTTCACCGACGGCCACGCTTAGTGCAACCGCGACCGCTGCCGTCCGCACCCTGCGCGCACCTACTGTCGTCACGCCGACGCCAGCAGCAGGCGAATTAGCCGAGCGTACGGCTGCGACTTTGCCGGTCTGGCAGCAATATCAAGCACGCGTTACCGACGCCATGCAGCAGGCGATCCCGGTGTTGCGCTTGGAAGAGGGTATGAGCGATGAGCAAAGCTTGGCCCAAGCGATCGCCCTCCGCGATCCGCGTGTTCAGCGCGATCTGTGGGGGGCTGAAACCGGCGTGCCACTGCGCAATGAGATCTTTGGTGTCTATCCAGTACGCCCGACCGATCTGACACCCGCGACGGCGAGTTGCGCCTCTTCTAGCTGTTATCGCGTTGAACTGTTTAACTTTGCCTATAACCTGACCATCTTGGCCTTCGTCGATCTGCAACAGCAACAGGTTCTTGAGGTGTTGCGCAGCACCGAAAGCCAGCCCGATATTCCACCGGCCTTGACCCAGTTGGCCGTAGAAATCGCCATCAACGCCCCCGCAGTGATCGACGCGTTGGGCGGGCAACCAGAAGCGGCCGCGGCGCTGATGGCTAGCACCAAAACCGCGCTTAGCCAAACGCGCTGTGAACGGTCACGTCATCTGTGCGTCGCCCCCACCTTTGTGAGCGGTGAGCGCGCTCTGTGGGCCATTGTGGATTTGACCGATGGGGTGCTGGTCGGCATTCGTTGGACGGAGGTGGGCAATGTGGCGGCTCCCGTCATTTCCGAAAAGCAGCTTCAGGATGAAGTGGTCACACGCCAATTTTGCGATACGGTCAACACGCTGACGCGGGATGGCTGGTCCTTTGACTATCTCATCACCACATCGGACGGACTCCGGCTAGACCGCGTCCACTTTAATAACAAACCGCGTTTTGACAGCGTCTCGGTCGTCGATTGGCATGTGAGCTATTCAACGCGAGAAGGGTTTGGCTATAGCGACGCCATCGGTTGCCCGACCTTTAGCCAAGCCGCGGTGGTGGCCTTTAATGGGCCTATGGTAGAAGAGATTACCCAGGCGGATGAAGTGGTGGGCTTTGCCCTGGTACAAGATTTCCGCAGCGACCTATGGCCATTGCCCTGTAACTATCATTACCAGAATCGCTATGAATTTTACAAGGATGGTCGCTTTCGTCCCGTGATGATCAACCTAGGACGTGGCTGTGGCAACGATGGCTGGTATCGACCGGTGTTGCGTATTGCTTTTAGTGGTGATTTGACCTTTTCTGGTTGGACTGGTGATAGCTGGCAAGCGTGGACAACGGAACATTGGCAAGGGCCGAGCAACCTAGTCGATCCTAATGGGCATGATTTTCGGGTCACTGACGCGGCTGGCACCGGTTTTTACATTGCGGCCGGGCGCGGTCAATTTGATGACGGTGGCCGGGGTGATAATCCCTATAGCTATGTAACGCGGCGCCACGTGGATCGTAATGAGGGGGATGTCGATCTGATCACCATCGGCTCCTGCTGTGAGATCCATCATGAACAGGGGCCAGAAAAGTTTATCGACAGCCCCCCCGAAGCGATTGCCGCGACCGAAATTGTCTTTTGGTATGTGGCGCAAATGAAAAATGATGATCAAGCTGGGCAACAATATTGCTGGGCTGAAAGCATTATCCAAGACGGGGTCTATGTGCCCGAAGTTTACCCTTGCGCGGCTGGCCCCCTGTTTACCCCCGTAACAGAATAGAGATGAAACCAATGGCAAAACGCAAACCATCCCCCAAAACACAACCCGCCGCCAAGCCTTCACCGCCATCATCACCGGCACCAGCGTTGCCCCCTGTGGTGGCTAGCACCCAATGGGGCTGGATGATCGGTGGCTTGATCGCTGCCATCGTCCTAATGGCTGGGGTCATCTGGGGCTTGCAGCAATGGACGCCTCCTTCTGGCAATGCCGTCGCACAACTTCTCAGCGCAACACCAACCGTCGTGCCAACGCCGACGACACACACCCGGCCAGCGACCGCACCGCCAGGGCTGGTTGACTATTGTAAGCGCTCACCCCAATTTCGGGATACCGAAGGGTTTAGTACGCGCGCTGTGTTAAGTACGGCGGAGCGCGGTGTGATGGGAGCCCGCATGATCGACTTGGATCCAACTGGCCAAGTCATCAATCAATACCAACATCCCTCGTGGGATGACGCGGGCTACCTCGGCCATGTGTTGCTCGACCGGATGGGGAATGTCTATACCTTCCCCGCACCCTATGTCAGCTTGCTGGATAATCCGCCGGAACTCCAAAACATTGTCTATCGGATTGACAGCTTCACCGCGGCGATGACGCGCTTCTATACCTTGACTGCGCCAGCACCCCCCACCAGTGAAAATCCCTTTGGGCTCATGGGGCTCGCGTATGACTGTGATACCGAGAGTCTCTATGCCGCTTCGGTCGCGGGCTCGACGCGTGCCGAAACCGTTGGCGAGATTGTGCGGATCGATCTGGCTAGCCGCGAGGTGCGCTTTCGCTATGAAGGGGTTGATGCCTTTGGTCTGGGTATCTATATTACCCCTCCGTTTAGTGGGACAGTGAGCAGTGGGACAATAAGCAGTGGGACAGTGGCGGTGGGGGTGACAACACCCGTCAGCACGGTGGTCTCAAGTGGGGCTGTGAATGGTGGCAAACGCCTCTACTATGGGTTGGCGCGCAGCTCAGAAATCTATTCGATTGGGATAGATGAAAAGGGTGATCTGCTCGATGATGTCCGCCAGGAAATTACCTTGCCCGATCCGACGCTCAAAGCGCGCCGCATCGTCTTTGCCCAGGATGGGACGATGGAAGTGCGGAGTCGCCCTTTTGAGTTTACCCTGATTGTGACGAGTGAACGGCCCGAGGTCCTGTTTTACTATCGCTTCGATCCAGCAACAAACCGCTGGCAATTGAGCACGGCTAACTAGCCGGGTTGAAACCCGCGGCTGACAGCGAAAAGCTGCCTCAGCCGCTAGTCCGTATAAGGCAACTCAAAAAGTATCACCGTCAGCCGGGCTTAGGCCTGGCTTTCTTTTGTAAAATTTTATCGCTTGTTTGTCACGAAAGAGCAACATGCATGACAGAGGTAACGATCGAGTCTGTACCCGCTGCAGCGGCAGACGCCAATGCACGCTGGAATTTTTCCGTTAATTTGTGGGATGTGATCTTTATTATGTTTGGGATCAGCCTAGTCTCGCGCGAGACGGTGATGCCCGTATTAGTGACGCACCTAACCGATTCTAAGTTGGCGATTGGCTTGATTCCGGCCATTTATAGCCTGGGGTCTAGTTTACCGCAATTATTGATTGCCAACTTTTCGGAACGGTTGCGCTACAAGAAACCCTTTGTCATGTGGGTGGGGGGGGCAGGCGAGCGCGGGGGCTATTTATTGATCGCGCTGGTGATCTGGCTTTTTGCCGATACCGCGCCGACATTGGCCTTGACCCTCTTTTTTGTTTTTCTGGCCACATCTGCTTTCTCCACCGGCATTGGTACACCCCCTTGGTATGACATGATCGCCAAAGTCATTCCTACCCACCGCCGCGGTCTTTGGTCCGGGGCTGGGCACGGGCTCGGCGCGTTGATGGGCGTTGCCGGTGCCTATTTTGTTGGTTATATTTTGGGTGGGTTTCCCTATCCCCAAAGCTTTGTGATTCTCTTTCTCACTGGCTTTGCGATCATGATGGTTTCGTGGATTGGTTTGGCGCTAAACCGGGAACCGCCCAGCACAACGGTCAAGGCGCGGGTGCCGATGGTTTCCTATTTGCAGCAGTTGCCAGCGTTGCTGCGCCGGGATCATAACTATGCTCGCTTTCTCATGAGCCGAACAGTCGCTGTGCTAGGCACCATGGCTAGTGGCTTTTACATGGTCTATGGGATTGAGCGCTTTCAGGTGGCTGGTACAACCATCGGTTGGCTCACCGCCATTTTGGTCGCCAGCCAAGCCCTGCTGGGTGTGATCTGGGGGATAGTGGCTGATCGTTGGGGGCATAAAGTGGTTTTGGCGAGCGCTGCGCTGCTGCTGATGGCCGCGGCCATGACTGCTTGGTTTGCCACTGGTGCTCCTTGGTTGACCGCTATCTTTTTCCTCTTGGGCGCGGCCATTTCGGCGGAATTAACCTCGAGCTTGAATATCACGCTTGAATTTTGTACACCGGCCGATCGGCCAACCTATATTGGCCTAACCAACACCCTCTTGGCCCCGACTTTGGCCTTGGCCCCACTCCTCGGTGGCTGGCTAGCCACATGGACCGGCGGCTACCATATTCTCTTTCTCACAACGGCCATTTGTGCCGCTGCCGGTGCCCTCTTGCTGCTCTTCTGGGTGCGTGAGCCGCGCTACGTTGGCCCAGTGCGCCAATAATCATGAACGGCATTGGTTGTATGATACAATACCATTATTCTTCATTCGTATCCCTGACTGATGAACGCTTATCTCATAATCATGCTCCAATGAGCAACGATGAATAATCATTGCTCATTGCTCATTGACCAATGACTAACAATTGAGAGGTATCTATGAAAGCCTTAGTATGGGAAGGCCCGCGCCAAATGAATGTGCGTGAGGTTGCCAAGCCAGAGCCAGCCGCCGATGAAGTCTTGATCCAGGTTGCCTTTTCGGGCATCTGTGGTTCCGAGTTAGGCGGCTACTTGGGCCATAACTCGTTGCGCGTGCCGCCGCTGATCATGGGCCATGAATTTTCTGGCGAAATTGTGGCGCTCGGTGAACAAGCCCAAGCCGCCAAGCCTGGGCTGGCCATCGGCCAAAAGGTCACCGTCAACCCATTGATCAGCCCGCCTTGGTCCAAGGCCGCGCTGAAAGGGCGGCATAACCTAACCCTGCCGCGCAACATCCTGGGGATTCACCGACCGGGCAGCTATGCCGAATATGTAACGGCCCCGGCGGTCAACGTCTACCCACTGCCAGCAGGGATGAGCCTCGAACACGCGGCACTGGCCGAGCCGCTGGCCTGCGCCCTGCGGGCTGCCAAACTCTCTGGCTGTACGGCTACTGATCGGGTGCTCATCACTGGGTTAGGCCCCATTGGTTTATTGACCCTGCAATGTGTCAAGGCCATGGGCGTACAGACGATTTTTGCCACCGACACCGATCCCGATCGCATTGCGATTGGGAAACATTTTGGGGTGCAGATCTTTAACCCGCGGGAAGATCAGGTGGTCAAGCTGATCAAGGAGGCCACCAATGGCGAAGGCGTGGACATGGCGATTGACGCCGTGGGCGCAACTGCCACGCGGCGGGAATGTCTCGAAGCGGTGATCCCCGGTGGCAAGGTGATCTTCACGGGGCTACATGACGAAGAGAGCAACATTCAAGCCAATCTCTTGATCCGCAGTGAACTCAATATTCAGGGCAGCTTCGCCTATACCCCGCTGGATTTTGAGCATGCCTTTGCGTGGTTAGCTGAAGGCCGCATTGAGATCGACCCGTGGCTCCAGAAGTCTCCGCTGGCCGAAGGGGGCGCTTGTTTCGAGCAATTGCTGGGTAAACCGGGGCCGGTTGCCAAGATTTTGCTGTATTAGAACCTATCGCCGCGCTGCTGGTCAGCTCTCTGACCAGCCTCGAACTGCGTAACCCATAGCAGGCAATGTGTTGCCACGAAAAAGCCGCCATGCTGGAAAAGCTGGCGGCTTTTTCGTGGCCTAGGAGAGGGGCCATCCTTGGTTCAATTTTGCCGTTTGAGTGTATGGCCGATTCGCTCTATAATAACAAGATAATCCCACGGCTTTTTACAGGCACTAACTTTTCGCATTCAACAACAAATTCCCGTTTACAGGCAAAGGAGGAAGCGATGGCTGTCTCGGTTGGATTAAATATTTGGTCTGGTTTGGTGGGGGACACCATACCCTATTTGGATGCTGTGGCGGCTCCCTTTGCCTCGCTTTGGTTTCCTGATCATGTCCAGTATGATAGCAAACCGGTGGCCGAGGGGTGGAGTTTGTTGTCCTTTGCCCTGGCACGCTACCCAGATAAAGTTTGTGGTCATCAGGTGTTGTGTAACAGCTTTCGCAATCCGGCCCATCTGGCTAAGATGGTCGCGACTTGCCAGATTCTCTCTGGTGGCCGGGTGGTGTTAGGTATTGGCGCGGGCTGGAACGAAGAGGAATATCTCGCCTATGATTGGCCCTTTCCCAAGGTATCGGTGCGGGCCGGGCAACTTGCCGAAGCAATCCAGATCTGTCGGGCGATGTGGAGCCAAAGTCCGGCGAGCTTTCAGGGCAAGCACTACCAGATTGCCAATGCCTATTGCCACCCGCACCCCGATCCGCTACCACCGGTGATGGTAGGCGGAGCTGGCGAAAAGTTCATCTTGCGGGTGGTGGCGCAACATGCCGATTGGTGGAACTACATCTATCAGGATCAGGCAACCTATGCCCAAAAGCAAGACGTGTTGAAGGAACATTGCCGGGTGATTGGCCGCGATTATGAGACGATTGTGCAGGTAACCGCGTCGAATCTTTTGGTGGCAGAGACGGAGGCGGCTGTCAAAAAATTGGTCGAAGCTCCCCATGTCCGGCCTGTGGGTGGCAATGGCTTTGCCGGTACCCCAGCGCAAGTGACCGAGCGGCTCCTCACGGCAGTGGCGCAAGGGGCAAAGCAGATCAATGTGAGCTTTTCGGATACGCCACGGCTGGACAGCACCCAACTCTTTATCGAAGAGGTGCTGCCCCATTTGGCGAGGTAAGGTACTAGCCCTGTTGGCTATTGTGGTTTTGCTGGCAGGGCAGTTGTATCTTCTGCGGAGCGTGGATCTAACACCTGATCAAGATGCATCCAAAGCACGCGTGAATAGCGAAAGATCAGCGGCCAAATGAGGATGGTTTCGAGGATAATCGCTACCGAAAAGAAGGGGATGCTGGCATTGATCCAAAACAGGTAGAAGGCCGAGGGGATGAGAAGCAGAAACCCTGCGGTGTAGCCAATAAACATGGAATTGAGGAAGTAGCCATGTTCGCGCTCATAGAGCACGCCACAGTGGGGACAGTTTTTGTGCATGGCAAGGAGCGAATAGAAGACCGGCCCTTGTAGACAGACGGGGCACCGTTGGGCGAGAATGGCAAAAAATCGTTTCATGGGTTTCTTCACTTTGCTAACAGCAATGTTATTGACTGTGGGTATCAGGCGTCATCTCTAAAACGTCGATCAGAAAGGCCCAACGGTCGGCCACCTCGGCAATCAGCTTGGCAATGGGCTTCCCGGCCCCATGCCCGGCTTTGGTCTCGATCCGAATGAGAACCGGCGCGGAGCCGCCTTGGGCTGCTTGGAGCGCAGCAGCAAATTTAAAACTATGGGCGGGAAAGACCCGATCATCATGATCGCCCGTGGTGATCAAGGTGGCTGGGTAGGCGGTGTCAGGGTGCGTGTTGTGATAGGGTGAATAGGCCAACAGTGTTTGAAAGGCGGCCGCGTCTTCAGGATCACCATAATCCGAGACCCAAGCCCAGCCGATGGTAAATTTATGAAAGCGCAGCATATCCAAAACGCCAACCGCAGCTAAGCAAGCGCCAAAGAGATCGGGCCGCTGCGTTAGGCAAGCGCCGACTAACAGACCGCCATTACTGCCCCCACCAATGGCGAGCTTGGGGGTGCTGGTGTAGCCTTGGGCAATTAACCATTCTGCCGCAGCAATAAAGTCATCGAAGACATTCTGCTTCTGTGCCAAGGTGCCTGCTTGGTACCACGCCTTGCCATATTCACCACCGCCCCGCAAGTTGGCTAGGGCAAAAACGCCGCCCATTTCCAGCCAAACCAGAATGCTGGACGAAAAAGAGGGCGTTTGGGGAATGTTAAAGCCGCCATAGCCATAGAGATAGGTTGGATGCGTCCCGTCGAGGGTGATGCCCTTTTTGTAGCAGAGAAACATGGGCACCTGGGTACCATCTTTGCTGGTATAGAAGATCTGCTTGGTTTCGTAAGCCGCGGGGTCAAAATCTAATTCGGGCTGATGAAAGCTTTGGCTTTTCCCGGTGGCAATGTCATAGTGATAGATGGCGCCAGGTGAAGTAAAGCTAGTAAAGGCATAGAAGGTTTCATGGTCGGTTTGATGACCACCAAAGCCCGCGACTGAACCAATGCCGGGTAAAGCTACCTCATCAATCAACGCACCATCTTTGCGAAACCTTTTGACAAGACTATGGGCGTTGTGTAAGTAGGTGGCAATTAATTGGTCGCCGAAGAGGCTGACACTGCGCAAAGAATCGTTACTCTCCGGTAATACCGCTTGCCACTGATCCGGCTGTTGAATGTCCACGGCGACCACACGCGAGCGCGGTGCACCCCGATCCGTCTGGAAATAGAAGCGGGTATCATCGTTCCCAATAAAGTCATAGGCCGCGTCAAAGTCGTTACAGAGTTCGATGATAGGGCTAGCCGGGTCCTGGAGATCTTGGTAGAAGATGCCATTCTGGCGAAAGGTACCCCGCGTGACGTAGATGATCAGATAGCGGCCATCGTCACTGACGACGGGGCCAAAGCTCCACTCTTTCTGCTCTGGGCGCGCGTAGACTAGGCGATCCGCACTTTGGGGTGTCCCAAGTTGGTGGTAGTAGAGCTTCTGAAAATAGTTGACATCTTTATAGGTCTCGCCAGCCGTTGGCGCATCATAACGGCCATAAAAGAAGCCCTGGTGATCGTGGGTCCAGGCCGCGCTAGAGAATTTGATCCATTGCAACCGATCTGCCCGATCACTGCCGGTTGCCACCTCGCGCACGCGCCATTCTGCCCAATCCGACCCCGCCGTAGAAAGCCCATAGGCTAATAGCTGACCATCCTCGCTAATGGCGTAGCCGTTCAGCGCAACAGTGCCATCTGCTGAAAGTTGATTGGGATCGAGTAGCACTTGGGGCTCGGCGGTCAGCGCCGCTGTCCAGTAGAGGACAGCCTGATTTTGCAGACCATTGTTACGGGTGAAAAAGTAGCGATTGCCACGGCGAAAGGGGATCCCATAGCGCTCATAGTTCCAGAGGGCCGTTAATCGTTGTCGAATCGCCTCTCGTTGGGGCACTTGGGCGAGATAGGTGGCGGTCAGCGCATTCTGGGCGTCGATCCACGCCTTGGTTTCATCAGCATCGATTGCTTCTAACCAACGATAGGGATCAGGCACAGCAACGCCATGCAATACATCGACAGTGTCGGCACGTCGGCTGGACGGATAGGAGAGTTCTTGCATGTTTCTCACGATCTTATCTGGCTTATCTGGCTTATCTGGCTTATCTGGCTTATCTGGCTTATCTGGCTTATCTGGCTTATCTGAATACGAGCGATGCCGTGATTGAGCATTGCCTGCGCCCTGTGCTGAAAATAGGACGCGGATTTACGCAGCGGAACGCGGATAAACCCCATCCAAGCAGCATCAATCTGCCGCATCAGCTCATCCCATGCGCTGCACATCACGCTGATTAAGTGCGCTGATAGTTTGTATCTTACCAGAGCAACCCATTCGCGGCCAAACCATACCTTTGCCTGCATACTGGACAGCTTTCGGGTAGAAGAGTTGAGGGATTTTGCACCAAGGTTGCTCTATCAGCGAAGCGCTAACCGATTTTCAGAACCTGTTAGCGCTAGGTTGGCGTATGTCCCAAAGCCGCCAAATTTGCCTATTTCGCGAAATGGCTAGCGGTGGGGTACAATAGGGGTACATCTAGCATACTATGCAAATCTAATCACCCCTTCACTCATGCCAACGGCTGCGCTTACGTGTGCCGTTATGAACATTGGAAAGTAGGAGAACCGCATGTCTATTACACCGCCGCAGGGTGTCCAGGTGTTGGGCCCTAGCACACCGCAAGTGCAAGCCGTGTTGACACCCGAAGCGCTTGCCTTTGTTGCCGACTTACACCGCCGGTTTAACCCAACCCGTACGGCCTTGTTAGCGCGGCGTGCCGAGCGGCAACTGGCGATTGATGCCGGTCAGCTTCCCGCTTTCCTGCCCGAAACGGCAGAGATACGGCGCAGTGAATGGCGTGTAGCTTCGGCTCCTGCCGATCTCAATGACCGCCGCGTGGAGATCACCGGCCCGACCGAGCGCAAGATGCTGATCAACGCGCTGAACTCTGGGGCCAAGGTCTTTATGGCCGACTTTGAAGATGCGCTGTCGCCGACGTGGGAAAATGTGATTGCCGGCCAGATCAATTGTAGCGACGCCATCCGCCGGACGATCGCGTTTCATAATCCCGATGGCCGCGTCTACAAGCTCAATGCGACCACGGCGACGTTGCTCATTCGTCCGCGTGGCTGGCATCTGACGGAAAAGCATGTCCTGGTTGATGGGGAACCGATCTCCGCAAGCCTCTTCGACTTGGGGCTTTATATGTTCCGCAATGCCAAGGAACTCTTGGCGCGTGGCAGTGGCCCCTATTTTTATTTGCCCAAGCTAGAAAGCCATCTCGAAGCGCGGCTGTGGAACGATGTCTTTGTCGCGATCCAGGATAAACTGGGGATTCCTCAAGGCTCGGTCCGCGCCACAGTCTTGATCGAAACCATCCTGGCGGCCTTTGAGATGGAAGAGATTCTCTACGAATTGCGCGACCACGCGGCGGGGCTGAATGCTGGGCGGTGGGATTACATCTTTAGCACGATCAAGAAGCTGCGCAACCGTAGTGATATGATCCTGCCTGACCGTAGCCAGGTGACGATGACCGTGCCATTTATGCGGGCGTATACCGAACTTTTGATCCGCACTTGTCATAAGCATGGTGCCCATGCCATTGGCGGGATGGCGGCCTTTATTCCCAATCGCCGTGACCCCGTGGTGACTGAAAATGCGTTAGCCAAGGTGAGGGAGGATAAGACGCGCGAGTCCAATGATGGCTGTGACGGCACTTGGGTGGCGCATCCCGATCTTGTGCCAGTGGCGATGGCCTGTTTTGACCAAGTGTTGGGCGACCGGCCCAATCAGAAGGACCGTCTGCGCGACGATGTCCAGGTCGAAGGCGCCGAATTGATCAACGTCGGCGCGAGCGGGGGCGCGATCACCGAAAATGGGGTGCGGCTCAATGTCAGTGTCGCGCTCCAGTATATCAATGCTTGGCTCAACGGCAATGGGGCTGCGGCGATCAATAATCTGATGGAAGATGCCGCCACCGCGGAAATTTCCCGCTCGCAGATCTGGCAATGGATTCGGCACGGGGCAAAGCTCGCCGATGGCCGCTCGGTGACGCGTGAACTGTATATGCAGATCCGCGATGAAGAGCTGCACAAGTTGGGTGGCCCGAGCCTCGAACGCTATGAAGAAGCCGCCGAATTGCTCGATAAATTGATCCTCACTGACCAATTTATCGAATTCTTAACGCTGATCGCCTACGACTATCTAGATTAAGCAGATAAGTTCGGTGAGACGCTGATTTGCGGGTGGGCGCGGCGAAAATCGCAAATCTGCGTCCACCTCTGTTGATGCCTGAACGCGCGGGAGGGACTGTCTATGGCGCGCTTTGAATATGGTGAGCGGATCGGGCAGACCGCGCCGCTCCGGATTGGTTGTACGGCCATTATCTTGGATGAGCAGGGGGAAAAGGTCCTCTTGACCCGCCGTGCCGACAATGGGGATTGGTGCCTGCCCGGCGGTGGTATGGAAGCTGGCGAAAGCGTCGAAGAAGCCTGTCGGCGCGAAGTTTGCGAAGAGACCGGCCTCACCGTCGAAGTCGTTCGGCTCACCGGTGTCTACAGTTCACCCCATCGCATTACGGTCTATAACGACGGCAATCGCTTTCAATTTGTCTCCTTTGCCTTTCTTGCCCAGATTGTCCACGGGACACCGGGCCTCAGCGATGAAGTGACCGAAGTCGGGTACTTCACCAGGGCGGAGCTGGCATCGCTCAAGATGAGTGAACCGCACCGCGAACGGATCGCCGATGCCTTTGCCCAGCAAGCTGCCGCGTTTATTCGGTAGCCGTCAAATTGGCAGGGCAAGCGCGAATTGTAAAAAACAGAGTTAAAACTGCTACTGACAGGGCAAAGCGGGTAGCCACCGGCTTGATCAGGCCGCTATTACGGACGAAGGGCGCGTTTGCCCTGGTCAAATTTGAACTGACTCTTGACAGTCCTTCTGACCCATGCTACACTTTGCTTAATTGAAAGAAAAAGCGTTGATGGAGTAGAGTAATCGTTGGAACGTTCTTGCAGCGAGCTTGGGGTGGTGGAAGCCAAGTGAACCCTCTAGCGATGAAAATCCCTCCGGAGCAGTGGTCTGAACAGGCTTGGCCTCAGTAAGCGCCGCCGGTTTCACAAACCGTTATCCTTGTGGCGAACTCATGCAACAGCGGGCGTAATTCTATATTACGTTGGTTAGCATGGCTTGGCAGTGAGGTGCTTGTCAATCTTTGATTGGCAGGAACCGGGGTGGTATCGCGGACTTCTGAAGCCCGTCCCCGTTAGGGGGATGGGTTTTTTTATTGGCTTTTGTTTGCGGCTAGCTGTTTCGGCTAGCTATTTTGGCAACAAAGGGGTGAAAGCAAATGACAAGACTTCTTTACTATGAAGATGCCTATTGGCGTGAATTTGGGGCCACCGTAACGGCAACCAAAGAGGCCGCCGATCACTGGCAGGCCCTTTTGGATCGCACGGCCTTTTATCCTGGCGGCGGTGGGCAACCGAATGATGAAGGCTGGTTGGAGATAGGCGGGACACGCTATTGGGTTAGTGCTGTGAAAAAAGAAGGTGACCAGATCTGGCATACGCTACAGACCGATGGCGAACCCATTGCCGTCTCTGTTGGTACCCATGTCATTGGCACCGTCGATTGGGCGCGCCGCTATCAACTTATGCGGACTCATACGGCGATGCATATTCTCTGTGGCGTGGTCTGGCGTGACTATGGCGCCAGTGTCACCGGCGGCAATATGGACCCTGGCAAAGGGCGCATGGATTTCGAGTTTGAATCGCTCACGCGCGAGCTGATCAGCGAAATCGCAGCCAAGTGTAATGCCGAAATTGCGGCAGCCCGTGAGGTGCGTACCCGAAGCTTGCCCCGCGAACAGGCTTTTGAAATTCCCGACCTGATCCGCACTAAAATTAATCTGCTGCCTGCCGGGATCAGCACGGTGCGGACGGTTGAAATTGTGGGCCTGGATCTCCAGGCTGATGGCGGTACTCATGTCAACAATACCCGCGAAGTGGGTGCCATGCAGGTCGTCGATTACAAGAGCAAAGGCGCGATCAACAAGCGGGTCTATATTGAGCTGACCGATTGAATTACGTTACCCGTATTACTTGCTTACGCACCCCCAACCATGGTTACTTACACAGATCTCTTCACCCCCGATCTCTTTTGGGTCGCTAGCCATACGGCGGGCCATGAGGCGGTGTTGACCAACGAACTGTGGATGCGTGTGTTGCAGAGGGCGCTACACCGTGAGCAGAAGCGGCGGCCCTTTCGGTTGGTGGGATATGTCTTTCTACCGGAACAGGTCCATCTGTTGCTAGAACCGATAGGCAGCACTAGCATAACCACCATGGTCAGGGCAATCTACCAGCAGTTTCAAACCGAGTACCAACAACTCGTTGGAATTCCCGGTGAACTTTTGCTCTGGGAAAGTCACCATCAAGTGCAGCGGGTGATCGACGTGGCTGATCTGGCATCCCGGCTCGACTCGATGCATTATCTGCCGGTTCAGCAGCACCTCGTCGCCAAGCCAGAGCAGTGGCCCTATAGCAGTTATGGCGGCTGGCTCGCCCAAGGGCTATATGCAAACGGTTGGGGCGGGACACCCCCTACACGACGAAGTAGAAAACCGGGAATATGAGCCGCAAGCATGCCATATAATAAGGATCGTAGTGGGCATGAACACTGAGATTAGAGTACTGACAGAGGCCGACGCCGCGCCCTACCAAGCGCTGCGGCTGCGTTCGTTGCAGGAGCACCCGGAAGCCTTTGGCTCGGCCTATGCAGACGAAGTAGGCCGGAGCATTGCAATGATCCAGGAACGGCTGCAGGCGAGTGAGCATCGCTTTACACTAGGGGCTTGCCAGGACAACCGGCTGGTCGGAATTGTCTCTTTTGGCCGTTCTTTGGGGGTCAAAGTGTGCCACCGGGGCGGGGTTGGCGGGATGTATGTTGCGCCAGAAGCACAAGGCCAGGGCCTGGGCAAGCAGCTCTTAACCGAATTGATTAGAAGAGCGCACCTGATGGCTGGTTTGGAGGAGATTATCCTGGCCGTCACCGTGGGCAACGGCGCTGCCCGGTCAATCTATCTCGCCGCTGGCTTTGCACCCGCGTATGTGGAAGAACGGTACATCAAGGTGGCCGACCGCTATTATGATATTGAATGGATGACGTTACGTTTAGGAAAATAACAGACTCAGAAGACAGAGGCCAGAGGCCGGGCATAGCGTTGCTCTCTGACTACTGACTTCTGTCTTCTGACTACTGATCTCTGGCCGATGAGGGAGAAACTATGACAACCGAGACAAAAACAAAATTTACACCCGTCCCTTCTTCCGTCAACTATCCGGCGATGGAAGAGCGCGTAATGGCGATGTGGGCCGCCAATAACATCTTTGAGCGTACCCTGAGTGAGCGCGCGGAAGGCCCCCGCTATGTCTTCTTTGAAGGGCCGCCCACCGCGAATGGCCGTCCGGGGATTCACCATGTATTGGCGCGTGCCTTCAAAGATATGTTCCCCCGCTACAAGATCATGCAGGGTCACTATGTCCTGCGCAAGGGTGGTTGGGATACTCATGGCCTACCTGTTGAGATCGAGGTAGAAAAACAGCTTGGGCTGAGTGGCAAACAGCAGATCGAAGCCTATGGCGTGGAAGATTTTAACCGTCGCTGTCGCGCTTCGGCCATGGAATATATCAAAGATTGGGAACGGCTGACCGAGCGCATGGGCTTCTGGGTCGATAAGGAAGAAGCCTATGTCACCTTCCGCCCCGATTATGTCGAGTCCGTCTGGTGGATCTTGCGGCAGTTCTGGGATAAAGCGTTGCTCTATCAAGGGTACAAAGTGGTCCCCTATTGCCCACGTTGTGGCACGCCGCTGAGCAGCCACGAACTTTCGCTTGGGTATAAAGATGATGCCGTCGATCCCAGTGTCTATGTGAAATTTAAGCTCAAAGGGCGCGAGAACGAGTATCTTCTGGCCTGGACCACCACGCCGTGGACCCTGCCAGGTAATGTGGCCTTGGCGGTAGGCCCCAAGGTAGAATATGCTAAAGTGCGCGATGTTAGCGGCGATATCATCTACCTCGCTACCGCACGCGTGGAGGCGGCGCTCCGCCCCGGCTACGAAGTGTTGGAGAAACTCAGTGCCAAGGATCTGGCGGGGTGGCATTACGAGCCGCTCTATCAATTCTTTCCGGTGGAGCAAGATTATGCCTACGTCGTTACCGCTGACTATGTCAGCACCGACGATGGCACCGGCATCGTGCATATCGCCCCCGCGTTTGGTGCCGAGGATATGGCCGTGGGGCGGGCCAACAAACTCCCCTTGATCATGACCATTGACTTGGCGGGCAAGTTCAAGCCAGAAATGACCTGGGCGGGGATCTTTGTGAAAGACGCCGATCCGCTGATCGAAGAAGAGCTGGCAAGCCGTGGCCTACTCTATCGGAGCGGCACCATCGAACATACCTATCCTTTCTGTTGGCGCTGTGGCACCCCCCTGCTCTATCTCGCCAAGCAGACGTGGTACATCCGCACGAGTGAGCATAAGGATCAACTCGTGGCGCTCAACCAGGAGATCAACTGGGTGCCAGAGCACATCAAGGATGGCCGCTTTGGGGCCTGGCTAGAGAACAACATCGATTGGGCCTTAGGCCGCGACCGCTATTGGGGCACGCCGCTGCCCGTCTGGAAGAGCGATGCGCCGGGTAGCACCTACTTTGAATGCATTGGCAGTCGGGAAGAACTTTCACAGAAGACCGGGCGCGATCTGAGTGAACTGGATCTCCATCGGCCCTATGTGGATGAGGTTACCTGGCCCGCGCCCGATGGTGGCACCATGCGGCGGGTGCCAGAAGTCATCGATGTTTGGTTTGATAGTGGTGCCATGCCGGTGGCGCAATATCACTATCCCTTTGAAAATCAGGCGCTTTGGGCAGAGCAACAGCAGGCTGACTATATCTGCGAAGCCGTGGATCAAACGCGTGGTTGGTTCTATTCGCTGCATGCCATCAGCACGCTGCTCTTTGACCGGCCCGCCTATAAGAATGTCATCTGTCTTGGGCATATCTTGGCCGAAGATGGCAGCAAGATGAGTAAATCCAAGGGTAATGTCGTCAATCCGTGGGAAGTCTTTACTATTCACGGCGCCGACGCCACCCGCTGGAATATGTACACCGCCAGCCCGCCCGGCAACAGCCGCCGCTTTAGCGTCAACCTGGTCGGTGAGACGGTCCGCAAGTTCTTGAACACCTTGTGGAATACCTATAGTTTCTTTGTGACCTATGCTAATTTGGGTGACTGGCGACTGGCGACTGGCGACTCGGCGATCGGTAACCAATCGCTAAATCTGCTCGATCGCTGGGTCTTGTCGGAGCTGAACACATTGGTGCGCGATGTGACCGAAGCCTACGAGCGCTATGATGTGTTGGGCGCGACGCGACCGGTGGCAGACTTTATCGATAGTGTGAGCAACTGGTATGTGCGGCTGAGTCGCCGCCGTTTCTGGGAAGGCGACCCGGCTGCCTTGGGCGTGCTTTATGAGGTGTTGGTCAAGGTGAGTCAATTGATCGCCCCGGCGACTCCCTTTATCGCGGAGGAGATCTATCAAAATCTGGTCACTAGGGGCAACCCCGCCGCGGCTAGTGTGCATCTGAGCCGGTGGCCGCTGGCGAACCTGGCGCTCATTGACAAACAGTTGAGCACCGATATGGCCTTGGCGCAAAAGGTGACCAGCTTGGGCCATGCCGCCCGGCAGAATGCCAATCTCAAAGTGCGCCAGCCCTTGGCCCAAGTGGTGGTCCGCACCCGCAGCAGCGAAGAACAGGCCAGCTTGGTGCGCTTGTCCGACCTGATCTTGGATGAGTTGAATGTCAAGGCGTTGGCCTTTGCCGACGCTGCCGGGGATCTGGTGGATGTGGTCGTCTTCCCCTTCCCCAAGCAGTTGGGGCAGAAGTATGGCAAGGGCTACCCGGTGATCCGCAAACTCTTAGGCGAGTTGGATCAACTGGATCTGGCGGGTAAGTTCCAAGGTGGCGAGACGGTGACGGTCGCGGCTGATGGGACAAGCTATGCCATCGCGCCGGAAGATGTGGAAGTACGGAGCACCCCCCGCGCTGGCTTTAGTGTGGCCCAAGATGGTGGCTATCTCGTGGCGATCACCACCACCTTGACGCCCGAACTGGAGCAGGAAGGCAATGCCCGTGAACTCGTGCGGCGCATTCAACAACTGCGCAAGGATGCGGGCCTGGAGATCAGCGATCGGATCACCCTCTACGTCTCGGCTTCTCCGCTGACCGCTGGGATTTTAGCGGCTTACGGTGACTACGTCAAAGACGAGACGCTGACGGTTGACTTGGTGCGCAATGGCGTGCCCAGCGAACTGCCCCAAGCCAGCTTTGAGTTGGGCGACGATCAAGTAACGGTGGCGCTGCAGAAAAGTTGATAGGGCTGTTGGCAACAGGGCGCGATTCGCGCCCTGTTGCCAACAGCGTAGAGCTTGCACAACTGTTGGCTTCGGCCCGTGATCCTTATTGATAAATCACCAAATTCGGTGTTACCTCAATGTACCCCTGCTCCCCATAGCCGTCGATGCCCAACGCTTCGCGTGGTGTCATGAGCGGTTCATCCCAGCGATAGAAGAGTTTGAAGGCGCTAAAATGGGTGGCTTCGTCGATGAAGCCATTGTATTTGCTGATCTTGCCCCATGGGCCTCCCCAACCGTCTGCCGAGATGGTGAGGGCAATGCGGTCGTAATCCCAAGCAAGGTCGGCTTTATTGACGATCATCTGGTCCAGAAATTGGTGCAGGAGCAAGATGCGTTCGCCTGCTAACTTATTCTCGATCAAGTAGGCTTGCATGGCGGCCTGGGCTTCATTGACCTGGGCAGCGGTGACAAAGCCAATCGGATCGCCCGGCCAAGGCTGACCGACGTGGGCCATGGCAAATTCGGGATCAAGCGCCAAGTGGACATTCTCATATTTGAGCCAAGGGAAGCCATAGGCCAGTGCAGCGGTCGGTGTCAACGCGCCGATCTGGATATCGAGGATGACGGCTAGCCCCGCTGCCGCGGCCTGGGTGATGTATGCTTCGACCAACTCATCGGTTAAAAAGGCCAGGTGGCTGTTATCTGCCCCAGGAGCCTTGGTTGCCATGCCATAGACCAGATGAAACGCGCCTTTGACGCCTAGCTCTTCCCCATTAGCCAGATCATAGGCCGCCACTTGTTCTTTTAGCAGTGTTGTCAGTGGTTCCAACTCGTGTTCCCCTAAAATTCCCATGACCGGCACCGCGGGTCGCCCATAGTAGGTCAGCCAAGTGGTTTGGTAGTAGGGCGATGTCGGCGCGAGGGCGCGAGCCGTGGGGGTTAGGCGTTCCACGATTGAGCCGCGTATGGGCAGTGTTGCCGTTGCGCCAGTAGTGGTGGTCAGCACCGGCGCTTGGGCTGGATCGGGCAAGGTGCCGTCGCTGCCGGGGATGATCAGGCGTGTGCCAGCAAAGATACGGTTAGGGTCGGTAAGCTGGTTTGCTTGGGTTAATTGTTCTAGCGTAAGGCCGTGGGAATCGGCAATGACGGCCAGGGTATCACCTGGTTGGATCACATAGTAGCTAGCCCTCCGCGTCACAGTGGTCGTCTGCGTCACAGTGGTCGTCTGCGTCACGGTGGTCGTCTGCGTCACGGTGGTCGTCTGCGTCACGGTGGTTGTGAGCGGCGCGGTGGTTGTGGGCGGCGTGAGGGTTGTGGCTGTTGCGGGGGCAGTCGTTGGTTCGGGCCAGTGGAGGGTGGTGCTTTGGCGTGTCCGGTCCAGCAGAACATGTTGACTTGCCCCGTCAAAGGTGACAATCACATCTTCGGCACTGGCAATATGGAGGGTGATCGTCGCGCCCTGCCACTCACGCCAATCGCCCGGTTGCAGAAAGCCATTGAGGACAAGCTGCTGATCGACAACCACCTGCACCCAGCTAAAGCCTTGGACCTCGATCCGCAGGGTGTGGGAAGCCGGGGCTGTCTGCGCGCGGATGCGCGAACTGTTGCTGATCGTCAGGCCGAGCGCCAGTAGCAAACCGACGAGCATTGGGGGAAAAAGCGCGCGTTGCATAAGATCTCCTAATCTGTTTGAACAGTGACTCATCCATGGCTGGTTAGGCACGTTTACGCTGGAACAACGCAAAGCCCCCTAGCCATAATCCGACTAGACCCAATGTAACATCGCGCAGGCGAATCAACAAACTCATGCTCATACCGGCAAGGGGGTTCAGCCCAACGGCCAAGGTGGCTAGCGCGAGGCTTGCTTCCAGTGCTCCCAGTCCGGCAGGCATGGGGAGGAGGATAGCAAAACGCAGGGCGAGAAGCAAGGTCATGGCCTGGGCAAAGGAAAGGCCAAAGCCCAGGATGTATGTCATATACCAAAATTCACCGATCAAGGCGATCCAACTCAGCACCGAGATGAACAGGGCCAAGATCAAGGTGAGATGTGCTTGTTGCCAGAGTGCCAGTAGATGGGTTTCGCTTTGTTGTAGCGTCTGCTCCCAACGTGTCCATTGCAAAACAACGGTGGTGGGTGCGACACGCCGGAGGTGGCCGGTTATCCCGGCGACCAACCAATGGCGTCTGACCAAGATTAGCCCGATCACCGCAAAGGGGAGGAGGGCGAGGCTCAGGCCAAGGTAGAGCACACTGGGCGGAAAGTGGGCAAGCAGCGTTTGTTGCTGAATCAACAAGGCCAACCCGACAAGCATGACCAGGAGGTTCATCCCCATATCGAGTAATTTGTCAATCGTTACAGCGGCAATGGCGACTGGCGCGGGCACTTGGTGCTGTTTGGTGAGAAAGTAGACTTGGAGCGGCTCTCCGCCCAAATGGGGGCCGGGCATAAAGTAGCTCACGGCAAACGCGGCGACCCGATAGCCCAACAAGCGCCAGAAAGGGAGGCGCTGGCCCTGGACGGCCAGGAATACCCACCATCGGCTGGTGAGAATCATGAGGATCGCGAGGTTTGCCAAAGTGAGCAAAGTTAGGTCAAGGAAGGTGACTTGCTCCACGCCAAGCCAGATCTGTCGGAATGCATCGGTAACTGCTTGGGGGGTGGTGAGAAGGCGAGTTAAGAGCCACCAGCCGAGTAGGAGCGCTAACAACCACAAGCTAACTTTGGGCAGCGAACGTAATGCAGCAGCCTTCATGGCGCGGGATCTTCCCGTTTGCCAAAGTGAGTGCGTAGGATCGGCTCTTCGGGCCGCCAGCGGGTAAACCACCAACTGCCCATATGCGTGGCAATGCTGGCCGTGACAAAGAGCAGGGCATTTTCATACCAAAGAAAGCCAGTGGCCCAAATATCCAAACAGGCCAGATAGATCAGCACGAGCGCTGCGAGCCGCCCAGCAATGCCAAGGATCACACAGAGGGTCGCTACTCCAAAGAGGGTCACTAATCCCCAGCGCACGAGCGGGTGGGCAAGGCCCAGTTGGGCCAAATAGGGCTGCCAATGGGGAAAGGTCGGCAACTCACGCCAGAGAATTAGCAGGGTTAGCATGACGGCAATCCCACGCGCAAAGAGGGGAAGCCAGCCTTCGAGGAAACGCTTGAGGGCCGCCCGTCCGCGTTGGTAGCTGGGTGAATCGGGGTCGATGACATAGCTGACGACCAACCAATCGCGGCCAAAGCTGTAGATGAGGGGCAGGGCAAAAAGAACGCTGGCTAGTGTACTGAGCGGCGGGGCAAAGACCGGCCAGAGCATTACGCTGATAAAGCCAGTTTGGTAGGCGGCAACGACTCGGCGGTTGTCGCTGGGGGGGAGATCGCGGTTGGGTTTGCCAGCCCATTTACGTAGCCAGAGCCCCAAGACAAAGAGCTGACGACTGACCGCCAAGAGCAAATACCAGACCGGTAGGACGCCATATTGTACCCCCAAAAGAACTGCCACCAGGAGATCCAAGCCATCAAACTCAATATCGAGAATCGCACCTAGTTTGGTATCATGGCGGGTGACGCGTGCCACATAGCCGTCAAAGCAATCAATGATCCGCGAGGCTGTAAAGAGAATAGCTGGTAACCAAATCAATGGCGCGGCGGGCCGGGGGGAAAAGAGAAAGCCCGCCAGCAGCAGCAGCAACAGCCCACGCGCCAAAGTCATGCCGTTGCCATAGCCTAGCGTTAGCAGCAGAGGACCATTGTCGGTGCGCCGATTATGCTGGAGATTGCTTCCCAAGATCGCCAGCGCTACAATGAGCATCAGACCGGCCAGGGCGAGCCAGCGATTCGGGTAGGGGTAGTCCCATGCTGCCAGAGTCCAATAGCCGAGGAGCCAGCCACCAATATAGAGCAGAGCAGCCAACCCCCAGCGGCGGAGTAGGCTAGTTGGTTGATTAAGGAGCAGCGACATAAGCGTATTTGGGTATGGGTTGGCTGGTGCTGCCTAGATGAGGCCAGGCACCAATGGGTTTCGCGCCTCTCTTGCCCTTTCGCCATGCCTGAATAAGCTGGCATTGCCAATCGGGCTTGTTAAAAGAACGTATGCTTTCCAAGATTTAGATGTGTGCGGGTGAGCTGCGCGCTGATTTGTGTAACTATTTGTTCATTGTAGCATAAATGAGCAGCTTGTTCGTGAGGATCAATACGGGTGTGCTGAATTGCCGGGGTTTTCTGACCAAAGGGAAGCGACAGGAGGAAGATAGACACAGGGGCCAGAGCTTGTCAACTGGTTGGCTTTGTGGTTCCCATTCGTGCAACCAGAGAGCTGTCAGGTTTGTAAAACTTGACAGCTCTCTGGTTGCACGAATGGCTTCGCGTTAGCCTTCGAGCGTGCTGGTATCGCCGATGGAGCCGCCGGTGATCTGTGCTTTCAACAGGCGGCGCATGATCTTGCCACTGCGGGTCTTGGGCAAAGTCGGCACAAAGTTGATCTCTTGGGGTACGGCAATCGGCCCGACTTCATGGCGGACATGGTTCTTGAGCGTCTTGACCAACTCATCATCGCCTTCAACCCCACCGCGCAAGATGCAGAAGGCATGGATCACATGGCCCTTTACATCGTCGGGAATGCCGACACATGCGGCTTCCGCGACGCTGGGATGACTGACCAACGCGCTTTCGATCTCTGCGGTGCCCAAGCGGTAGCCGCTGACCTTGATGACATCGTCCATACGCCCAATGATCCAGAAATAGCCATCCTCGTCGCGGCGGGCACTATCGCCTGTGAAGTACCAGCCTTGCTTGGCAAAATCGGACCAATAGGTCTGCTTGAAGCGTTCTGGATCGCCCCAAATGCCGCGTGTCATGCCCGGCCAAGGGTGTTTGACAACCAGAAAACCATCTTCGTTAGCGTCGGCGCTGCTGCCATCTTCGCGGACGACATCGGCCAGAATGCCCGCAAAGGGCAAGGTCCCGCTGCCGGGCTTGAGGGGGACAACCGGGGTCGGCGTAATCATAAAACCGCCAGTTTCGGTCTGCCACCAGGTGTCCATAATGGGGCATTTTTCCTTGCCGATATGTTTGTAGTACCAGCGCCACGCCTCGGGGTTGATCGGCTCACCGACAGAACCTAACAGGCGCAAGGTTGCCATGGGGTGCTTATCCGGCCATTGTTCGCCAGAGCGCATAAAGCCGCGGATGGCGGTGGGGGCCGTATAGAGAATGGTGACGCCATATTTGTCGATCAATTCCCACCAGCGGTCTGGGTTTGGGTAGCCCGGCGCACCTTCGTACATGAGGCTCGTCGTGCCTAAGATGAGGGGGCTATAGACAATATAGCTATGGCCTGTAATCCAGCCTGGATCGGCAGCGCACCAGTAGACATCATTTTCTTGAATGTCAAAGACATACTTGAGGGTGGTGGCAATGTGCACTTGGTAACCGCCACAGGTGTGTAATTGACCTTTGGGCTTGCCCGTAGAGCCGGAGGTGTAGAGGATAAACATGGGATCTTCGGCGTTCATGGCTTCGGTTGGGCACTCGGGGCTCGCCTGTTCGCGCAACTCGTGCCACCAGAAGTCGCGGCCCGCTTGCCACTGGACATTCTGGCCGGTGCGTTGGTAGACAATGACCTTTTCGACCCCGGGAGCTTTGGCAACGGCTTCGTCGGTGATGTCTTTTAAGTTGACTGTCTTGTTGCGCAGCCAAGCGCCATCACAGGTCACAACCACTTTGCTTTGGGCGTCGTTGATGCGATCGGCCAGCGCCTGCTCGCTGAAACCACCGTAGACAACGCTATGGATCGCACCGATCTTGGCAATCGCCAACATGGCAACGGGTAATTCCACCACACGACCCATGTAGACCGTGACGGTATCGCCCTTCTTTACGCCGACGCTCTTGAGGACATTGGCAAAGCGATTCACTTCTTCGGCCAGTTGTGCATAGGTGTAGGTGCGGCTTTCACCATCTTCGCCTTCCCAAATGATGGCGACCTTATCCTTGCGTCCATTCTGAAGATGGCGGTCGATGGCATTGTGGACAACATTGGTTTTCCCCCCCAAGAACCATTGAAAGAAAGGGGCGTTGCTGGTGTCTAGCACCTTGGTATAGGGTTCGTACCAATCGATCAGTTCTTTGGCCCGCGCGTCCCAAAAGCCTACCGGATCGGCCAGTGCTGCGTCACGCACGGCTAAATAGTCGGGCACATTGGCATTGGCAAGCGTTTCAGCAGAGGGTTCATAGACTTCGCTGCGGCTGGCCGCAACGTCAATACCATCTGTCATCGTAGATTCCTCCTCTTCACAGCAAAATAATTGAAATCATCATTGGCACAGCTGCGCTACTATTTTATAAAATAAAAATTGCCCACAATCCGAAATTGGCAAGCGAGTCAAGCTACAGCGCGGTTATTGGTAGATATGTCGCCAAGTAAGTAGACAGGTGCTGCTCTCTATGAACCTGTCTACTTACTGATTTACGCAGACCTCAATAAGTTTACTTAGTTCTAGGGAACAGTCAAGCAGACTTCTTCCCCTGTGAACCTATTCATCAATGAGCCCGTCGCCGCCGGCTATTTCCTACCATTCCCCACTGGGCCTAGCTTGGTTGGAATGGGCCGCCTGCTGCACTCACCGGCGACAAGCAAGGGGAGTCACTTCGCGAGTGCAGCACGGGGCGATCAGACCTAGTATAAACGGAAACAGGTTCATTGTAAATAATCTTCCAACAAAACAACAGGGCAATCGCAGACTTCGTCATAGCGCACCGCTAAAGGGTGGTGCTAGGGAGCAACGCCCCTTGAGCGGGCTTGAGCCGGCGTCGTTCGGTAGTCCAACGGCTTCAGCCTTGGGTGGTCTACCCAAAAAATTGTGCACAATGTCTTGAAGAAGGTTCAGGGAATCAATGGGTAAACCGGTGGCCGTAGTTGAAACCACCGCCTGCTAACGGCAAGCTGCGCTGAAGCGCACTGGGGCGGTAGCCCGCTTCAGCCTAGGCCATCGGTTACCGTTTTATTTTCGCGCCGTCTCTCAGGCCAGGATCTACGATGAAACTTAAAAAATATACAGCGATTGACAGCAAACTGTAACAATTTGTAAACTATACTTCGGGTAAACTATAGGCGATAATGTGGTACGATAAGGAATTCTTAATCTTTTTAAGCTCCATTGCTAATTTGTAATATAAGGCTTGCCCTTACCTCCAAGTGGCTAGGCTAGAGATATCATTATGTGCAACCTAAGGCGACAGGCAAAATTATACATAGGATGTATGATTTTGGCTGGAACGCTCCTCTATGGCTGGCAGCTTCGTTCTTTACAAATTGAACATCCGATTTTGCTGGGCGTTTTGTGCATTTTGGCTGTTGCAACCCATCTACTCAAGGTCGAGGGCGCGACCGCCGTCTCGGCCTACCAGGTGAGTTGGATTGCCTATGGCGGGGCCTTTGTTTTGTTAAACCCGGCAGAGGCGCTGTTGGTGTTAGCTGCAGCCCATCTGACCGAATGGATTTGGCATAAAACCGATTGGTATATTGCGCTTTTTCATTTTACGACGCTAGGTGTTGTCGCTACCTTTTCGTTTCTCGTTTTGCATACTGTTCGCAATGATAGTCCCCCTTTCGCTCCGCTGAATGCCCTCAGCCTCTTTCTTGCCGCGGCGACCTTTACGCTGCTGAGTCATTTCTTCGTGGGGGTGATGATCTGGCTGGCACGTGGGAAAAATTTAATCCAATCCGGTGTATTTCGCCCACTCACCTTGATGCTCGATTTCGTCAGTTTTGGCATGGGGGTCATTTCTGCACTGATCTGGCTCATGAATCCCTACGCGGTAGGTTTTATTCTCTCGCCACTTTACTTAATCTATATGACCTTACAAGTGCCATCGCTGCAACGACAGACGCAAACAGAGCCCAAAACCGGCTTGTACAACGCCAAATATTTTGCGGAGGTATTGGCAAATGAGCTAGAGCGCGCTGCTCGTTTGGATCGGCCCCTTACGGTGGTCATGGCAGATGTAGACTTGCTGCGCAATATTAATAACGCCCATGGTCATTTGGCGGGGGATAGTGTGCTGATTGGCATCGCCAATGTAATGCGCAAACTGGTACGTGAACATGATATTGTTGCGCGCTTTGGGGGCGAAGAATTCGCTATTTTATTGCCAGACACCTACCTGGATGAAGCGCTGCCCCTGATGGAGAAGATCAGATCTGCTATTGCCGCAGCTGTCTTTGAATCGGGGCCTAACGCAACGCCGATTACCGCGACGATGAGCTTTGGCGTCGCGGCGCGTGAGTATGTTGGACAAGATGCGCGAGAGCTGATTCACAATGCCGACCAAGCGTTGTATCAAGCGAAAGCAACAACCCGGAATCGGATCTGTTATTTTACCACGGGTACGATGAAGGAGTTCAGCGCCGGTAAACCATTGCCTACGGAGGGCGTACCGCTGACTGCCCCTCTGCTATCCGGCACTGTTGCCCCAAAGCTGACCAAGGTAAAGCCCATTCTGCGGAAGCTTGAATTTCCCAAGGAGCCAGTCGCCAGCGGCTCGCCTGTTGGCGAACAGGCGAGCCGGGAACCAAAGCTAGCGCAGCGCAACGCGCTACCTACGTATTTGTTTGCGCTTGTAACATTAACCGCTTTTGTGCTATTTTGGTCGTTGCGGCTGGCCGATACCTTCCAGTGGCAGGGGCTTTTGCTCTTTATCGTACTGACCTTGGTGACCGAAGGGCTTGCGATCAATCTATATACAGGGAATACATCGGTCTCGACTTCGGTGGCACCAATTGTGGCTGGCGCCTGTCTTTTTGGGGTGGTTGGTGCCTTTGTGCTGACGCTAACGGGGGCCATTGTCGCTTGGATCAAGTATCGCACACCGCTCAGTCGTTTGCTCTTTAATACGAGTAATCATTTATTAGGGGCCTTACTCTGTATCAATTTTTTGGCGTTGACCGGGGTTTCGATCAGCCCACAGTTGGACTGGCTGTCGTTTGTTATGCTGGTCCTGGCGACCATGTTGAATTATCTAATAACCACCCTGTTACTGGCGGGTGTGATCCAACTGAGCGGGGAACAATCGGCGCGTACCGTTTGGCTAGAACGGTTTTATTGGTTATGGCCCCATTATCTGGTGCTCGGCTTGGTGGCCTACGTCCTGGCTTGGGGATATTTGAGCAATGGGCTGACGGGCGTTCTCTTGTTTGCCGCCCCTATTTTTATGGTGCGGATTAGCCAGAACCAATACATTCGCCGGACGGAAGCAATGGTCGTTCAGCTACGTTCTATGAATGGCGAGTTGATTCGGCGCAGCCATGAGATTGGGGCGATGAATGAAGATTTGATCTTGGCGCTTTCGCATGCCAGCGATCTGCGGGATCCCTATGTCCAGGGCCATGCACAACATGTGGTGCGCTATGCGGTGCTGATTGCAAAAGAGCTGGGGCTATCTGAGGAACAGATTCGGACCATTCGCCATGCGGGCCTATTACATGACATTGGCAAAATTGGGATTCCCGAAACCATTCTCTTTAAGCCCGCCAAATTAACGCGTGAAGAATATACGCTCATGAAGCAGCACGCTGCCCTCGGCGCAGCCTTGGTGCGCGAGATTGATTCGCTACAACATTTAGCGCCACTGATCTGTCATCACCATGAAAGTTATGATGGCAGTGGCTATCCTGGCCGACTAGCTGGCAAGGCCATCCCGCTCGAAGCACGTATTTTGAGCGTGGCGGATGCGGTAGAAGCAATGGCGTCGGATCGTCCGTATCGTAAGGCATTGCCGCCCGATGCGATCTTGACTGAGTTAAAACGTCGTTCGGGTGCCCAATTTGACCCCTTCCTGGTCCAAGCTTTTACCCGAGTCATCGAGCGACAAGGGGAAAGTCTGATTGTCAACTCAGCTAGTAATATCTTGCAAATGATTGAAATGAGTAGCGATCTACAGGATCCAGTTGGAATTGTAGGTAAGGAAACTAGGCGTAACCCGCGTGTTGATAGTAACCTAACGGGAATGTGGTTTTTATCAGAGTTGGACAGTATGAATATGGCTTTACACAGAGCAGTGGCCGCCCATCGGCGGATGGAATTGAGCGCACAAGAGGGGAGGGAACTGGCCGAGACGTTACTCAAAGTGGCCAGTACCATCAATACAACCTTGGAGCAAGATCGGGTCTTGACCCTGATCTTAGAACAACTTGCCAATGTTGTGCCGTATGACAATGCGTCGATTATGTTGCTCGAAGGAGCAGATCTGAATGCAGTGGCTCGCCGCTCTATTCACGTGCCGGAAAGCCAGTTTCTCTCCGTGCGCGTGGGTACCCTGGCGCATGTAAGCGATGTTCTGGAAAAGAAACAAGCGCTGCTGATCAGTGATACCAACCATGACAGTCGCTGGATGCGCCGGCAGGGAAGTGAGACGATCCGTTGCTGGCTTGGCGTCCCGCTCATGGTGCAAGACCGCGTCATTGGTCTGATGAACATGAGCAATGTCATCCCCGGCTCCTATACGGACCATCATGTCCAGGTGGCGATGGCCTTTGCCGCCCACGCCGCGATCGCGATTCAAAATGCGAGCCTCTATACACAGGCACAACAGGAAATTGAAGAACGTGAACGTGCCCAAGCCGCGCTGCGCCAATCAGAGGCCCATCTCCAAGAACGGGTGCTTGAGTTGCAACGCGCCAAAGCGGCTGAGCAAAAGCAGCGCGAATTGGCCGAAACACTCAGCGAGGCCGCACGCTCCATGAGTGCTAGCCTAAACCTGCAAGAAGTTGTGCATACGGTCCTCACACATTTGAGCCGCCTGGTCACTTCTGATAAGGTGATGGTCAAACTGATTGATGAAAATCGGGTGGAACTCTTAGCGACCTATGCGCGACAGACCGGTGCTTATCGCTATGTGCATGAACAGGCCACGCTGCTACCAGCCGAAGCCGCGATGCTTCAACAAGCCGCACCCTATATTCTTGCCCAGGCAGGAGACGGTTTCGACAGTGCGGCCTTTGGCGATGCCGAAGTAGCGTCGTGGCTGGGCGTTCCCCTAATGGCACGCGATCATATCATTGGCCTATTGCTCCTTGGGAAAAAAGCAGCAGATTCCTATACCGAGGATGACATTCGTTTGGCAACGGCGTTTGCGAATCAGTCGGCGATTACGATCACCAATGCGCGCCTCTATCAACAGGTGCAAAATGAACTTTTGGAACGCCGCCGCGCCGAAATGGCTTTGCAAGAGGAACGTTCCTTGCTCGCCCAACGAGTTGAAGAGCGTACCTTTGAACTAAAAGCGGCCAACACCAAGCTGACCGCGGCGTTACGGACCAAGGATGAGTTCTTGGCTACCGTGAGTCATGAATTACGTACTCCCTTAAGTGCCATTTTATTATTGACTGAATCGATGCAGAAGGGGGTCTACGGCGCGCTGGGTAACCGTCATTCAGAAGTGCTCAACACAGTAAAACACAGCGCCCGCCACCTCTTGGCCTTGATCAATGACATTTTGGATATGTCCAAGATCGAATCTGGCACGTTTGAGCTGGATATGGGGCCTGTTTCCGTCCCGATTATCTGCCGTGATAGTTTACAGCTTGTGCGGGAGACCGCCAACAAGAAGCAGATTGAATTGGTGCAACACTTTGACCCGCGGGTTGAGATGGTCAATGGGGATGAGCGCCGCCTGCTCCAAATCCTGGTTAACTTGCTGAGTAATGCCGTGAAATTTACACCGGACGGGGGCAAAGTAGGGCTCGATGTTGCGGGTGATGTCCAGAATGAGTTGGTGCGGCTTACTGTGTGGGACACGGGCATCGGCATTGCCAAAGAGGACAGCGCCCGCCTCTTTCAGCCCTTTGTCCAGCTAGATAGCAAGTTGTCGCGCCAATATGAAGGGACCGGCCTAGGGCTAGCCTTGGTAGACCGTTTGGTGAAGATGCATCATGGTACAGTACAGTTGGAAAGTGAAGTTGGGCAAGGCAGCCGCTTTATCGTTTCGCTGCCCTGGAAGCCAAGCTTGAGTGATGATAGCTCATTATACGCTCACCAACTAGCTCGCCATATTGCCATGCCGACTCCCACGCTGCCGGAGAAGCCACCTGCTACACCGGCGGATAGTGAGGATACCCCGGATTGTCACGACGCACAGTGTGCGCGAAACCGCACCCGTGAGCTTGTTCAACCGACTGACCGCGGCTTGGTTGGGCAGGCTGCCGCAACCCCGAATCGGGCTGGGGACGCGCCGCCGCTTGCTGCTGAAGAAGACGCGCCCCTCATCTTGCTGGTCGAGGATAATGAAATTGGCATTGAAGCGATGCAGGACTATTTAACGGCCCATGACTACCGTGTTGTTGTAGCGCGCAATGGTGAAGAGGCGATTGAGCAGACCCACCAACACCGCCCAGATCTGATCCTGATGGATATTCAGATGCCCGATATGGATGGGCTGGAAGCAACCTCGCGCATCCGTGCCCAAGGTGAGTTCACGCATACGCCCATTATTGCCCTTACTGCCTTAGCCATGCCTGGTGATCGAGAACGCTGTATGCAGGCTGGCGTCACTGAATATCTGAGCAAGCCAGTGAGTATGAAACAACTGGTGCATGTTATTCAGTCCCAATTACAACTGAGCCCCGTCCACGTCAATTGAGCGCCACCCTTTTTGTTCTGGCAAAACCTGACAGGTTTGTCAAACCTGTCAGGTTTTGAAACGCGCCCGCGCTGGCATAGTATTTGTCCGAGCCAACTGTGTGTATCAGGCGTGTAGAGATCCAGATAGCCCTCTCGCAACTTGGCGGGCTGACAAGGCAAGGGCTAATCCCCCTTATTCCAATGCAAGGGGCGCACCCAAGAGATAGTGACGAAACCAAGCTAGATTCTGATACATCACCGCGTGGTTTTCGCGCGGCTTGGTAATCGGATGGGCCATGCCTGGATAGATGAATAGCTCGACCGGCACGCCCATCTCCTGGAGGCCACGGTAGAGTTCTAGCCCATTGGAAAGCGGCACTCGCTGATCATCGGCCCCATGTTGGATCAGCATGGGCGTGTGCGCGTGGGCAAGGTTGCTCATCGGCGCGGTGCGTTGATAGAGCGCACGGTCGCGGAAAGGGGAGCCAGAAAGATAATCGTTGGTGAAGTAGGGAATGTCATTCGCGATGTGGTAGGTATACCAATCCGAGATCCCCGCGCCGACGGAAACGGCTTGGAAGCGCTGCGAGTGGAGCCCGGCAAAGGCCGCGATATAGCCCCCCTGTGACCAGCCCATACAGCCCACGCGCGCCGGATCGACCCAACCGAGCGCCACTAGATGATCAAGGGCACTTTCCAGATCCCACAGATCACCAACGCCTAAGTTATTGACATTGAGTTCGGTAAAGGCTTGGCCTCGCCCTGTCGAGCCCCGATAGTTTGGCTTGAGCACCAGCATCTCGTCATTGACAAATTGCACCGTTGGGTAGTAGCTCCGTTCATGCGCGGCCAGGAGATAGGCTTCGGAAAAGCCGCGTGGCCCACCATGGACGACAAAGACGAGCGGATATTGTTTGGTTGGATCAAAGTTCGCCGGTTTGCGCAGCACTCCTTCGATCTCGGTGCCATCCTTGCTCTGCCAGCGAATCGTCTCGACGGTGCCTAGTTCCCAGCCTACCACGGCGCGGCCATAATCACTTAGCCGCTGTGGCTGCCACACCCACTCCCTGGTGGTTGGCTCCGCCAGATAGACTTCGGGGAAAGTTTCGGCATTCGTGCCAATAAAACCCAGGTGACCGCTGGCCGCCACATGAAATGAGCCGGTGAGATAGAGCCCTTGGAGATCAAGCGGGGTCGCGTCGCTATCTTCGGCAAAGTGGGCCACACGAATCACCGTTCCATCCACATAAGCGCCAAAGATCCCGTGGGCTGTCCAGAGTGGCTCCATGACATCCCGGTCCAAGGAGGCAGAAAGATTCTGGGCCGCGGCCAACCAAGTCGCGGCATCGGGAGCATGGAGCATGGTGGCTAGCTCAACAAGCCATAGGTCACGGCGGGTATAAATCTTCTCATCACGGCCCTGGTGAGCCACTAGGAGCTGGTTGTCCGTGGGCGCGACGGCAGCAATGCTGGCCCCTGGTGGCAAGGGCAGTTGCACAAGATCTCCCAACGGCGCACCCGCCACGGCCTGCGCTGCCGTGGTGGTGCTGGCTTCTGGTTCGGACTGCTTGGTTGCCTGCTTTGTCTGTTCGCGCTCGATATGGGCGGCCAATGTCTTGCTGACATCAAGGCTAAGGCGGTAACTGCTGGTTTCGCGATAGTAAACCAAATCATCACGGCGCTGGCAATTGAGATAGAGCGCGTCTCCAGTGGGTGCCGGGACAACTTCGCGGATCGAGAGCGTTGCTGGGAGGCAACGGCTGAGTTCAACACAAGGACGTACTAGCGTCGCTGCTTCCTCTTCACTTGCGGCTTTCAACTGCGCTTCATAGTGGCGTAATTCAGCCAACCCCACATAATAGAGCGCCGTTTTGCTTTCCTCTTGTTCAAAGTGGATATAGGTGCCGAAACGATGCGCACGGGCCTTTTCGGCCTCGGCATCGGGGCGGGTGGCGCGATAGAGCAAGCCCCCGGCAAAAGGTTTGAACCACGCGATGCTAGTGGGGTGGTCCGTGACCAGCCAGCCGTCGCCGACTAAGCCTTCGTAGAGCCAGATCTGTGCTTTCTGCTCCGCGCCAGGGCCACGCTTGAGCAACGCCAAGCGCTGGTCGTCGATCCATTCTAGTTGCTCAACGCTGCCATGGCGGTGGAGCGGATAGGTTGTGCCGGTTGTGTGATCATAGAGATGGCAGTGCGTTTCGTAGCAGTCCTCTTTCCAGTTGGTGGTGCGCACCGTAAAAGCAACATAGCGGCCATTGGGTGCCACCTTGATGCCAACGGGAACGGCCAAGGTGATCAAGTCACGGAGGGAAGGTTGGTAGGTGTTGCCTTGCTCAGCAGTATCCATCGTCTCTGCATTTCCTCTTGCGTGTGAATGAAATTGGGTGGCTTGATAAGGATGCACATCTTGGCCGCGTTCATTCATCGATAGATGCGTCGCCCTCCATTATGGCACTGATCGCAGGGGGTAGCAAACAAGGTAGGACTATGCACAAAGGTTGATGTTTTTTAACCATTCTTCGTCTTGCTTTGTGCGGCTTTGTGGTAAATTCTCTGTTTTTAGGGTCGCAGAACAGCTTGCCTGATGGTATAATGGGGTCACTCCATTTACCCTACCCACCAGAGCAGCGACACGAGAGGAATGCCGAAGCGCAATGAAAATCAACAGCCAAATCTATACCGATCTCAACTATGAAAAAGAGGGCAAGCAATTCGGTCAATTGGAAGTACCCATATCGACCAATACCGCTGGCTGGGCTAACTATTATTTGCCAGCTTGTGTGATTAAAAATGGAGAAGGACCGACCGCCTTGATCTTTGGTGGTAATCATGGCGATGAATATGAAGGCCCCGTGACGCTGATGAACCTGGCGCGTGAGATCCAGCCCGAACAGGTACAGGGGCGTGTGATTCTCTTGCCCATGTTGAATCGTCCTGCCGTAATGGCTGGTACGCGGCTTTCGAGTGTCGATGGCCGCAACATGAATCGCGCCTTTTATACCCAATACCCCGAAATTCAGGTCAATGAGAGCATCACCACCATGATCGCCCACTATATGACCCAGGCGCTGATCCCCCTCGCCGACCTGGTGATTGACATCCACTCTGGTGGCCGCTCGATCCACTTCCTGCCTTCGGTCAATATGCACCGCGTCGCCAACGAGGAACAGATGCAGGCGATGTTGGCCGCCGGCTTGGCTTGGGACGCACCCTATGTCTTTATCTATCGGGATGTAGCGGGTGAAGGCTTGCTGCCCTCCTATTGTGAACGGCTCGGCAAAGTGACCCTAGGCACCGAGCTGGGGAGTGCCTCTCAATTTAGCCCCGAAATCTTGGGGATTGCCGCCCGGGGGGTCAAGAATGTGCTGCGCCAGTCTAACATTTTAGTCGATACGCCCTTTACTACCCCCGCCCAACCAGCTCAAGTTGTCGCGGCAGAACAGCGCGAAGACTATGTCATGGCCCCGATGAGTGGTATCTATGAACCGTTCCTCGAAATGGGCGCGGCGGTGGAAACGGGGCAACCGATTGGGCAACTCCATTTGTTCGAGCAGCCCTTTGCCGCGCCGCAGGTGGTCGTGGCCCGCTCCAGTGGTATTCTCTTTGCCCGCCGCTCGTTCCCCCTCACCCAACAAGGGGACTGTGTGGCGGTGGTGGTGCGGCCCTATCAATTCTAGTTCTGCGCAGCTTGACATGTTAAGCGGGCGTTAGGGACTGGAGACTAGTTACCAGTCTCCAGTCCCTAACGCCCTAACCCTAAGGAGAGACCTGTGATTGATCCTGCGATTCAAGCCCAAATTGAAGCTGCTGTAGATCGCCTCTTTGACCAACAGGTTGGCTTTCTGCGCGACCTCGTGCGTATTCCTTCGTTGCGAGGCGAGGAAGCACCCTGCCAAGATCGCGTGGCGGCGACCCTGCGCCAAATGGGCTATGAAGTTGACCAATGGCAACTGGATGTGGCGGACCTTGAAGGTCATCCCGGCTTTTCGCCTGTCATGTACACTACCTATGCGCGTGCCTACAACGTGGTCGGCACTCATCGCCCACGGCAGACCCAAGGCCGCTCGCTGATCCTTCAGGGGCATGTCGATATCGTGCCAGCTGGCCCGGTTGAGCAGTGGACCTCGCCACCTTTTATACCGACGATCCGCGATGGCTGGCTCTATGGTCGCGGCGCGGGCGATATGAAAAATGGGATTAGCGCCAATCTTTTTGCTGTGGAAGCGCTCAAGCTGGCTGGCTATCAACCCGCGGCCCTGCTCTACCAACAATCGGTGGTGGAAGAAGAGAGCACGGGCAACGGCGCATTAGCCACCATGACCCGTGGCTATCAAGCCGATGCCGTGCTGATCACCGAGCCCCATCGAGAAGAGCTGATGACGGCTCAAGTCGGCGTGATCTGGGTGCAGGTTGAGCTGAATGTGGTGCCGGTTCACGCTGGCTACACCAGCAGCACCTTTAATGTGATTGAAGCCTGTTTTCCGCTGATGCAGGCCCTCCGCCAGTTGGAAGCCCGTTGGAATGCGGACAAGCAACCCTCCTTTGCCGATGTCAATTATCCAGTGAAGTTTGTGGTGAGCAAGATCGAGGGGGGTGAATGGACCTCAAGCGCGCCCTCCCGCTGCACTTTTGATGTGCGGATTGGGATCTACCCCGAATGGGAGGTGGCAGCGTGCCAAGCGGAGATTACCGCAACGATTATGGCCGCGGCGGCGCAAGATCCTGTCTTGGCGGCCAATCCACCGCTTCTGCGCTGGCACGGTTTTCTCTCGCCGGGCTATATTTTGCCAACGGCGAGCGCCCCAGAGGCGGCCCTGGCTGCTGCCCATCAACAGGTCTGCCAAAAGCCCCTTGGGCACCACAAAGGCACCGCCCTAACCGACAGTCGCTTCTATGGCTTGTATCAAAATACCCCCGCCCTGGTCTATGGCGCGATCACCAAGAACAGCCACAGCTTTGACGAGGCGGTCAACCTGGAGAGCTTACGCCGCGTGACCAAAGTGATCGCGCTCTTTGTGGCAGAATGGTGTGGGTTAGAGCCGCTTTAAACTCAGACTTTCGTATCTTGTCGCTGAAACCTGACAGGTTTTCCTTTGTATCGTCCTGGTGACTCCTTCGTCTTTGTTGCATACCCTCCGCCCCCCAACCAACTAGAAATGGAAGTTTCTTTGTCATGAAAGCACTGCTGACGCGTAACCCGATTATCTTGCCGGTCTACGCGCCCACGATGCTCCTGGCGATTGGCAGTGGCCTGCTCACGCCGATTCTGCCCCTCTATGCCACCTCGTTTGGTGCCTCCTATGCCCTGGTGGGTATTGTTTTGGGCAGCCGTGGGCTGGGTACGATTATCGGTGATTTACCCGCGGGCATCTTATTGCGCCGTTTGGGACAGCGCCGTTTGATGATGATCGGGTTGGCTTGTATTGCCCTCTGCGGTTTTGCCATGAGTACGGCCCAAGCGTTGTGGATGTTGATCCTCTATGGCTTGATCGAGGGGATTGGGGGCGCGCTGTGGAATATCTCGCGCCATGCCTACCTCACCGACGCCGCCCCTGTGGGTCAGCGTGGCCGCGCCATTGCCACCTTTGGCGGGATCTTTCGCACTGGCAACCTGGTGGGGCAGGCGATTGGTGGCCTGCTAGCGGCGTGGCTGGGCTTGCGCGCACCCTTTGCCGTCTACGCTGTCATCGCCCTGGTGACCCTGCTCTTCCCGGCTTTCTTTGGCACTGAGGATGAGCGACATCAGGCGCATAAGGCGGGCCATCACCACCACGTCAATCTTTGGCATGTCGTGCGCGATAACTATAACGTCTTGCTCTCGGCTGGGGTGGGCCAGCTCTTTGCCCAGATGATCCGCTCTGGGCGCAACATTGTGGTGCCGCTCTATGGGGCCGATGTGCTGGGGTTGAGTATCCCAAGTGTGGGGTTGGTTATGAGTATTAGCTCGGCCATCGACGCGCTCATGTTCTTTCCGGCGGGCCATATTATGGATCGCTTTGGCCGTAAATATGCCTATGTCTCTTGTTTTCTCATCCAAGGCGTGGGCATGGCGCTGATTCCCTTTACCAATAACTTTCTCTGGTTGGTCGTTGCCACCGGGTTGATCGGCTTTGGCAACGGCTTGGGTTCCGGCACGATGATGACCTTGGGGGCTGATCTTGCGCCTAAAGATGCCATGGGGGAATTTTTGGGGATCTGGCGGCTCATTGGGGATGGTGGTGCGTTGGGTGGACCTCTCCTGGTCGGTTCGTTGGCCGATCTGCTCAGCCTGACGCCTGCGATCTTTGCTATTGCCATTATTGGGATGATGGCGGCCAGTATTCTAGGGTTCTTTGTGCCAGAGACCCTCCAGCGCCCTTCTACCGTACCTTCGTAACCAAGCGAGACGCGGATAAAATTTTATCCGCGTCTCGCTTGGTTCACCCATATTCCCCTAGCTCCCACCATGCATAGCGTACCACTTCCCGCATTTGACGGGGCGGACGCGTGGGATGAACAGCCTACTCTGCTTTGCTATAGCGGAAAGTACAACAAGGGGAGCCTTGCATGATCGTCTGTTGTCGCACCAGCTTGATCGCTGGGTTGAAGCCTTCGATGAGGGAATAATCGCGATTACACGAGAGTACCGCCCCTAATTCGGCCATGCCTAGCGCGCGATACATCTCGGCATAGCGACAGCGAGTGATATTGAAATCGTAGTGGGCTTCGTTCTGTTCCAAAAGCTCAATCTCCAGCGCGTTCCCTTTGCGCCAATCTCCGGCGGATTGGGAAAAGGCCAAGAGCGAATCATCACCCATGGCCTCGGCGCGTTCCGCGCCCTGTTGACGGGCAATGTTGATGATCGTCTCGCCGACAATCGCCAATACCCGCTCGCGATCAAACTCTTTGGCTAGCGCCTCGACAATTGGGCCGATGATGCGCGCTTCAATTTCACGGCGTTTGAGTACCCCAATTTCATTTAAGGTGTCAGGTGGTGTTGGGGGAGAGGATAGAGCTGTTTCATGGGTCATAGATCTTTTCTCCAATCGCGAAGGATGATCGCGCAGAACAAGCAGGAAGAAACGGCGACGAAGAGGCTAGGCTAAACGCTGATTGCACCGACTGGGTTGTTGGATAAAATGCCCCTTCCGGTTCCAAGTAACCGAGCGGCAGTCGCGCACCTCTCTGATTATACCGCGTCTACAACCGATCAGGGAAGAGGCCCGCTTGTCTTCCACCAGGGCAAGCGCGAATCTTAAAAAGCCGGGTTAAAACCCTTCCCTAAATGCAAAAAGCGCCCGCAAGCGCTTTTTGCATTTAGCCGCCGGATTGATCCGGACGCTATCTGATCGCTGGCACATAGCCGACTTGTCACACAAGCGCCCCCAAAACCTCGTTCGTTCGACACCCATGCGATAACGCTCAGCTACCCTGGTCTATGAGATACAACAAGTGGTGCGTACGGCAAAAGGTATGCACGGCATGACAAAGGGCAGGGAGGCGGGCCGGAGACAGCGCACTGCGGCTACCACGCCGCTCCTGTTGCCGGCGGCATCACCGTTCCACTGCCCACGAACAACCAATGTAACGACTCAGGGAGGGATAGATGAAAAAGTATATCAATCAAAGCGGACCATGGCTTCTCGGGTTGGGATCTGCCCTAGTGCTGGTTCTGTTGCTGGGCCTAGGCCGCCTACAGGCCAATGGACTGGCGGTTAGCGTTGCCCCTTCGTTGATCAATTACCAAGGCCATCTGCGCGACATCAACGGTGATCCCTTTACGGGGCAGGCCGCGCTGCGCTTCACCATTTATGATGCTGAAGTGGGCGGTAACAACCTCTGGTCGGAGACCTATCAGAATCTGCCGATCAACGCGGGTAACTTTTCCGTCAATCTGGGCACAAGTACACCGCTGACGGCGACGGTCTTTAGCAGCGCGCTGCGCTACCTGCAACTGAGTGTTGACCTGACCAACAGCAACAGCAACTATACCGACTTTCCCCGGCAACGGTTGACCGCGGTGCCCTATGCATTCCAGGCTGACAGTGTCCCTTGGAGTGGAATTACAGGAATGCCAGTGGGGTTTGCCGATGGCATAGACGATGGTGGTAGCGCGGCCTATGAAAATGTGGTGATTGTCGCCAAGAGTGGCGGCCATTTTACCACCATTACCGAAGCGATGAATAGCATCAACCCTTCGTCGAGCAGTCGTTATCTGGTTTGGGTCGCGCCAGGTCTCTATGAGGAGCAAGTCACGGTGAAAACCTATGTCCATCTGCGCGGCGCTGGGGCCAATACGACCCAAATCCGCTCGACGGCGAGTGGCAGTCACAATAACACGGCTTCAGCCACCCTCATTTTGCCCGCCAATAGCCAGATCAGCCAACTGTCGGTGGAAAATGCGGCTACCAGTCAGGATGGGGTCGCCATCTACGTCAACAATGGCAACAGCGCGACCAGCATTCAGCATGTCACCGCCAAAGTGATGGGCAGTGGCGGGGATCGCCATGATGGTATCTATTTCAACAGTGGGACGGCCACGTTGGAACATGTCTATGTGGAAGTAAGCGGCGGTAATGTCGGCAACTGGGCGATCTTTACCAATGCGGCCAGCCCTGTGATCGACAGCGCCACCTTGCTCGCGACGGGCAATGGTTCGGCGAATGCCCTGCGCCTCAATGGTGGTAATCCTGTCGTCCAAAACAGCACCTTGCGCGCAACCCAATCCCCGGCGGCCTATGCGATCGAGGGAACTGGGGGGGGGAACCATACGGTCCGCATCGATCATTCTGTCGTCGATGGCGAAGATTTTGGGATCCGCCTTTCCGCCGGGAACTACACCCTCTATGTCGGTGCATCGATGGTCAACGGCGGTGGTAATGCATTCTCGGGTCTGATCCGCTGTGTAGCCAGCTACAAGGCCGATTATACCGCCACCAACGCGACCTGTAACTAGCCCAAAGGAGAGCGACCTATGAAACAAGCGCAGCGCGTTCAAGTCGCAATCTTGGCGCTCTTGCTGGGGGGAGTGGTGCTCTTTGTCGGCACCGCGTTGGCCGCAGGCGAAGTGCTGACCCGCGCGGCCATCACCATTGCTGGCGGCCAAGCCGTCGTCAATGGCATCGAAGTCCGCAGCGCCATTGGCCAGCCAATGGCTGGGATTGTGAGCAATAACGGTGAAATGTGTGTCGGCTTGATGTGCCCCGGCAGCGGATCAACCCAAGGGGTACCCCCAACAACGCCAACGCCAACCGGCTCGGCAACGCCCAGTGCATCGACCACGCCTAGCGGCACGGTCACCCCAACCGGTTCGGTGACGCCTAGCTCGACCCTCACGCCCATCAGTACACCAGGGACGGGGACTTCTAATCAGATCTACCTCCCCTTGATCACCCAATAGCTGATAACCACAGTCGTTTCCCTTTTCGACAAGAGGCCCGCCGACCGATTGTGACGGTCGGCGGCTCTCTTGTGTGTATCCGCGTTCGATTTCATGGCGTTCAAAATGATAGCAACAATTGGGCCTTGTCCAACGTCCTATTCAGGCGGCAGCGTTTGCGATTGACTTGCAGCATTGCATCCATGGCGAGCGGCGCCACGCGCTTCCTGGCCGAGGCGATGACGCGGGTGTATAGCCACCCCTGCCGCTTATTTGGCAACCAGTGTCAAGGAGAACCAAGATGGCTTTGTACAAACAACATACCCCCTACCCTGTTTCTGGGCAGCCGTTTCCTAGGCCAAGCAGGCCCCGCCAACGCCTGAGCGGATTGTTGATCACTGGGCTGGCTCTGTGGCTGCTGGTCGCGTGTGCATCCCCAGCCCAGTCGCCCACGGTAACGCCCCTGGCTAGTGCGCCCACCAGCGCGCCAACGCCAGAAAGTCCGGCGGTGCTGCCTAGCCCTGATCCGGCCGCTGAAAATATTCGGCAACTTCTGGCTCGCCAGTTGCGGATCGAACCGGCTGCGATCACCTTGGTCGCCGACGAGCCGACCGAGTGGCCGGATGCTTGTTTAGGGGTGAGCCTGCCTAATGCGCTTTGTGCTCAGGTGGTTACGCCCGGGCATAAGCTGACCTTTACCATTGACGGGCAAACCTATGTGATCCATACCGACCGGGATGGCTATCATTCCCGCGTGGCAACCGCACCGCCACCGGCCATTGGGGAGATGGTATTGGCCTGGGGTGGCACTTTTGATAACGGTGAATGTATGGAAGCCATGATCGGCAGCGAGGGCGTGGGCTTTGGGCTCTGTGGCGGTCAAGGTCAACTGGGCGGGCAGTTTGTCTCCCCAGCTCGCCAAGCTGTGTTGGCGGCGTGGGTGGCGGAATATGCCCCGTTTGATGCTGAGACCGATTTTGGCTCGATTCGCCTCGTCGGCACCGGCACAACCATGGCTGCGCCCGCCGAACAGCAGCTGATTGGTCGCTGGGCGCAACTGGTTGCTATGGAAGCTGCTGCCGGGGAGAGCTTGGCCGGATTAGGCTACCAAGGTCCTGCTGATATGGGCAGCACCGATACAAGCAAATGTGCCTTGCTCCAGCTCACTGCTGGTGAGGAAGCGGGTGTTGGCGCGTGTGATGGTACGCTGAACATGGTAGCGGTCGGTGAACGCATGGCTGCTGAGTGGGCGCAGATCCGTGACCGTTTTGCCCCTTTTGTCTATGCGACAGCCACCGAACGGCTGGACTTTACGGGGATGGGAGGCGAAGCGAGCGAACCTTGGCAGCGCGCCCTCTTGGCTTGGACTCGTGCCCGCTATGCTGAACTCGCCAGCGGCCAGACGAGCGCTACGATCAATACCGCGGTCAGTTGGCACTTGGGGCAGGACTTCGACCAAAAGAATGTTTGTCGCCATTTGACGGTGCTGGACTATGGCTATGCCTATGCCGAAGAACGCCTGTGTGAAGGACAAGATCTGGTCCAGAGCACCGGCGACTGGCTCACCAGCGCTGAACTGGCGCAACTCGATCCGTGGCTCTATGAACGCGCACCAGCCACCCTTGATCAGAATTACATCGACGGCAAGGGCAGCGAAGCGATGAGTGAGGCTGAATTGGCGGTGGTGAATGAGTGGGCGCTTGCGCTGTGGAGTCGCATCCGCGGCACGGGTACGGCTGTTCCGGCGAGCACAGATGCTCCCGTTTGTCCCGAATTTCAAACGGGGCTAGCCATGGTGCGAGATTATCAACGGGGCTTCTGTCTATTGGTGCCGGGCGATTACACCGTCTTTGACATTGATCCGAGCGCCATCACCATTGCCCGCGATTCGCTACTCAACGTGACCGACCCGCGCTTACAGATTGTGGCGCGTCCAGCCGTTGGTCAAAGTGCCGAACAGGTGGCAGATGCTTTGGTGGCCGAGCTGGCTGGTTTTGAAATCACCCGCAGCACAACCCCGTTTGCGGGTGAAACCGCCGTGGTGCTCGACAACGTGCCCGGCCAAGATCTTAATCGGCGTGTCTTGGTCGTACGTAACGACCGGCTCTATGATCTAACCTTTTCGCCGCTCGATAACCCCGATCTAGAGAGCTTCTATACAACCATCCTCACCCACTTGGTGCTAATCGCCCCCGAATAATCGCCCCCGAATAATCGCCCCCGAATAATCGCCCCCGAATAAAGGTGATGGGTGGGGCGGGATGCATGAATTTATCCCGCCCCACCCAGTATGCGCTACGCTATACATGCCCTTCTGCGATGTCGTTGAAAAGATTAATGCGTTTAGGCTTTCTATTCAAGCGTTCCAATGGGCCGGAAATTGGGCATGGCTTGTGAAAGTGTCGTGCGTGACGCCCCAGCTTATTCGGCCCATGCTGCCGGGGGGAAAGTGGTATCGGCAAAGCTATATTGATGATAGCTTTGGACGAGGTTATCGCGCACAATGTTGTAATAGCAATGGCCCGCCCCGCGCGGCTGGATGGTAAGTGGCGTGCTGATCGTTTCGGCACGCACTGTCCAACCCATTGGCAACACGACCTGGGCAAGGTCGGGGGTGCCTGTGGCGGTGGCGTGCATGATATAACGATTGCCCTGGTGATCATCTAACACATAGATGGTCGGTCCGTTCCAGGTTAGCTCTTGGCATTTATCAATCGTCGTGATGCTGAGATAGCCGGCTTCCACGCCATCCTGATAACAGCCTTTCGTCGCTGGATAACACTGTTGCCCTGCTAAACGATTGAGGAGAAACCAGGTATGATGATACAACTCCACAAAGGTCGAACAAGCCTCTCCCTGGCAGGTGGCCGGTTTATCGGGTGAGCGATAGAGACAACTGTCATCGAACAAGAGATACCGTTTGGAGTTTTTCATCTGTGGGAAGCGGACCGTGGTGGTATCCCAGGTGGCTTCGCTGATGGGGTTCGCACCACCTGCTAGATAGACTACATCTGCCCCTAGATCGATTAATTCAATGGCGAGCGGTGCTTTGCCACCTTTATTGATACAGCTCGCCGCGGCAGGCTTACCGCTGATGATCGTTGTATCATAGCTGGGGAGAGGCGGCAGGGTGATGAGCTGCTGAACATAGAGATAACCACCGCCGATCAACCCAATAACCACCAACAGACCAACCAGAAAAGTTCGTAATTTCATAGCGCCCCTTCTCGCTAGGCATCATTTCGTATGATTGAGACAAACGTTGAAATGGCTGGCTTAAGGATGAGCACGGCGTGCTTGCCAGTCATTGTCAGCGAGCACGCTGGCGGCGCAACCCAAGGGCAAGGGCAACGGTTACGCCGACCAACAGCAAAAGCATGATTCGGATCTGCCCCCCTTGGGCTGGATTGGTAAGACCAGCCCTGGTTAGAAAGATCAGGTTCAGGAGCAAATAGAGGCTGATCGCACCGCCAGCGATGATGGGATGCTGGTGCTTGGTTCCACCCCTAGCGGCAAGCGCAACCCAAAGCAAGATGATGACATTGGCTGTGATCCGCAGCGGTTCGATCTGATCGCTGACAACATGGATGATGAGATCGAACAGTTGGATAAAGGCCAGGACAAGCCACAGGAACGGGGCTTGTCGCGTGATGGTGGTTGGCAGGGCCATTGGCGTTTCCTTGGGATTAGCACAACTTGATGGAGTCGTTTAGACCTTTCCAGTATACCCAGGTAAATCGCCTAGCGCTAGTGGCATTTATCATATTTATGAGTATTGGTTATCACGATTCTGTTCGTACCCAAGCGGTGCTACTAGCCCCACGTCACGGGCTGGGCTAAAGTGAAAGTCATGCTGGATAGTTTCAACAAAAGAGTTCCAATAGTTCGCTTGTCATGATTTTGCGGTATACTTACCCTAGCTTGACTTAACACCTTGACTCGCCACAGCTACGCCGTTGCCTTGCTGGCTGACGCCGCGTACGGATGGTCACACTACCAGGTAAGAGAATCATGACACAGAACAGTACCAAGATCATCTACACCCAAACTGATGAAGCCCCTGCGTTAGCAACCTACTCCTTGTTGCCCATTATTCAACGTTTTACGTCTGCCGCCGATGTGGCTGTCGAGACAAGTGACATCTCGTTGGCGGGTCGTATTATTGCCAACTTTCCCGAAAAGTTGACCGCAAGCCAGCGGCAACCCGATGCCCTAACCGAGCTGGGGGAACTCGCCAAGACGCCGGAAGCCAATATTATTAAATTGCCCAATATTAGCGCTTCTATTCCCCAGCTTGTCGAGGCGATTCAAGAGTTGCAGGCCCAAGGGTATGACATTCCTGATTACCCCGCCGAACCCCGCACCGAGGAAGAGAAAGCCATTCAAACCCGCTATGCCAAGGTGCTGGGCAGCGCGGTCAATCCCGTCTTGCGCGAGGGGAACTCGGATCGCCGGGTGGCCGCGCCCGTAAAGCGCTATGCCCAAAAGAATCCGCACTCCATGGGCAAGTGGTCTCCTGATTCCAAGACCAAGGTTGCCCACATGCACGAGGGCGATTTCTATGGCAGCGAACAATCAGCCATTATTGAAAAAGATGGCACATTGAAGATCGAGTTTGTCGGCGCGGATGGCACAACCAAGGTGCTCAAGGACAAGCTCAAGGTGCAGGTTGGCGACGTTGTCGATGCCGCCCGCCTGAGCCGCAAGGCGTTACGCGCCTTCTATGCTGAGGCGATCACCGAGGCGAAACAACTGGGCATCTTGCTCTCCTTGCATGTTAAAGCGACCATGATGAAGGTCTCGGACCCCGTCATCTTTGGGCACGCGGTGACAGTCTACTTCCAAGCCGTCTTTGACAAATATGCCGCCCTCTTTGCTGAACTCGGCGTCGATCCCAACAACGGCCTGGGTGACCTCTATGCCAAGATCGAAAAACTGCCTGCCGACCAAAAGGCCGCCATTGAAGCCGATATTCAGGCGGTCTATGCCCAGCAACCCGAACTAGCGATGGTCGATTCGGACAAAGGCATCACCAACCTACACGTGCCCAGCGATGTGATCGTCGATGCCTCCATGGCTGCCTCGATTCGCGCTTCGGGCAAGATGTATGGCACCGATGGCAAGTTGCATGATACGGTGGCGATGATCCCCGACCGCTCGTACGCGGGTATGTACCAAGCGATGATCAGTTTCTGCCAACAGCATGGTGCTTTTGATGTCACTACCATGGGCAATGTCGCCAATGTCGGTTTGATGGCGCAAAAAGCCGAAGAATATGGTTCGCATGACAAAACCTTTATTCTCGCTGGCGATGGCAAAGTGCGTGTCGTGACGGATGCTGGGCAAACGCTCTTTGAGCACACCGTCGAACAAGGCGATATTTGGCGCATGTGCCAGACCAAAGATGCCCCGATTCAAGATTGGGTGAAGTTAGCCGTAGACCGGGCCAAAGCGACCGGCGTACCGGCGGTCTTCTGGCTGGATGCCCAACGCGCCCACGATGCCAATCTCATTGCCAAGGTCAAACAATATCTGCCCGCCTATGATACAACCGGGCTGGAGATCCTGATCCTCTCCCCCGTAGAAGCCATGAGCTACACAGCAGAACGCGTCCGTGCTGGTAAGGATACTATTTCTGTGACGGGTAATGTGTTGCGCGATTACCTGACTGATCTTTTCCCCATCCTGGAACTAGGGACGAGCGCCAAAATGCTTTCCATTGTGCCGCTGCTCGCCGGTGGTGGTCTCTTTGAGACGGGCGCTGGTGGTTCGGCTCCCAAACATGTCGAGCAGTTTGTGGAAGAAGGACACCTCCGCTGGGATTCAATCGGCGAATTTCTTGCTTTGGCCGTCGCCTTGGAAGATCTAGGCCGCAAAACGGGCAACAAAAAGGCGCAACTATTGGCCGATACCCTAAACCAAGCCATTGGCAAGATCCTGGACAACAACAAGTCGCCCTCGCGCAAAGTCAACGAGTTGGACAATCGCGGCAGCCACTTCTATCTTGCCCTCTACTGGGCAGAGGCCCTGGCCGACCAAACCCAAGATCGGGAATTGCAAGCCCAGTTTGTGGGGCTGGCCCAAGCCTTAGCGAGCCATGAGCAGCAGATCATCGCCGAACTCAATGCCGCCCAAGGGCAGCCGGTTGATATCGGTGGCTATTATCATCCAAATGATGAAAAGACGACGCGGGCCATGCGGCCTAGCGCCACCTTCAACGAAATTTTGGATGCCTAGGTTATAGGCGAATCCAATCACCTCGCTTCGCAAAATAGCCCGCCAGTGCATGAGTAGGCTCATGCACTGGCGGGCTATTTTGATCCCTCTCTAAGCCCTGTTCGCTTTAGCCCCGCCTAGTCAGCCCCGCATAGCCCCACGCCAACCCCAGCACGATCACCCCATAGACCACCTGTTGGATCGCTTGCCCGACGTTAAGAAAGGTGAGCATGGAGTTGAGCACGCTGAGAATGAGCGCGCCGAGAATGGTGCCGGTGTAGCCGCCGACGCCGCCAAAGGTGGAGGTGCCACCGATGACGACCGCGGCAATGGAGGGCAGGAGAAAGGCATTCCCAATTTGGAGATCGACCGTGCCATTGCGCCCGGCCAGCAACATCCCGCCCATCGCGCCCAGCAACCCAGCCACCATATACGCGGTGATGCGCACTTGCCAGACGCGAATCCCGGCCAAGTAAACCGCCCCTTCATTATCGCCAATCGCGTAGAGCAAGCGCCCCCAGCCGGAGCGGCGGAGCAGCCAGAGCAGCACGAGCGCCACCAATGCCCAGACCACCACACTATAGGGAATGCGCCCGCCCAAGAAAGAGCCGCCGCCCAGCAGACGAATGAAAGGGGCCACTTGGGTTGAGCCTTGGAGAACGGTTTGCAGCCAAGCGGTAAAGAGGCCGACTAAAATGCTCGCCATGGCTAGCGTCATGATCAGCGGATTGACGCGAAAGAGGGTTACCCCAATCCCGTTGAAGAGGCCAATGATGAGCCCAACAACCAGTCCGGCTAGAATCGCGATCACCGCGCCATGGGGTGACTGATTCGCCGCGATAATAGCGGCAGCGGTTGCGACCATGGAAATCGAGAGATCAATGCCACCGGAGAGCAGTAGAATTGTCTGTGCGCCAGCCAAGATGCCGAGTGGGGCGGCTTGCAGCAGGGTGTTGCGCAACCCACCCACGGAAAGGTAATTCGGTTCAATCGTGCCGGTTACCAGAACCAGCGCAATCAGCACTACCATGAGAATGATCGTCGGGTTGGCCGCCAGGACATTGGCGAGCCGCGCGCCTAGGGTGGTCTTGGGTGAGGCAAATGAGGCGGTTGGCTGGCTCATGCGGCGCGCTCCCGAAGAACGGTGGCAATCCCGCCGATCATCATCACCCCGGCGATCAAGACGCCCTGGATCACCTGAGCGTTGTTGGCAAGAATGCCCATGGCCGTCAAAATTGGATTCAACATAATCAGAATGACCGCCGTTGCGACCACACCCAGCACCGACCCTGTCCCACCGGTGAGGGCGACGCCTCCCAGTACAACCGCCGCCACGCTGTTAAGCGTGGCATTGGCTCCCACACTAAAGCGGGGATCGCCGGTGCCAGTCAGCGCGACGGTGGCAAGGCCCGCTAACGCGGCCATGGCCCCGCCGAGAGCATAGGCGGCGATCTTGGCGCGGGCGACATCGATCCCGGCTAAGCGGGCGGCGGTCGGGCTGCTGCCAATCGCATAGATCGCTAGCCCCAGGCGACTCCGCCGGGAGAAGAGAAAGACCAGCACCGCGGGAATGATCATCATCAGCATCGGCACGATATACGAACCGCCAATGCCCGCAGTCGAGCCAGTAAAGAGCCAACGCATTTCTGGCGCAGTCCCACCCCCTGGCGACGGCAAGACCCACAAGGCCAGCCCCGACCAAATATAGCTGGTTGCGAGCGTCACCACAATATCAGGCACTCCCGAGCGGTTGATGATATAGCCAACGAAGCCATTGAGCAGGCTGATGAAGGCAATCGTCGCCAGGGCAATGAGGATCACCAGGAAGAGCGGCTGGCCGTCCATAAAGCGCGCGGCAATGGTGTTCGTCAATAACAAGAGCGCGCCGAGTGAGAGATCGATCCCTCCGGCGATCACGATCAACGCCTGCCCAATCGCCAGATAGGCGAGCGGCAAGCTATTTTTGCTGATCGAGGAGATCTGAAAAGCGCCAAACTTGGGGATCAGATTCGCATACCAGAGTAGCAATCCTGCCAATAATAGCCAAACCCCAAAGACCCACCCATTGCGTAGCAACGGTCGCCACCAGGGGCCGCGCTGGCGTACCCCTGGGCTGGCTAACACAGCACTCGTCATGCCCACTACTCACTTTCTCTTTGTGCCAATGCTCCGGCTTACTCTCTTACTGCCTCACGCCCAACCCATGCGCCGCCGTCAACATCGAGCTTTCCGTCGCTTGGCGGGCATCTTGCTCATCGACAATGCGCCCGCCGTGCATGATCAAGACGCGGTCACAGACTAAGCCAATTTCGGCCAGCTCGCTGGTATAGAGCACAATGGCCGCACCGTTGGCGGCTAGTTCGCGCAACAGGGCATAAATCTCGCGTTTGGTCTGAATATCAATGCCACGCGTCGGATCGAAGCAGAGCAGTGTGCGAAAGCCCGCGACGAGCCAACGCCCAATAACCACCTTCTGTTGATTGCCACCCGAGAGCCGCCGCACTTGGGCCGCGGCGCGCGTGTCAATCGAGAGCCGCGCAATGGCGTCGGCCACTTTGGGTTGCTCGGTGGCCGGAATGCGCAGCCATTGACGCAGACGAGTGAAGAGAGAGACGGCCAAATTATGCTGCACTGGTTGACTGGGCAGCAGCGCGCGCAAGCGATCCCCCGGCACCAGGACAACGCCCGCTTGGACGGCATCGTAGGGGGAACCGAAGCGCCGTGGCTGCCCACCCACCAAAATCTCTCCGGTGGTTGGCGTGCGCGCTCCTGAAAGCAATTCAAAGAGCCGTTCCTGCCCCTGCCCCTCCAGCGCGACGAGCCCCAAGATCTCGCCACTTTGCACCGTAAACGAGACATCACGTACGCTGGCACGCGCGGTTAGCTTCTGTACAGCAAAGGCGACTGCCTGCTGTTGGTTGGTGGTGGCTTGCGCACGGGCCACCCGCTCGGCTGGCGCACCCAGCATTGCTTCGACCAACCGATGTTCATCCACTTGGGTGGTGTCTAGGACCGTCACATTGCGTCCGTCGCGCAGGATGGTCGCCCGATCACAGACGCGCAACACCTCGGCTAGGCGGTGGGTAATCAGCACCGCGGCGCGGCCTTGCGCTTTCCATTCACCGAGCAAGGCAAAAACTTGTTCGGCCTGATCCGCGGTCAGTGCGGCGGTAATCTCATCGAGCAGCAACACTTGGGGGTTGCGGCTGAGCGCCCGTGCTAAATCGACCATGCGTAGTGCTTCGAGCGGCAATTCACGCACTTGGGCGCTTAGATCCAAGTGGCCGAGGGCAAAGCGCGTCAGCCAGTGGCGAAAGTGGGCTTCATCAATCCCGCTTAGCCGGAGATTCTCGGCCACAGTTAGATCGGGGATGAGGGCCGGGTCTTGAAAAACAGTGGCAATCCCCGCATTGAGGGCATCGGCGGGTGACCGAAAGCGCATGGCTTGGCCGCCGACGCGTACCTCACCGGCATCGGCACCTTGGACGCCAGCCAAAATTTTGACCAAGGTGCTCTTCCCGGCCCCATTCGCCCCGAGCAGTGCGTGGATCTCGCCAGGCTGGACGACAAAATCGACCGCTTTTAAGGCGACAACCGAACCATAGGCTTTGGCAATATGGGTCGTCGCCAGGAGGGCTTGAGAGTTGTTCATGCAATCCCAGAATGCTTTGTGGTGGCGTGATAAAATTGGCAATTGATCACTATCAATTATCAATTGCCAATTTCTAAAAAGCTTACTCGCCCGGTCCCTTACAGGCCGAGACATCGGCGCTACCGTTGTAGCTGGTATAGGGCGCAATGTCCACATAGGTGCTCCAGCCCGGTTGTTGATCCGGTGCATAGAGCCCTTGGAGTGCTTCCGGATCGTCGGTGGAGAAGACTTGGGGCGTCAACAGGGTGGTTTGGGGTGGATTCTTGCCGGTGAGGGCATCCAACGCAATCGCCACACCGACTGCACCGATGGCTGGGGGATTGGTGACTGCCGCGCCGGTCAGCCCTTCGTCGGCCAGATCGATCAACTGACCGACAAAGCCATTGTTATCGGCCCCGACAATCGGCACAAAGGGCTTGTTAGCGGCCTGGAATTGCTCGACCGTGGTGTAGTCGGTGCCGGAAGTCCAGATGCCATTGATCTCACGCGTGGTGATCAGGTCAAGGGCCTGTTGGGCAGCGGTAGAAGGATCCCAGCCGGTGAAGACTTCGGCCACCACTTCAATGTCGGGATATTTTTCCAACGCGGCCAAGAAGCCATTGTGACGATCGGTGTCGGCGGGAACGCCGTCAATGCCACGCATTTCGACCACGGCACCTTGACCCCCTAATTTTTCAAAGAGCCATTCCGCGCCCAGTTGAGCATAGGCCGTCTGGTCGTTAGTAACCACATAAGCCCCCTCGGCGGTCACGGCTTGATCGACTGCCACGACGACAATGCCCTGGGCAATCGCTGCTTCAATCACGGCATTCAACCCTTCGCGGTCGGTGGGGTTGATGATGATCGCATCGACGCCTTGGGAGATCAACCCTTCCAGATCCGCGATCTGCTCGGTTGGCCCACCATTGCGGTTGACGACGACGACACTATCCACCAGCCCACTGGCGGTTGCTTGGGCCTTGATCGCACAGATCATCTGTTCGCGCCAGCCATTGCCGACAAGGGTGTTGCTGACGCCAATGACGTAGCCACCTTCTGTGGCGGCCTCTTCGGTCGTGCTGCCTTCTGTGCTGCTCTCGGTTGTCGCGGCTGCCCCACCGCTGGGCGCGGTGGCAACACAGCCGGTCGCCACCAGGGTGAGCATCAACAACAGACTGAGGAGACTCCATAACTTCGATCGCTGGTTCATGCGCATTCCTCCAAATGTTTCTCAAAAATATAGGATGGTCTGTGTGCAGCATTGCCCAAAGCATGGCTAGCATTGCCAATGGACGGTAGTGGGTAACCGCTGTTTTGGAATATATGCCGCTGGTGAAGGGTGCTTTGTAGCTAGAAATGGATGTTGCCGCCCCGCTTGGTATGCTGCCCAACGCGTGGAATATTGCTACGCCGTGAGTATAGCAGAGATTATTGCTTCTGTCATCTTGGCATAAAAACAGAAGCAACATTCTCTGTTAAAGACAGCTTGCTCAGGATCGGCGTGGTGTGCCAAGCTGGGATGGTCATCGCCAAACCTGCCAGCTCTAGCGCGTGGCCCGACCGCGCTGCCAGGCAACGCTGGTTAAGAGCGGTGCATAGAGGTCATCTTCCCGTTCAATCGCGAGGGCCTGCAACTCCGCAGCACTGGGGGCCCGCGCTTGGAACTGCACAAAGGGGAGCTGGCTGATCACGGCCAAGGGGGTCCCTTCCGCGCCTTCGCCCATGACCAACACGGCTGCCGTGGCCAGTGCCTGTGCCACATTGGCTTTGGTCATGCGCAGTGGCCGCCCAAAGAGATCGGGCTGGCCCCTATAATCGTTGAGCGCCAGAAAGCCACTATGGGCAATAGCCACGCCCGTTACCCCCCAGCGCAGCGGCACGGGGGTACTGTCGGTGAGAATAACCCCAACGTGATCGAGCCCAAAGCGCTGACAAAGCCACGCCCGTACTTCATCGGCGACAGCCTGGGGTTCGCGCGGCCAGAGAACGTAGTCCCCACTGGCATTCGATTCATCAATGCCCGCATTGGGTGTCAACTGATTTGCCTTGAGGGTCAGGGTAACCTGATAGCGGCTCGCACTGGGTGGCAAGAAGAAGTCGGCTTCTCTTTCAATCAGCTGCTGGCGGTCGGTCGCGTTCGCGGCTGCCACCCGTCCTTGGCAGAGCGCGACGATCTTCGAGGTGATGGCGAGAATGCTCTGGTTGGCAAAATGCTCAATATATTGTTCTAGGATCGCCAATAGCTGGTGATCGGCGGTGGTGATCGGATGGGTGTGGATCGGCTGAACATTCATACAAGGCTGTCGCTTCCTGGTTACAGGAGAAGCTACGTCATTGACACGCTAGGGCCGCCGTGCTATAGTTTCTCCGCTAGTTGGATTCCCCTATAGTTTATCATACCAAGCGATCACAAAGAGAGGTAAATCGGTGTCTGCCCTAATTGCTACCCAAGAAGCGGCGCCGTCGGCACCTGCCGCGCCGAGCGCCAATGAGCGTTTTTTCTTTGACAATAATGGCTATCTGGTCCTAGAGAATTTTCTAAGCGCCGATCATGTGCAGCGCCTGCGCGATGCGCTGGATCGAGTGGTGGCGCGCCGACGTGCCTTACAACAACAAAAGAGCCCGCATACCGGCATGACCCAGCTCAAAGGGGAAGAGAGTACGCGGATCTTTTACATTTTGGACGATGATCCCCTCTTTTTAGAGATGCTGGATTGGCCGCCGATTGTGTCCTATGTGAAAGCCTTGCTCAATCCCAAGCCCCATCACCATGCCTCAGATGCCATTATCGAGGTTGGGACAGAACTGTTTAGCCGGGGCATGGGCTGGCATGTGGACGGCCATGACAATGGCTTCCGCAATTTAGGCCGTCCCATTCCGCTATTGCAACTCAAAATTGGCTATTACTTGACTGATATGACCGCGCCCGGTCAGGGTAACCTGACCATTGTGCCAGGGAGCCACAAGGCCCTCCATGACCCTGACCCAGCCGACCTGAAGCGCCCCGAACTTTTCCCTGGCGCGCTCCAAGTCTGTGCCCCGGCGGGAACAGCCATCCTCTTTCACAACGCGCTCTGGCACTCGAGTGGCCCCTTTACTAAACAAGATGGTCAGCGCGTGATTCTCTACTATGCCTATGAACACCCCTGGATGATCGCGTCGCAGGAGCATTGGGGCTATCCCCCATCCTTTTACAATGATCTCTCACCCGAACGCCGTGCCTACTTCCATGGTTTTGTCTTTGATCCGCCTGAACCGCGCTGGGGGTAATATGCAATATTTCAAACCGGCGGGCAACTTCTTTTTGGGCGACTGTATGCCCTTTGCCCATGATGGCGTTTTCCATCTTTTTTATCTCTGGGACGAAGGCCACCACAAAGGGCTTGGTGGTTTAGGCGGCCACCAGTGGGCCCATGCCACGACGACTGATCTGGTCCATTGGGAACACCATCCCTTGGCGTTGCCCATTAGCGCCGATTGGGAAGGGTCGATCTGCACGGGCTCGCCCTTCTACCATGACGGCCTCTATCACGCCTTTTATGCCACCCGCCGTTATGATTGGACCCAACATCTTGGTCATGCCATCAGCCAGGATGGCATTCACTTCGAGAAAACAACCCCCAACCCTTTTGCATCGCCGCCGCCAGGGTACGCGCCGCAAGATTACCGCGATCCTTTTGTCTTCCAGGGCGATGATGGGCTTTTTCACATGTTGGTGACCAGCCGGATCGAGACGTATGCTTTACCCGACCGGGGTGGTACGTTGCTCCATTTGACTTCGCCTGATCTCTGGAACTGGGAAGTTGTTGGCCCTCTGCTCACTCCGGCGCGTTATCCGGGGGGTGGTGGGGTGCCCGAATGTCCCGACCTCTTCTATTGGAATGGCTGGTATTACCTGCTCTTTGGGCTGCGTCTCCAAACCCACTATCGCATGGCCCGCCATCCGCTGGGACCTTGGCTGTGTCCACCGGTAGACGTGCTGGATACCCGCTTTTGTGCGGTGATGAAAACGGCCCCCTTTGGCGACAACCGGCGCATTGGCGTGGGGTGGGCTGGCCCGCGTGAGGGCGACAAAGACGATGGGCGTATGCTCTGGGGCGGCAATGCCGTCTTCCGTGAATTGACCCAACGCGCCGACGGTACCCTCGGCACCCGCTTCCCGCCCGAGATGACCCCCGGCCAGGGTGACCCCCTTGCCCTAACTTTTCGTGCCTTGACACCGGGCTGTAGCGGCAATAGCCAGCAGATCCATTTTGACACCCCGTCCACCCTGGCCGTCGCGGCGTTGGCGGCGCTCCCACCCAACTACCGCCTGCGTTGTCGCGTCGTGCCAGGGGCCGACAGTCGTCGCTTTGGCCTAGGTTTGCGTGGGCAAGGGGCCTTTGCCCAGCTGGCTGAACTCACCTTTGATCTGCCGCTAGGCACTGTAACATTGGGTCAAGAACGCATAGCGGGCGTGACTGGTCTAGATGCGCCCTTTACCCTCGAAGTCGTTTTACAAGATGACATTATCGACGTCTGTGTCGGCGAGCAGCGCTGTCTCATCAACCGGCTGCCCGAAGCCCAGGGTGACCAGCTCTTTTGCTTTTGCGAAAATGGCGCTGTACACTTTACGGAGATTGTAGTCTATGCAGTAGCGAAGGAGTAGGCGAACCGATGTTACCAACAACCCCACCGCGTAGTTCCCTCGCGCTAGGCGGCACTGTCTTTGGCGACCAAAGTGACGCCGGTTGGTTGGCGGTGATGCAGGCGGCACTGCCCAATGGGATCAATCATTTTGATACGGCCAGTGGCTATGGCAATGGCCGCTCGGAAACTTTGATCGGTCAATATTTACGTGCAGAACCAGGTCGGCGTGAGGCCATCTTCTTGGCTTCTAAAACCACCCCTACCGAGGCGACGGTTCCAGCCATGGTAGCGCAAATTGAACAAAGTTTGGCCCGCTTGCAAACCGATGTTATCGACCTCTATTACATTCATTGGCCGCGCCAGGGCCAAGATCTGCGCCCGTGGATGGAAGCGCTAGAACAAGCCCGCCACCAAGGCAAGATTCGGGCTGTGGGCGTCAGTAACTTTTCGGTGGAGCAGATGGCCCAAGTGGCAACCGTTGGCACCATCGACGCTCATCAACTCTGCTATAATCTTTTCTGGCGCTTTGCCGAACGCGCGATCATCCCCTATTGTCAAGCCCATGGGATCGCGGTCATCACCTATAGCTCGGTTGCGCAGGGCGTGTTGACGGGCAAGTTTCCCCGCCAGCCACTCCTCGCCGCCGATGACAAACGGCCCAATACCGTGCTCTTCGACGCGCCCGTCTGGCCCCATGTCTATGCTGGTGTGGAAAAGCTCAAAGAAATCGCCGCCGCGGCCCAACGCCCGCTCCATCAGCTCGCCATGCGTTGGGTGCTTCAACAGCCTGGGATCGACACCGCGGTCGTTGGTGCCCGCACCCCGGCCCAAGTGCAAGACAATGCCCAAGCCCTGGCCGGTGACATCCCAGAACCCCTCTTGGCTCAAATGACAGCCATTAGTGACGAAGTCATCCCCCACATCCCCGACACGGGGAATCAATATCGCTATTACCCGTAGAGCTGGCACGTGCTACATGATTTGTGGCAACTTCTCACGAATCACGTAGCACGATCACCCTCTTATTCAGCCCAACCACGCGCCGCTTCAAGCAACGCTTCCCGCACTTCCATCGGGGAGCGGTCGGGGGGCAAGCTGGCGATAATGGCTTGTAAGCTGCCGGTGTCATCGACGGCCAGCAGGGCGCTAAGAACATCCCCATCTTCGGTAAACCAGATCCAGATCACACCTTCGCCCAGCTCATCGACTTCCATGACGGTCCAACTCTCTGCGCCATCGGCCAACGGCGGCAACCGTTGCAACGCCCCCTGGACGTCACCCGCCGCCAGACTCGCCTGGAAGCGGGCAAAGGTTGTTTCATTAGCGCTGGGATTGTCATCCAAGATATTCTCGGCCACCCCCAGCAACTGATCCGCTACGGCTGGACCAGCCCAATGTTGCGTATAGATCCCTTGCGCTGGCGGGCTGAGCGTCGCTTCTGCGGCACTCAACGCTTGTTCACGTTGCGGGACGTAGAGACAAGTACCGGGCTCGCCCGCCAGCGCCACCGGCGCATGGACGGCTTCGCCCAAAATCGCCGCGGCCGCACTTGTAGTGAGCAGATCACAGCCGTCCATCGGCAAGTGGGGCGGGACCGTTGGGGTCGCGACGGGCGTGACCGGCGTGGTGCTGATGGGCGCTTCGATGAAGCGGCGAACGACCAGAACCGAATAATCGAGCACGGTCAATTCCTCTGCCGTGGGTGGGAGCAGGGCCATAGCCACGGTAAAGCGCTCTTCTGTGCGGATTATCAAGAAGGCAAAGTAGCCGTTATCGGTCTGCTGCCATAGCCAGACCCCTTCGTCGCCAATCCCCTCAATTGGGGAGACGGTAAAGGTTGGATTGGCTGCAACCACTTCGGTCAAGTCCCCGATCACCGGTTCATAGAAACCGGCGGCTAGCTCGCTGGCTAGCCGCATAAGGGCCGGCGCGTCCATCGCGTCGCCCGCCGCGGCGAGCAGATGGGCTAACTGGAGGAGATGCGCCATTTCGCTACCGTCGATGACTGCCGCGACCACGGCATAATCAGCCGCTACTGCGCTCGCCAAGTAGGGTATCGTTTCTTCGCGTTGCTGAGCCTCACGGTCGGCTGTGCTGACATAGCCACACAGCCCCTGGACGGCAGTGGTGTCGGGCGCAAATGGCCCAAAGACCAAGTTGTCAACCGCCTCGGTGATAACATCTTCCTGAAGGATGGCGGCGGCGTCAAAGCGGCTAAAGCCAGGGCAGCGTGCCGTCCATTGGGGTTCTGGAAGTTCAACTATGGCTGCTGGCTTGGTGACGACAAAGGTGGCGATCTGTTGGCTCGCGTCTTCCTTTTGCAGATGGACAAGTTGCACCTGATAACCAGCAAAGTCATAGGTAAAGGGCTGTTCCGGCGAGAAACTGACATTAAAGGTGAGCACCTCGCGCTGGTCGCCCTGCTGGAGCACCAAAGTCCCTTCTGCCAGCATCAGCGAACAGTCTGTGGCGGTGAGACAGCCCGAAGCTTCGGTTAATGAGCGTAGCGTCACCTGGAAATCTGCCTCTTGTATATCGGCGGTCTTGCCCACTGTGACGGTAAAGGGTTGATCCAGGACAAACGGGTTCGCTGGTTTCTGCTCGGCTTGTGCGGTTGGCCGGAGGGTTGGCAAAGCGGTTGGGCTAGGGGCCGCCATATCCGCGGCCTGCACGATGAGCGTAACCCGGTACGCTTCTGGCTTGAGCTGTTGGCCTGGCGGCGGCGCCGGTGGCTGGACAGCGGTCAGTTCAATCACATAGCCCGCATAGCGTACCGTGTTTTGATCCTGGCTCGTGTAAGACCCTATCGTAAACAACTGCGCGCTACCAACGTCCTCGGTTTGTAGCGTTAGCGCAAATTCGGCTTGACCGGCTACCGCACAATCCACCGTGGCTGGACAGCGGCTGTCACTGACGACACGGGTTAACTGAAGCCGCAGTGGCTCTGCTGTATCCTTGATCATAACCCATTGATATAGTGGTAGGGTAAAAGGGTCGTTCAGGTCGGCGGTGATGGTTTCGTCCGCCGCGGGGGCGACTGTGGTGGGGGGCCGCGAGACTGTCTTCCATCGTGGATCGCTCATGTTGCCTGTGGGCAGTGTCCCCGCTGCGACGGTGGATACGCCCGCCAATGCAAAATGAATTAGGACTAGGAATAAGCTCCCGAACAATTTATACATGATAATCCTCACTAACTCCTTGGTAAGATCGCGCTGTGATAACACGAGCATAGTCGTTGGGCGTCCGAAAGCCGTCCGAACGCGCTACCCTGAGCGCTCTTTGCGCCTTGTTGATCATAGGTTGCCCATACTCTGTTTGCCCTCCAATCGCGAACAAGCCACCTATGTCCTACATCACAGCGTATCTCCCTCATCCTTCATCCTTTACTAGAGCGTTTCCCAAATGCCGCACCTTTGTTTATAATCAACCCACGGGAAGTGGGCGAACCAACCGGGGATGACTTTCAACAAAGGAGCAGTTGCCATGAAGATCGCCATCCTTGGCGGAGCAGGCGCGACGGGCGCGGTCATTGGCGCGCCGTTGGCCCAACACGGCGTTGCGGTAACCTTGCTAGATTGCAATGCAGACGCGGTTGACGCGATCAACCGCCAGGGGCTACAGATCACACCCAAAGCTGGTGCTACTACGGTCATTCCGGTCCGTGCAACCTGTGATCCGACGACCGTGGGGCCGGTTGATCTGCTGGTTGTCTTGGTCAAGTGCTACCAAACCGTGGTGGCTGTGCGCCAAGCACTGCCGCTGATTGGTCCACAGACTGTGGTGCTTTCCCTCCAAAATGGGTGGGGCAATGCCGATGCGCTGGCAAGCGTGGTTGATCCAGCCCAAGTGTTGGCAGGAGTCACCTATCACAGCGCCACCACCGTCGCGCCTGGGCAGGTCCGTCACACCGGCCAGGGGGAGACGCTGCTCGGTGAACCAGCGGGGGGAATCAGCCCACGCGTGCAACAGATCGTTGCGCTTTTCAATCATGCTGGTCTGCTAACCGTGGGCAGCGCCGACATCCGCACGACCATTTGGGAAAAGCTGGCCTTAAACTGCGCTGTGTTACCGACCGCGGCCCTTTTGCGTTTTCAGACCCATTGGCTGGGTGAACAGGCCGAAGCGCGGGCCTTGATGCAAGCACTGTTACAGGAGACGATTGCCGTAGCCCAGGCTCAGCAGATTCCTCTCCACTTTGAGGAACGGTGGGCGGCGATTCTCAGCTTGACCCAACGCGCGATTGGCGCGAAACCGTCGATGTTGCAAGATGTCGAAGCACGTCGGCAAACCGAGATCGCTGTGATCAACGGCGCCGTTGTGGCCGCCGGGCAACGCCTTGGGATTGCCACCCCCCATAATCAGACCGTCTACTGGATGGTAAGGGCGTTGGAAGCCACTTTTTAGCCTTTTCTTTTTACTATTTACCACTCTTTGCAGCAACAGGCAGGACAGCTATGCCTAATTCCTTTCGTGTCGGTGTTGACATTGGCGGCACCTTCACCGATCTGATTGTGGTCAACGATGCTACCGGTGAATTTGCCGTGGGCAAAGCCTTGACCACGCCCCAAGATCCGTCCCAAGCCATTGAAACCGTGTTGACCGAGACCCTCCACCGCGCGGGGATTGCCGCCAATGCCATCTGGCATTTGGTGCATGGTACGACGTTGGTCACGAATGCCATTATTGAGCGCAAGGGCGCGCGGACGGCGCTGTTGACCACCCAAGGCTTTCGCGATGCGCTTGAAATTGGTCGTGAGACTCGCTATGATCTCTACGATCTGATGATCGACCTACCGAAGCCTTTGGTGCCGCGCTATCTGCGCTTTGATGTGCCTGAGCGGACGCTGGCCGATGGCAGCACCTATTTGCCGTTGGATGAAGCCCATGTCGCACAACTGGGGCGTGAATTGGCCGCGCGTGGCATTGAAGCCGTAGCGGTTACCTTCCTCAATAGTTTTGCCAACCCCGCCGCCGAACGCGCTGCTCGCGCGGTATTGCAACAGGCGGCGCCTAACCTGCGCGTAGCCATCTCTTCGGAGGTTGCACCGGAGATCCGAGAATTTGAACGGACTTCGACCACCGTTGCCAATGTCTATGTCCAGGGTTTGGTGGAGCGCTATTTGCAGGAGTTGCAAAGCCGGCTGGCGCGGCTTGGCTTTGGGGGTAGCTTTTTTATGATGTTATCCAGCGGTGGAGTGGCAACGGTGGAGACGGCCACCCGTTTTCCTGTGCGGCTTTTGGAATCTGGCCCCGCGGCGGGGGCATTGGCCGCGGCTCACTATGGCAAACGCAGTGGTCAGCCCCATCTGCTCTCCTTTGATATGGGCGGCACGACGGCGAAGTTTTGTGTGATCGATGCTGGCGAACCGTTGTTGGCCCACGAATTTGAGTTTGACCGAGTCTACCGCTTCAAAAAAGGCTCTGGGCTGCCAGCCAAGATTGCGGTCATTGAGATGATCGAGATCGGCGCGGGGGGCGGTTCGATTGCGCGGGTGGACACGCTCGGCTTGCTCAAGGTCGGTCCTGATTCGGCTGGGGCCGAGCCGGGGCCTGTCTGCTATGGCCGGGGCGGCACCGAGCCGACGGTAACCGACGCCGACTTGGTCTTGGGCTATCTGGATCCTGCCTATTTCTTGGGGGGACGCATGGCCTTGGCTGTGGACGCTGCTCGGCAGGCGATTCAAACCAACATTGCTGACCGGCTGGGCTTATCCGTGGCGGAAGCGGCCTGGGGTATCCATCAAATTGTCAATGAGAGTATGGCCAACGCGGCGCGTGTGCATGTGCTGGAGCGCGGCCATGATCCCCATCGCTTTCCTGTCTTTGCCTTTGGCGGGGCGGGGCCGGTGCATGGTTTTCGGATCGCGCAGGCGTTGGGCGCACCGGCTCTGTTAGCCCCCTTTGGCGCAGGGATCATGAGCACGATTGGCTTCCTGGTCGCGCCTTTGGCTTTTGATTTTGTGCGTACTTGGCGGGTGCCAGTGGCGCAGATCGACTGGGGGCAGGCCAATGAATTAGTGGCGGAGATGGAAGCGGAAGGGGCGCAGCTATTGGCTGATTCCGGTGTTCCGCTGGCCCAGGTTACCCAACATCGCGAGGCGGATATGCGCTATGTGGGGCAGGGGCATGAGATCCGCGTCACTTTGCCACCGGGGCTGTTGGGTGAAGAAACTGCGCCCGCGTTGCTTCGTGCCTTTGAAACGCGTTATCGTGAGCTTTATGGGCGGCTAGGTCCGCCCGTGCCGGTCGAGGTGATCAACTGGCGGGTGACTGCGGCGGGGCCTAAACCCGCGGTGCAATTACAACTGGTGGCGACGCCGGAGACAGCTATCCAGCAAGCGCTCAAGGGGAAACGGATGGCCTACTTTCCCGAAACAGGCGGTTATACGGAAACACCGGTCTATGATCGTTATCAATTGGTACCTGGTTTGACCTTTCCTGGCCCGGCCATTGTGGAAGAGCGTGAGTCTACCTTGATCATTGGCCCCGGTGGTCACTGTCGGGTTGATGAGCAATGGAATCTCGTGGTAGACATCATCGGCTAGTGCATCACTCGTCTATGTCGAGCCCAAGTTCGCGTAGCCGCGCGGCATCCCTTTGTAAATGTTGGTAGATCCTGCATGGCTAAGCCCGTAACCTTGTTTGGTCGATTGCTCGGGCTAGCAACCACTGGTATACTTGCCACGGATGAAAAAAGTAGCTACGCGCCAAAATGAGTCAAGGTCAATTCATGAGTACAAAATCACAACCCGCGACAGCGCCGAAGTTTGATGCAGTAACGCTGGAAGTTCTCTGGAATCGTCTCCTTTCGGTTGCCCAAGAGCAGCAGGTCGCCTTAATGCGCACCGCTTTTAGTACCATTGTGCGCGAATCGCAGGATCTGGCCTGTGGGCTCTTTGATACGCGTGGGCAGATGATTGCGCAATCCTTGACGGGTACGCCCGGCCATATTAACCCCATGGCGACGGGGGCGCGGCACTTTTTGCAAGCCTATCCCCAACATACACTCGCGCCGGGTGATGTCTTGGTGACCAACGATCCGTGGTTGACCACCGGGCAAGTCAACGATTTTACCGTCCTGACCCCGGTTTTTCAACAGGCGCGTATTGTGGGCTACTTTGCCAACTGTTGTCATGCTGCGGATATTGGGGGGCGGGTCTTGTCGGCAGAGGCACGTGAGGTCTATGAAGAGGGGCTGCGCGTGCCGATCATGAAGCTCTTTGACCGCGGCGAGCCCAACCATGAACTCTTTAAGATCATTCGCGCCAATGTCCGTACCCCAGACGAGACGGTGGGGGATCTCTATGCCCAAGCCGCTTGTAACGATGTCGGCGGGCGTAGCCTCTTGGCCCTGATGGCGGAGTTTGGCTTGGCGAGCATTGATCCCCTCGCCGATGAGATCATTAGCCGCTCTGAACGGGCGATGCGCATGGCGATTCGCCAACTGCCCAAGGGCCGTTACGAAAATGAGGTCTGGAGCGATGGCTTTGAGGAACCGATCCGGATCAAGGTTGCGGTGACGATTGGCGCGGAAGATATTGAGATTGACTTTGCGGGCTCCTCGCCCCAAAGCCGCCGGGGGATCAACGTGGTCTTTAACTATACCCACGGCTACGCTTCCTTTGCCATGAAAGCCGCCGTTAGCCCAGAAGTGCCGCATAATGAAGGGGCTTTTCGCCCGGTTCATGTCCGCGCCCCGCGGGGTTCGATCTTGAACTGTATCGAACCCGCCGCGGTGGCTTCCAGGCATTTGATCGGTCACTTTTTGCCGGGGGCGATCTTTGGGGCGTTGGCGGGTGCGCTGCCGGGGCGGCTCATGGCCGGTGGTGCCGATCCGATCTGGCTGAGCATTTGGCGGGGGCAATGGCCGGACCGGGAAGAGCCCTTTATGATGAGTGTCTTCCAGGTTGGTGGTACGGGGGCCCGGGCTGTCAAAGATGGGCTTACGACTACGGGCTTTCCCAGTGGCGTGGCGGGTGTACCCGCCGAGGTGATCGAGAGCCTAGCGCCATTGATTCAGCACCGGCGCGAATTACGGACCGATTCGGGCGGTGCGGGTGCGCAACGTGGTGGCCTTGGGCAATGGACTGAAATGAGCTATCGGGGGGATCAACCCTGGAGCCTTTCGGCCATGATCGATCGTACCCAATTTGCTGGGCAGGGCATTGATGGCGGCCAGCCAGGTGCGCTGGGGGAATTTCTGGAAAATGGGGAGAAACCTTTGCCCCCCAAAACCGTGGTTTGGTTTGCGCCCCAAAGTCATGTGCAACTGAACTTGCCCGGTGGCGGTGGTTATGGCGATCCGTTGACCCGTGAACCCGAGCGGGTATTGGCCGATGTGGTCAATGGCTATGTTTCGCTGGTGGCCGCGGCCGCGGACTATGGGGTCGTCATCCATTTTCGCGGCCAGCCCGAGCAACTTGTACGGCTTCCCGAAGATTATGCCATCGATTGGGCCGCGACGGAAGCGAAACGGGTCGCACTGCGTGCGCGTTGAGCAAACCAAGTTGTATGTTTGTTGCTGCGGCCTATCCAAGGGAATTATTACGCGTAGTTTAATATACTTCTTGCATCTGGGACAACGTGGCATCGATGCGTTCTTGCAACCGTTGGTTACGGCGGACAAAGCGGCGATAGGAACGTGTAAATTTGGGCGTTAGAACTAATTCTCTCATCCTTCCGCTTCATCTTCAGTAAGCGAGTTATGAAGCGCGGCAAGAATCTCAGGTAACGGGCTTGGTGCTAGCTCACCAGCATGAAATTCCGCCAGTGAAATTTGGGCGTCACTGGCAATTTCTTGTCTCCGAGCCTCGACCTGCCTTTTATATAGAATTGCTACCAGCATCTCTTGTTGCTGTAGCGGGAGTTGGAGAACCGTATCAATCGCTTTATCAAGTGTTATCATAAGAAGAGGACCTAAGAGAACAAGGAAATCACATACTGCTTCTAGCTTATGCATTGTAGTAATTATAGCATAGATAACTAAAAGGCTCTAGGTGACCATCCTTTGTTCTTTGGAAAATGGTTAGGCGTTACACGGTATAAACCTCAGCTGCCATAGAGTAAAAACCAAAGGCCCAAGGGCAAAATCACGCTGGCCATGGGATAGAAGAGAACGCGCTCGACGCCGCCAAGCCACGGGTATTCGCGGATATTGAAGATGCCACTAGCGATCAAGATAACAATGCCCAGCCGTGTCATGAGGGGCGAAATCATGCCGGCCTCGCCCAAGCCAGCCAGCACGGCGGCCATGCCCACGAGAAAACAGCCGAGAAACGCCAAAAAGAGATAATCAAAGCCAGCACCGATATTGTGGGGAAAGGTGGCTGGTGGCTTGATGCCCGTAAAGACTTGGTTGGCCGCGGTCGTGGTAGCGGTCAAGCGCAAGCCACATTGGATCAACCAAAGGAGGCTGGCCGCCGCTAGCAGGCTAATCCCCAGGAGTGTAAGGGGTTGATTGGCTTCCCAGATCTGCCCGGCGAGCAGGCCAAAGCTGCTGGTAATCACCAGGATTGCGACGGTGTGGAGCAAATTCATGCGCCAATAACGAACTCGATTTTTATGAATAGCCCGATAGAAAGTGACGGCATCCGCATGTTGAAAGGGGCTGGCCAGGAAAGCGGCACTGTATAAGCAGCCAATGCCAAGAAAGAAGAGAACAGCTACTTGGTGGAATGTATTAAGGTGTGAAATCATAACTCTTTTTCTACTACACGAGCAACGATGAGCGTCTGTTGATCGGTTACTACTTACGGTGAGGGTAGACGGACTAGGCGAATATCTAAAGGCAATATCTAAAGATCGAAGGATGGGGCTTGTTTCCAAGTATTGTGAATACTATCACAGATTAGCAGGGGAATCAAACTGGCTAAGCAAGGTAATCGTAATTACACTTAGCCGCTGTAATCACCTCGTGCATCTGCCATCCATGACGATTTGTAACAACCACTGACTCAATGACGGGAGAAATTACCATGTCGCATACTGCTTTCCCTGACATCCAACGGGATCTGAGTTTTCACCGAGTTGTGAATGAAGCGCCTAAAGCGTTGACGCCTGCTCAGATCGAGCATTATAACGCCAAGGGCTACATCTTTCCGCTCGATGTGTTAACCCCAGCTGAAGTGGCGCTCCATCGCACTTATTTTGAGGATCTGTTAGCCAAAACGTTGGCGAAGGGCTGGAATAATTACTCAATCAATGGCTGGCAGACCTATTGTCCAGGGATCTACGACTTGGTCAATCATCCGCGTGTGTTGGATTATGTGCAAGATTTGCTGGGCGCAGATCTGATCTGCTGGGCGACGCACTATTTTGCCAAGCTGCCGGGCGATGGCAAGCGGGTCAGTTGGCATCAAGATGCTTCCTATTGGCCGCTGACACCGAGCAAAACCGTCACTGTTTGGCTAGCGATTGACGACACCGATGTGGACAACGGCGCGATGACTGTGATTCCTGGCTCGCATGTCCACGGCCAGCTTGATTTTGAAGAGAGCGGCAGCGACGAAAACAATGTGCTAAACCAGAGTGTGCGCGCCCCAGAGAGCTATGGGGATACGCCAGTGGCCTTTGAAATGAAGGCTGGGCAGATGTCGCTCCACTCGGACTTGTTGCTGCATGGCTCGGAGCCTAATCTCTCCAACCGGCGGCGCTGTGGCTTGACCATGCGCTTTATCTCCCCCGAAGTGCGCGAACTGAAAGGCTGGCGACGCAACGCGATCATTGTCCGTGGCAGTGATCCCAGTGGTCATTGGCCCCACAATCCCCGTCCTGCCCAAGATGAAATCCCCATACCGCAACAGAAGATCTTGTAAGGCTTGAATTTGCGCTGAGAATGATAAAAGTTTTTGGACGCGGATGAACGCGGATTGGCGCAGATTTTTGCTCTATCTGCGCCAATCCGCGTTCATCCGCGTCCTATTGACCCATCAATAGCTTTAAAATCACAAAGCAAAAAGGGAAAAGGCCATGAAATTAGCCGAAAAGGTTGTCCTCATTACTGGTGCGGGGAGTGGCGTGGGGGCGGCGACGGCGCGCCTGATGGCCGCCGCGGGCGCGAAGGTTGCCTGTGTGGGCTTGCCCGCTGCAGGAGTACAGGCGGTTGCGCAGGAACTAGTTGCAGCAGGTCATGTGGCGTTGGCCGTGGCCGCGGATGTGGCTGATGGTGGGCAAGTGGCCGCGGCCGTGGCCCAAACGGTGGCTCACTTTGGGCAGCTGGACCTACTGGTCGCCAATGCAGGAATCCAGCTCCATACGGAAGATGTGCAACTGCACGAGTTGCCAGAGGCCGTCTGGGATCGTACCCATGATGTCAACTACCGTGGCGTCTATCTGACTTGCAAACATGGGTTGGCGCAAATGGTGCAACAAGGGGAAGGCGGCGCTATCGTGATCGTCGCTTCGGTCACCGCGCTGAATGGGCGCTCGGCCAACCCGGCTTATATGAGTGGTAAACATGGGTTGATTGGGTTGACCCGCTATATTGCGGTTCACTATGCCAAGCATGGCATTCGCTGTAATGCTGTTTGCCCAGGCGCGCTTACGCGTACGCCCAATCATGACATTCATCCTGATCCAACCGGGCGCGAAGCGATGATCAGCAGCCGCACACCGTTGGGGCGGTTGGGACGCCCCGAAGAGATTGCCCCGATGATTGCCTTCCTGTGTAGCGAGGAGGCGAGCTATGCCACGGGCGCACACTTTGTCATTGACGGCGGACTAAGCGTTGCCTAGCGGCCCTCCTTGGTGGCTGGCCTTAAGTAACTTTGACAGAGAGCCCACCACCTGTTTATAATCAAACAAATGCCTCCCTCAGGCGTCGCTTCCCAAACCATTGTTTGCCCAACCAAGGTCTTTCTCCTACTACCTGTGTAGATCCAAGGAGCTGGGCAGCGTTTGGTTATCTTTATGCGTCAGCAACCATTGTTCTTCTTCAGATGTAGGAGGAAACCACTTATGTCATACCCATTGTCGCGCCGTCGTTTTTTACAGGCCACGGGCGTAGGGCTCAGCTTGCCTTTGTTGTCACAGCTATTGACGGCCTGCCAAGCCGTTGGGCCAGCTGGCAGTAGCCAAAGCATCACCGAGATTACCTGGTCGCGCGGGGACGATCTGCGCACCCAAGATCCCCAACTCATTGGTGGGCGTATGGAAGGCGAAATTAATCGCTGTATCTACGACCAGCTCTTTGATGTCGCGCCCGATGGTGCCCAAATTCCTTGGTTGGGCACCGAATGGAGCAGCAATCCCGAAGGTACTGTTTGGACGGCCAACATGCAGGAGGGGGCTAAGTTCCATGACGGCTCGCCAGTGACCTCGGCTGATGTCAAGTTTACCTATGATCGGCTGCTGGCGAACCCTGAATTCCAACATTCGACCTCTTTCAATGATCTGTTAGCCAGTGTCGATACGCCGGATGATTACACGGTTGTCTTCAATTGTTCCAAGCCTGCGCCGCTCTTCAATCTGCTCATGGGGGAGCATATTCTTTCTAAGAAATCCGCTGATGAAGATGGCGAAAATTTCTGGGAAAAGGCCATTGGCAGCGGCCCCTACCGCCATCTGGAATATGTCAAGGGCGAATATTGGCTGGGTGAACGCTTTGATGACTATTGGCAGCCTGATCTCGCTAAGGTGCAACGGCTGCGCTATCGCCCGATTAGCGAAGAGGCGACGCGGGTGGCCGCGTTGCGCTCGGGCGAAGTGGATATTATTGCCAATGTCAGTGGTGAACTAGCCGAAGAATTGGGTAAAGATCCCAATATTGCCATCTATCGCACTCCTTCGCTCGATCATCTCTACCTGCTGACTCAACAAAATCGCCCCCCTTTCAATAACCCCGATGCTCGCCTGGCGGTTAACTATGCCATTGATCGAGAAGCCTTGGTCAAGAATATTGTTAAGGCTGGTCAAATCGTCGGCGGTCATATTCCGCTGGGAACGGTTGGCTATGATGCGAGTCTCCAAGCCATTCCGTATGATCCCGACGAAGCACGTCGGCTGTTAGACAAGGCCGGGGTTGCACCAGGCACCAAGATCGAAGTCAAGGCCCATCCCTTCTGGTTTGCCAAGGGCAAAGAAGTGATGGAGTATGTGGCGGGCGCGCTCCAAGAGATCGGTTTTGAAGTCGATCTCCAATTCCTCGAACCAGGCGCGTACACCGAAGCACGCAAATCGGGGAGCTATGATCTGGCGTTGCAGCAGGGGGGCAAGGCTAACAATCCCTGTAATCAATACAAAACCTTCTATATCAACGACACTTATGGCTCTGGCTTTGGCCCCCAAAATCCTGCCTTCCAGGGGTTGATCGAACAAGCTTGTGTGGAGGTCGATCCTGCCAAAGCCGATGAGCTTTACAAGCAGATCCAGAAGCAGATCTACGATCAGTCGGTCGAAATTCAGCTCTACCGCCAAGAGAATATCTGGGCTGTGCGCAAGCGGATCACCGGCTTTGAAGCCTATTCTCCCGACACCACCCGTCCTTGGAATGGGTTGGGCGTGAGCGCATAGCATCGGCCGTAAGTCAGTAGGACAGTGGGTTAGTGGGTTAGTGGGGAAAGAGGTGCTCACTGTCTCACTGTTCGGCAATCTATAAGGTATGATCGAAAATGGGTGCTTATATTCGTCGCCGCTTGATCCAGTCGGTGGTTGTGGTGTGGGGTGTGTCGGTCTTAGTCTTTTTCCTGTTGCGACTAGCACCTGGCGATCCAGTGACTTTGTTATTAGTCGAAAGTGCTTCACCTGCCCAGATTGAAGAAGCGCGGGCCAAATGGGGGTTGGATAAGCCGATCCCTGTCCAATATGCGGTCTTTCTGGGGCGTGCGCTCCAAGGTGATCTTGGTGACTCTCTCTTTTTTCAAGAACCGGCCATTGAAGTGCTGATGGAGCGGATGCCAGCCACGTTGCAGCTATCGGCGGCAGCTTTGCTCTTCTCGTTGAGCGTTGCCATTCCCATCGGCATGTTATCTGCCTTGAAACGGGATAGTTTTTGGGATTATCTTGGCACTACATTAGCCATGCTTGGGCAAGCCATCCCACCGTATTGGCTGGGGATCATGTTGATTTTGGTCTTTTCGGTGTCGCTTGGCTGGTTCCCGACTTCGGGGCGCGGCACGCTGAGTCACCTCGTATTGCCGGCGATTACCCTGGGGTCGGTCCTGATGGCGTTGATCACACGCTTGGTGCGCTCGGGGATGTTAGATGTGCTCGGTGAAGATTATGTGCGGACGGCGCGGGCCAAGGGCCTGCGCGAACGGGCGGTGATTGTCCGCCATGCCCTGCGCAATATTTTGATCCCGCTGGTAACGGTCATCGGTCTCCAACTGGGGGCGCTCTTTGGCGGCGCGGTGATTACGGAGAGTATCTTTGCTTGGCCGGGGGTGGGGCGCTTGGCGCTTCAATCGATCAATGCCCGCGATTATCCGATGGTGCAGGCATCGGTCTTGGTGATTTCCGTGGTCTATGTCTTTCTCAACTTGGCTGTAGACCTACTATATGTCTATCTTGATCCCCGTATTCGTTACCGCTAGAAATAAATGGATCTATGAGCACTCAAATGGCCCTTTCTTCTCCACAAACAGTTGTACTTCTAGAACCCAAACGCGCGCCAACGGTATGGACGCGCTTTTGGCGTAGTCGGCGCGCCGTGGCGGGAAGCGCGTTTCTCCTGGTTATCTGTCTGGTCGCGCTGGCCGCGCCCGTGCTTGCCCCCTATCCAGCTAGCCAACAAAACCCAGAACGAGTGCAATTGCCGCCTTTTTCTACCTCCACGGACAAGACCTTTCATTGGTTAGGCACCGACGCGCTCGGGCGTGATCTCCTCTCACGGATGATCTATGGCGGTCGCGTCTCGCTACTCGTGGGGATCACTGTGGTCGTTGTGGCGGGTTTGATTGGCGTGCCGTTGGGCTTGCTCAGTGGCTACTTTGGGAAAACGCTAGACACCTTGATCATGCGTCTGGTCGATATACAATTGGCCATTCCCTTTATTTTATTAGCGATTGCCATTATGGCCGTCTTGGGTACCGGGCTGGGTAATGTTATCCTTGTTCTGGGGGTAAGCAGTTGGGTTGGCTATGCCCGCATTGTGCGGGGCGCGACGCTAAGTCTGCGCGAACAACCTTTTATCGAAGCTGCCCACTGTATTGGCCTTTCGAGTGGCCGACTCATCTTGCGCCACTTGTTGCCCAATGTATGGACGCCCGTGATTGTGTTGGCGACCCAAGGGGTTGGCGGTGCCATCTTGGCGGAATCCTCGCTCACCTTTCTGGGTTTGGGGATCTCGCCCTTGATCCCGACTTGGGGGGCTATGGTGGCCGATGGCCGTAACTATTTGACAACCGCCTGGTGGATTTCCACCTTTCCTGGGCTCTTGTTGACAGCCACGGTGCTGGCGATCTATTTCTTAGGTGACGGGCTGCGCGATGTACTGGATCCGCGGTTGCGTCTCTAGGTAACCAAATTACCGGATAAGTTAAGGAGAAATTGTGAATGACTGACGGAGCAATGTATCTGTATGTTGGTACCTACACCCGCAGCCTGCCCCATGTGCAGGCCAAGAGTGAAGGCATCTACCTGCTGAAATTAGACCCGACCACCGGCGCGCTTTCCCATGTCAATAAGATCACGGGTGTTGATAACCCTTCTTATCTGACTCTCCATCCCAATGGGAAATATCTCTATGCGGTCAACGAAGTGGGGGACTTTGGCGGCAAGGATAGCGGCGCGGTGAGCGCGTTTGCCATTGATGCCACCACAGGTCAGTTGACCTTTCTGAATCAGGAGACGACCGATGGCTCCGCGCCCTGTCATCTCTGTGTGGATCAGACGGGCCGCTATCTGCTAACCGCCAATTATTCCGGTGGCAGCGTCTGTGTTCATCCCATTGGCAGCGATGGCCGCTTGGCGCCTCTGCATGACTTTGTCCAGCATACCGGTTCCAGCATTAATCCCCAACGCCAGCAGGAACCCCATGCTCACTCTTTTACCATTGCGGCGGATAACCGCTTTGCCTATGCGGCTGATTTGGGCATGGATCGGGTGTTGATCTATGCATTCAACGCCGATCAGGGGAAATTGACCCCAGCAGCCCAACCTTGGGTGCGCGTACATCCTGGCGCTGGCCCGCGCCACTTTGACTTTCATCCCGATGGTCACTATGCCTATGTGATCAATGAGCTGGATTCGACGGTAACCGCCTTTGCCTATGAGGCTAGCAACGGGCGTTTGACCGAGATTCAATCACTTTCCACGCTGCCAGCTGGCTTTGATGGGCGCAGCCACTGTGCCGATATCCATGTCCATCCTGCGGGCAAGTTTGTCTATGGCTCCAACCGTGGGCATGATAGTATTGCCATCTTTGCCATCGATACCGTCACGGGCCACTTGACTGCCGTAGGGCATGAATCAACCCAAGGCGCAATCCCACGCAACTTTGTGATTGATCCGACCGGCACCTTCTTGCTAGCAGCCAATCAAAATACCGACACTGTCGTCAGTTTCTGGATCGATCAAGCCACCGGCCAATTAACGCCAACGGGCCATCGCCTAGATGTGCCAACCCCTGTCTGCCTAAAGTTCTGGCGCTGAGCCATCGCGTTGCTTTATATCATCTGGAAGACCCTGGTGTGGAAGATACTTCTGTCCCCAGGGTCTTTTTTCTAGTTTGCCTCATGATGCCGCGTTAGTCGCCGGTGGCCTGGGTAGGTGGGCAACAAACTCGTCCCAGGTCGTTGCATCAAGTGCTGGGTTGACTAACGCATTGAGCTGCCCCAAGGTGCAAGCCTGAAGTTGTGAACGGACGGTAGTCGGTAACGGGCCCAACTTCTTTTGCAAAATTTGTTGGAGCATGCGGCGGGTTGCTAACTGTTCACCTTCTTCACGGCCTTCTTCACGACCTTCTTCGCGGCCTTCTTCACGGCCTTCTTCGCGGATCTGCTGTTTTTCTTTTTCGAGTGCTTCAATCAACATTTCGCGTACCTCCCGAATGGAATGATATTCTTGCTCGAGCGCGGCGTAGTCGCGCTCTTGGAATCGGCCATGGGTAACCAACTGCCGGAACCAATTGAGCAATAACGAAACGGCGCGTTTGTCCTCTGCCTCTCTGAAGAGGGCAACAAATTCCTCTACCAGTAGGGTCAGATCATAATGGGCCTCGGCCAAGAAGAGGGTAGAAACAATGTTGCGAATGGCCAATAAGTGCTCGCGGCTGAACTCATTTTCGGCAATTTTGAAGTAACGACACTGTACCCCATAGTCGCCTAATGGTGGCTCAGCCTCGATCAGGGCTGACAACTGCTCGGGGGCGGTCCACCGGTCACTGCCATTATAGACGACGATAGGAAAGACGGCGGGGAGCTTCTCGCCTTGGAGCCGGTTGCCGGCCGTATCGTTGCGCGGAGGATTCGTGATATAATCCATGTAGAAGGCCAAGGTATAATACGCCACGCGCACGGCCATATAGCGATCAACGCTGGACTGAAATTCTAGCAAGAGATAGATGTACACTGCCCGCCCACGCAATTTTACTTGGTAGATGAGGTCACTTTCAGTGGCCTTGTAGTGGTCGGCAATGAAAGACTTGTCGAGGGTCTTGGCTTCGCTGAAATCAAGTTCAGCTACCCATGGTTCGTTGACAAAAGTCTCTAGCAACTGGCGAAAAATCGTCCGATTGGCAAAGAGCTTCTTGTAGCCTGAATCATGGATGTTGTGAATCGGCATAACCTTGATATCCTCTACTGTACCTCCCCGTCCGCTAGCGGTTGGTGTTGTTAGTATAGCAGAGCACCCGTGCTTGTCAATTTTTTGCTTGGGATTTCTATTTCGGCCAATGGTCGGTTGATGGGTGACTTCGGAGGCGGGCTCACTGCTTAGATTCTGTGTAGCTTTTACACTCAGGGCAGCCTAATGGATGGTAGTGAAGCTCTTCAGCAATAAGTGGAAGTAGGGATTATGGCGAGTGAAGTTGTCGATAACCAACCGACCACAACACCAGCGGCTGTACCTTTGCGTTTAGCTGTGGTTTGTCTAGAAGCGGACCTCTTTTTTGCGGTCCGTTTGCAGGATGTGATCACCGCACAAGGTGGCCGCGCCGTGATCACGGAGACCCCAGAAGCGTTTGTTGACGCGGTGGATCAGCACTTCCCGGTCTTAGCCCTGCTTGATCTTGTAACACCGGGCGATTGGGTTTTGGCCATCCGGCGTTGCAAGCTACGTCCCCAATCGCGTCAGATTCCGCTCTATGCTTTTGGCAGCCATGTGGAGACGGCAACGCTACAACAGGCAAGAGCCGCCGGCGCTGATCACGCTTGGGCGCGCAGCAAGTTGATGGATGAGTTGGCGATATTGGTCGATAGCCATCTACATCCACCGGTGGCCTATTTGACGGGGTGGGATGATACGCTCAGTGCCCTAGCACGCCAGGGCTTGACAGAGTTCAACCATGGTCAATACTTTGAGCAACATGAGCATCTGGAAGCGGCATGGCTGGCCGAGCCAAGGCCGATTCGGGCCATGTACCAAGGGATTTTGCAGATTGGTGTAGCCTTTTTGCTGATCCAACGAGGTAATTGGATGGGAGCTGTCAAGATGTTCCGACGCGGGCTGCCACGGCTGCGCCAATTGCCACCGCTTAGCCAAGGCGTGAATATTGCTGCCCTGCGGACCGCGTCAGAGGCGATTCACCAAGAGATCACTACGCTCGGCCCCAATCATTTAGCCGAATTTGATCAACGGCGTTTCCCACAAATCGAGTTTCAGTAATTCCTCGCTCATCACCAGTCGGCCTGTAGCAGACGGATTAATTCGTCGGGCGTCGTTGTATTGCGGATCCGTACGCGCTTAAGTTCAAATAATTTTTCACTGTTTTGGGTTGCCCCTTGGGCCGTTGTCACGGCGGCCCAGTAGCCAGCGCTGCGAAACATATCGATCGTCGCTGCATCATATTCGCCAGCTGGATAGGAGAGAAAATAGGGACGCGTGCCAATGCGATCGCGAATGGTTTCGTAGCTGCGTAGCGCTTGAAATTCCAAATCAGCTTGGCTACGCTTCCGGAGGGTGCTGTGATCCACACCGTGGGATTCAATGGCCATGCCACCAGCGTACATTTCGCGTACCATTTCCCAGGTGAGATATTCAGGGCGTTCTAGGTCAATAAAATCGGTAACAATGAAGAAAGTCGCGTTCAGTTGCCGTTCACGTAACAGCGGATAGGCGTTCTCATAGTTGTCGCGATAGCCGTCGTCAAAGGTGAGCAGCACTGGTTTTTCGGGGAGAGGCGCGCCTTGCAACAAATGGGCGAGCAATTCGTAAAAGGTGATAGTGGTGTAGCCTTCGGCGAGCATCCGGTCAAGTTGGGCCGCGAATTGCTCTGGCGGCAGGGAAAGATCACGCCGGTAAATATCCGCATTTTCTGGTGGTACGCTAATGTGGTGATACATAAGGATAGGAACGTAGGCAGTACGCGCTATGCCATCCGCAACGGGTGCCGTGAGCGGGACCGGAGGCGGCTGGGGAATGGTTGTGGGGGTTTCTATCGCCGCTTCAGTGGGTAGCTCTGTGGGTAGCTCTGTGGGTAGCTCTGTGGGTGTTGCTGGCTGTGGCCCCAATGCTGGTTGGGCCACCCTTGGCGGTGCTGGATGAGCACTAGTTAGGGGAAGGCTAGGGCTGATCGTTGTGCCAGTCGTTACAGCGCTTGTTGCCGTGACCACGACGGTTTGGCTTAAATGATCGGCCAAGGCGAGGGTTGGGCTGGGCGTTGCCACGGGTGACTCACCGCTTGTATCGGTTAGGGCTGTCGTTGCCGCCAGGGTGTGCGTTGCTGTGGGCCGGGCTGTGGACGTTTGTGTCGGTGTCGTGCTGCTGGTCGGTGTGGCCGTGGGGGCTATGGTTGGCCGTTGGGCCACAACGGGACGGGGCGCCGGTGTGGTTGCCTGACTTGTTGGCGCGCCACAGCCCAAGGGCACTATCAGCATTCCCATGAGTAGCCATCGATAAGCCAAAGGTAAGTTGTGGAGTGAGTTTAACGGTTTTCTCCTGATTGAAGACTTGCTCCGTTCTGCCTGGGCTAAAAGAGGGCTATTTTGCACAGTTTTATTCAATAAATTGACAGAATGCCTAATCGTTTGACAAATTTGTTTGTATATTCTATACTTGGCTAGCATATATTCTATATGTTTATCTGAAAGGTTCTGTCTTCGCGGGTTGATGGCTGCGTCAGTTTACGGTGTAGCCGAACGACGTTTGCGCGCCGAAGCTAGGACAAAACCATAGGTATGGTCGCTTTTACAGCAAGCCCTCATATGGTATACTCGTATGGTTGTTTTGCAAAAGAATCGATAGATTCAGCAAAACTTTCTCCCGATAGTAGATACCGCGCGAGAGGGCGCTACTGTATTATATACAAATCACCTCATCTACTGAAAGATTTCCTGGCGGGAAGCTGATCAGGAAGATCCATCACGATCGAGGCCACTTTCTGTTGGAATCGGGGAAATTATGTATCGAGAAAAGATTCGCGAATATTACGATCACCTCAGTCGCAGCTACCGCAAAGTGGCTGATTATATTATGAGCAACTATTATGAGGTTTCTTTTATGACAGCTGCCCAACTGGCCTATGCTGTCGGTGTTGATACCACGACGGTTGTCCGCTTTTCTCAACGCCTGGGTTACAATGGGTATCCCGAACTTCTCAACGACGTGCGCGATCAGGTGAAATCGGAAATCTATGCAGCTTATACCCCTAAAGAACTTTCGTCGGACGATCCGGCGGGCATCTTCAAAGATCGTGCCATCCATGAGCAACATAATTTAAAGCAGATGTTGACGCAAACCCCGCCGGAGCATATTGAAGAGATTGCCGCGATGTTGCAAAAGGCGAAGCATATTATTTTGGTAGCCGAGGGCTATGCCGAGGCCGTTGCCGAAATGACCGCTCAACAATTCCGCCACCGGGGCCTCTCGGCGGAAGCGGTTTCTAACGATCCTAGCAAAAAGGCGGCGGCCCTCATGAACCTTCAGCCGGATACACTGATTATTGGAATCAGTGCAACGGCTTATGGGGTTAATGTGGCGCGGGCCTTGGAATTAGCCCGGCTGAAGGGTTGCGCCACCTTGGGCATTATTGGCTCTTTGGGCAGCCCTGTCAATCGGGTTTCGGATCGGGTCATCTTTGCGCCCACTGATGTGGCGGGGCCGTTGCCTAGCATTGTCGCTCTGGTGGCTGCCTTGGCTGGCTTGGTCCAAATCGCTAGTAAAGATAACCGTGCTTCCATTGACCTGCATCTCGCTGAATTCCAACAAGCCTACCAGTTCCTGACCCGCCCCGAACTCCGTGACCTCGAAGAGAGTGATGAGGAGGGGTGAGGGAGAGAGTGGGAGAGCGGGCAGAAGGCAGAAGACAGAAGACAGGGAGTAAGGATAAGCTGTCTTCTGTCCTGCTGTCTTACAGCTCATCTCGTGTTAGGATGCCCAGGCTGAGAAAGGCCAAAATGTAGCTTAGGTAGTTTTCGTTGAGAAAGCGACTGCTATAAAAAAAGACAAATAAGAAGACGCCGTAGTGCCAACAGGCGGCGAAGAGGGTATTTTGGTGGCGTTGCCGCTGGAGAAACCAAAGCAGGAGTGGTGCCGCCAAAAGGAGTTCCAGCCGCCAGAAGGGCCATTCGGCAAAGCGTGTCTGTACCCAACCAAAGGCCAAGACAAAATTACTGGCCCCCCATCCCCAGATTTGATACCCTGTTTCTCCCTGACCATTACTCCACCGCCAAACATCATCATAAAAGGCAAAGGGATCCCAGAGCAAATAGGGTCCCACGAGCAGGGCAAAGGCAACCAATGCCCATTGGCCCCGCTGCCAAAGTGGTGTCCACAATTTTCCCCACGCTCGCCAATGGCCGGTGAGGGCTGATGCTTGATCCACGAGTAATAACAAGCCATAAAAGGGTGCAAAAAACCAAGCAGTCGGCTTGCTGGCACAGGCGAGACCAAAGCAAAGCGCTGAGAGGATAAGCGCCCAACGCGCGGTTGGTCGTCGCCGCCACTGTTGCCAAGCCACCAGACTAAAGAGCAACCAACAGAGCACAAAGACATCATTCTGCCCAAAGATCAGGTCCAGCGCCATCAACGGGTTGAGCCCAATCGCAGCGGTGAGCGCCAACTTGGCTCGTGGTGAAGTGGCTAGGCGTGGCACCATCACGAGCGCGAGGGAAAATAAGAGTAGATAGACAAGGCGCTGATCATAAAAGCCCAGTGCTTGCCCCAGCCCATAAAAAGGCGCGCTAAAGATAAAGGTCCAGGGCAGATAGGGGTAATGGTAGAGCGCCGTGCGGAAATCGGGGTGTCCCCAAGTCGCCATTGGCGTTTGCGTGTAGTCTTCTACATAAGGATTCTTCCCTTGCAAGAAAAAAGCAATCGTCGCCTCTGTCTGTAGCACCCCGCCATCATGGGAATAGCTCCCGCGTGGGCCTTGGGCATCGAGCAAAATGAGCTTACCAGTTGGCAGATAGACGGCGGTGAGCAGAATAGCCGTGAGCAGAAGCCCTTTGGCGAACCACTGCCACCGGGTTGTGCCTAGTAGATCAACCACAAAATAGAGACCGAGAAGCCCCAAGGTGGTGGCAAAGAGGAGCAGACCTAGGGGCTCGGCTGGTCTTGGGCCAATTTGGCCCATGGCCTCTACCCCGGCTTGGGGAAGTAGTTGCCCCAACCACGGATGGCGCGCGACATCTTGAAAGCGGTTCCCCAGCCCTGACTCGGCAAAGCCTGTGATCATGAGGAGGCTAAAGACAAGAAGAGCGAGCAGGAGCGCATCCCAACCGGGGAGCGGCTGTGCTGAAGGAACAGGTGGCTTAGTCGATAGAGCACTCATGGCGCTTGACCTCGAAAGGCATAGATGATTGAATCGTTGGTTGGAATATAAAGATATTGCCCGCTTACTGCTGGTGCGCCAACAACTTGGTAGCCGTTTGGTACGGAGACATTGCCAATAATCTGCCCATTCAAGTTGATGCCTTGCACCATGCCCCCGGTTGTGACGATGAGCAACTGATCATTGTCGAGCAAGGGGCCACCTGCTGGCACCCCCCCGATGCCAATCTCCCACAGCGGATTACTGTTGCCCGCTTGCCGGGAATAGGCGCGCATAAAGCCATTCCCCGTTACATAGACTGTTGTGGGACCCACGGCCATGCCATTGACTTCACCATTGGTCGCTGTTGTCCATAAGATCTGGCCCGTATTGGCGTCAATGGCATGGAGGCGCCCCCCCGCCTTATTATCGGCCACATATAACTCGGCCAACGCCCGCGGTCCATTGAGCGCAAAGACCGGCGGGGCCGTCAATCCTTCAACCTCTGGGCTGGTCCAGATGACACTGCGGTCGTTAATATCAAAGGCATGCAGGCGTGGCACACCGGCATAGACTAATTGGTTGCCAATGGCAAGAAAGGGTGCCATCGCGGCACTTGTATAGGCGTTGACGACACTGGTCGTGCGGTCGATAAAATAGAGTTGATACTCTTGATTCCCTTGAGTAAGCCGTGTAATCAACACGAGCATACGATCGGTGAGATAGATGCTACTCTGGGGGACCCCTGCGATAGTGACGGTGGACAAAACCTGGGTTTGGTTGCCAAAATCCTGCAAACTATAGATCCGCCCTAGTTCGTCGGCAAAATAGATCAAATTGTCTTGGACGGCGGGAGCCCAACGTACCGCCGCGCCTACATTAAAGCGCCACTGTTGATTGCCCTCGCCAAGGCCAAAGGCATAGAGATGATTATCGGCGCTCGCGGCGATCACCTTATCGTTGGCGACCACAATGGGGGAGATCATCGGTTGCTCGGCGCGATTGGGGTTGGGCCACACTTGGGTAAGGGGCCAGGTGGGCAGTTGGGGGACACGGCCACTGTTACTGCGGTCGCGTCGATAGAGTGGGTAGCTAGCATCCGGGATCGGCGTCGGCGTGACAATGGGGGTGGTGATGAGGGGCGCTGGCTCCACCCGCAGCCAGCGTACATCGTCCGGTGTGACCGAGGTCGGCACTTCGGTGGGCAGTACATTCTCGCGGGGTGGTACATAAACTTGGCGCATCCAACGGGGGTTATTATCCAGACAGCAGACAACCACCCATTCGCCAGTTTCATCACGACCAATCAGATTCACCGTCGCACCGTTAGGCAGCGTACCCACAACATCGTAGCGATTACTTGGGCCTGCCCGGAGGGTCGCCATTGGCGTAATGGCAATATAGGCTTTGAGGCTGCTGGCAAAATAGAGTGTTGGTGTCGGTGTCGGTGTTTCGGTAGGCGGCAATAGGGTCGGCGTCTCGGACGGGATGACCGCTGGTTCTGTGGGGGTTTCGGTTGGCGGTGCTTCTACTGGTATGGTGGGCAGCTCAGAAATGCCAACGGGCGTTTCCGTAGCAGGGGGTGCAATGGGGTTATTCACGACCACGGGCAGGGCAATGCTAATCACTGTCCCATCGTTGGGGGGCGGTTGGGCGTCCGCGTTGTGATCATTGGTTGCCGTTGCGCTACCGCTCTCATCCAGACTCTGGTCACCTAGATCGGCGTCCGCGATTGGAGCGGGCTTGGTGGGCGCAACGAGCGGTGACAACCCTAACTGCATGGCTAACGTGCTATAGGCTTCCTGGGTCGCGATATCTTCCGCAATGCTGGTTGAACGAAAGTCAAGCGTGGGCGTCCATGGCAAGCCCGCCGTGGCGGTGGGGGTCGGCGTGGGGGGAAAAAGGAGCTGATCACCCCCAAACCAGAACAATCCAATGAGGCCCGACAGCGCCATCATGAGAAAGAGCAAGACCATTTGTAACACCAACGCGGCGCGTTGATTGTGACGCCGGGCGTGGATGAGTTGATTATCCATCTTGATCCAGGGCTACATGAAAAGGTTATGCAAGCGCAATGCCTACGTTGTCACCTCCATTATAACCAACCTTGACCCAAATAAATAGTTTTACCGGGCTGTGTTCAGGGCTAAGTAAAAACACTTTGTGGATTGCTAGCCAAATGTTATACTAGGAGCTATTGACCGTCTTTATCCCACTGGTCGCAAATTTCTCCTTTGCTCAGTGGCTCATGATTATTTTATCCGTCTTGAATAAGGAGTTGTTATGAAGCTTGATGCGCGCCAGGAACAACTGTTGCGGCGTACCTTTATCGATTATCAGCAGACCTCGGCCTTTCTTGAAAACCCGCTGGTGATCAACCGCGCCGAGGGGTTGTATTATTGGGATGTCGAAGGCAACCGCTACTTCGACGGCATTGGCGGCATCTTTGTAGCCTCTTTGGGCCATCGGCACCCGCGGCTGATCGAGGCTATGCAGAAACAGATGGAGCGCCTGAGCTTTGCGCCGCCGTTGCACAGTATTTCGGATGTGGCGCTGGAATTTATCGAAAAGATGGGCAATGTCACCCCAGGCAGTCTTAACTTTGTCAAAGCCTATAGTGGTGGCTCGGAGGCGGTTGAGTCGGCGTTGAAATTTGTCCGTCAATATTGGAAACAGGCTGGTCATCCGCATAAATATAAATTTGTCAGTCGCTATTTTGGCTATCACGGTGGCACCTATGGGGCGATGGCCGCCAGTGGCACGGGCAAGCGGAAAACCCCCTTTGAGCCGCAGATGGCTGGCTTTGTCAAGGTCTTCCCCCCCACCTATTATCGCGACCGTTTCTCCTCCTGGGAAGAGTGTAATCGTTTCTGTGCGCGCATGTTCGAAGATGTGATCATCAACGAAGACCCCGAGACCGTGGCAGGGGTCATTCTCGAACCCATCGGTAACACCGGTGGCATTATCACACCGACGGCTGAATATTTTGAAATCATTCGTGAAATCTGTGATCGCCACAATGTGATCCTGATCTTTGATGAGATCATCACTGGTTTTGGCCGCACCGGTAACATGTTTGCCGCGCAAACCTTTGGCGTCACGCCGGATATTCTCTGTGGTGGCAAAGGCATTTCGAGCGGTGTCTTCCCCATGGGGGTAATGGCGGCGCGGGAAGAGATGGGGGATGTCTTCTTTGGGCCGGTCAGCGCAGATGTGAACTTTGCCCATGGTCATACCTTTGCTACCAATCCTATGGCCTGTGCAGTGGGCTCGGCGGTATTGGATGAGATTGTCGAGAAACAGCTGGACAAGCGTGCTCACGTTCTCGGTGAATATCTGGCCGGCAAGCTGGAGAACCTCAAACAGTATGGCGTGATTCGCGAAGTGCGCGGTAAAGGGCTGCTGCGTGGGGTTGAACTGGTAAAAGATACCGAAAGCCTGGCTCCCTTCCCCGATTTAGGACATGCCCTCAAGAAGACAGCCCTGAAAAATGGCTTGATTATGCGGATTGACCCTTCCTGGTTTGCCGTGGCCCCTGCCTTAATTGCCACCGAAGAACAGATTGATGAACTCTGTGGCCTGATCGAACGCAGCCTGCTGGATGCGTTGGAAATGGTGGGCGTGTAAGCCCAGTGGCTGGGCGGAGTACGAAAGCCATGACGCAACGCAGTGGAATTCTACTAAGCTGGTTGGTATTACTCTGTTGGCTGGTGCTTTACCAACCAGGGCTAGCCCAAAGCGAAACCTTGGCGGAGATTGGGCCCTCATCCCCACGTAGCACGGCAGATTGTGATCGTACCCTGGATCCGGGCGACAAAATTCAAGCCGCGATCGATGCTGTGCGCGACAAAGAGACCCCCTATGTGCTCTGCCTGCGCCCGGGCTACTACCGGGGGGGCATGGATGGCGACACCACGGTTGACCTGGCTCATGATTTTGGCGACACGGTCGTAGCGGCGACAGCGGCCGGGGATTGGTGGAATCAGACCGATGATGGGCCTTATTATGGGAACATTGTGATCAAAAATCGGCGTAACTTTACGTTGCGTGGCCTGATCGAGCATGGTCAACGCGCGGTCATTCTTGGGTTGCCCAATGATGAGCAATACCCACCCGAGCATGTGCTGCCGCCGGAACAGCATGCCAATGACAAAGGCATTTTGATCAAGGTGGTCAATGGCGACAATATTACCCTTGAGCATCTGACGATCGATGGTTTTTATTATCCGGCCTTTCCCGATATGACGCCGAAGGTCGCCGTCCTGAATCGGCTGATCTGGTTCCAACGCACGACCAATTCACGCATCATCGGCAATATTGTCAAAAACGCTGGTGGTGAATGCATTCGCATCCGCACCGCCTCACACGACAATGAGGTTGCCTATAATACGGTGCAAGGTTGTGGATATTATCAATTTAAGATCCAACCATTGGCGCGGCTCCATAAAAACGGTGAGGGTATCTACATCGGCACGGACCCCTACCAGATCCGCGCCAACCAGATCAATAAACAAGCCTACTGGGGAGCAGATTGGGACGCCATGACTGATGGCTCGCACAACAATCTGATCCATCACAATGATATCTTCCCTGGCGCTCAGGCTGATCTCAACCCGCCGCCCAATAACCCATTGCGTGCGGGTGTGGCGGCTGGTGACGGTTATGGCAATGAATGTATTGACATCAAAGAGGACGTTGACACGATTGGGCGGCTGGTGCGGTTGCCTGGTGTGACTAAGCCCCAATTGATCAATAATGTCATTCGCGACAATCGCTGCCAAGGGCAGTTTGATGAAGATAGCGCTGCGCTGGGGGCGCGGGGCTCGAACAATCTCTTCGAGCACAACCACGTGCTAGGCACCGTGCGAGGGGCTGCTTTGCGCCTAGGTGGTGGCGAGCCCAAGCCGATCTTGGTCGCGCCGCTGCTCGCCGATCCAGTCAAAGCTTGTACGGGGACGATTGTGGAAGCGACCAAATGGCAAGCGTATCACAATCGGATTCGCAAAAATATTTTTGAAAGCTACTATAACGACAACACCGATTTCAATGGCCGTGGTGGCTATCTCGGCGCGGATTGTGACGATGAGGTCGTGTGTAGTGCTAGCGGTGAGGCGACACTGGTGGCCCAAAATTGTGGCGAGCAGAAAATTCTCTATGTGATCAAGACTTTTGATCTCGCTGACCATCCGTTGGAAGCACAAGCGCCAGGGGCGGGGGTCTGTGGCAATGGGGTGGCGGCGACCGGTGACACGAATTGGGGGCAGCGCCTCTATCGCGGGCAATGGCAGCCTGTCCTCTTTTCGCGCATTCCCGAAGCTGCTGTGAATCTGCCCACCTGCCACCGTGATGCCAACAATCCTGCTGATCTGGACCCGCCCGGCATCCGAGGTGATTGTGTTGGTGCGCTGTGCGCTGTGGCGGCCTTCCAGCTCACGTCGCCAGTCGCCACGCCAACACCTCGGTTTGTCTCACCCCTGGCAACCGCTCCCTGGTCGCCTTTGGCAAGGCCAACAAGCCAGGGTTCCAACCAAGGTGTGTCAACGACGGAAGAGTAGGGTCGTCTCTTCCTCGTATTGTGACCGACGCTGCCTCTGGCAGAGATTGCTGAGCGGCGATTTGAAAAAGGATTAGGTCTATGTTTACTTTTCAGGAGGGATTTACTCATGCTAACGCAAGCACAAGTTGACTTTTACCAGGAGAATGGCTACTTGGGGGTCGAGAATGTCTTTTCACCCGAGGAAGTCGCAGAATTGCAACGGGTGACCGATGAATTTGTCGATAAATCGCGCGCAGTGACCCAACACACCGATGTATTTGACCTAGAACCAGGCCATAGCGCTGAAAAGCCCATGTTGCGCCGTCTCAAGGATCCGATCAAACAACATGAAGTCTATGACCGCGCCCTCCGTCACCCCAACGTATTAGCCATTGTTAGCCAGTTAATTGGGCCGAACCTCCGCTCCAATGGGAATAAATTGAACCTCAAGTATTCGCAGTTTGGCAGCCCTGTGGAATGGCACCAGGATTGGTCTTTCTATCCGCATACCAACGACGATCTGCTGGCCGTTGGTGTCTGTATCGACCCGATGACCATGGAAAATGGCGCGTTGATGGTGATCCCCGGTTCACACAAAGGCCCGATCTTGGATCATCATCACAAAGAGCGCGGTGTCTTTGTGGGCGCGGTGACGGAGGAATCGTTTGACCCCAAAGATGCCGTGCCGCTCGTCTTGGGCGCGGGTGGCATTTCGATCCACCATGTGCGCGCCCTGCATGGCTCTGCACCCAACACCTCGCCCAACCCACGGCGCTTGTTGCTCTTCCAATACTGTGCGAGCGATGCTTGGCCGCTGGTTGGCTTCGCTGGGTGGGATGCTTTCAACGCCACCATTGTTCAGGGTGAACCCACCAATGTGCCACGCGTCACCAATGTGCCGGTGCGCATTCCCCTGCCGGCTGGTGATAAGGGGGGCTCGATCTATGAAACCCAAACTATGATGGCCAAACGCCATTACACCATGCCTGTGGCCGCGCGCGAAAAAGCCCCGGTCATGCCGTAAGCCTATCGACGCGTTTGATCGATGTAAAACCCTGTCAACTTTGGCAAAAGCGGACAGGGCTTTACATCATTTATTGCGCACCGACAGACTTGAAGCAGCGTCACCATCCTTGGCAGTGCGGTTATCGTATTTGTCTGGACTAAAGTTGGAGCCTCATCTATGGAAGATCAAAGCTATCAACGTGGGGTTGAGCAGTTTGCACAAATGGTGGGGGCCGATAAAATTGACGCCCTCCGCGACCGTTTTCGTGACGTGTCACCGGCCTTTGAAGAGGCCGTGATGAGCATCATTGGCGGCCAGATCTGGACAAGGCCCAACTTGGATCTGCGCACGCGCAGCCTCGTCAGCATTGCGACTCTGGCTGCGCAGGGGCGGGTCAATGCCTTGGCGCTCAATATTGAAATGGCGCTCAATAATGGTGCTACCGAAGCTGAAATTGTTGAGACCTTTTTCCAAGTCGCCATCTATGCTGGCTTTGCCGCGGCCTGGGATGGCTTGGAAAAGGCCAAACCGATTTTTGAAGCCCATCGGCAGCGGCAGCAAGTGAATCCTGACTAGCCGCCTCCCCAAGCCGCCACACTACGCCTGCTTACGCTGCTCGTACTATCCTCTCTCCTGCTATATGATATTGCCAATGACGATTCTTCTCCAGGAGAAGAGCCTGCGGTGGTGGGCTGCCTGCCCACCATAGCTATTACCCCTTACTCAACAACCCTTAGTAAGTTACAGACTTATCGCCGATTTCCCTGGACAATGGGCGCTGGTTTGAGCCCATCTGCGAATGCCTCTGCTTTGCTTGCTCGCGGGCCTTCTGGGTACCCGCACCCGTCAACAGAAGACACAGGGTGCTTTGCCAAAGCTGGCTGTGCTCGTCTATAGACTACTACCTTGACCCCATAACCAAGAAAGGAAATGCCTGTGGAACATTCCGAACTTTTGTTGGTCGGCGGCGTGTTGGCGGCTGGCAGCCTCTGTCAGTGGTTTGCTTGGCGCGTCAAGATTCCGGCGATTCTTCCCCTGCTGGCTATTGGTTTTCTTGCTGGCCCTATAACGGGCATCTTACATCCGCAGGCGGTGTTGGGTAATCTCTTTTTTCCCCTGATCTCCCTTTCCGTGGCGGTGATCCTCTTTGAAGGCTCCTTAACCCTCAATTGGCGCGAGGTGCGCACGGTCGCCACAACGGTGCGCAATTTGCTATCGATCGGGGCCTTGGTGACTTGGTTTGGCGGGGCTCTTGGCGCACGCTATGTCTTGGGCCTGCCTTGGGATCTTTCCCTCCTCTTTGGCGCGCTGATTATTGTCACGGGCCCAACCGTGATCGCACCCTTGTTGCGCAATGTGCGGCCCACCGCCAACATCAGCTCCATCCTGCGGTGGGAAGGGATCGTCATTGATCCAATCGGGGCCTCGATTGCTGTGTTGGTCTTTGATATCATTGCCGCAGGCGGTGGCACTTGGCAACATACGGTTTGGAGTTTTTTGCAGATTGCTGTGGTTGGAACGGTGTTGGGGCTAGCCAGTGGGTATGCTACCGATCAGCTCATTCGGCGCTACCTCGTGCCTGATTATCTACGTGATATTAGCGTGCTTACCTTTGTGCTTGGTATTTTTGCGCTTTCCGACTGGCTAGCCGCCGAATCGGGCTTGCTGGCTGTAACCGTGATGGGGGTCTATTTGGCCAATACCGACCTGCCGCAACTGCGCGAGATCTGGTATTTCAAAGAGCGCCTGAGTGTATTACTTATCTCGACCCTCTTTATTTTGTTGGCGGCGAATGTCCAGATAGGCGATCTAGCCCTGCTGGACTGGCGCGCTTTCCTATTGTTGGCTATCATTATGTTTGTGCTGCGGCCGGTTGGGGTGCTGCTGAGCGCGCTGGGCAGTTCGCTGTCGGTCAAGGAACGCGCATTTCTTTCTTGGGTGGCGCCCCGTGGGATTGTGGCGGCGGCGATCTCTTCGCTCTTTGCCTTTCGCTTGGTCGATCTGGGCTATGCTGACGCGCGTATCTTGGGGCCGTTGGTCTTTTTGGTGATTGTGGGAACGGTCTTGCTCCAAGGGAGTACGGCCAAAGCCATTGCGCGCCGGTTGGGGGTCAGCGAAGCAGAGCCTCAGGGCTTTTTGCTTATGGGGGCGGCTCCTTTTGCGCGCGTTCTGGCCAAGGCGCTGCAAGAGGAAGGGTTTGTTGTACGCTTGGTAGATTCTAACTATCAGCAGGTCATGCAGGCGCGGGTCAATGGCTTGCAAGTGCGCCAGGGTAATATTTTGTCTGATTATATTGATGAAAACCTGGAGCTAGGTGGTATTGGGTATTTTCTCGCGCTGACCAGCAACGACGAGGCGAATGCGTTAGCTTGTCATCATTTTGCCGAAACCTTTGGTTCTTCCAATGTCTACCAACTGCAGCCGAGTGCTTCGGCGAAGGGTACGACTTCGGCCATGCAAGCCACAGAAGGGCGCATTTTGTTTGGGCCAGACTTTACCTACCGTGTGTTGGAAGAATATGTCGAAAATGGCGCGGCGGTGCGACGAACCAAGCTAACCGACAAATTTTCCCTGGCTAATTTTCGGCAGCAGAGCTTGCCGGCTCGCGTGCCATTGTTAGCCATCCAAAATCGCCAAGCTAATTTGGTGAGTCGTGACCAACCGCTCCAACCGACGAATGGTGCCACTATACTAAGCCTGGCATTGCCAACCAAATCCGATAAACAATAAGCACTGCTCTGGGAAAGTGCCTCACTTCTAAAATTTTCAAGTAAACGGAAAGTTGCTCGTATGGCGATGGTGCGCGGCAGTCTGGCTGCCGAAAAATATGATCGCGAGTATAACAATCGGGAGTTATTACAGCGGATCTGGGGCTATTTCCGGCCCGAGTGGCGGCACCTAGCTGGCGTGGTGGGGATGGTTACCCTGCTCTCCCTCTTTGGTGCTGCAACCCCTGTGTTGATCGCCCGGGGGGTAACGCTCTTAGAAGGGCCGCCTTCTCAACATGGGCAACTGGCGGTGGGCTTAGTGGGGCTGCTGTTGCTGATGGGCATTTTGACCTGGGTTGCCAATTGGGCGCGGCGGCTGTGGACGGCCATGCTCCTGGGTGATGTCCTCCTCGCCATGCGCAACGATGCCTTTCGCGCCGTAATGAATCATGACATGAGCTTCTTCGACCAAAATCAATCGGGGCGCATCGTGAGCCGCATTACAAGCGATACCGACGAGTTTGGTCGCGTGGCAGTGCTGGTCACCGAGGTGGTGACGCAACTCTTGGCTGTCGTGGTGCTTTTGGCCTATCTCTTCACGATTGATGTGCGGCTTACCCTGCTCTTGATCTTGTTGGCTCCCGTTGCCTTTATCATTGCTTGGCAATTCCAGAGTATGGCGCGGCGGATTACGCGCCATAGCCAGCGAGTCTTTGCCGATGTCAATGCTTCGATTCAGGAGGCCGTGACGGGCATTGGGGTCGCCAAAAACTTCCGCCGTGAGCAGGGCATCTATGACGAATTTCTCCAGGTCAACAACCAAAGTTATGCTATCCATGTGCAGCGGGGGTGGGTGCTTTCCCTGCTCTTTCCAACGCTGCAATTTTTTAGCGGGGCTGGGACGGCCTTGTTACTCTACTTTGGTGGGGTTAGTGTTACCACCGCGGCGATTACGGCTGGCGCCTGGTTTCTTTTTATGAATAGTGTCAACCAATTCTGGTTTCCCATGACCAATCTGTCCGCCTTTTGGAGTCAATTCCAAAGCGCGCTCAGTGCCACAGAGCGCATCTTTGCCTTGATGGATGCCCAGCCCGCGGTAGTGCAACAGGCGCAAGAACCAGTGGCGCGGCTGACGGGTGCGATTCGCTTTGTCCAGGTGGACTTTCGCTACAGCGCCAAAGAGCAGGTCTTGACCAACTTCTCGTTGCAGATTCAACCCGGCGAAAGTGTGGCCTTGGTTGGGCATACCGGCGCTGGCAAGTCGAGCATTGCCAAATTGGTCACCCGTTTCTACGAATTTCAAGCGGGCCAACTGTTGATCGATGGCCGCGATATTCGGCGCTTTGACCTCCATCCGTATCGCCAACAACTGGGGATTGTGAGCCAGACCCCCTTTCTTTTTATGGGGAGCGTTGCCGATAATATCCGCTATGCCACGCCACACCTGACGGATGCCCAGGTCGAAACGATTGCGCGGCAAATTGGCAACGGTGACTGGCTGGAAACGCTTCCGCAAGGGTTGCAGACTGATGTGGGCGAACGGGGGAGCCGCTTGAGTGTGGGGCAACGTCAACTAGTGGTTTTGGCGCGCATGTTAGCCCAGGACCCGTCTATCTTTATCTTGGATGAAGCAACCGCCAGCATCGATCCGTTTACCGAGGCCCAGATCCAGCAGGCGTTGGGGCTGATTCTGCGCAAGCGTACCTCGATTGTCATTGCCCATCGCCTCTCGACCGTCAAGGCGGCGGATCGTATCCTTGTCTTACAACGTGGTCAGATTATCGAAGAAGGGAATCATAACAGCTTGATCCAGCACGGTGGTCACTATGCCGAGCTCTACAATACCTATTTCCGCCACCAGTCGCTAGACTATATCAACGACCGTCAGCGTAAGGTCGCGGCTGGGCTGGCGGGGGAATAGGGCGTTCCAAGGGAGCAGCGCAACGAGCAGAAAACTTTTCGCTACCAATTATCCTCGTAACTTTTCCCCCCTTCCAACGTCATCTTACCTGAACATATAGTAAGTTGTGGCGATATTGGGATGATGCTGTGGATTATGCGCAAGTGCCAGCAACCAGGGCAATCCAATGGCTGCCTACGATGTACCCGAGGAAGATGATCATAAGGAGAGAGCTAGGCTATGAGGAATCGCCTGTTCGTGCTGCCTCTGCGGATTGCGCGCGATGCAAAGGGGATAACGGCTTTGGAGACAGCCATTATCTTACTGGCTTTTATCGTTGTAGCATCGGTTTTTGCCTTTACCATCCTTTCCGCAGGTAGCTTCTCGACAGAGCGGAGTAAAGCGGCTGTCATGGCCGATTTGGCTCAAGTGCGCTCTTCGCTAGAACTAAAAGGTAGCGTCCTTGCGCTGACTGCCAATGCTGGCGCAACCGGTACGGTCAATGCGCTTGTCTTTACGGTTGCCAATGCGATCGGCGGTGAGCCAATCAATGTTGACCCGGAGAGCGGCTTCATGTTGATCGAATACCGCGATGAGCGGCAACGGGCCACGATTACCGATTGGTCGGTGGTCTGGAAAAGCCGCTTCGATGAAGATCCGCTCCTGGAAGTCAATGAATTAGCGCAAATCACAGTCCCCTTTACAGCTTCTCTCTCAACCCCTCTGGGAGTCAATACGACCTTTTTTCTCGAGATTAAACCACACATTGGCAGCCTCCTGACCATTCGCCGCACTACGCCACCTTCGCTCGATCCTGTGCATGATTTGCAATAAGCCAGCTAGCCCCGCTGGGCCATGGCAAATAACACGCGATGCGTCGTGTCTGGTACTGACGGCGACAGCGCTGTCAAGCCCGCCGCGGCATAGCTGCTGGGTAAGCTCGTCAGGGTTAACTCTGCGGGCAGGGGGATCAGTCTCCCATAGGCGAGCTGTTTCAGGTGGCGGGTAAGGATGGAATCGGTGGTAAAGACTTTTTGCTGCAAGGCGTATTTACGCACTTGCGCCAGCCATGTCTTGTAAAAAGGTCGATGGGTGGGCGTTGGGAATGCGCCATAAAATTGTGGTTGTTGAAAACCGGCTAGCGTCAACTGCGCTGCCAGCTCGGGCAGACTGGGATAGTGCACACTCATTGCACCCGCGACAAAATGGGGCCAATCAGGGTTGCTAGTACAGAGCAACAAGGTGCCATGCGACCGCAGAAGGCGTTGCGCTTCGGCCAAAAACCAATCGAGCTGTTGGAGATAATAGATCGCTTCGAAGGCTAGGATCAGATCAAACGCGTGGCTGATAAACGGGAGTTGCTCGGCGTCGGCAGCCACCAGCGGCAGCCGCTGCCCGTAATGACGCTGCGCCACCCTGAGCACGGCGCCTGTGTAATCACACGCGACTACCGTCCGTGCATAATGGTGGAGCACACCTAGCCCCAGCCCAGCCCCACAAGCTACTTCCAAAACGTCTTTGTCCGCTCCGAGCAACGCTCCCACTTGATAGCGTTGGATCATCCGCGCCATTTGTTCGGCATTGAGTGTGCCCGCGGGCAATTCAGTAATCGTTGTAAAGTTTTTGAGCATCGTGGCTTTGATTATGCCGAACTATGTTCAGATCTTAAGTAGAATTCTTACGATTACGCAACGTAATGCTTGCTTGTACAGCTACAGCCACCAATACTCTCGCTACCAATAGAAGAGCCGTCCGATTTTCAAAACCGGACGGCTCTTCTGTCGTACCAACCCAAGGTGCAATGCTTAGGCTTGTTTTTGCAAGCGCCGAATGCGGGCTGGCGTATCGTCACCCTTGGTTTCAACCGAGACCATGTGTAACGTGCGGTCGGCGAGTGGCAAAGAAATTTTGATCCCCCCTTGGCGATGTGACTCGCGCAGGGCCAGGGCGATTTCCAGCGCGGCCCGGCCATCTTCGCCAGAGCAGCGCGGTGGTTGACCCGTTTCAACGGCGTTGATCAGATCATCCACAATCGTAAGCCCCATGCCTTGCATAGTCGCGGGCCAGGGCAAAGGTGTTTGGGCCGGCACGCCAGCATTGCGCAGCCCACCCTCGACCATGCGATACCACTCTGCTTGGTGGCCGTCGGCTGCCAACCGTACGCGCCCACGATCCCCAATCACATCAAATTCCCAGCGGGCAAGGCCCGTTGGCATGCTGCGGACATAGGCGCGCACGCCGTTGTCAAAGGCCAGATAGCCATTTCCCATTAAATCGTCATTGCTCGCCGCTTTTTCATCGGACTCCATTTCGCCAAAGACCCAACTGACCCGTCCGCCGGCCAAATAACAGATGGTGTCGAGTAAGTGGCTGCCATTATGGGAAAGGCTGCATTGGCCGTAGCCATTCACTTGCAAGATATTGCCCAATTCGCCGCTTTCGATCAAACGCCGTGTTGTGCTATAAAAAGGATTCCAACGGCGTGCACAGTTGATGGCTAGCGCGACCCCTTTTTGGCGACAAAGCTCGACCACCGTGTCCGCCTCTTGGAGGGTCATGGCGATTGGCTTTTCGGCCCAAATTGCCTTGACGCCTGCATCCGCAGCGGCTTGGATAATTGTGGCGCGGAGACGGGCAGTCGTGCAGATGCTGACTAGATCGAGGCGTTCTTTTTCCAACATGGTGCGGTAGTCGGCATAGAGGTGCTCTTCGCTTACGCCCCACCGTTGCCCAAAGAGTGCCCGCTGTTCAGGATGAGGGTCGGCGCCTGCCACCAATGTAACTTTGGGCGAGGCATGGTAGCTGGGGGCATGAGCATAGGGCAGGAAGATCGTTCCCCCTTCGGTGATTTCGTCGTCAAAGGTGCTGCCCATTCGGCCTAGGCCAATCACTGCGGCACGATACATGATTTTCTCCCTAGTAGATTGGGGCCTGTCCTCTTCTAGGGTACGAGCAGATGACTGCTGCACATCTGCCTGAAAATCACCCAAAACAGGGCAGAGCCACAGATTTACATCACTTGACCTGAATATTTATAACAAGTATACTACAATACTATGGCTCGATTCGCTTGTCAAACAGCATAACATGGCCCCAATGGCCCGTTTTGGTTACATTGACTGATACCAAAGCGAAGATTAAATTTTTCCACTACGGCAGCGCCGCATCGAACAGGCTTAACAAAATTATCGCTGTCCCAGTCTATGCCCGATCAAGGTAGGCTGAAATAGGCTTGATAGTTTCCCCCAGCACAGCTCTATCGCACACTCACCAGGCCGCCACTTCTACAGAGGCTAGGCGCAACCTACCTGGGTATACAGACTATTGACGTGGCACAGCTTCCATATTCTTTCGGTTCCAACACCACCGTTAGACGGGGAACACATAAACACTTATTCGCATTTTGTCAATCCGATTCTGTCAACCCTATCTTGCAAATCTGCTCAGGAGAAACTTCATGCACAAAGCAAAGGTATGGCTTTTTCTAACCGTACTGTTGATCATCTCTACTGTGACCGCGGCTTGTACCGCCCCCGCAGAGCCTGCTAGCCCAGCGGAAAGTCTCCCTGCCGCAACGGCAACGCCCGTTGTCGAACAAGTGGTGACCCCCGCCGCCGCCGGTGAGATCCAAGATGGGGGCACGCTCAATTACGCCTATCCCCAAAAATTTAGTCCCTATGGGAGCTTTAACCCGCTGAACGCCCCCGCGGGTGTCCAAGCTGAACTCTTCCGCATGATCTATAACCGCTTGGTCAGTTGGAATGTCGGTGCCAGCGAAGTGATCCCCGAATTGGCGGAAAGCTGGGAATTTTCTGAAGACCAAACCAAGCTGATCTACAAACTGCGCCAAGATGTCACCTGGCATGATGGCACGCCCTTTACCGCGGCCGATGTGGAATTTACCTACAAATTGGCCTTATGGCCCAACATGCCTAGTACAGCTGCCGAACAGTTGATGTCAATTGTGGGCGCACGTGAGTTCCGCGATGGCGCGTCCACGGAAATTCCTGGTATCACCGTGGTGGATGACTATACCATTGAATTTACCTCCACCGAGCCCGATGCCGCGGTCTATCTCAACTCCGCGATTATCAGCATTCTGCCCAAACACCTGTTAGAGAGTGGCCCGCTGGATGATCCCGAAGCCTTTGGCCAACTGGATTTCTTCCTCAAACAGCCGATTGGTACAGGCCCCTTCAAGGTGGACAACTATGTGGAAGATCAATATGTGGAGTTTGTGCGCAACGAAAGCTACTTCCGCGGCAGCCCCCATATTGAAAAGATCAACTGGTTGATCCTCAGCGGTTCCGATGTGATCCCGGCTGGTTTGGAAGATGGCTCGATTGATATCACGGCCAACACACCGGCGGCTGACCTGGAACGTTTTATCGACAATCCCGACTTTAGCATCTATTGGCAGCCCACCGCGGTCTATTGTAGCATTGCCGTGAACTTCAATCGACCCTTCCTCACCCCGCAAGTGCTACAGGGCATTGCCCATGCTATTGACCGCGAAACGTTGGTGCAAGAATTCCTGGGCCAAACGGCCCAAGTCTGGGATACCCCCTTGGGCCACGCTTGGCTGCTGCCCAACCCCGATCTTAAGCCCTACAATTATGATCCAGTACTGGCGAAGCAACTGCTGGAAGAAGGTGGTTGGGATTTTGCCAATCAGAAGTTACAGTTGAAATTTGCGGGGGCTGACCCGGCCAATGTGGTGGTCTTCATTGCCGACAACCTCCAAAAGGCCGGCATTAACGTCGAAATGGTCAGCGCGGGTACGGGTGCCGCGGCCAATGAAATCTACTACGTCACCATGGACTGGGATCTCTACTGGGGTTGTAACTCGTGGGGCTTTGACCCCGATTCGACGGCCATCTACTATCGGTCGGATTCCACCTATGCGGACGGCAAGGGCTGGAACACCGGTGGTTGGTCCGATGTCCGCCTGGACGAACTCTATGATCTTGGTCGCACAACGTTGGATCAAGCAACCCGCAAAGCCTATTATCAAGAAGCCCAGTTGATCTTCAACGAGCGACTGCCCAAGATCGTCATCTATCGCTCGATCCGCCCCTGGGTGATCCGCAACACGATCCATGACGCCACCCCCCAATATCATGGCGAATTGCCCAACTACAACGCCATTGAAACGTGGTGGATGGATCAGTAGGTCAGTAGGATAGAAGACAGAAATCAGAGGACAGATTCTGACCTCTGATTTCTGTCTTCTGTCTTCTGCCACGCTAGGTACTCTAGAATATGGGAAAATACATTCTACGTCGTTTACTCGTTGCCATTCCGATTCTGCTGGGCATTACGATTATCGACTTTACCTTTATCAACTTGGCACCGGGTGATCCGATTATGGCGATGGTGAGCGCCGAGGCCGGGAGCGCCCAAGGCGCGGTCGATGCCGAACGGTTGCGGGAAAATTTGGGGTTGGATAAGCCGGTGATCGTGCGCTATTTCACCTGGCTTACGGAGATTTTGCAAGGGAATTTTGGCACCTCCTTTTCCTCCAAGCGCCCCGTGTTGGATCGGATTAGCGAACGGATCGGTCCGACACTGGTGCTGACTGCAAGTGCCATGTTCATCTCTTTGATCGTTGGGATTCCGTTGGGCTGTTTGGCCGCGCTCAAACAGTATTCCAAGTGGGATTACATCTTGACGGTTGTGGCCTTTGCGGGAATTTCCGTGCCCAGCTTTTTCCTGGCGATGGGCGCGATTTCGATCTTCACCTTACAACTGCGCTGGCTACCGGCCTTTGGCATGGCGACCATCGGTGAACCGTTTTCGCTGCTCGACCGCCTGCGCTACCTAATTATGCCAGCCTTTATTCTGGGGTTAGCCAACACGGCGGCCATTATGCGCTATGGTCGGATCAGTCTGCTCGAAGTGCTGAGCCAAGATTATATTACCACGGCGCGCGCCAAGGGGATTCGCGAATACACCGTGGTGATGCGCCATGCCTTTCGCAATGCGTTATTGCCCATGATCACGATCCTCGCCTTGCGCTTGCCAGGGCTCTTTAGTGGGTCCGTCATTATTGAGACCATCTATTCATGGCCGGGCATTGGGCAGCTCTCGATCGAGGCGATCAACCAGCGCGATTATCCCCAGATTATGGGCCTTTTGCTCGTAACCGCGGTGTTGGTGCTGCTAGCCAATCTGTTGGCTGATGTAGCCTATGCCTATGCCGACCCGCGTGTGCGTTATGAATAACGATCCAAGAGAAACGACCACGCCTATGACTCAACCGACGACGAAGGTCGCGCCACAGCCCGCGGGGCCGGCTTTGCAAACATCATCCTCCGATCTCTCTTTTGTGGCCCTTTCGCCCGAACGCCGCGCCTGGCAACGCTTCCGCCAACACCGCCTCGCGATGATCGGATTAACCGTGCTCTTGCTCTTGATCTTCATGGCCGTGGCGGCCCCGTTGATCTCACCCCACGATCCCTATTCGCTCAACGCACGCGCCATCAAAGCCCCGCCCAGTTTTACCCATATTCTTGGCACCGATACGGCTGGCCGAGATGGGTGGGCGCGCTTGGTCTATGCCAGCCGCGTTTCCCTGTCGGTGGGCGTGGTGTCGGTCTCGATCTATCTGGTCATTGCCACAGTGTTAGGTTCGCTGGCGGGCTTCTATGGTGGTCGCGTGGATGATGTGATCATGCGCTTGACCGATATTGTGCTCTGCTTCCCGGAGTTGATCATCATTATCACGGTGGTTTCCGTCTTGGGGGCTAGCATCTACAATGTCATGTTGGTCATTGGGCTGTTAGGCTGGCCGGGGTTGGCACGGCTGGTGCGCGCCCAAATGTTGTCCCTGCGTGAACAGCAATTTGTCGAAGCAGCCCGCTGTTTGGGGATTCCCACGCGGCGCATTATCTTTCGTCATGTCTTGCCCAATGTCGTGCCCTATATTCTCGTCGCCGCGACCTTTGGCGTCGCCGGCGCGATTCTGACAGAAGCGGGGCTTAGCTTTCTGGGGTTGGGCGTGCAACCGCCGACGCCTAGTTGGGGCAACATGCTGAGTGGCGCGCAAAATCTCACCATTTTGGAACGCTATATCTGGATCTGGTTACCGCCCGGGCTGATGATCGGCATTTCGGTCTTAGCCATCAACTTTATCGGTGACGGTCTGCGCGATGCCCTCGACCCGCGCATGATCGTTCGCTAATCATTAGCCAACTAGGGACGCGGAAGAACGCAGATTTATGTTGATAGAAATCAATCCGCGTCCTTCCGCGTAAACCCGCGTCCTAATTTTGTTTTCATCTACTTGAAAGAGAATTGTATGAACGCCATCGACTTTGCCAATTCGTATATGACTTGGTTTCCCCAGGAGAAGCAGGGCAACATTGCCCGCATTCAACTCGATGCTGCCTGTACGTTAATCGATGAAGCGAGCGGTAAGCAGGAGATCTTTTACTTGATTGCCCCTTGCCGCTCCGAGCGGATGTATCTGGATACACCGCTCTTTCAACTTCCCAATTACGAATTTTGTGGCATTTGGTCGGCAGATGAATTTCTGATCATTCGCACGGCTTGGGTGAGCGCCCGCGATAATCGTCAATACGGCAAGGGGCGCGAGCGTTGGCAGGATATTCACCTGGATATCCGTACCTTTGCCCACACCGAGGTGCTGACCGACGATGAAGCCATTGTCAAAGCGACGCTGGATAATCGCCCACTCAATGCGCGCACGGAACTCTATGACGCGGCGACCGGAAGGCGTGCCTTGTTGGAATACCCGATCAAAACCATGAATGTTATGGTGGAGCCCATGCGCTTTCAGGTCGATACCGGGCCGCTCATTCTGCCCGACTTTACGGCCACGACGGCCACGCCCATCGAAAGCTTTGAAATGGCCCATGTGGTCTACAACGGCCTGGACAAGGCAGAGTTTGTACTGCGCAAGCCAATTGCCGGGGCAGGTGGCGATGCGGACGCCATCACGACCGACTACGCCGCCATCCAGATCATGGCCGCCCGTAACGAAATTTTGGCGTCGTTCCGGTTGTAGCCCGCTGCGCTATCTATTCAACCCGACCAAAGGAAGATCCCTTTCATGACGCAACCAACCTATCGCGCCGCCATCATTGGGGTGGGGCGCATTGGTAATACCTATGATGACGAAGTTGTTGATCGGCGGCCTGCCTCCTATTACCAAGGCGAAAATCGTCAAGCGGGCCTCTATGTCGTGTTGCCAGTTAACCATGCCGAAGCCTATCAAACCACGCCGGGGTTTACCCTGGTGGCCGCGGCTAACCGTGGTTTGGAAAAGCTAACCGCCTTTGGGGAACGCCGCGGGATCAAGGCACTCTACACGGATTTTCGGCAACTGTTGCGCGACGAAGCGCCGGATGTAGTCTCGATCTGTACCCAGTCGCCCGAGAAAATGGAAGTTGCGGTTGCGGCTGCCGAAGCTGGCGTGAAAGCCATTGTGTTGGAAAAAGCGGTGGCGACCAGCATGGCCGAAGCCGACGCCATCTTGGCCGCCTGTGAACGCCATGGTGTCTTGCTGACGGTCAATCACCCAAACCGCTTTAGTCCCCTAGTGCGCAAAACCAAAGAGCTGATCGACGCCGGTGCGCTGGGCGAACTCACTTCCGTTACCGTTCACGCCGGTGGTGGGATGATGCATATCGGTACGCACATGTTTGATCTCATGCGCTATTGGGCGGGCGACGCTGTGGAGCTTTATGCGCAGGTGCCCAACTATGCACCAGAACAAGATCTGCCCGCGTTGGGTATTGTGCGTTTTGCCAATGGCATGACCGGCCTCTTTGACCATACCCACCGCGATCAACAGTGTCTGGAAGTGCGCGGACGCGATGGCTATATCACCGTTTCCAGTATGGTTGGCGATGGCTGGCTCTATCAATTTGAATCGACCCAGCCACCCACGGCAAAACGCCAATACCCACACCGGTTAACCGTCCAGCCCTTGATCAGCGCGCCCCATGACCTGAGCCCAACGCAACGACTGCTGGCCGAACTCCACACCAGCCTAAGCACCGGCGCGCCGTTGATTTCCACCGGGCGCGATGGCGCGGCCGCGTTGGAAATGGGGCTGGCCTGTTACGCCTCGCATGTAGCGGGGAAACCTGTCCCCCTGCCCCTGGCCGAGCGCACCTTGCGCGTGCCGAATCGCTAGTCAATAAGAAATCACGCCTACGTTCATGTGTAATCTAGCGGGGTTATTGGAGAAGAAAATAGGACGGGGATTGACGCGGAGGAACGCGGATTTTCTATCCGCGTTCCTCCGCGTCAATCCCCGTCCCAAACTTCACCTTGTGATCAATGGACTCTGTTCGTGGTCTCTGATGAGCAAAGAGGAAAACTATGCTGCGT
>JAHBVH010000090.1 GCA_019637645.1 Caldilineaceae bacterium
TGCTCTATGATCTGCAACAACCCCGCAGCACCACAGCGGATAGCCTCTACACCTTTATCTATCATAAAGCCTGGGCCAAACTAGAGCCCTTGGCGCGGCGGGCATTGTTGGTGATGCCCTTTGCCAGTTCGCATGGGGATGACCTGGACTATCTCGCCGAGGTTGGTGACCTCGGCGTAGATGAACTGCGCATGGCCCTCAATCAATTGGTTAGCCTCAATTTGGTCGATGCCCGTGGCAGTCTCAACCAGCGGCGCTATAGCATTCATAGCCTAACGCGTACCTTCTTAGAAGAACAAGTGGCAAAATGGTTATCCTGGGGAAATGACCATGACAATTCACATCCGGCGTGAGGAAGATTACCCAGCGCTTTTTCGCCAGAATATTATGCGCAGCGTCCAAGCAATCTGGAGACGCGCCCAAAGCGAAGCGCCAGCTACGCTGACAGAGGGGATGCAAGCACGTATCTTTGGCGTTTTAGACTATGCGTTTCACCGCCAAGAAGTTTGGCCTTCACTCAGCCAACTCCTTTGCACTCTTGCCCCCAAGTTTGACTTAGCCGGTTATCGGCTCCAATGGTTGCCCTATTTAGAAAAGGGCATTGCCGCCAGCCAAAGCTATCACGACCATCAAACCGAAGCAACACTGAGCTGTGAGCTTGGGCAGCTTTATCAGCGGCTCAGCCAACTTGACCAAGCTGAATTTTTTCTGGAACGTGCGGTGATACTGGCCGAGGCAGCTGTTACCCCAACCCTACACGCGCTTGCCCTCCAGCGGTTAGCCGAAGTGGCGCGTTTGCGGCGCAATTATCCGCTTTGTGCGGCGCGGCTCGCCACAGCAACGGCCCTCATTCCCAGCAGTCATCCCGCCCAAGCTTATGGCCTCTTTACTGCGGGCAAGGCCGCCTTTGATCAGCACGACTATGCTGCGGCGACAGCGGCCTTTTCGCGGGCCTTGGCACTCTGGCAGGCGGTGGATAATCAAGGCCGGATGGCGCTCTGTATCCAAAATCTAGGCCGGCTTGCCATGGCACGCGGTGAACCACAAGCGGCGATCCCGCTGTACGAACAAGCCATTGAACTGCTCACCGCCACCGGCGATCAAAGTAATCTGGCTATTGTGCAAATGAATTTGGGCATTGCTTATTATACATGTCATGAGTATATACAGTCATTAGCCCTTTATGAGGTTGCAGAAAACAGTTTCCATGCGATGACAGATATGCGCTCTCTCGCTATGGTCTGTAATAATGCTGGATTGGCGCATGCCGCTTTGGGACACTGGATCGAGGCAGCGTTAAGCTTGCAGCGTAGTATTGAAATTTATCAGCTCGCAGATGATAAGAAGGCAGGGATTAGTGCGAAGGGCAATTTAGGCATTGTTTATCTTGATCAGGCCCAGTCCACCTTAGCTGTGCAGACTTTTCAAGAAGCACTGCTAGCCTTAGAAGCGACCGAAAGAGATCCAGAATATGAGCGCCTTTGGCAAGAGCTAACAGCGTATCTACAGCTAGCACAGCAAAAAATCTAGAAATATTTTTTCAAATAAACGGATAGAGGAGTATGTCCCCTATCCATTTACGAGGAAAGCTAGCAACCGCCACCGGAATGAGGACCACAGGCATAGGCTGGAGTCGTTGCGGTAATACCAGCAACTTCATACAGCATCACGGGCGTATAGAGCACAGACAAGGCAACCAAGAATCCCACCAGAACGCCCACCGTCCAGCGTCGATCAAGAGATAGACCAATCGTCTTCATGCTTTTTCTCCTTCAGGCTAAGCGATACAAGGCAGAAAGCGCTAGCAGGGACGTCAATACCACCTTCTTCCTGTATCAAGATGAGGTTGGTGACAGCCCGGGCCAATCATAACTACCCGTGATAACCAAGCGTAGTTTGTCTTTGCCACACCGGTTATTAGCTGTCCTGGCACTAGGATAGCAAGAAGGGGCCAAAAGATACTGAGGCTAGGCTAAGGCTTACGGTGACAATACTGAGGCTGGCCTGAGTTTCTGCCGCAAGCCCATCAAGCTTGTCATCACCCCAATCCATAACCACCATCTCCGCCTTTGCCATACCCCAATAGTTCCTGTATAGGTAGCGATAGTCCCATAGAGAAACGAAAGAGAGTTTCAGTAGGTTGGCGGATCCGATTTCGGCATATACTGTCACTAGCCGCAAGCGGGCCTAGTGAATAGAGACACATGGCATGGTAGCGAGCGGCAAGAAGGCCAAACGGCCACAGTTGCCACATACACTCTCTATCTTATTCTTTGGGATGAAAAACCATGAATGCAGCGAGCTCCCGCGTCCAGCCGCAGGAAATTCTGCCTAGAAGTGCGCTCTTATGGAAATCAGGACAACAACCCAAGATGACCCCACCCTTGGCTAATCAAGATAGCTACTTCTTTGAACAGCTAACGCTCCAAGAAATCTACGAACACTTGGAGCGTACATCGTCACAGCAGGCCAGACAAACCCCCGCGTGGTGTTACCGCCAAGCGCTACTCTTTTGGCGGACAGGACAACGACGACCGGCAACGCTCCTCCTAGAAAAAGCCAAAACCATGTACGCCGCGGCCTCACAAACGCGAGAAACTATTGTCTGTTGCCTAGAATTAACCCGCCTTGCGCACGCAGAAGAAGACTTTGCCACCGCCTATCGATATCTACACGAGGAAATCCCTGTGCTGATGCAGCGGCTAGTGACGGTCGAGCGGAGAATAGAAGCAAATTTCCTGCTAGAGCTAGCCCATAACACAGCAGCCTACGGAAACTTCCAGCAAGGGATAGGCTATGTTCAACAGGCACTCAACCTATACCGCAGCCAAGCCAATGATTATGGTCAGTTGTTGTGTTGGCTTTGGCAAGCGCAAACCGCGATCAAGCTAGGCCACTATGCGGCGGCAACACAACACCTTCAACAAGCCCAAGCGCAATTCAACGTAGCTCACCTCGGTGTGCTTGCCCAGGCAAGATTACTGCGAGTACAACTGTTGCTTGAACGGCATACGCAAAAAACAACGGAGGCACTCCAAAGCGCAGAGCGCTATCTGATCGTGTTAGAACATGAACCCTATCATCCGCAACGCATCGAGGCCCGGCTGATGCTAGGCACGCTCTACCGTGATACCACGCGCTATCAGAGCGCCCATCAGTGGTATAGCGAGGCAGAGCAACTCATTGAGCAGATGCATGTTGATCACTATCAAGCAAAGTTGGTCACCGAATGGGCTTGGCTCTATTTATTGGAAGGTCGCCTCAGCCACGCACACACCCTACTCAACGAATCACCACCCCAACGTTCCGTAGAACAGACCACTCAGCATCAAGTAGTCTTAGGTGTGCTATCCATGCTCGATGGGGAGTGGGATCAGGCTCATCCTCTGTTGCAAACCGCTTTGGAATTTTATGAAGAGCGGGGCCACCAAGTGCATTGTTGCGCCCTACACATTCATCTTGCCTATCACGCCCTCCATCACAAGCTGCCCAACGAAATTCTGTTCCATCTGGAAAAGGCCCTAGGCTGGCTAGCGACCCACCAGTTGCAACAGCTCCCCCAGTGGTGGCACCCAAAGATCGTTGCGGAGGTTTGTGTCTATGCCTTTGTCGGCGACCTCTACGTAGAGATCGCTGAACAGATCCTAAAACAGCTCGGCACCGCCGCGTTGACAGCCCTACAGGTTTTGGAAGCAGCCGCCGATATCGATCTGCGCCGCAAAGCAAATCGTTTGCAGCAAATTATTCAAGGAATCGATGTGGCACCCCTTTCTCACCTGCGCGATTCACCGAGCAGACGAGTGCTGCAAGAGTTATTAACTCAAGGCATATTGCGCTTGGACACCTTTGGCGTGCTCGAGCGCGAACTGTTGACGGCCAATCGTCGCCGCAGCCCCAATCCTACGATCATTGCAGTCTTTGGGCTCTATGTTAATGGAATGGACCGCACGGAAATTGCCGAAAAGCTCGAATGTTCGTTGGAAAATGTACGCAACTACATTACAACAATCTATCATCTGTTTGCCCTGCCCACGCGCCACTTCCATGGCCGCCTAAGCCGCAAACAAAAGTTAATTGAAATCGCGCGAGCACGTGGCTTTATTTACTGAGGTAGAGTGAGAGGATAGTCGAGACAAAATTAGACCTGACCGGTTTGGTAAACCGGTCAGGTCGCTGTCGCACACCACTCCTGGGGCGTTATTCGGCGCGTAACACTTTCCGTTGCCCATAGACTTGGGCGTAATACGCTTTGAACTCCCCATTGCGGATCGGTTCCCACCACCACCGATTGTTGACATACCAGCGGACGGTCGCCCGAATCGCTTCTTCGTTGGTGTAGTCTGGTTCCCACCCCAACGCCATGATCTTCTGCACATTGAGACAATAGCGCCGATCATGGCCCAGCCGATCTTCCACATGTTGGATCAAACTGCGGGGCTTCCCCAACTCATCCAGCAGAATTTCGACCATCGCCAAGTTAGTCATTTCTGTGCCGGTGCCGATATTATAGGCTTCGCCAATGACGCCCTGGTGCAGCACCAGATCAATGGCAGCACAGTGGTCCATGACATATTGGTAATCACGCCGTTGCTGCCCATCCCCATAGACCGGCAAGGGCAGATCATTAAGGGCGTTCGTCACAAAAAGGGGAATGACCTTTTCGGGATATTGGTAGGGCCCAATATTGTTGGCCCCGCGCGAAATCGTGATCGGCAGACCATAGGTAATATGATAGGCATTGACAAAATGGTCGGCGCTGGCCTTACTAGCCGCATAGGGGCTGCGTGGAGCAAGGTTATCGGTCTCTAGGCTACGATGATCGCCGTGGATGTGGCCGTAGACTTCGTCGGTGCTAATTTGATGATAGCGGAGATTGCCTACTTTACGCGCCGCCTCTAACAGAATATAGGTGCCATAGACATCGGTTTGGATAAAGGCATGGGGATCCAAGATACTCCGATCTACATGGGTTTCTGCCGCGAAGTTGACAATCGTATCAATTTGGTAGGTGCGCAGCGTCGCCTCGACCGCAGCAGCATCACAAATGTCGCCTTGGACAAAGTGATAGCGGTCGCTATATTGCACGGCCACCTCTTGCAAATTTTCGAGCCGCCCGGCATAGGTCAACTTATCGTAGACGACGACCTGATAAGCCGGATATTTTTCCAACAGTAAACGGACAAAATTACACCCAATAAATCCGGCACCGCCGGCAACCAGAATTTTCTCCACGATCCACTCCTTGTTCATAGAATTGTTGCGAGAAGGTCTGACCAGTTAACGGCGCCGTCTTCGTTCAATCCGGCGGCGTTCGCGATTTTGGCGCAGACGCCGCAGCCGATGCGGTTGGCGATGGGCCGGTAAAGGAAAATCTAAGGATAGGGTCAAAGTGGGCAACTGGCCCAGCTCCAGCGTCAAGCGAGGGTCAAGCCCAGGAACGGGTGGCTGTGCCCACCACTGTCGCCAACGGGCGCGCTCTTCTTGCGCGCCACTCGCCGCTAAAAAGCTTACATCTTCCCACAACAAGCGCCGACACTGAGTAATCATCCCCAACATGGTCAGCCACTGTTCCACTAGGTGCGGCTGTACTTCCGTAAGAAACGCCTGATAATCTTCGGCGTGGCGATCCATTTGCTGATAGGCTGGGACAAAAGTTTGTGACCAGTAGTGCAGGAGTTGCTGGAAGCTAGGCAAGAGCAGATCGGCATAAAAGATGATATGGACCGTGCTGACCCGTTCACGAATGCGGACTAAACAGGCCGCTTGCGCCACCGTCAGATCAAAATAGGCGGGGATGTCGAATTGCTGCCATTCGCCATAGGCCGCATTGAGCCGCCGCATACGCTCGATCACTTCGCCGATCACCCGGCTGGCGGCCTCAACTTCGCCGTTCCCATTGGGGCGGCTGATCCGATACATCGGGACCAATTCGCTCGGTGTCTGCCATGGCTGGCAAAGGGCAAAGTGGGTGGGCGTCATGGTACGTAGCGCGGCGGCAAACGCAGGCACCGAGGCCAACACAAGGGTCGGTGAGGCCATTGTTGTATCGGTCATTGCTTACCACTACTCATAAACTACGGGCACCTAACGACAGAAACGCCTTCAAACAAACTCACCGATGCGCCGCTTCCCAATCGGCCAGTTGCAACAAATATTGACCATAGGCGTTGTCACGATGCATCTTCATGCCCAGTTGGCGCAATTGATCAAGCGTAATATAGCCAAGCCGGTAGGCGATCTCTTCTGGACACGAGATCATCATCCCTTGGCGTTCTTGGAGGGCCTGGACAAAGGTCGAAGCCTGTAGCAACGATTCATGGGTCCCCGCGTCGAGCCAAGCAACCCCCCGCCCCATCGGCGCGACGGTCAACTCGCCGCGTGCCAAATAGATCATGTTGACGTCGGTGATTTCCAGCTCACCACGCGGCGAGGGTTGGAGCTGCTCGGCAATTTCCACCACGTGGTGGTCATAAAAATAAATGCCCGGGACGGCATAATTCGAACGCGGTTGCCGGGGCTTTTCTTCGATCCGCAGCGCCTTGCCCGTCGCCTTGTCAAACTCAACTACGCCATAGCGTTCCGGATCTTTCACCGCATAGGCAAAGATGCGGGCACCGGCTTCTAATTGCGCCGCCGCTTGCAATTGCTGGGGTAGCCCATGACCATAGAAGATATTATCCCCCAGAATCAGCGCCACTGGTTCTTGCTGAATAAATGACTTGCCCACGCGGAAGGCATCGGCGATCCCGCGGGGTTTGTCCTGCGTCACATAGGTAAACTGTACCCCCCATTGACTGCCATCCTGAAAAAGTTCCGCAAAGAGCGGAAGCGCTTGCGGCGTACTAATGACTAAAATATCCCGAATGCCTGCCAGCATCAACATGGAGAGCGGATAGTAGATCATCGGTTTATCATAAACAGGCAACAACTGCTTACTGACACTAATGGTTAGTGGATGCAAGCGCGTGCCAGCACCACCGGCCAAAATAATCCCTTTCATACCCCTCGCTCCTTGTTTGTTCCTTGCCAATCGTGGGCGGAGAAACTAGCAAAATTAACCATTCATCGTTTTCAATTAATCAATGATTAACCCGCTCTAGCCAGCATAGCCCGTCATAGCGACTTCCTTGTCCACATTCAACAGTACCGCGCCCAGAATGCGGGCATGGACTTTTTCCAGCACAGCACAGGCCCGTTGTGCCTGCTCGCGCTTGGTGCTACCTGCGTTGAGCAAGAGCAAAACCCCATCCACTTGGCTGGCCCACAGCGCGGCATCGGTCACGGCGAGTACCGGCGGCGCATCACAAAGGATGTAGTCGGCGAGACCGGTGAGGGTTTGCAGAGCACTTTCTAAGCGCTTTTGGCTCAGCAACGCCACCGGGCTACTCGTCGTCGGCCCTGCGGGTAGCACTTGTAAGCGCTCAATGGTGGTCTTTTGCAAGACGGGCTCGCCCCCTTGTGACAGCCAGCTGGTCAACCCAGCTTGATTGGGTACGCCAAAAATTTCATGTTGCAAAGGGCGACGCAGATCCCCGTCCACCACCAAGACGCGATCCCCCGCTTGGGCCATTACCACGGCCAGGTTCGCCAAAGCAACACTTTTGTCCGTCTGCTGATCAGCGCTGGTCACCAACACCGTACGCAGTGGCTGCTCTAGGCTCGCAAATTCCAGGTTGGTACGTAGACTTTGGTACGCTTCCGCCGCGGCGCTCTGGGGTTCGATCAATGTGACAAGGTTAGCCATCAGCTATTTCCTATACTTTCTTTAACAAGACCCGCTTAGTCACGGTTTGAAAAGGTCATCAGACTCACCGACAGCTGTCAGGTGTAAAGAAGACCGCTTCAGCTCGTCGCTTCGGTCTAGACTCTATCATGGTAGCGCCAGCGTGGCAAGCACGATTGTACTCCCTGCTGCTGTCGCTTCCCCAACGACCGGGAGACGTTCCCCGGTCTGCCAATTGTAAATACTCAGCAAAACGCGATAGGTACCCGTCGCCATGGGCGGCACCAACAGCGTTTGCGTATCTTGCAGCCGTTCCCCCGGCAACCAGGTTGTCATGGGCCGCAGGCCAATGGCGTCCGTGGGCTGCCAATCATGTTGTGCCACTTTGTTGCCCGCACTGTCAAAGAGTTGGGCCGAAAGGGCATAGTCAAACGGAATCGGCTGCTCGCCCGCCTGCCAATCCAACGTAAAGGTCAAGGGACCGCCATCTGGGCGCGGTTGCTCCACCACCGATACACCCCGCAATTGCAAAAGTTGATCGCCAATCGTAATCGCTAAAGGTTGTGTTGGTTCGTCCGTGGTCGGCTCGATCGATACCCATTGGCCGGTGCCCCACACCGTAGATCGCCAGTGGTAGCCACCCAGCCGCACGACCGTCTGCTGCTCGAACGCGGGCAGCGTTGGCATAGGAGCGGAAGTCAATGGCAAGCGCTGACCCGTTGTCCAGCCCTCTTCGCCTTGGTAGACCCCAAGTTGCAAAACAAATTGGTCGGTATCGAGCGTCCACGGCAAGCTCTGCACCAAGACCGTTTCGCCCGGCTGCCACTTGGATGTAGGATACCACAAAGTAGCAATTGGCTGATAAAATTGATTATCGTAGAGGAGCGCGCCATCGCTGGCTTGGTAGGCCAGATAGAAGCGATAGTCGGCGGTCAGCGGCTGTAGCGCCTGCCAATAGAGCTGCACGACCAACTCACCCTGGGCGTCAGTCACCACTTGGTAATCCACCAATTGTAGCTGATCACCAAAGGTCGGCAATGGCGTCGCCAACGGCTGATGGGCGGGCCGCCGAAAGGCACTGTAGAAGGCCGCGGGGGGCTCCGTCAGGCTTGCCCCTTGCCGTAATAACAGATAGCCATCGGCCGCGGCAGCGATCCCAAAGCCCCGCTGGAGGAGATCTTGAACACTTGTATAGAGATCATTGGGATGTTGCGGCCACGCCGGTCCAGTCACATCTACAAACACGGTGTCCGCATCATCGATCCGGGGGAAAATATAGATCGTCTCGCGCCCAGCCACATGCGGATCGAGGCGATCCTGGGCCGAAACCTTGGCCTCCGGCGGAATCTGGGCCATGATCGACGCGGCTTGTCGATGATGATCGGTTACGGTAAAGAGGCGATAGTTCGCTCCCCCAGGCAGATAACCACCCACGCGTTGGGCAGAGAGCGCGCCAGCGAGCAGAATGATCAAACAGAGCCAGGTTGTCGGCACCCGTAGCCATGGCTGCCAGTGGGCAAGCGCCTGTTGCAACCGAGCAGTCCCCATAATACTGGCCAGGAAGACAAAGGGGACCAGTGGCGCGACATAGATTAAGGTATAGACCTGATGCATGGGCGGAAAATCCGCCAACAGGTTAATAGCTAATGACGGTAGGGCCAGCAGGAAGACCTCGGGTGCGAGCAAGGCCAGAAAACCAACGGGCTGGAGCAAATCGCGCAGATAGAGCCAACTTTGGGCACGCTCTAGTTGTGCCCCCACCAGCCCTGGCTGGGTCAGCAAGGCCATGACTTTTTGGAGCGGCGTTTCGCCTAGATAGTCATAGCGGCCCCAATGGATGTTGCCATCGGCAAAGAGCTGCTGCACAACCAATACAGCCCCCAGCGACCAGCCCGCGCCTAAGAGTATGGTAATGAGCCCAACACGATAGCGCCGCAACCAGAGCAGCGCATAGCCCCCCATCATCAAGAGCAGCAGACCCATCTCCTCTTTACAACTGGCGGCCAGCAGCGCAAAACAGGCATACCACCCCATACGCCCCACGACCAGAAAATAGAAGGCCGCCATGAGAAAAGTCGGGGCGAGGGTCACCGGATGAAATTCGAGCCAGTTCGCGCCTTGGATGGAGGGGTTTAGCAGAAAAGCCAGCGCAAAGCCCAAGGCCAGCCACTCCTGTTGCAACTTCCAGCGGGCCAGGGCAAAGAGCGGCAAGGCCCCCAACGCCACTACCACCGATTGGAGGATCAGCAAGGTTTCCGGCCCGTCGTAGAGCCAATAGAGCACGGCAATGGGCAGGAGGATCGGCTCGACATGCAAACTCAGGCGGGCCCCTGGCGCGCCCGAGGTGCCGGGCTGATTACTCATCTGGAAGAGGCGACCCTGCGCTGTATTCCAGACCGTCTGATGCAAGTTGCCCAAGTCGAGGGCGCGTGCTTCAAAGGCCGCGTAGCGAGTCAGGGTGAGGGTACTAAAAAAGCTGGCGTAGGCGACAATCGCCAACACCAGCAGGAAACGCGGTAGGGAACGCCAGGAAAGGGAAAGAGACACTGATCGGACAGAGCCCTCAAGCCGTTTTCGGCGCGCCTAAGCGCGTTGGTTGTGGCGTTGGGGTCGTTGCTTCGCGCAGCCGGCTGGCGACCGGAATCGCGGCGAGGACAGGTAGGCCCAAGGCACGTTCCGCCGCGGCCGGGGTGCGCAAGAGGTCTGCCTCCATCCAGGTCAGCGCTAGCACCAGGGTGATCCCCAACAACATACCCAGAACAGCCCCGGCAATGGCGTTGATCTCCGGTTTGGGTTGGATCTGGTCATAGCCAATGGCATTGCTGCGCACTTTGACTTCGATCCGGTTATCCTTATCTTGCTGGGCATAGTAGGCCGTGCGCTCTTGTTCAAAAAGCTGGGCAAGCCCCAAGGCCATCTGCCGCGCCACTTCGCCATCGCCGTTGCGCGCTTCGATCTTAATGGCAAAATTATCCGTTTCCGGCGCAACTTCTACGTTAGCGAGGAACGCATTGGGATCTTGATCAAGCTTGGCGTTGGAGATGGCGGCTTGGGCATTTTCATAGGTCTTGAGATTCAGGGCAAAGTTACGGAGCAGATCTTTGGCGGTATTGCCCAAGCCCCAATCGGGCCGCGCCGGGACAGTGCTCACATAGACGGTCGCGCGATAGACATCCTTTTGTAGGTAGCTAATGCCATAGGCCGCCACCGCCGCGAAAAGGGCCGCCACCACCACAATCCAACCACGTTGGCGAATAATGCGAATATATTCTTGAATGGTCATTCTATTTCCTTATCTCAATAGCCGCAGCATGATCAGGGGGATAGGGTCTGTTTGCTTGTTCCTTCCAGACGCCATTGTCGAGCAAACTGAGTCGAGCAAACTGAAAGCGGCTTCTCGCTGGCATGATACCGGCCATTGCCCAGCTCGGCCTATTGTAACAGAATTACCCCGAAATGCATAGTGACCGCCAAATGAATCAGCATATCGATGGAAACCGGTAGAGATCTAACAGATCAAGCGGCGCTTTCGTGGGAGACTAATGCGCCCTTTGCCAAGTAGATTGGCAAATTTTTCGTAAAGTCTAGCTAACGTATCAACCAGGAAATTGTGCCGCCCAAAGCACGCCATAACGCGTTTTGGGCGGCACAATCCCCATGCCGTAGCGTCTGCACGCCATGGGATCAGAAAGGATCAAATGATGGTAAAACCGCTAAAACCGCTCCGTTATTATCAACTAGCTTGTATCGCGCTCGTGATGCTCGCGGTCACGGGCTGTGGGCTACTCAACTTTGGCTTGAACACCCGCGCACTGACCATTACCGTAAACTTGGATGAGACTCTTCTCAACCGGATCTTGACCCAGGCCCAAGAAAGCGTCGCGACGGTCAACGGTACCGAACTCCTGGGCGAAATCACCGAAATTGATTTCCAAGCACCAGACACGATTCGCGTCTTTGGCACACACAACCAAAATGGAAATCGGCTCGAAGGCAGTTTTGATCTGCAAACCGGGCTGGAACAGGGTGCGCTCAAAGCCAGCATCAGCGCCGTCAATATCCCTGGGATTACCTTAGAGAGCCCTGTGATCCAACAGATCAACAGCGCCTTGAGCAGTGCTTTTTCCGAACAGATCTCGCAGCAACAGGAAGGTGCGATCTCGAGTGTCACTGTCACCGCAGATGCGCTCTCCTTGGTGATCGAAGTTCCCTTCCGCTAGATCACTGCTAACCAAAGCACCTTGTTGGGTGCACCTTTGTTTTCTGTACCTTTGTTGTCTGCACCTTTGTTGTCTGCACCTTTGCCGATGGCGCTACCGCCTATGCAGACAACAATTGCCCCTGGCTACCCCTATAAATAAGCCGCCACAACGTCGCGCTCTAGCTGCAAACCGAGCCATTCCTGATCATCGGGGCCATCGTAAATGAGCGAATGGGGGCCAGCAAAATCTATTGCCTGACACAATTCCAAGCAGCGCACATAGTCGGCTTGGTCCATCTGTCCTGGCCCGGCAAAATAGGCTTTGGCATGCGTCGATTCGGCGCGCGGCAGAATTTGCGCCAAGTCTTCATATTTGGTAGGACCGCCCCAGTTGCCAAAATCGGCCAGCAGCCCAATCTGATCCAACCCGTCTAACACCTGTAGCACATACTCAGGCTTGGTCAGCAGATTCTGCCAGTTTTCCGTCATCAAGCGCACCCCCCGTTGCTCGGCATAGTCGGCCAGCCGTGCCAAGCGCGTATGGCTTGCGGCCAGGGTCGCCGTCGTCGCCGTCGCCTTACCAGCGCTGACCCGCGCCCGGGTTGCGCCCAGCGCCGCGGCCACATCGATCCACCCCTCAATCCAGGCAACTTCAGCATCGGCTTGGGTGGGGTGGGTAATGTCACCAGCGTCAATGAGCAATTGCCAGAGCGTAACCTCAGCTTCTTCTAGGGCTGTGCGTAGTTCTTGTAAATAGGCGGCCGCGCGGCTAGGCAAATGAAAATGGCAGATCTCGACTTTGTGAATGCCAAAGGCGGCCAACTGTGCGGGCAGCGCCAGCAAAGAAAGCGCCCCCGGTGTTGCCGTGCGCGGCGGCACACCACCATTGGCTTCTGGGCCATAGGGCGTCAGGCGGCCCAAGGTCCGGTGTAGACTCCAGGTTGAAACAGCAAGCCGTTGCGCTGGCACAGTTTGGGTAGCTGGCATGAGTAGTCTCCTTTGGATTCAAGGCTGGGAAAGCAAAGCGCGGGGCATACGACTGGCCCCTTTTGTCAACAGTGCTGGCATTATCGCATTTCTTGGGAAAGAGGTAAAATCCATCCCGAAGAGACGGTTAGAAAAGGAAGCAGCTGTGCTGGGGACAGGCCATGAACAGCCTTGGGTGGCGACTACAGACGGCCGTCCCCGGCACAACTGCCTTCACTTGCGAGAAACAACATGAGTTCCGTTGCACACTTGACCTATATTGGTCATGCTACGCTTTTCATTGAAATGGACGGCGTGCGCCTGCTGACCGATCCGATCTTATTGCAGCATGTCCGTGGCTTTTTGCTGCGCCATCGAATTGCGCCGCTGGTTCCAGTGGGGCCGGTGGACGCCGTGCTGATCTCCCATCTGCACCTCGATCATTTTGATCTGCCCTCGCTGCGTCAGGTAGGGCAGGAGACGCTGCTCATTGCGCCGCGCGGCAGTGCGCCCTTGCTCCAGCGCCACGGCTTTCACCGCGTGATCGAACTTGGCGCCGGCGAACAGAGCCAAGTCGGGCCGCTTACCATTACGGCGACCTATGCCGATCATGGTCGGCGCACGCCCTTTCGCCCAGCGCTCCATTGTCTTGGTTATCTGATCAAAGGGAGCCAATGCATCTACTTTGCTGGTGACACCGATCTCTTTCCTGGTATGGCAGCTTTGCGCGGTGGGCTCGACATGGCCCTGCTACCGGTTTGGGGGTGGGGGCCTAGATTGGGCGCTGGTCATATGAACCCAGAGCGGGCTGCCGAAGCCTTGACCCTCTTACAGCCCACCGTCGCGATCCCCATCCATTGGGGCACCTTACACCCACGTGGGATGGGCTGGTGGCAGCCGCGCTTTTTGAGCGCGCCCCCTCACCGCTTTGCCCACCATGCGCGCCAAGTCGCGCCGGATGTTCAGGTGAAAATTGTCAAGCCAGGCCACGCCGTTACGCTCAAACAGCAGCGCCCCTAGTCGCTACTTTTTTTGCTGGTGCTTTGACGGCAGGCTCAAGCCCAAGTACAATAATCACAATATCGTTTTGTGCTGGGGTAACGTGCTTACCTATTATGCTGGGGTAATGTGCTTGCCTAGGAGCCGATGCCCCTATCTATGTCGACTACCCCAGCTGGGTAAATCAGTGGGCGGAAAGTATTGAGAGATCGTATGACTATGACCTTGCGGCGGATCAACTACTGGTACGGCCTTTTTTGGATTATTTTACTCCTTGGCAGCTATTGGGTCTGGATGAACCGGGTCACGACACCTGTTACCGCCAGTGGACGGTCACCCCAAGCCGCGCTTGAGCACCCGGCACCGGATTTTAGCCTCACCACCCTCACCGGTGAAACCTTTTCGCTCAGCGCAGTGCGCGGCACGCCTGTGGTCTTAAATTTCTGGGCAACGTGGTGTGGCCCCTGTCAACGCGAACTACCCGCTCTACAAGCTGCCGCCGAACGCTATGGTGATCGCGTCTTGATCATTGGCGTTGATCAAGGTGAAGCCCCCGAAATCGTGCAACGCTATGTCGATCAACTTGGGTTGACCTTCCCTATTCCGCTTGATACCGAATTTACCGTCAGCGACCAGTACAATGTCCGCGGGCTGCCCACCACCTATTTTATCGATGGTGAGGGAATCATCCGTCACCTGTGGTTAGGCGAGATGAATAGTATCACCTTGGCAGAAGGGGTGGCACAGATTTTGCCCTAAGGAAATCGCTACGTGCGTACATGCCGGGGACGCGCCAGCTTACTGCGTACATGCCGGGGACGCGCCAGTTAGAAGTCATGCGGTGGGAATAGCTGTTGGCGCGTCCCCGGCATGTCTAGAAGTCATGCGGTGGGAATAGCTGCTGGCGCGTCCCCAGCATGTCTGTAACAGCTGATTCACGATACCGCCCTCACATCAGGCGATGGCCTAGTGAAACTAGCCGGTAAATACGTCAGCAATACCCAGATGATCATGAGGTCGGGCAGGGCGTAACTAGCGTCGATCAAGCCATGGGCCAGCGCCGTCGCCACCGCGGCCAAGCAACCAAGCTGCAACACGGGTTGGCGCAACTGGCGTAGCTGCTGCCAATGGTGGCGACAGAGAAGGCCAAACCAGAGAAGCGCCAAGAGTAGGCCGGGGATCCCCAAGCGCGTCCACCAGTCCAGGAGCCATTGATGCGGATGGTTTAAATTGGGTTCTTGCCAAGCCGCGGGCAATAGGTAGAGACTGCGATAGGCATAGAGAAAATTATCGGGGCCAACACCCCAAAGCGGATGGTCGAGCGCCATCTGCCAAGCACTTTGCCAGAGTTGGAGCCGCACAAAGCCGGTACCTTGTTCCCAATCCAACAAACGCTGAAAGCGCGCTGTCCCCAAAAAAGGCAAGAGGCTAAGGGCAACCACCCCACCAAGCCCTACCAATGCCCATAACACCCAAGGGGATTGCCCACGCTGACGCAGCAATCCTACCCCACCAAGCCACAAAACCACGAATAGCGTCGGCAGCCCAAGCAGCAGCGCGCCTTTGCTAAAGGTCAATAGCAAGGCAGCGCCAAGCAAAGCAGCCATACCACCCGCCACCCAGCGCCAGCCAACTTGTTTGCCAAAGAGCGTAACCACTAGCAACGGGGCCAATGCCCGCTCTAGATAGAGCGCTAGGTTATTGGGAGAGCCGTAAAAGGCCCGCACCCGTTGCACCCCCTCGGCACTGATCAGCCCTTCCCCGCTCCCATACTGCCACAGGCCGACCAAAGCTACCACAGTCGCGCCCGTGAGCCAAGCGCCGATCAGCCACCGTTGATCCGCTGCCGGTTGCAGCGAGAGGCGCAGCAGAGCGACCAGGAGCAGTGCGAAGAGTCCGCCCGTTAAAAAGACAGTCCGCCACTCGCGCAATGCGGGCGCAACTTGTTCTGCTTGGACCGCCGATAACAGCGCCCAACTGACCAAAACACCCAATAAGAGTGATATCTGCCACCAGTAACTGGCTGTCGGGGCATCGATCTGGGAGCCAACCGACGTGGGTGTACGCAGCAACCAATGGCCGCTAACGAGCAAGAGCCCGCCAAGAATCCCGACATCAATCAAACTGAGCGAACGCGTGGGTAAAATGGGGAGCGGATATTCGTAATAGAAAGGCAGCCCAAAGAGGAGCGCGGCCAGCCACAGGGCAGGCCGCTGCAAACCTGCCCACGCCAATACCAGGAGACCAACGACCGTGAGCCCCCATGCTGTCCACAGCACCCCTAGGCCGACCAGCAAAATTCCACCAACCAAGCCGATGGGCGCAAGTTGGAGCCCTGCTTTGGGAAACAATAGGGGTTGGAGCGGCGTCAACGCCGGTGCCAGAGAGTGGCACAGGAGCGGGAGTGCGGAGGTGGCGGCGAGAGCAAAGACCCCACTCCAAAGCGCCAGCACCAGCAAGGCAATGCCCGGCCATAAGGGTCGCGGCGGAGCAGGCAAGCCGTCGATCGCCACCCCACGCAGCGGGAATTGCCCCCAGCCACGCCAAAGTTCTAGATAAACTTGATGGGTTGCCGCGGCATCATCCGCCCAATGGACACGCACCCATTGGGCGGATGATGCTGCGCCCTGACGTTCAGGGGCATAGAAGGTACGATACCCACTGGGTTGACCTTGGCTATTTACATTGCCCGGCAGATTCGGCAATCGATTGGCGGGCTGACCATCCACGGTGACATAGAGATAGCTCCAATAGTCACCGGGAGCCAATAAAAGGGCCAGTTCAGAACCAGTGTACGCAAATTGCAGCGTACCCGCGGGCATCTGCCATGGGTCGGCTGGTTCTGGTGGGTCGGCTCCTTCTGCCGCCACTTGCCATCCAGCCGAATAGACAAACGCGGGGCTATCCATGGTTGCCACAACCGGGCGCGTGAACCCCGCCTGAGCCGTGGGCGTTGGTGTCAGTGACAGCGGCACGATCAAAGCACCCCAGAGCCACCCCACGCCTAATAGGGTTGCCACCAAGGTACAAATCCAACCAACCGTGGAATAACTTTTAGAAGGTAAAGGCGTCTGAAAATAAACCATGAGTCTGAATTGAGCATTATTGCTGAGACAATTTTCGCCTAGGCATTTGCGTTCTCTCTGGATGGTCAATCACAGCAAAATTGACCAAGCCACTTCCGTCCATTATAATGAAGGTGTCTTCATTATAGCGAAACTTAGATACCTTAGATACCTTAGATACCTTAGATACCTTAGATATCGTAGCCATCAATGCACCCATGAGTCACCCCAGTGCATGATAGGGACTGCGCTTGTTCATACAGGAAATCATCATGAACGAATACCTATACGATTCTTACGATAATCCGTTAGAAGCGATTGCCGACGAATTAAGTCAGGCCCTAAACAGCAAATCGGTTTCTATCCAAGAGACTACCACCAATCAAGTCGAAGCCGGTCAGGTTTCCATGCGCCAATCGGCAGCGCGTACCATTCACGCCCATGCCTTGCATATGGAAGAATCAGCCGTTGGCTTTGTTCGAGCCACCACGGTCGATGCAACCGAAAGTGCCTTGGGTGGCGTGATGGCGCGTGAAGTAACCCTAGACAGTGTTACGACACCGATCCTGGTCGCCCAACATGTGGAAGCGGAAGAACTACAGACGTTGGCCCTCTTTGCCATGCGGGTGGATGGCAACATCCGCACCGTGTTGACGCCCACCGCCGCGCTGGCGATGGGTGCGGGGTTTGCCCTCATGTTGTTCGTCTTACGTCGGCTACTACCCAAACTCTTTACCCAATCTGCCTAAGCTTCGCGCGGGTCAGAAACCAAGTAGGACAACGCTACTGGGCAGCAGCGACAGCAGCGTTTATGTCAATAACCTACCGCAGATTTTGCAGATTGCGCCTTCTTCAAATTTGGCATCTGTGAAATCTGCGGTTATTATTGGTGGGATCTGGAATCGGTAAATTCTTTTTGGTAGACAAAAAGTTGAAATAATTGCACCGCCTTACCCATTTACATGAGGGGTGGGCTGCGATCGAAGCAAAGCTGTTGAATCAAAATGAATGCTTTTGTTGATTGAAGGAGTATGAGGGATGTCTGATTTAAAACTTGAGGCCCAGCCTCGGATGCTCGTGGGTCGCAAGGTGCGCCAACTACGCCGCCAAGGCTTAGTGCCTGTCACCGTCTATGGCAAGAAGCAAGTTGCGGAGAGCCTGCAAGTGTCGGAACGCAGCTTTGAGCGCGTCTTACAGGCGGCGGGTTTTTCCCAATTAGTGCAGATCGATATTGCGGGCGGCGCAACACGCAACGTCTTGATCCGCGAAGTGCAACGCCACCCCGTCACGCACAGCTTTCTCCACATCGATTTCTATGCGGTTGACCTCACCGAAAAGCAACATGTCCAGGTCCCCGTTCATTCAGTCGGCAAGCCCGAAACATTGGCCCAAGGGTTGATGGTCCTGCAAGCGCTCGACCATGTCACGGTCGAAGCACTACCACGCGACATTCCCACCCACATTGAGGTCAGCATTACCAAGCTCACCTTGGAAGAGCCGATCACCGTGGCCGATCTACCGGTGATTGAAGGGGTGGCCTACGTGAACGAAGCGGAAGAATCTGTCTTCACTCTGATTGTCACGCGTGCTGCGGTTGAGGCCGAAGGGGCCGAAGGTACCCCCACCGGTGCTGAGCCAGAATTGGTTCGCACCCGCCGCGACGAAGACGAAGAATAATCGTTTCCTCTTCCTTCAATGGCGAACAAAAAAGCTGCCGGATAGTCCGGCAGCTTTTTTTATTTAGGGATTATGCCCAGCTCGTTACGGCAGTAAGAACTGCATGGGATCGACGGCAATGCCATAGATCCGCAACTCCCAATGGAGATGAGCACCGGTACTGAGCCCCGTTGTGCCGACCAACCCTAACCCATCACCAGGCGAAACCCATTGGCCCGGCGTTACTTTGATTTCGCTCATATGCCAATAGCCGGTAAAGATACCGCGGCCATGATCAATGATCACCGCGTTGCCACGCACTTGTAGCGGCTCGGCCAACACGACAACCCCAGCGGCTGGGGCCAGGATCGGCACGCCTTCGGGTGCGCCAAAATCTTGCCCGGCATGATAACTCGTTGTTGCATAGGCACCGCCGGTGTAGTTACGCCGTGTGCCAAAGGGACTGGTCGTTGCATATTGAATGCCAATCGGGCGCGTAAAAACACCAGTCCACCAGAGGGTCGGGCTTGCTTGCGTCCATAGCGCGTTCACTTTGGTAAATTCGGCCTCGCTCACTTCCGGCGCAAGCAGCCCCCCTTTCTCATCCGCTAGAGCAATGACTTGGCTGAGATAATCACCCGGCACGACAGTGAGCCACTGGCGATGGGTCAATGATAGGCCATTAGCGGCGATGTAGGTCAGGGTTAGCGTATACGGGGCTGGCGCTTGCAGGGCATGAACCGGCAGAAAGGCTGTCTGTTGAAGGCTGTCCGTGAGCGATTGGGTAAAAACCAGCGGCACATCGTTCCAGGTCGCGGTCACCGAAAGTGGCCGACGGGTGCGGATACTTAGTTGCCCCGTACGCCCCTGCACCAGGGCATCCGGCACAGTAATTTCCTGCACAGCGCCAAAATGCAGCTGGGGCGCGGGTTGTACCACAGGCAAGAAAAGTGGCTGTCCAGGAAAGAGCCGCGTCGTGACACTCATGCCATTCAAGAGTGTCAATGGCTCGGGTGCCAGCGCATAGCGAGCGGCAATGGTAGCCAAAGTGTCACCGGGTAAGGCTTGGGTTTGCCCAACGGCTCCTGGCACAGCCAGGCTGGGCGCGCCAGGAATGAGAAGGACTTGCCCCACGGCAATCAGGCTTGGATCGGCCAGTTGATTCAGGGTGGCTAAGATTTCGACCGTCACCCCAAACCGCTGCGCAATGGTAAAGAGCGTATCACCACTTTGCACGGTGTAGGAGCCAACTTCGCCTTGGGCATAGGTCGGCGCGCTGGTAAAGAGAAGCATCAGGCTCAGCCCCAAAGCCAAGCCAGCCAAGATCCGCACTCGCCCGCGCGGGGAAGGTCGCCGCGGTGAAAGCAAGACGCGGCTAGCGATAAATTGGCGCATACGCCAGGGCAGCATTACCATGTGCTCACGCTGCGGGCTCGCTGTACACACTCGGCTTAAGGACGCCAATATAGGGTAAGTTTCGATAGGTTTCATTGTAATCTAACCCATAGCCGACGACGAAGTGGTTGGGAATCGAGAAGCCCACCCAATCTACGGGGATTTCCACCTCGCGCCGATCTGGTTTGTCGAGTAAGGTCATAATGCGGAGGGTGGCAGGGGCCCGCTCATACAAAATACGCGACAGATAGCTCAGCGTATTGCCGCTGTCAATGATATCTTCGACGATGATAATGTTGCGCCCGGCAATCGGCTCATTAAGATCCTTCAAAATTCGTACAACCCCTTTGCTTGTCACCTCAGCCCCATAGCTGCTAGTCGCCATAAAGTCAATGGCGTGGGGAATGCGAATGGCACGCATGAGATCGGCCAGGAAGATCAGGCTGCCTTTGAGCACCGAAATCAGCAGGAGATCCTTGCCCGCGTACTCGAGGCTAAGCGCTTCGCCTAGTTCATGAATCCGGCGCTGTAAGGTAATTTCGTCGATCAAAACATGCTCAATATCCTCATGGAGGCGACACCGCGGCCAGAGCGAGGCCGGTGCTAACGCAGAATGGTCAGTAGACATCTAACTCAATCCTCTTGATAATAACAGTCATTGATAATAACAGTCATTGGGTTGCGGAAGCAATGGGTGAATCCCCCTTATGATTGGGATCACACTATTGTTGTGACAAACGGGGCTTATAGGTTGGCGCTTCGGGCACCACAGTCGGCGCGATGGTATTGCTGATCACGGTGGCAGGGCTTAGGTTGGTCATGCTAGCGTCGGCGACAGTTGGTGGCGCAGGAGGAGTGGGCGCGGCGAACAGCGGCACCGCAACAACTGGCACCGTTGCCAATGGCCCTGCCGCCCGCACCAAGTCCCCAAAGATCCACGCATCCTGCTCGCCCTGGTCGGTGGTAGCGCGCACTTGCCACCAGCCCGGATAGGCCGGATCGTAACCCGTAATCGCTAGAGCAGCCCCTTCGGTAGCGCGCCCGATGAGCGCAAAGTCCGTGCTAGGGCCACCGCGCAAGTTGAGCAACGCGACCTGGACATAGGCCGTGGGCGACTCTGGTTCAGGTAACGGCGTTGGGGTCGGCGTAGGCGGTGTTTCAGGTGCTAGGGCGGCAGGGGGTGGTGCGGCGACTTGGGCGGCTTGGCTGGGGCCACCGGCCCGGAATTGTTGGCTCCAGCGCGCGGTCAACTGTAGATAGGTATCGCCAAAGGCTGCGCTGGGCTCAATATAGCTGCCCTCGGGCCATTCATTAAAACTGGTAATCACAATCCAGTTCGGCTGGCTACCAAGCGCGGCCTGCCAAGAACGTTCATAATATGCGCCGCCTTCGCGGTCCTTGGCAAAGCCACTGCCGGGCCGAATCCGCACATCGTTATAGCCAGGCATCACCGTGGCAACCCAATATTTATAGGCACCATAATCTTGACGCGCTTGATTGACCCACCGGGCAAACTTCTGGTTCGTCGCGCTCAGATCAGCGGGAGGATTCCAGGTATTGCTATAAAGGTGGTGACCATCGAAGACGGCCATATAGGCAGGATTGACCCCTTCGGCGATCCAAATGCTGCCATAGCCAGGGTCCGCTTGGTTGCGGATAGCGCGCCAACTTTCGACGCCATAGATGGTCGGTCGCCAGAAAAAGAGGACGGGCCGCCCATCGACCCGTAAGAAGGCCGGGTGATTGGCATGAACGCCCAGGGCATGGCGGAGAGCACCGGTAATGGCGTCGGTCCCGCCCAGAAAAGGCGAATCAGTCTCGAAGAGAATACCAATCTTAAAATTGCGAGCGGCAGCTTCTTCGAGCAACGCGGCTAGATTCGGCTCGGTCTGATTGCCATTGGGGCCATACCAAGCCACGATCAACGCATCAATCCCCGCGGCTTTCGCTTGGTCAATATGCCGCCCCATGACCCCGCGGTCACTGCTGACGTAGGATTGGGCCGGCAGATCGCTCAGGCGATCATAGCTCCAGGTATTTTCATCAAACCAAGTATAGTAAAAGGCAAAGACAAGGGGGTCACTGCTGCTTTGGGCGCGTGGGGCGGCAAAAACAGTTTGGCTGAACGCGCCGAAAGTGGCGCTGTGCCAACAAAAGAATCCAAGCAAACCCAAGCAGAAGCGGCGGAAGATGCTCCCATGGGCCGCACCCCCGCGGCGTAACCAAAATCTAATCATTGTCATTTCACTACTGGTAGGTAATAGAGCTGTGTCGAGACAAACAAAGCGTGAGCCCAATGCACACAATCGTTGCCAATCCTAACATGCCTTTGCCATCCTACCAAATTGTCAGATTCTGCATAAGAGCTGACAGATCTGGTCGCTAGGTACCACCGGTGGGGGGGGCCAACGTGGAAATCGCCGACAAGGCGAGCAATTCACTCAGCATCATGGCGGTGGCTCCCCAGATGGTGTAGTCTTGGATTTGAAAGAAGGGTACATCGACTGCACGGCCACGCAATTGCCATTGTTCACGCCGATGGTTGGCTGGATCCAACAAAGCCAGCAATGGCATTTCAATTAAAGCGGCGACTTCGTGAGGATCGATCTGAAAGGTCGGCGCATGGGTCATCCAGGCCACTGTCGGCTGGACGAGATAGTTGCTGGCAAAGACATAGAGCGGACTCAACTGCCCAAGGAGCTGAACGGGCGCGAGGTCAATCCCGATCTCCTCTTGTGCTTCGCGCAGAGCCGTCGCCACAATATCGGGATCCCCCTCTTCCTGTCCCCCGCCGGGAAAGCCAACTTGCCCACTATGCACTCCATCGTAGGTGGGGCGTAAGATCAAGGGGAGGTAGGGTTGCTCATGCCGTGGGTAGAAGAGCACCAAGACGCCGCCCCGGCGTGCATCCGCGGGCACAGTATCATCGGGGCCAGCCCCCGTGCGCGGTTGGGGGGCCATGCGATATTGGGCAGTGCGCCCGGGCAGGGGTCGCTGGAGATCCGCAGCCAATTGTTCAATAAAGGGTGAAAAAAGCTCGTTCATAAAACCCGACAGATCAGTCCCTTGAGGTATTCACCCTCCGGGAACGTAATGGCGACGGGGTGATCACTCCCCTGGCGTAGCCATTCCAGAATTTGGACGGGACGCTGCGCATCGACCGCCGCGCCAAAGACCACCTTCTGGAAGAGATCGGCGCTCACTAACCCACTACAGCTAAAGGTGACCAGCGTCCCGCCTGGTTTCAAGAGCCCCAACGCCAAGCGGTTGATCTCCTTGTACCCACGCAAGGCGCGCTCCAAATGGCCCTGTGATTGGGCAAATTTGGGCGGGTCCAGAATGATCACATCAAAGGGTTCCACTTGCTGAGCACGCCAATCGCGCAAGATGGTAAAGACATCGCCAGCGATCTGCTCGGCCTGGTGGTCTGGATCAAAGCCATTGCGGCGCAGATGGGTTTCGCCCACGGTGAGGGCATCGATACTGCTATCAATATTCGTGACATGCTGCGCGCCAGCGGCCAGCGCATGGACGGCAAAGGCCGCGGTATAGCTAAAGGCATTGAGCACCTTGGCCCCGCCACAGTAGGCCGCCACCCGGCGACGATTCTCCCGTTGATCGGTGTAGAAGCCACTCTTCTGCCCGTGGGCCAGATCGACTTCGTAGTGAAAGCCTAATTCACGCACGGCTAGCGGCCCGGTTGGGGCGCTGCCGGCCAGCAACCCGGTGGCTTCGGTCAAGCCTTCCTGGCGGCGCAGGGCGAGATCGCTGCGTTCGACTACGCCTTTGCTTTGGGTCAGCTGTAACAGCAGGTGGGCCAACGCCGTTTTGTGGCGTTCGATCCCCAACGTACCCACTTGCATGACCAGATAATCGGCATAGCGATCGACGACCAACCCAGGCAAATAGTCACTTTCGCCATTGATCAGCCGATAGGTTGTGGTGGTCACATCTGCGTGCAAGGCTTGTCGCGCGGCGATGGCCTGCTGGATGCGCCGCTGCCAAAAGGCTAGATCAATGGCTTCGTCTGGCTGCCAAGAGAGGATACGCACCTGGATCTGGCTTTTGCGATTCAGGTAGCCGCGCGCCAACCACGCGCCCTGTTCGGTGTGGATATCGACCACGTCGCCATCGGCGGCTTCTTTGGGTAGCCGTTGAATCGCGCCGCTAAAGAGCCAAGGATGGCCCTGGCGCACAGGCTTATCACGCCCCGCTTTTACAATCACGGTCGGTTGCTTCATGGCTTTTCTCTCTGTTCATGGGAGTCATCCCCTGGTTGCTCGACTTCCCAGCCGTAGTCGTTGATCACAACGGGGCCGGTAGGCAAGCTGACACGCTTGGCAAGGGGATCGTAGGTAAATTCTATTTCCCCCTGGTCGGTTGTCAACACCCCTTTGACGCGCGTCGGTATGCGCTCGGTAAAGCGCAGCTTATAGCCTTTGTAGATCACCCAATGGGTGAGCGGTTTTATACTAACAGCCATCTGCTTCCTGTTCCCATCTTAGGCCAAGCACTGCTTGGGTATGCGCCGTAATCTGGGCCGTGTGGCTAGGCTGATAGCCGCCAACCCAGAGTACAACACCATGGCTGGCGTCCACGATCAACGGCCACCCAGACCGTAACGCTGGCGGAATTTTTCGGTCGGTGAAAAAGTCACCGATTGATTGATGGTGGCCCTGCAAGCCCAGCGGAGCATAGCGATCCCCAGGCTGGGGCGTTGTGAGCACAGGCCGACCACTTTGCGTAGCATCCAGATAAACCTGCCAAGGGCCACAACGTTGCCGCCAATCCGCGGGCAGCTCTGCAGAAGACAAGCGCTCTACGCAGAGCGACCACCCCTGCCCCACCGCGACTTTCCCCCCTTCCGGCAAAGCGAACGTACCGACTTGCTGCCGCCATGCGTCAGCCAACCAAGGCTCTTCTGGGGAAAAAGGCAAGGCCATTTGCCGGTGTAAGCTCAGGCACGCTGGGGTCGCGGCGACAGGGCCGCGCAAGCTCCAGGCCAGATCGGCCAACAAGGGATGGGGGCCACTGGTTTGGTGGGGCGGCTGAAGGGCTAGCGTAAAGCCGTCCAACTGTTCAAAGGAAGGCAGCAAGGCTGGCCCTAGCAGTAGCGCAATGGCAGCCCGCAAGATCCCGCGCTGTGCCGCGCGGGGAAAGGCGGTCAGACGCTCCAGATCCAAAAGCACACGTTCTAGTGCCTGCGCCGGATCATAGCGTTGCGCGAGCCCAGCCTGGATCTGCGCCAATGACCACGCGGGTTCGCGCAACAGGGTGCTGAGCAAGGTTTGATCGACCAGAGCTAGCCGTTCGGCCTCGGCCTGGAAGAGTTGGGCCGAACGGGCCAATGTCGCGACCGCCTTAGGATTCAGCGCAGCCAATGCGGGCAGGACCGTATGGCGCAGACGGTTTCGGGCAAAGCGTTGATCAACGTTGGTCTTATCCTCGCGCCAGGCCAGTTGGTGTGTCCGTAAGTAGCGTAGCAGATCTGCCCGTTGAACGCCGAGAAATGGTCTGACTAGCCGGATCGGTTGCGCGCGCTTTTCGAGCGGCGCAGTAGGCCATAATTCGCCAAGCGGGCGCGGCGCTACCCACCGCATGCCACCCAAACCCTGGACTCCACTGCCCCGTACCAGCCGAAAGAGCACAGTCTCGGCTTGGTCATCGGCGTGATGGCCCAGCGCGATCACGGGCGGCTGGGTAGGTGGGGTCACCGTCACGGCTACTTCGGCGAGAAAGTGATAGCGGGCGGCGCGTCCGGCAGCTTCGACACCATCCACACCAGCCGCTAAGCTCCCAAGCGGCAGTTGATGCCCATGAAACGGTATGTGCCATTGGGCGGCCAGTTGAGCAACAAAGTGGGCATCCGCGACCGATTCGGGGCGCAGATTGTGGTCCAAATGGGCTACATGGAGGAGCAGGCCCCACTGCGTTTGGAGCTGGCAGAGCACATGGAGCAGCGCCACACTATCCGCCCCGCCACTTACGGCCACCACCACGACCTGTGGCTGTGTTGGTGTGCCACCAAACAAGGCGTGGCGTCTCTGGGCAGCCAGACAAGCCAGCAGCAAGGGATCCATCGGCGTGGGTGGCGCGGTTGCTCCCGCGGCATTGATACCAGTCATAGCACTGATTATACCATCTTTCTGGGCTGTAACGTCGAATAGCAGGTGCTTTTTTGTCCGTTTCGGGCTTATGGTATAATTAGCAACAATTTGGTTTCAAACCGCCCATTTGTCATAGAGATGCTCATTAGCTCGCAGCTTCGGGGGTTGCGGGGAGTAGCGGTAGGAGATCTAGCCGGAGACTAATAGGAGATAAAAGAGACGTGAATAATCCCTTCGATTGGCTGCTTGGCCTCTTTTCGTTGGATATTGGAATCGACTTAGGGACAGCAAATACGTTAGTCCATGTCAAAAACCGCGGCATTGTCATTAACGAACCCTCGATTGTGGCGATCGATCGCTCTTCGCGTCGGCGATCCATCGTCAAGGCCATTGGCAATGATGCCAAAGAAATGGTCGGGCGGACTCCAGCCCATATTGTCGCCGTGCGCCCCCTCCAAGATGGCGTCATTTCGGACTTTGATGTCACTGAGCGCATGATCCACCACTTTATTGGCAAGGTCCACGGCAATCGCGCTTTTGGGGCGGCGCGGCCGCGGGTGGTGGTCGGGATTCCTTCGGGGGTTACCGAAGTGGAAAAGCGGGCCGTGCGCGATGCCGCCATTAGCGCCGGGGCGCGTGAAGCGGGGCTGGTGGAAGAGCCCATGGCCGCGGCGATTGGGGCGGGCTTGCCCGTCACCGAATCGGTTGGTTCTATGATTGTCGATATTGGCGGTGGAACAACCGAAGTTGCGGTGATCTCCTTGGGTGGCATTGTCGTTTCCCGCTCGATCCGCGTCGCTGGCGATGAGATGAACGAAGACATTATGAGCTATGCGCGGCAGAAATATAGTCTCTTGATTGGCGAACGCATGGCCGAACGGTGCAAAATCGAGATTGGCTCGGCCTACCCCATGGAACAAGAGCGCACTATGATCTTGCGTGGGCGCAACCTGGTGACAGGGCTGCCCGAAGCGATTGAAGTGAGTTCGGTTGAAATCCGCGAAGCGCTCTCTGGTTCTGTCCAGGTGATTGTTGATGCGGTCAAGGCTACCTTGGACGAAACTCCGCCCGAATTGGTGGCCGATCTCATGGAGTATGGCATCGTCTTGGCTGGGGGTGGGGCGTTGTTGCATGGTCTAGCCCAACGGCTTCAGGATGAAACACGGATGCATGTCTATGTGGCAGACAACCCCTTGACGGCGGTCGTGATGGGCACGGGGATGATTCTGGAAAAGCCGGAATTCTATCGCGAGACCCTGACGAGCATGCAGCGTAAGAGTACCGTGCGGTAGGCTCCCTGAGCGAATGTATTAGTAGAAAATCATGATACGAAATACGGAACGGCGACCGCGTACCCTAGGTGATATTGGCATTCGTTTTGTTATTCTCACATTGGCCGCGCTCCTCCTCATGGCCCTCCAATTCACCGGTCAGCTGCAAGTGCTACGCAGCGCCATTAGTTTTGTCACCGCACCAGCCCAACTGAGTGCCACCAGTGCAACTCGCACCGTGACGGATGCCATCCAATTTTTATTAGAACTTGGCTCGCTGCGTCGCCGGTTAAACGAATTAGAGCAAATTAACGCGGCGCTCCTCGCCGAGAATTTCTCCTTGCGTGAAGTTGAACACGAGAATGCAGAGATGCGCAGTCTGCTCCAATTTGCCCAAACCCGCCCAGGCTTAGAGCTGCGTGGTGCGCAAATTGTCGCCCGGGTGATCGGTCAGGAAAGCACCAACTTTCTGGATTATATTGAGATTGATCTTGGGGCTCGTCACAATATTGCGGTCGGTATGCCTGTGGTCACCGAGCAAGGGCTGGTGGGACGCATTAGTGAGGTCAATGATGCCACCTCGAAGGTCTTGCTCATCACCGACCCCAGCAGTGCCGTCAATGCAATTTTACAAAATAGTCGCCTCAATGGGGTGATCCGGGGTGCACCCAACGGTGATTTGTTAATGGATTTTATTCCACAAGGACCCGTTTTTCGGGTTGGTGAAGTGGTCTTAACTTCCGGCATTGGCATACGCTTTCCCAAAGGAATTCCGATTGGGCAAGTGATCGAACGGCGGCAACGGGATATTGACATCTTTCAACAGGCGGTGGTGCGCCCTAGTATTGATTTTAGTAGCCTAGAGCTAGTGGCTATTGTGACAAACTTTGATCCACTGGAGGATGTACCGGCCCTTATGATAGAGCCGACCGCGGTTCCCACGGCGACGAGCGATCCCAATGCCCCTGCCAATGCAACGTCAGGTGAAGCATCCAGTGATGAGACCGCGCCACCGAGCGTTCCAGGCACCGACGAGGGCAGCGCAGGGGAGACGGCAACGGATGCAACGCTCGTGGCGACGCCGCCAGCCACATCTGGCGTGACCACGCCATGAATCAAAATCGCTTGCCGCTTTATGCCATGCCGTTGATCGTTTTTGGGGCAGCCTTACTCCAATCAACGGTCGCGACGCGCTTGGCTATTCGCGGGGTCAAGCCCGACATGGTGCTGATCATCGTCGTGATTGGCACGTTGATCTATGGAGGAAGAGCTGGCCTTGTATGGGCCTTTCTGGGTGGCATTGGGCTTGATCTTTTTAGCGGGGGTCCTTTGGGGATCTCTAGCTTGGGCTTATTACTCGCGGCATTGGTGGCCGGGGTTGGTCATCGGATCTTATCACGGTATCATATTTTAGTGCCGATCGGCGCTAGCGGGTTAGGGACGCTACTCTATGGTTGCGTCTATGTGGGTCTCTTATCCTTGCTCCATGAGGCAGGCCAAATGCCGCTTTTTCAGGGGCTTGGGTTGCCTAACTACCAGCTAGCCTTTTGGGCAATGTTACAGGATGTGATTATCCCCGCAACGATCTACAACATGACCATCGTGCTCTTTCTTACCCCGCTGCTTAATCGAGTGCCGGAGATTCAGGAGGTTGTATGAGCTTTGAGCGGGATACCCCCAATGATACCGGCAAGCTATCGATGGTGCTTTTCCGGATTGCGCTGGTGATCACGTTTTTTGTGCTCCTGGGCCGCCTCTTTCAACTGCAAGTAGTGCAAGGAGAAACCTTTCGCACACGCTCTGATAATAATCGCTATGATTTAGTCGAAGTCTCGGCCAAGCGTGGCGTGATCTATGATCGCAATGGCACGATCTTGGCGCGCAATCGCCCCAGCTTCGAAGTCGCCATTGTGCCTGAAGATATTCCTTTCGATGATCCTGCGACCCCCGCAGATGAAGAAGCCGTGGAAATCGAAAAAGTGCTTCATGTCCTGCGGGCGGATACCGATACGGATATTGCGCTGCGGATTGCCGAGCTTATGTTTCGCCGGTTGGGTCGCTCTGACTATGCCAAAGCAGTGGAGGGTGCTGGAATCTCGCTGAACTACATTCAGGTGCCCACCAACAGTGTGCTGGAGACAACAAGCAGCCAGATGGCTGAGAACCGACAAGAATATATTGATATTCCAGACATCTCGGAACCCTTGCCCATGGCCGGGTTGGTTGCTTTAGTACAATCATTGGTTTCGTCACGCAAATTGGGCACCGCTTCTCAGCCCATTCCCATTTTGAATCTAGTGGATCGCATCCAGGCTTTTGAAGTTGACGAAGAATCGTATCGCTTGCCTAGTGTGCGTGTCCTAGAGGTCCCTGTGCGCGAATATGTTTACAAAGATCTCATGAGCCATATTCTGGGTTTTATGGGGCCGATTCCCAAAGAAGCGCTCGACCGCTATCGGCAGCGCGGTTATACCAACCAAAACGAAAAAGTGGGCCTCAATGGGTTAGAATACTCCTATCAGACCGAGCTGCGGGGGATTCCTGGCTATCGTTACATGGAGGTTGACATTTTGGGCAGCGAAATGCGGACAGTCGGCACGCCGATCGAAGCCAAGTCTGGCTCGAACCTCGTCCTGAATGTCGATCGCCGCCTGCAAGAGGTGATGCGCGATACGCTCCAGGCGGCGATGGATGAGCGCGGGGCTAAGTGGGGGGTGACCATCGCGATGAATCCCCAAAATGGCGCGGTGCTGGGGTTGGTCAGTTTGCCCTCCTACGACAATAACATTTTTGCTGAGCAGATTAACATTCAAGAATATAAGAAGTTAGAGCAAGATGATCGGCTCCCCTTGATCAACTATGCGATTGGGGGGCTCTATCCACCAGGCTCAACCTACAAAATCATCTCGGCGGCGGGCGCACTGGCGGAAGGGATCATTGAGGCGAATACGCAGATTGTGGATAATGGCCCAATCTATCTGCCAAACCAATTTTTCCCGAACGATTTCTCCCAAGCCCAGCCCTTTGTTAGTTGGAATCATCGCCTCGGGATTGTGCATGGTGCGATGACGATTATCGATGGGTTGGCCCTTTCCAATGACATTTTCTTTTACTGGATTGGTGGCGGCTACCCACCGGCGCGCTTTCCTGGCCTGGGCAACAAAAATTTGGCGAAGTGGACCGAGCTCTTCGGCTATGGTCAGTTAACGGGGATTGATATTCCAGGCGAGGTCACCTTTTTGGTGCCTGATGACCAATGGAAACGCCAGCGATTAGCCGAAAGCTGGACCACTGGCGATAGCTACAATATGTCCATCGGCCAAGGGTATGTCCTGGCAACGCCCTTGCAGGTCTTATCAAGTTTTGTCGCCATCGCGAATGGGGGAACCCTTTATGTGCCCCAACTCGTCTATCAGATTACCGATGCGAACGGTGCGATCCAACGGGACTTTATGCCTAAGGTCATTCGTCAATTACCGCTTTCCCAAGAAGATATCCAAACGGTGCAACAAGGCCTTTGGGAGGTTGTCAATGGAGTGCGTGGCACGGCACCCGCTAGCCGCGTCGAAGGCGTTGAAATCGCGGGCAAAACCGGTACTGCCGAGTTTTGTGAAGTGGTCCCCAAAGAAGATGATCCAGAAGAGCTTGACTGTCGGCGTGACAAAGACGATAATTTGCCAACCCATGCTTGGTATGCGGCCTATGCGCCCTATGAGAATCCTGAGATCGCGGTTGTTGCCTTTGTCTATGACGGTGGCGAAGGCTCTGCCACCACCGTGCCGATTGTACAAAAGATTCTCGAGGCCTACTTTACTGAAATTAGTCCGCGCTGAGTTACCTATGCTCGCATGCGCTTAGTTCCCATGGTTCGTTCCGGTCATCCAGAAAGCAGGTAGGTTCATGTCGATACCCGAAAGCCCCCGTAAACCATTCAATATTAATCAGCAACAGGGTGTACAGGCCGATGCAGTGCGCTCCAAGATTGCGACATTAATGGATGGCGTCACTGTACGCGAAGAATCTCGACCTGCCGCGCCTCGACCACAGGCACAGCCCGCGACACCAACAACGAGCCAGCCAACGAGCCAGCCAACGAGCCAGCCAACATCGGTGGCGCCGACCGTACCCGATGATAGCACCATGGTGACCGATACGCCGCCTATCGTGAAGAGTGAGGCCCCCATGGTGAGCAATCAACCAGAAGCAGAGAGCACGCTGCCAGCCGAAACGATTGATGAACCCATTCCTGGAGCCGTCAATATCAAAGGACGGGCAGGAAGTGTTCTTGTCGAGATCGGCAAAGGGAACTGGCCAGAGCTTATGATCGTTCTCACCGATCGACTTGGGCGCGCGGCGAGCTTTTTCCGCAATGGCAAGGTCGCAGTCGAGCTGGGTGGACGGCTCTTAAATGAGCAAGAGTTACGTCAGTTGTACCACCTGCTGGCCCAACATCATCTAACGTTGGGCCTGATTCGCACCACATCGCCCGACACCTTTCAGCTAGCGCTGGGGCTAGGGGTCGCAGCGCATCTCGAACAGGGCAATCCTGTGGGGGTTATCGGTGCCCAGGCCGCCCTTTCGAACATTCTGGAAGAGCAACACTTTATCTATAGTGGCCATTTGCGTGCTGGCCAAGTTTTACATCGGCCAGAGCATATTCTGGTTGTGGGTGATGTGAATCCAGGCGCGACGGTGATGAGTGATGGCGATATTTTGGTCTGGGGACGCCTCCGCGGCGTGGCCCATGCGGGCGCGGCTGGCGATAAAAATGCAGTGATTGTGGCGCTCGATCTCGCGCCCGTCCAACTGCGGATTGCGGAAGTCCTCGCCATCGCCCCCGAAGCTCAGACCAAAGGATGGGGACCGTGGAGACGGCCTGTCGTCAAACAGCCGGAGATTGCCTATCTCACCGGCATGGAAATTGTCGTCGAAGCCTGGGATGCAACCAAATTCGGCGGCATTGCCGCCCTACGCCGCTAACCTGCGCTAGGAGCAAACGGGGTCGGTTGCTTAGGAGAGCAACCATCCACGGCCAACCGGTCCCGGCCCATTTACCCGATGCGCGACCATAGAAAGTAACCTGATGGCAGGAACGATTGTAACGGTAACCTCCGGCAAGGGAGGCGTTGGTAAGACAACTACAACTTCGAATTTAGCCGCGGCGTTGGCGATCATGGGGCGCCGCGTGGTTACGGTCGACGCCGATATTGGGCTGCGGAATCTCGACCTAGTTATGGGTCTTGAAAACCGCATCGTTTATGATCTGGTCGATGTGGTCGAGGGGCGGTGCGACTTGAGCCAAGCTTTGGTCCGCGACCCGCGCGCCAAGGCCCTCCATTTGTTACCCGCCGCCCAAACACGCGATAAGTCGGAAGTTAGTATTGAGCAGATGTTACAACTCTGCGAAGCGTTGCGCCAAAATGCCGACTATGTCTTGATCGATTCACCGGCGGGGATTGAACATGGCTTTCAAACCGCTATTGCACCCGCTGATCTAGTTGTGATCGTTACGACCTCAGATGTCAGCGCGTTGCGCGATGCAGACAAAGTACTCTATCTTCTGGAGCGAGAGTGGAAGCGCCCGACCGGCCTGGTGCTCAATCGCTACAATCCCGATCTGGTGCGCGCGGGCGAAATGCGCAACATTGATGACGTTCTCGATATTCTGGCGATCGATCTCTTGGGGGTTGTTCCCGAAGATACGCATATTTTGCTCAGCACCGACCGCGGGGTTCCCATTGTCTTTGATCGGCGTTTCTATGTAAAACGGGCCTACCGTAACATTGCCCAACGCTTGGTTGGCAATAATGTACCCTTGATGAATTTTCGCCCTGGGTTCTTCGAGCGGCTCTGGGCGCGTCTGTTTGATCGGTAGTCATTGGTCATTCGCAAGGTATGATTATTTCGTCATGCCCTGCTACGTAACCA
>JAHBVH010000091.1 GCA_019637645.1 Caldilineaceae bacterium
ATTGGGGCATGCTACGTGGCCACCGGTAGACTCGTTGCAGCCGCGGCGTGGCCGTAATGCCTTGCGTCTCTTGCACCTCTTGCTGCGCCATGGCGATCAACTCGGCATCGGTGCATTGCGTCACATCCCGCTGACCGTAGCGCCCTAAATAGACCCGCAACAGGAGGGCATCCGCTGGCGCACGCCCCTGCCACTTATTGGAACTCCAGGTACAGGCCAGCACATCGGTATGGGCCACCCGCGGAATCACATAACCATATCCCGCATTCACACTGACTTGGGCTCGGTCATAGGCCAGGTGGACAATCGCCGAGGAGGCATAGGGGATAGCGGCATGGGCATCCGCCAATACGGGGTCCAGATCCGCCACCAACGTCGCGGTAACAAAGGCGGGCGTGGTGAGGATCAGCGCATCCGCCGCCAATATACGGCCATCGGCCAGGGTCACGGTATAGGTGCGTTCCTTGCCTGCCACATGGAGACCTACCTGGGTCGCGCCTACGCCGGTGATCAAGGTGGCGTTGGCTAGCGCGGCCACCAGCGTTTGAATCAAGGTGCCCATGCCACCGGGTAATGAGACAAAGGGCGGATAGGTCGTCGCCGATGGAGCAGGCGGGCTGTCCGGATTCGTCAGTCCCTTAAGCAGACTGCCATGGTTGAGTTCCAGTTGGCGCAATTGGGGGAAAGTGGCCCCCAAGCTCAAGAGATCACCATTCCCGGCATAGATGCCACTCATGAGCGGCTCGACCAGCTTTTCATAGACCTCGCGCCCCAAGCGCCGTGAGACAAAGCTACCGACACTTTCATCGCCATTGGGGGGCGCGGCCGGCAACGTCATCTCCTCCGCCAGCCGCTGCTTGCCTGCTGGCGAGATCAGGGGGTTATCGGCCAGTGCATCCAAATTGGTGGGGATCATCCCGCTCAGGCCCGCAGGCAAGGGATAGAGTTCACCGGCATATTTAACAAAGGTCTTGGCATGGCGCGGGTCGCGGCCATAGAGGGTTGGCGCTAGGCCCAGCTCTTCGCAAAGCCCGACACCCCGCGGCTTGCGGGAAAGAAAGCTGTCCGCCGCACCTTCGATGACAAAGCCATCTATCTGCTCGGTGATGACTTTGCCGCCAAAGCGCTGGTCACGCTCGACCAGGGTAATCGCCACGGAAGGCATGAGCTTTTGCAAGCGGTAAGCCGCGGCCAAGCCTGTCAGGCCACCGCCTAGAATCACGACTTGGGTCATGCACGGCCGCCTTGCTTCGTGGATGGGGGGTCAGTGGGCAGCCAGGGGGCCGCTTGGGCGTGGATCGCCTCGACCAGCGTCTGAATAAAGAGCGGGTCGTCATTGAGCGCCGGAGGACGCTCCAGGCGCATCCCGTGGGCTTGGGCCGCCGCCTTGGCTTCAATGTCAATATCAAAGAGGATTTCCACATGATCCGAGACAAAGCCGACGGGAATGCTGACTAAGTTTTTGACGCCGCGGGCCGCCAACGTGGGGATATACTCTTCCAACTGTGGCCCCAGCCAGGGCTCGGGACTGCGCCCCGCTGATTGGTAGCTCCACGACCATTGATCCTCCGCCAAGCCAGCCCGCGCGGCGACGAGTCGCGCCGTTTCATGGAGCTGCTGCTCATAGGGATCGCCCATTTTAAGCACGCGGGCAGGCAGGCTGTGGGCGCTAAAAATGACATGGACAGCCGCGCGCTCGGCAACCGGCCATTGGTCAAGCCCCATCTGCACCCGCTTCGTCAGCGCTTCGATATAGGGTGCGGCATTGTGGTAGCTGTTGATATGGGCAAATTCAAGCTGACCACGGTACATAGCCAGCCCGTCGGCAATCTTTTCTTGGTATTTGGCAATGCTCAGTTTGCTATAGTGGGGAGCCAAGACCAGACTCACGGCATGGGTAATGCCGTCGGCCACCATCTGCCCCACCACCTCTTCGATCCACGGGGACCAATGGCGCATCCCCAGATAACATCGAAAATACCGTGGATCGAGTTGCGCGGCTACTGCGGCCACTTGTTGTTGGGTAAAGGCCAACAGCGGCGATTTGCCCCCAATCTGGCGATAATTGTTGGTGATCTCGGCTAGTACTGCCGGTGTGGTTGGCCGACCACTGCGAATGTCGGCCAGATAGCCGGGAATTTCAGCCAAAGTATTGGGTCCGCCATAGGCCATGAGCAAGACCCCGATGGGATAATGGGCTGGCACGGTCATAGAGCAGCCTCCCGGGTTGGTTGTGTGGCCGCGGGCAGCGAACGCTGGCTCTTTTCATGGACATAGTCCACCAGCCGTTTCACCTGATCAACGGGTGTATCGGGCAAGATCCCATGGCCCAGATTGAAGATATGCCCAGGGCGTCCATCCGCCCGCGCCAGCAGGTCGTCAATGCGATATTGTAATTCGCGCCAAGGGGCCAGCAGCGAGATGGGGTCTAGATTGCCTTGAATGGCCTTATGATGGCCGATCTGCTGCCAACACCAATCCAGCGGCATATGCCAATCGACGCCAATCACATCTCCACCACAAGCGACTACATCGGGTAGATAGCTGCTGGTGCCAGTGCTAAAGTTGATCAGGGGCACCGTGCTTGGCGACGCTTGCCCACTGCTGAGCCCCTTTTGTACCAGATCAAAGAGCGACCGATTATAGGGCTGGACATAGCGTAGATAATCTGGTTGACTCAGGGCCTGCCCAGCCCAGGAGTCGAAGACTTGTAGCGCGGACGCGCCAGCCTTGGCTTGCTTGATCAGGTAGTCGGCCTGCACCGTCACCAGTTTGGTCATTAGCCGTTTCCAGGCGGCTGGCTCACGATACATCAACGCCTTGGTTTTGGCAAAGGTCTTACTGCTGCCGCCTTCGACCGCATAACTCGCTAAGGTAAAAGGCGCACCAGCAAAGCCAATCAACGGAATTTGACGCGAAGCCAATTCGTTAGCGACGATTTCAATCGCCTTGAGTGTGCTGCCCATGCTCTCTTCCGCGGGCGGCGTTGCCAAGCAGTCGATATCATAGGGGCGGGCCAAGGGGTTTTCAATGTGGGGACCTTCCCCTTTGATAAAGTCCAGTTGGAGCCCCATGCCAATCAACGGTGGCAAAATATCGGAGAAGATAATCGCTGCATCCAGGGCAAAAGCATTGAGTGGTTGCAGCGTCACTTGCGCAGAGAGCTCCGGCGTGCGAATTACTTCCAACATGGTATGTTTGGCCCGGATGGCGCGGTATTCTGCCATATAGCGCCCGGCTTGGCGCATGAGCCACACCGGTGTATAGGGGGTAGAAAGGCCCCGGCAGGCGCGCAAAAAGGGCGAGGTCGGTTCTTGCAATGTGGTCATAACGTACTCAGTTCTAGCTTGACATAAACAGAGAGGCTGTGTCGCTACACGGCACAGCCTCTCTTACGTTGCGAAACTACGCCTCCAGCGCGCTCTGCCAGAGGACTTTGCCGATGAAAAAGGGGCCTAGGTGTTCCAGGTGGAGCGAAGTCTGCTTGGTCTTGCGCATCCGTTGGACAATGCTGGAGAGGGGATGGAGTTCTGGCCCCAGCAGCGCGACGACAAAGTCGTTATCATTTTTGTCCAAGCCATGACAGGCCAGGCGGATATCATAGCCCAAGCCAACCCGCCCAAAGGCCCGGCCAATCCCACCGTGCTCCATGAGGACCCCATTTTGCTCTTGGGGCGACAGTTGCTCAAAAGAACCAGCCCGCCGTAGCGGATACCAGATCACCCAGGGCAATTTGGGATCGACCACGCGGCTGCGCGGTCGGCCAATGAGCGTCTCATAGAGATCTTGCTCATAGCCCAACGCATAGGTGCGGCCCAGCATGGTATGCTCGGGCTTGGGCGTCAATTCGGCAAAGGGCGGCTGATTGAAAAAGTTCCGTAAATCGGTGAGAAAGTAGTCGGGCGTCTCGCTATAGGTCACCAGCCCAACCCCTTGGGGATCGTTAATGTCGGCATAGAGGGCGCCGTGAAGGCGCGCCGCCGCGAGCGCATCGATCAGGCGCTGCGTGTCTCGGCAGCCACCAAAGGCCATGAACTGCATATAGAGGCGGCGATCTAGGGAAATGACTTCACCAGTGGCGCTCCGCCCCTTCTCACTCACATCAATCTCTTCCGTGGGGGCTGCCGCCGGGCGTCCACCGATGGCGGCCAATGATGCGCCCTCGCGCGGAGCGCCAGCGGGTTCGGATGCGTTCGGAAGCGAGGAAGTGGGTCTTGTCATAGTATAGGAATACCCTTCTTTAGGCGGCCCGCAGCCAAGCCGCGGCATCTTTAGCATGGTAGGTAATGATCAAATCGGCTCCGGCGCGTTTGATGCCGATTAATTTTTCTAGCACCGTCTTCTCCTCATCCAGCCAGCCATTGGCCGCTGCCGCTTTGATCATGGCATACTCGCCACTCACATTGTAAGCAACCAAGGGCAATTCAGGATAGTGCGTGCGCAGCCGGTAGATGACATCTAAATAGGCCAACGCGGGCTTGACCATGAGGAAATCCGCGCCTTCGGCGACATCGAGCGCGGCTTCACGCAGGGCTTCGCGTGCATTGGCCGGGTCCATTTGGTGGGTCTTGCGATCCCCAAACTTGGGTGCGCCATCCGCCGCGTCACGGAAGGGGCCATAAAAAGCCGACGCGTACTTCACAGCATAGGACATAATGGGAATGTGGGCAAAATCTGCTTCATCCAGGGCTGTGCGGATCGCCGCGACCATGCCATCCAACATCCCACTGGGCGCGACAATGTCAGCACCCGCCGCGGCATGGGAAACCGCCACCTGGCCCAAAATCGCCAACGTTTCATCGTTGAGCACATAACCCGCTTCCAAATGGGCATGGTTATGCTCCGGGTCGTTGAGCAGCCCACAGTGACCGTGATCGGTATATTCGCAGAGGCAAACATCCGTCACCACGATTAATGCGGGTGCGGCTTGTTTCAAGGCCCGAATCGCTTGCTGGATAATGCCGGTTTCGGCAAAGTTCTCCAGCCCAACCGGATCTTTGCTGGCCGGAATGCCAAAGAGAACCACGGCAGGCACCCCTAAGGCTAACAGCGCTTCCGCTTCTTGCGCCAGTTGATCAACCGAGAGTTGGGCCACACCAGGCATGGAAGCAATGGGGCGACGCACGCCCTGGCCGTGGGTGACAAAGAGCGGATAGATAAAATCGGCGGGGGAAAGTTCGGTTTCCCGTACCATAGCGCGCAAGGTGGCAGTACGGCGCAGGCGGCGAGGTCGGGCCGCTGTAGAGGGGCTGGCGACAGCGGTCACTTGATTTCCACCAGTACCATTCCCGCGGCCATTGGTCGTGGGGTCCGTGGTCGTGCGCAGGCTGGACGCGATGAGAGACATGGTTACTCCTTCTGGCGGTGCATGGCACGAAGATGGGCGACCAGCGCATCGACGAGGCCATCAATGGTATAGTCAGTGGCGACCACATCAACCTGGAGGCCAAGAGCTTGGGCAGTGGCGGCACTTTGGGGACCGATACAGGCGATAGTCGCTGAATCCAACAGCGTTGGGCTCAGATTGGCCGCGGTCAGCCCTTGGACAAGATTTTGGGCAGTAGAACCACTGGTCAACGTGATAACATCGACGCCCTGCTGTAATTCTGCAAGGGCCGCCGACGACAATGGTGCGGGCAGCGTTTGATAGATCGGAATCACATCGACCAGTGCGCCTTGGGCCGTCAGCGCCGCGGCAAAGGCTTGACGCGCAATCGCGGCCTGGGGCAAAAGAATGCGCAACCCCTGCAAATTCCCCACGGTGGCCTGTAATGCCGTGACAATGGCACTGGCCTCAAATTGGGGCGGGACCAAAGCAGGGGTCAACCCATAGGTTGCTAGCGCCGTAGCCGTAACAGGGCCTACCACAGCAATGGGCAGTTGGGTCGCAACCTGATCAGCAAGCCCCAAGGCAATGAGTCGATTACCCACAATGGTCACACTATTGGCACTGGTCAGGATCAGCCAATCATAACGATCAAAAGTCAGGAGCGCAGCATCCAAGGCATTGAGATCGGCCAAGGGTTCAATCTGAATGGTGGGCATCAAGATAGGGGTTGCTCCCAAGGTGGTCAATTTTTCGAGCAAGCCCACTGATTGCTCTGCGGGTCGCGTCACCACGACCCGCTTGCCTTGTAGCGGTAAGGTTGGCGTAGCGACCAGGGGAGGAGCAAAAGCAGCGCGTTGAGCAACTAAAGCAGCTGCGCCTTGTTGAAGAGCTTCTGCAGCCAGTTGATTGCCCAGGCGAAAGGCTTGGCGGCGGCCACGATCGCCTGGCAGCGCGAGTTGACTTTCGCCGGTCACCCGAATTATCTGTTGTCCATCCGCGGCCGCGATCAATCCCTCGAGTTGCAACGAACATTGCCCGACATGGGTAACGACTTGGGCATACGCGGCCACGGGCGCCGAACAGCCACCGCCCAACCCGTGTAAGAAGGCCCGCTCGGCGGTCACCGCAGCGCGGACAGCTGCGTCATCAATGGCGGCTAACAAAGCCAGGGTCGTCGCATCATCGGCGCGACATTGGACCGCCAACGCGCCTTGGCCGGGGGCCGGCAACATGATCGATAAGGCCAGGCGCTCGGTAATCGCGTCGGTGAGACCTAAGCGCTCTAGCCCTGCCAGGGCCAAGAGGGTCGCATCATAGTCACCATGCAAGACCTTGCGCAGGCGCGTGTCCACATTGCCCCGAATGGAACGGATGGTGAGATCCGGGCGGAGGGCTTGTAATTGGGCCGCCCGCCGTGTGCTGCTGGTGCCTACGATCGCGCCCGGTGGCAAGGTTGCCAAAGTCCAGCCATTGCGCGCCACCAAGGCATCGCGTACATCGGCGCGGCTTGTGATCGCACCGAGCGTCAGCCCATCGACCACATCGGTGACCGTCAGGCCATCGGTAGCCAGATATTCTGTCACCGGCAGATCTTTGAGCGAATGCACAGCGATATCGATCTCCTTGGCGAGGAGGGCGCGCTCGAGTTCGGCAGTGAAGAGCCCTTTGCCACCGATGACGGGCAAGGGCTTATCTAACGTTTTGTCGCCTTGGGTCACAAACCGTTGTAAGTGGCAGGTTACCCCCGGCCAAGCCGTTTGGAGCAATGCCATAATATGTTCGGTCTGCCATAGGGCGAGAGCCGAGGTGCGCGTACCAATGGTCAGCGCTGTGGTCAGCGGGATCGTAGGAATCGTCACAGTCAAGAGGCGGCCCTCCCAGGGGCTTCGGTGGCTTCTGGTTCCTTGTCAACTTCATGGTCAACTTCATCTTCAACGTGGGAAAGACCAAAGAGATCAGAGACTAAGGTCGCATAGAGATCCGCTTGTTGTTGGCCGGCTTTGCGCTTGAGTTGCAGGGTTGGCTCATGCAAGAGTTGGTTCACCAGCGCGCGCGACAGGTGGTTCAATTGGTCGCTGGTCTGATGATCCACATCACCCAAATGGCGGAGGGTGCGCGCCACCGCGCGTTGGCGGATCTGTTCGGCTTTCTGACGTAGCTCAACCACAACGGGACGGACCTGTAATTCTTGAAAGTGTTGACGCCATTCGAGCTGCACTTCAGTGATGATCTGCTCAACCGCGGGCATCTCCCGCTGACGAGCGGCCAAGGCACAGTCTACACTGTGGCGTAGGGCATCGACATCATAGAGCTGAATGCCGGGCAACGCCGCGACCGCCGGATCAATATCGCGTGGGACGGCCAGATCGATGAGCAGGAGCGGGCGTTGGTCGCGCCGCGACATGACGGCGGTCAAGATGGTCAGGTCAATAATCGGCTCCGTGGCGCTGGTGGCGCTGATGACCACATCCGCCGCGGCCAACGCACTGGGCAGTTCAGCCAACGAATAGACTGAGCCACCCCATTGCTTGGCGAGGGCTTCAGCTCGTTGCCAGGTGCGGTTCGCCAAGGCCACTTGGGTAACGCCCCGGCCCCGTAGCCCCTTGAGCGTCAATTGACCAATTTCACCGAGGCCAATGACGAGAATTTGTTGCTGATGGAGGGAGCCGGTAATCTGGTGGGCCAACGTGAGGGCAGCCGAACCGACGCTAACGGCATTGGCGCTAATGTTGGTTTCGGTGCGGGCCCGTCGCCCCGCTTTGACACCGATCCGAAAGAGGAGATTCAGCGCCGGGCCAACCATGCGTGCCGTTTGGGCCTTTTGCCAAGCAGTGTTGACCTGGCCCAGAATTTGGGCTTCGCCAAGGACCAAGGAATCGAGCCCGGCGGCCACTCGGCAGAGGTGGTGAACCGCGGCCTCACCATAGTGGATGTAGAGATGATCCACAAAAGTGGCGATAGGGAGCGCCTGCGTCGCTGCGATCAACTGGATCAGCGGTTGTGCTAGCGTGGCGGCTTCTGCCGTGGCAGGCAGCGCATCGGCGACATAGGCATACAATTCCAAACGATTGCAGGTGCTGACAATGACAAGCTCGGCAATGTCGGCAGTGCGGAGATCGCCTTGTGGCCACTGGCTTAGTTGCTCGCGGAGCCCAATGGACGCACTTTGATGATTTAGCCCAACACAGATCAGGCGATTGATATTCATGGTAACGCAACCATCTGCTTGATCATGACAGATTGCAACGATGCAATTAACTGTCGTTAAATTCTATGTAAATCTATGTAAATCTACCACATAGTACCTTTTCTATGAAAAGATGTCAAGATTTGTGATGAATTGCGCAATCTTATCACGTAGTTGCTTGACCAATTTGGGATTTTTACCCTGTTGACTGCCGACAGCAACAACAAAACCGCCCTGGCGATGCAGGGCGGGTACATGAAAATTTCCTTCGGCTGGGGCATCGGCAACGTTGCAAAGCGCACCTGCTTGTCGGGCGTCTTGTGCGATCAACCCATTGACCGCCCGGACATTGGTCGCCGCAAAGACAAGAAAGGCACCCGCTAAGTCCCCGGGCTGATAGGGCCTGGGCCACCATTCGATCTGTCCGGCTTCCCCCCACGCTTGGAGGATAGGTGTAGCGGTTGGACTGATCACGCGCACTTGAGCCTGAGCCTCGATCAACCCGCTTACCTTGCGCTCCCCTACTGGGCCTCCACCCACAACCACACACAATTGTTGGTGGAGACCAATCAGGAAAAGCGGGTAAACCGCACTGCGGCTCTGGTCATCTAAAGCGGGGCGGCTATTCGTGGCTGGCACCGGCGCTCACCTTCTCCAAAAGCAACCATTGCAACCGTGGCTGTGCCATCAAGACAGCCGCTTGGCTTGCCGTGGCTGGCGCAACCAAGTTCGGCAGAGGCACAGGAACCGTAGCTTCTGCTGTGGCCCACTGGGGATCAGCGGGTGCAGGCTGGAACCAGGCTAACTGATCATGGAGCGCGGCCACTTCGCCGATCACGATGGTTGCCGGCGCTTCAATGGTAGCCGCCGTGATGGCCGCGGCCAGGTCGGCTAAGGTGGCGCGGGCGACCCGCTGCTGGGCTGTGCTACCCCATTCAATGGCGGCGGCTGGGGTTGCTGGTGATCGCCCAACCTGCAACAGTTGCTTGACAATCTGCTCAATCTGGCCGACGCCCATGAGGATCACCAGGGTGGGAATCGCGGCCAAGGCTGCCCAGTCCGTCCCGCTGCTCTCCGTACAGCCATGGCCGGTGATAACGGCAAAGCTCGTAGCAACGCCGCGGTGTGTTACAGGGATGCCAGCATAAGCAGGCGCGGCCAAGGCCGAGGAGATACCAGGCACAATTTCAAAGGGTAAGTTGGCGGCTTGTAGGGCCAGCGCCTCTTCGCCGCCGCGGCCAAAGACAAAGGGGTCGCCCCCTTTTAGGCGCACAACTTGATAACCGGCTTGAACCTTTTCGACCAACAACTGGTTGATTTCGGCTTGCGTAGCCACATGATAATGGGGCTGCTTCCCCACAAAAATACATTCAGCGTCGGCGCGTACTTCGTCGAGGAGCGCGGGTGCCACCAACCGATCATAGATAACCACATCGGCGCGCTGTAAGAGGCGGAGCCCGCGCACGGTAATCAACTCAGCGGAGCCCGGCCCAGCCCCCACCAAATAGGCTTTGCCTGGTTCGCGCACAACGTTTACCTGCAAATTCATAGACAATTCCTTCTAGCACATCATGGAGGACATAATTCGTTCGGCGGCGGCCTGTGCCAACAGCGGATCATAGTCCAGATGATGGGCAAGCTGAATCTCGACGAAAGGATATTGCTGGCGTGCGCTAGCAAAGAGGCGGGGGAGGTCCGCGCACACATGGCGACCCACATGGAGAAAATAAGGCAGAACGGCGATCCGTTTGACCCCTGTCGCCACCAGTTGCGCAAACGCGGTGGGAATATCGGGCTGGTTACAGTCCAGATACCCAATCGCTGCTTGACCATAGCCAAAACGGGCGTGGACACGATCGAGAATCCGCAAAATCGGCGCATTCGCCTCGACCAGCGGTGTGCCATGGGCCACAAATAGCAAGGCTGTTTCGGCACGCTCCGCGGGGCTGCGCAGAGCTTCGACAACCTCTAGCCGTTTACAGGCTAGATTGTAGAGGGCAAAATGGTCACCGAATGCTTCGGCAATGGTAAAACGGATTCCCCGGTGGTTGGCGGCAATGGTGCGCACGGCGTCACGCAGGTCATGGCGCACATATTGGCCTTCAATCAAAAAATAAGGTTGCACAATCACACTAGTCGCCGCTTGGGCAACCACATCGGCAACCGCATCGGTCAGCGTTGGCTGGCTAAAATTCAGAAAGCCTGCTTCAACTAAAGGCGCCACCCGTTGTTCGCGCATCAAGGCCGCCACCTGAAACATAGCGCGGCCACTATCACTCTGTAGACTTCCATGTCCAACCACGATAGCAGCCGTTTTCTTCGCCATAGTGCACTTTTCTCATCCTAATCACTGCGCAATATTACCGGGTTACCAGCTCCCAATGGAGACCACATTCGACTTTGTTGGAACCACGCCAACGCCCCGAGCGGGGATCTTCGCCAGGCTGAACGGCATGGGTGCAAGGCCAGCAACCAATGCTGGGATAATTGCGATCATGCAGTTCGTTATAGGGCAGCTCGTGCTCGTGAATATAATTCCAAATATCGGTTTCTTCCCAGTGAATCAATGGCGAAATTTTCACAATATTATAGCGTTCATTCCATTGCACCATTGGCACTTCGCGGCGGGTCGAAGCTTGATCATGACGTAGCGCAGAGACCCAAGCTGTGCTGTCCGCTAAGGCTTGCTTCATGGGCGCGACTTTGCGCAGATGGCAGCAGAGATCCGGGTCATTTTGATAGAGTTTCGGACCATAGCGCTTGTCTTGTTCTTGAAAGGTCAATTGGGTGGCAACCCGGCGGAACGGGCGCTGATAATGAGTTTCTAACCGCTCGATCAAGGACAAGGTTTCGGGAAAGAAATAGCCCGTATCAATGTAAAAAATATCAACATCGGGCTGCATCTGCAAGGCCAAATCCATCAATACGATCCCGCTCGCGCCAAAGGATGTCCCAATGGTGAGCCCAGAGCCAAAGGTCTGTATCGACCAACGCAACAGATCGGTGGTGGCAGCAGCGTCAAAGCGGTTGCTCAGCCGCGTAAAGACGAGCCGTGTCCAGTCCAGAAAGCCCGCGGGGGCAGCAGAGGCAGATGGCGTCAATGCTACGTTCATAACATACTCCGTTACTATGAAGTAGGTGGTATGACCCCTTACAACAAGGGCCACACCACCTACAGAATCAGGCTAAAGAATGGTCACTCGTTAATTCACGGATTGATTCAATGCCGACGCGTGCAGCCCAATCACCCACGCGTTCACCGGCTTGGCGCGTTTGGCGATAAACTTGCAACACGTTGCGAATCGAACCTGCCACTTCATCAGCAGGCACAACGTCTTGATATAGGGTATTGAGGCGGGTTCCTTCCGGGTTGCCGCCCAGGTAGATGCTATACTTGCCCAAGGTCCGCCCAACCAAGCCAATATCGGCCACATAGGGGCGGGCACAGCCATTGGGGCAGCCGGTCATCCGCACGGTGAATAGTTCATCAGCCAAGCCCAAGGCGGCTACATCTTGCTCTACCTGATCAATCACATCGGGCAAGAAACGTTCGGCTTCGGTTAGGGCCAGGCCACAGGTGGGCAGGGCCGGGCAAGCCAACGAATTGCGGCGCACCAGGGTTAGGCTTTCCACCGTGGGAATGCCATATTCCGCCAAGAGTTGCTCGACTTCGGCTTTCTGTTCCGTTGTAAAGCCACTGAGGAGGATGTTTTGTTGCCCGGTGATGTAGACGCCCGGTTGGAAGCGTTGCACCAAGGCACGCAGACCACTACGCATGCGGAAACCACCGTTATCGCGCACCCGGCCATTTTCCACATAAATCCCATAGAACCAATTGCCATCCACTTGCTCGTGCCACCCTAAGTGGTCGTCCACCTCGAGTTCTGGCATGGCTTGCAATGGGGCAACGGTATAGCCTAGATATTCCTCTACTTTGGCCCGGAACTGATCGATCCCCCACTCGTGAACCAAATATTTCATGCGAGCGTGTTTGCGATTCTCACGATCGCCATGGTCACGCTGGACAAGGACGATCTTCTCCACAACATCGATCACTTGCTCTACGGGGACATACCCCAGCGGTTGGGCCAACAACGGGAAGGTCTCGTCATTGTTATGGGTAGCGCCCAGCCCACCACCAACATAGAGATTAAAGCCATGGAGGCGAACCGGTTGGTCCTTGCGGGTCTGCTCATTCAGATGGGCTTGCCCCCCCTCGACACCATCAAAGAGACCGACCAAGCCGATATCGTTGCTGAAAATATCGGTGCAGTTATCGCCAGGGAAGGCCAAGGCAATCTTGAACTTGCGGGGCAGATAGGTTTTGCCATAAATCGGCTCATCCACCACAACCTGTTTAGCACCGTTACTGCCCGCGTTACTGTTCTCTGGGAAGCTCTGGAGCGTCTTCTTACCGTCCTCCCCTTCTAACCAGATCTCGTGATAGGCGGAGGTGTGAGGGGCAAGGTGCTGCGAGATCGCTTCGGCTGTTTCCTGTAACTGGGCCCGCACGGCATCCCCAAAGGGGGCTGGGCAGGACATGACATTGCGCGAGACATCCCCACAAGCGCCCAGGGTGGTGATCAATGCCTCGTTTAACGAACGCAAGGTCCCTTGGAGATCGCCTTTGATGACCCCATGTAACTGGATGCCTTGGCGCGTGGTAAAGCGCAAGTCGCCTTTGCCAAATTGATCGGCCAGGGCATCTTGGAGCAAATATTGTTGGGGCGTTAATTTGCCACCAGGTAATTTGCTGCGGACCATGAAGCTATAGACGCGATTATTGCGGCCACGCACATCACGGTCATGTTGCTGGTAGATGCCATGAAATTTCAAAATTTGCCAAACATCTTCTGAAAAGCTCGGGGTCGGCTCCTGTAGCTCAATGGCTACCGTGCTCCGTAAACCATGACTCTCAGCTTTGATTGTTTCAACAGACATTATTTGTTCCCTCCCAAGTAACAAACTCGAATGTGTGGTTTGACTGTAAGTTCAGCAGTATAGCACAAGTCGGGTAAAGTAGCGGTACTGGTAGCGACACCTCTCGGCCCTTGTTTGCCACAGCAGTTTTCAGCGGATAGCGCCACTTTTGATTGATTGTGTCACAGCCCTTGATCCCTTGGATCGGACAAATTCCACCAGCAGTAACCTCTACAGTAGACACAAGGAACCCGATCTAGCCAGCGTTACTACAGCGCTTTGGGCCTAACGATACTTGGGTTTGGTCGCCGCAAGAACAATGCACAGACAGCATCAGACAAACACCTACGCGCATTTGCGGGTTGCGACACTGCAACTGACAAAGAGATAAGCTGCTTATCTCGCTTGCAAAAGTATGTGGTTGTTAGCCAGGAAAAGTGAAAGAAGGTGCAAGCAACGTTGCACTAAATACAGGAGCAACAACAGGGACAACAACAGGAAGCGGAGGTGGGGAGAGCAGAAGTAGCGTGGAGTGGGGAAACGCGGATAGCCGTCAACGAGGACGGTTGTGAATCTTCTGCGTGTAACAGCAGCCGGTAAGAACGTCTAGCTAGACGTAACAGGCTTTGCGGTTGCATAGTAACCTCCGATAGCGAATCATTACGTAAATCATGGTCAGCCACAAGTGGGCTTTCACTTTACAAGTGAGTATAATGGGCTGTACACCGCTTGTCAAATATAACAAAAGAGTACACTAAGAATCATCCGCTCACAAGCTGATAAAACTATAAAGGAAAAAGCGCTTTATGACTGTGAGTATACCGACACTTATCGCCTCTGATTTGGAAGGCGTTTTTTTACCTGAAATCTGGATTGCCGTAGCCGAACGGACCAAGATCCCCCAACTTTCCCTAACCACGCGCGACATTGCCGACTACAATGAACTGATGCAAATGCGCCTGCGCATCTTGGCCGAACATCAGCTGACCCTCCAAGATATTCACGCGGTCATCGGCGGCCTCGATCCACTCCCCGGCGCGCCCGAGATGATCCGTTGGATTCAAGAGCGTACGCGCTTAATTATCTTAACCGACAGTTACTATGAATTTGTGGCACCCCTGCTCGGCAAGTTGGGCTATCCTACCATCTTCGCCCATTCCTTGCAGACCGATGCCACCGGCACCGTTGTGGGCTATCAGTTGCGTACCCCCCACAGCAAAAAACGGGCCGTCCAAGCCTTTCGCGAATTAGGCTTTCGGACTATGGCCTTTGGCGATTCGTACAATGATACTGCCATGTTAGCCGAAGCGGATCAAGGGGCGCTTTTTTGTCCACCGGTGAATGTGGTGGCAGAATTTCCGCAGTATCCAGCCTCCTATGACTACACGAATCTAAGAGGCTTAATCGAACAATTCTTGCAGACACCAGCCTAGTACCTGCGGGTGGCATCATTGATCTTCTCCTATTCATCAAGCGGTATTCATGCAGTATTCATTAAAGTGGAAAAATTCATGAAGCGAATGACCGAACCTGTGCTGATTGTGGTCTTTGGGGCCTCAGGCGACCTTGCCAAGCGCAAACTGATCCCAGCCATCTACCACTTGGCTGCGCAAAAACTGCTCCCCGCTGGCTTTACCGTGCTTGGCTATGCCCGCACGGCCTATGAAGATGCAGAATTTCGCGCCCTAGCCGAAAACGGGCTGCGCGAGCACATGACTGTCGAGCATAGCAACCCCGGCATTGAGGAACAGCTTTGGCGCGACTTTGCGCAAAATCTCTTCTATCAGAGCGGCCAATATGACGAACGCGCTTCGTTTGACGCGCTTGCCACGCGCATTCGCGCCTTGCAACGGGAACGCAAGACGCCCAACATTCTTTTCTACTTGGCGACTCCACCCGATGTCTTTGCGCCGATTACATCGTTACTACACGAAACAAACTTAGCCACGCCAGCCGAAGCCCCGCTGAATGGCTGGGTGCGCTTGATCATTGAAAAGCCCTTTGGCCGCGATCTCCAAAGCGCCCGTGCCCTCAATGAACACCTTCTTCAGCACTTCCAAGAGGATCAGATCTATCGCATTGATCACTACTTGGGCAAAGAGACAGTGCAAAATATTCTGGTCTTCCGCTTTGGCAATGGCATCTTTGAGCCGATCTGGAATCGCAACTATATTGACCACGTTCAGATCACCGTCGCGGAAAGCTTAGGGGTCGGGGATCGGGGCGGCTACTACGACGAATCCGGCGCGATCCGCGATATGGTGCAAAATCACGTGATGCAGTTAGTGGCCCTGACGGCCATGGAACCGCCCGTGGCGTTTGATGCCCAAGCCGTGCGCGACCAAAAGGTCAATGTCATGCACTCGATCCGCCGCCTCGATCCTAGTGGCGTGCGCGACTATGTGGTCCGCGCCCAATATGAGGCGGGCTTGGTCAATGGCAATGCGGTGCGCGGGTATCTGGAAACTAAGGGCATTGCCGCCCATTCCACCACCGACACCTATGTGGCCTGGAAATTAGAGATCGATAACTGGCGCTGGAAGGGCGTCCCTTTCTATCTGCGCACAGGCAAGGCCATGCCCACCAAATTGAGCGAGATCAACATCATCTTTCGCAAGCCACCGTTGTTGCTCTTCGAAAAGCTCTATGATCAATTTCATCTGCCCAGCAACGTCCTCACCCTGCGCATCCAACCGGATGAGAGCATTGTCCTCAGCTTTGATGCCAAGCGCCCTGGCCCGCTGGTCGAAGTCGATCCCGTCCAGATGAGCTTTAACTATAACGCTAGCTTTGGGCAAAAACCCGCCGACGCCTATGAGCGCCTTCTCCTCGATGCCCTCCTGGGTGACAGCACGCTCTTCATCCGCCGCGATGAAATTGAAGTGGCCTGGGATCGGGTCACCAACATCCTGGCAGGCTGGGAAGCCGAAGTCAGCGCGGCCCGCCAAGCAGGGAAATACCTCCGGCTTCCCCAATATCCCGCTGGCACATGGGGTCCCCCCGAAGCGGATCGCCTCATGGCGCGCGATGGCCGCTATTGGCGGAATGTTAAGCCGTAGGGGAAAGAGAGGACAGAGGACAGAAGAGAGAGGACAGAAGAGAGAGGACAGAATCTCTCCCCTGTCTTCTATCCATCCAAACGTGGGCCGGGGCTGTAGTAGCGGCGCAACCATTGGCTTAGCCCATCCAGACCAGGGAAGAGCACCCGTTCGGTAATATTGGCTTGGTCGAGCTTATCGCGCACTTCCCACTTGAGCGCGGCAGGGATGACAATGCGGCGAAAGAAGTGGGGGTGTTGTTGAATCCAGTCGTCGAGGCTCACGGTAGCGCGCGACATGAGCGAGAAGAGGGCATGTTGGTTGGTAATGCGATCATCCAAGGAGGGTGGCTCTAAAAAAGCAACAAAGGGCTCGGGGGCAAGGCGATCAAACTCGGCCAAGCTCTGTGCGCTGCGCCCTAGCATTTCCGCGGTAAAGACCGCCGCGGCTTCTTCGCGTAGGATGGTTTTGAGCCGATCGGGCAGAAATTGGGTTGCGCCCACATAGTCAATACATAGGATCACGCCATCCCGATCAAACGAGGTGACATTCTGGGTGGCAAAGTGGAGCGCGACCAGCGGGGAATAAGTCCAGTCCAGCAGGCGAGTCGGCAAGCCATGATGTTGGGCAACCGCTAGCCAATTCCAGACCGAGTCACCAGGCACAGCATCGCGCTGGGCATAGCGACGAAAGGTGCGCAAGAGCGGTCCTTCCAAGTTGGCATAACTCCCGCCCAGCCGCATAAGGCTGGTCTGCATATCATAGGCCCGGTCACTTAGCCCACGATAGACATAGGTAGAGCGATAGCGACGAATGCGCTCTTGCCACGCTTGGGCATACAACTGCTCATTGAGTTCATTCCAACTCGTCACCCGAATTTCGTCTACAGTGCCAGCCATAACCCTTCACTTATACTTCGTAGTTACGCACTATGATCAACCTATCCTCGCAAACCTGACCGGTTTGGAAAACCGGTCAGGTTTCTGATCATAGCAATCAACTGACGTATCACCAGCATCGTTGCCGCAAACGATAGCGATCAATCGCGCCCATGATTCCAAGCAGGAATAATACCCCAAACACGCCGCCGACACGATACCCATCGAGTTCGCCCAAAGCAACTCCTGTTTCCGGCAGTTGACCAGGGTTCACCTGTGGCGAGGCCGTTGCCATAGGTGCCATGGCTTGCGTTTGGGTGACAACGGCAATCATGCCATTGATCTGTTGGGCCATCGTTGTCAACGCCAATAATTGGGTATGAGCCACAGTCAGCGTCACTGGCAGGGCCGTTGTAAGCGCGGCGTTGTCGGTCACAGTCATGCTCGTTGTCACAGTCATGCTCGTTGTCATAGTCGCGGTATCGGTAACAGTGGCGACAGGGGTAACGGCAGCCGTGGCCGTCATTGTGGCCGTCGTAGTGACTATCGCTGTGGCCGTCACTGTTGACCGCTGACCACGGGTAGTGGTGCGCGTAGGTGCTACTGTCTTTGTAGCCGTCTTGATGGCCGTTTTGGTCGGAGTTGCGGATTGTGTCTCGGTGGCCGTTGCGGTTTGGATCGGCACTAACGTAGCCGTGCGACTCGCCGTGGCCGTTTGGGTCGGCTCTAGAGTGGCGGCTACCGTCATGGTTTCAGTCGCGGTTGCCGTTGGTGCAGGGGTTGCCGTCCGCGTCGCCGTCCGGGTTGGTTCTGGCGTCGCTGTTTCGGTGGGTGCCTCCGTTGCCGTCGCGGTAGCCGTTACCGTGGGCGTAGGCACGGGCGTCGCGGTATGCGTTGGCACGGGGGTATCGGTTGGTGTCGGCGTTGGTGCCAACACAATGAGATAGCCAGCCAAGCTGCCTTCGCCGCTCCTCCCCTGGGCGTCGATCACGGTGCAGGTAATATATTGCAGGCCAGCGCCGGAAAAGTGGACAAGGGCCTCAAAATGCCCCTTTGCATCCGCCACAACTTGAGCCACTGCGGTTCCGCCTGCCGCCACTTGGATCGTTGCATCCGGTCCGGCCTGGCCGGTGATCAATAGCGGCTCCCCCACCACAAGTTGGGTGGTTGCCAGCGTACATTGGGGGATAAACGGCGTATTTGTAACGGTAGCCATTGCTGTCCAAGTCGCAGTGACAGTGGTGGTTGGGATCGGTGTTGACGATGGCGTGCTGGTGGCCGTTGGGGTTGGGGTTGGGCTCGGTATCAACGTTGCGGTTGGCGTCGCGCTGGGCATCATGGTGGCCGTTGCCGTTGGGGTTGGGCTCGGTGTCAACGTCGCGGTTGGGCTAGGCGTCAGCGTAGCCGTGGAGGTGGGGATGGCAGTCGATGTGGGCGTTACCGTTGGCGTACTCGTGGGCTGGGGGCGCACAAAAATATAAGAGAGCAGGCGCGCGGGCTGGGTCTGGTCGACCGCCCGGCAAGTAATATATTGAATACCAGGGGTGGCAAAGGTCAAGGTATAGGTGAAGGTACCTTGGTCGTTAATGGTTGTTGTCGTCAACAAGTGTTCACCAACCAGAATTTCCACATTGGTCCCTGCCACACCGCTGCCTTCAATCAGAACAGGTTCACCGACCACTTGTTGTGGCTCTGCCACCAAACAGGCAGGGGGGATTGTGGTAGCGGTTGCTGTAACCGTCGCAGTAGGCGTCACGGTAGGCGTCACGGTAGACGTAGGTACAGGAGTAAATGTAGCGGTCACTGTCGCCGTTTGCGTAGCGCTCGGGATAGAAGTTGCCGTAGCGGATGGTGTGGATGTCCATGTAGCGGTTGATGTGGCGGTTGATGTGGACGTTGGTGTCGCAGGTGGGGTGACAGTCGCGGTTGGGCTTGGCGCAGTGGTAGCTGTGGCTGTAGCTGTCGATGTACGGCTGGCGGTTGGCGTGGCCGTGGGAACAGGCGTGCTTGTAGGTGTCGGGGTTGCGGTCGCTGTGGCCGTTGGTGGTGCCGTCGCGGTGACTGTCACCGTGTGGGTGGCAGTTTGGGTTGGCACGGGCGTGGCGGTGGGTGCTGGATTGACAATCAGATAGCCCAACGTAGTACCCATGACTGGCTGCCCCAGGGGATCCAAGGCCCGCACACTCAGGTATTGCACACCAGGAGTGGCAAATTTCAAGGCAAAGGTATAGATACCAGCGGCGTTCACTGCGGTGGTTGTGATCGCCGTTCCTCCCACGATCAGTTCGATAGTTTCGCCTGGCAGCCCTTGACCAGTAACAGTCAGCGCTTCGCCCACTTGGAGAAGTGGCTTACTCAAGGTAAAGGAAGGAGCCACGCGGGTAGCCGTGGCGGTTGGGGGCACAGTCGCCGTGTTTGTCGCCGTATGTGTCGCCGTATGTGTCACGATGGCCGTTGGCGGTTGGGTGGGTGCCACTGTGGCAGTCTCAGTGGCAGTCTCAGGGACAGTCTCAGTAGCCGTCGGCACAGGGGTCTCGGTTGGCGAATCGGTTGGCGAATGGGTGGGTGAAGCCGTGACGGTCACGGTCTGCGTATCGGTGGGTGCAGGGGTGTTCGTAGCGGTCGGTTGGGCAGTGTCCGTAGGTACGACGGTAGCAGTGGCTGTTGATTCAGATGTATTCGTAGCGGTTGGCGCGGCTGAATTGGTGACGGTTGGGTCGGGCAAGGCCACACTCATCGTCACAACGGTGGCAGCCGTCACCGCGGTGGACGCCGTTACCGTAGCCGTTACACTGACAGGAACAGCTGCCGTCACGGGCACGGTCACAACGGTCACGGTCATGGTTACCGGGGCTGTTGCGACGGTAGCCGACGCGGTTGGCCGGGCGGTTGCGGTATCGGTGGCCGTTGGTGCTGGCGTGGCTGTATTCGCTACGGTCGGCGTAGTCGTTATGGTTTCGGTCGCGGTTGATGTCGCGGTGTTGGTCTCTGTGGGTGTCGAAGTCGCCGTTTCGGTCGCGGTTTCAGTCGGTGTCGCGGTTGCTGTTTCGGTGGCCGTGGCGGTTACGGTGGGCGTGGCGGTTGGCAACGGATTGACGACCACATAGGCAAAGGTACGACCGACCACAACTGCGCCCGCCTCGTCAACGGCGCGTACGCCAATGTACTGAATGCCAGGTGAGGCAAATTGTAGGGCGAAGCCATAACGGCCCGTGGACGGGACAACCGTACTGGTCATAACATTGCCACCCACAATCAACTCAATCACTTCACCGGGTGTCCCTTGGCCGTGGAGCTGAACGGTCTCACCAACCAGGGGGGCGCTCTGCGAGAGGGTAAAGGCGGGTGGGATGCGCGTCGCCGTGGCTGTGACGGTTGGCGCGGGCAAGGCCGTAGCCGTTGGGATGATCGCCGGTACGGCGACCGCGACCTTCCAAGGGGCGAGGGCGGCAATGGTTGAGCCGTCGCTAACAATCGACTGGACATTGATCGTATAATTCCCTGGCTCGGCCAAGGCGGTGTTCACTTGCCAAGTTCCATCGGCTTTGATCATGGTACTGGCAATCACTTGTTGATCCAGCAACACTTGTAAAAGCGCACCGGCTTGGCCGTTCCCGGTCAAGGTAACGGTGCCGGTTGGGGCCTCACTGGCAAAGAGCAGATCCACCAAAGCCGGTGGGATCGGGGTTGGTGGATTCACGGGCAGCGGCGTTGCGGTCGGTGCAGCCGTCGGCAAGGGGGTTGGCGTAGGTAATGCCAAGACGACAGCATTCATCGGTATGGTTACCGCGGCTTGCTCACCAGTTGGCAATAAAGCATTTACCCCAATTTCATACGCAGTGGGGTCTTCCAACTGGGTTACCATCGACCAAGTCCCTGTACTATCGACCGTGGTTGTATTGATCACACTTTGGTTCGCCATTAGTTGGGCAACGACCGCGGGCTGCCCTACCCCCTTCATCCGCACAACACTGCGCTGGTCGGCAAAGTCAAAGACCAATGCCTCTACCACCAAAGGGGGAAGCGGCGTTGGCGTGGCGGTCAACGTCGGCCAGGGCGTATCGGTGGGCGTGGGCGTATCTGGTTCGACGAGCGTCGGCGTGGCCGTTGGCACGGTAATTGACAACGTGACAGGCTGGGCTGCGGCCAGCACATTGCCCGCGGCGTCCAGAGTTTGCACCAACAACGCATAGGTACCACTAGCCGGAAAGGTGATCTCCGTGCGCCACTGACCTTCAGGATCAGCGGTAACCGTGGCAATCGCTTCGCCATTGCGCAAGAGCTGAATCGGTGCATTGGGCGCGCCAGCCCCCACGACCATCAGCTGCTGGGCCACTAATGGTCGCGCGCCAAGGGGAGAGATGATCATTGGCCGTAGGACAGCCAGATCAAAGGTATAGGTGGGCACGGGCGTCACAATCGCGGCCAACCCATTGTCCAAATTTTGACACCCACGTAGCGCCAGAAAAAAGATAAAGAAGAGCATTAGGGCAAGCAGTGTGATGAATTTCGCAAGATCAAACCGCTGGATTGCGTTGGGTGCTTTGGGACTGGGCATAGATCAGCCACCTTTTCGGGATTTCTGGGCTAGGGTACGCGCCTGATCAATCCAGGCGGCATAGTCCAGGGATTGCCATTCTTGGGGTTGGATGATTTCGTGTAAACGCTCGGTTGAGAGTTGGCTCAACTGCGCAAAGGTGTAGATGCCCGCTTCGTGGAGGCGCTTGGCAAAGACCTGACCAATCCCCTGAATATCTTGGAGATGATCGGTAGTTGTACTTGCGGGAGATGGGGTGGGAGCAAGCTGGGATTGGAGCCGGTTAATTTCTAGGCGGGCACTTTCTAATTCACGGCGTAGACGGCTTTCTTCATCCAGCGCGGGTTGTGCTTCGCTCCGCCAGAAACGCCAGTCGATCACCCACTCGACCACCCAGCCAATAATCAAGCCAGCAAAGAGACCAAGCCAAAAAATCATGTGAACCCCCAATCCCCTAAAATGTAGATTCCTGAATAGCGTTGTGTTGAAGCGATGGTATACGCTGGCTGATCGGTTATACTTTACGCAGAGCAGCCTGGATAAGCGGTTTCTGGAAAGTACTGGAAGAAGAACTAGGCTTGGGTTGCAAACCAATTTGCCCCTATGCTTAGGTTGTACCACAGACAGCTCGTTTGGTCAATCTGCTTTTATCTGAAACAGCAATTCTATTTTTACGGATTGATCTATTGCGTTTACAATGAGCGGTGGTAGTGCAGCCGCATTGGTAGGCGCTACGCGATCCTAGCGTTGACAGGCTTTCAAAACCGGCCACGGCAGAGAAGCTGTTGCAAAAGGTGGTTGACTCGTCCACACCTGACCGGTTTTGATGAAGGGTAAAAATTCATAGAAGTTACGCAGTTGGTTGGGTAATAGAGACCTGACCGGTTTTCCAAACCTGTCAGGTCTAGCCCAAGTGCGTAACTCCTAATTCAATTTGGTAAAGGCTGAAGCGCCCCAAGCTGATTGACAGAGGAGTCCGCCCAAACGGGAACCCCAAGAGAAGAGGGAGAGGCGATGACGACAGAGGAACCGGCAAAAACGCACATTTTCAAGTTTAGCGCCACTGGCGAAGCAGCAGTGGGCTTTTTGGGCGCGGACCAGGTGATCTACAAAGTGCGCTGGGGCGAAGGCGTCCCCGCTGGCCGCGTCGATGATGAGGGTTACATCTTTCGGAAAACGGCGTATGATGAACGCGAAGTAGGCCGGTTTACCCCCACCGGGCAAGTCTACAGTCATGGCCTCTTGGAAGGAGGCGCACTCGGTTGGGTTGATCCCGATGGCGTGGTGGTTCAAGGGGGGCTGATTCTAGGCGAAGAGGAGGTGGGTCGGGTAGAAGGCCCTAGCCCCGCCGCCGCGGCCGCGGCACTCCTCTTGATCTTTCTCCCCGATGATGCCGAAGCCAATAAACGGATGGCGCGCTAAGCGGCTGTTTAACAAACTATGCTATTCACCTGACAGGTTTTTCAAACCTGTCAGGTCAGGTCTAACTGCGTAACCCCTAGACATTGAGAACTTATGAAGAATGGAACCGACTGATGCCGGTGATTGAAACACCCCGTTTACGCTTTCATTATCGCGAGCAAGGGGATGGGGATGGGTTGCCGCTCCTCTTGGTGCATGGCAGCTTTGGCAGTAGCCGTTGGTGGAAACCGCTCTTGGCGGTTCTGCCGCCAGAAATCCATGCCATCGCGCTGGACTTGCGCGGCTGCGGCCAAAGTGACAAGCCCGCCGCGGGCTACTCCATTGAGGAACAGGCCACGGATCTGGCCGCCTTTGTCGATGCGATTGGCTGGGATGATTTTGATTTGGTGGGCCATGCCAGCGGCGCGGCCATTGCCATTGAATTTACGCTCAACCGTCCGAATGTAGTGCATACCTTGGCCTTGGTCGATCCAGCACCGATCGAGGGTGTCTTTACCCCGTTGGAAGTTATTTTGGTCCTAGAACAGCTCAAGACCGATGCGGATCTACTACGCCAAGCGCTCGCTTCCCTGATGCCAACCTATCTAGGCGATGCGCCCAGCCAAGCAGCCTTTTTTGCCGCCCTGGTGGCCGATGCCCAGCAGATGGCCCCCGCGGCCTTTACCGCCGTAGCGGAAAGCCTGAACCAGTGGAATCGGTTTAGCGAGGCCAAGGCGCTCACGTTGCCAACCCTGCTTATTTGGGGTGATCAAGATCATCTGGTTTCGCGCGATGCCATGACGCGCAGCTTGATCGCCATCCCAGGGGCCAACAATCTAGAGGTCCTGCGCAATGTCGGTCATTCGCCTATGATCGAAGCCCCCGTCGCCTTGGCCGAACGCCTCATCGACTTTATTACCGAAGATTATGCCGAGTTTGCCGAAGTGCGCGATCTAGCCGAAGAACAGGCTAGTAAGTTAGGTGAAACACCAATCTAGCGTGGGCGCCTAGGGATTTACTACCTAGCCCCTTCTTCGCCTATAATAGTAAGAATAACCGATAATATTCACCCTCTCATCTTGAATAGAAGTTACGCAATTGGTTGGGTAATTAGAGACCTGACAGGTTTTCCAAACCTGTCAGGTCTGGCCCAAATGCGTAACTCCTAACACAAGAACGATTGGGCGACTTGGCAGGGGTTTATCTATCGGTAGTTGTCTCATAATCATTCTTCTCGTTTTACCCTTCAGAAGGAGAACATTATGTCTTACTCTAAGTTTTCGCGACGTCAGTTCTTGCAAAGTTCCGCAGCGCTCATGGGCGTTGCGACGTTAGCCGCCTGTGCGGTTCCCGGCGCGGCCCCAGGGGCCAGCAGTGGTGGAGAAGCAGCACCCTCCGCTGCCGGAGAAACGGTTCTCTTCTGGAAGCCGCCCCACAGCCCACGTGAAGCCGAACTCTGGCAACCGTTGCTCGAAAAGTTCCAGACGGAAAACGCGGGCATTACGGTAGAGCATCAAGTTGTGCCTTGGGACAGTGTCGATCAACAGTTTACCGCCGCCTTTGCGGGTGGTTCTCCGCCGGATATCTTCTACCTCCCCGACGAATGGTACCCCAAATATGTTAACCAGGATCAGATTGCCGATCTAACCGATCTTATCGGCGATTGGAAGGCCAATTACACCACAGCTGGCTGGACTGGTGCCACCTACAAAGGCAGCACTTGGGGTGCGCCCTTCCTCGGTGTGGCCCAAGGCTGGGTTTTGAACATGAACCTCTTTAACGAAAAAGGCGTCGCCATTCCCACCACTTGGGAAGAGTTCCGCGCCGCGGCCCAAGCCCTGACCGACACCGACGCCGGTGTCTATGGCATTGTGGTTGATTCTGGGGCAACCAACTGGACGACCATGATCCCCTTGCTGGCCGCTGGCGGCACCAAGTTGCTCAGTGACGACCTGCTTTCGGTCACGGCGGATAGCGAAGGCGGGATTGCGGCCTTTAACTTACTGCTCGAAGAGATCGCGTGGAATGACAAATCTAGCACGCCCGTCGGCTTTACCGACGATCAATTGCGCAGCTTGATGTTAGATGGCAAGATTGCCATGCGTTGGCAAGAGACCTCGAGCATCAAGGCGGTCTGGCGCACCGAAGCCCCAGACATTGAACTCGCCACGATCCCCATGTTGAAGCTAACCGACGATGGCACCAACGCCAGTTGGGCCAATATCGGCTTTATGTTCATGGCCGAGCAATCCAAGGATAAAGCCGGTGCATTCAAATTGTTGGAGTATCTCTCCACCGATGAGATCCAAGTCGAATATGTCCAAAAGGGAGTCGATCTGCTCCCGCTGAAGGCTGGCATTGCGCCGCTGCCGGATGTTGATCCCATTGTGGCCGAAATGGTCTCTTGGCTCGGCGAAGGCTGGGGGGTTGGTACCCAGATCAGCATCCACTGGCGTGAGGCAACTACCTCCTTGGTCCAAGAAGCGCAAGCCGTTCTGGCTGGCACGAAGACAGCAGCCCAAGCCCTTGCCGATGTCAACGCCACTGTTGCCCCGGTTCTAGATGGGGAATAGGCAATCAGCCACCAACGCCTAGCCACGATTTAGAAAAGAGCTGTCAGGTTTTCAAACCCTGACAGCTCTGCTGATGCCGATTGGTTCTTTGGGAGGAGAAGTTGTTATGAGTGTCACATCCACAGCGCAGCTTGCGTCACAGCCGGTGTCGGGCCAACCTGCACGACGGCAGACCCTGCGGAAAGTACGCGAGAGTCTGTTTTGGTATTTGCTCCTGTCGCCGAGTTTGGTCATTATCTTTGGCTTTTCCATTGTTCCCATGCTGTGGAGCATCTACTATTCGTTTACCAAAGGTGGCATGCTGGGGAAACATCCCTTTGTCGGGGTGGAAAATTATGTCAGAGCCTTTCAACACCCGATCTTTATTCAAACGCTCTGGAATACCACACAATACGCCCTCATGACCGTGCCACTGGTCATTGTGATCGCCCTAGTTGTCTCTATTATTATCTTTCAATTGCCCAAAATGCAGGGCTTTTTCCGAGGCACTGTCTATTTCCCCTTGATCACCCCCGTGGTGATTGCGGCTAACATTTGGGCCTATATGGTCAATCGCGATTTTGGCCCGCTCAATCATCTGCTGAGCGCGGTTGGCATCCCCCGGATCGACTGGTTGGGCGATCCCACTTGGGCGATTCCTGCGATTGTCATGATGGAGATCTGGCGGGGCTTTGGCTTCTATGTCATTATTCTCTTTGCCGCGCTCCAGTCGATCCCACGTGAATTATACGAAGCCGCCCGCATTGATGGGGCGCGCAGTTTACGCATCATCTGGAGCATTACCATTCCCCTCTTGCGCCCAGCGCTTGGCTTCTGCTTTATTATGGCGACGATCTTTAATTTTCAATTATTCGATGCAGTCTATGTCTTGACCAGTGGTGGCCCGGCCTGGAAGACCGCCACGGTGAGCTGGTATGTCTATCAGCAAGCCTTTCAATCGGACAATGTCGGTTTTGCCAGCACCATGGGGGTTGTCCTGCTGTTGATTATTATGACCCTCTCGCTGGTCCAAATGCGCTTCTTCCGCAGTGATATTGAATATTAGAGAGAATCCTAGCTTGGTTAGTCCTAAACCGCGTTTGATGCGCAGAAAGTAGAGTTAGAGTATGGCTGCAACTTTGGGTGGAGTACAAAATCGTCGGCAGACTGCACTGTGGCAGGCACTTTGGTATCTCGTGATGATTGGTATTTCAGCCGTCACCGTAGTGCCCTTTTTGTTCATGGCTTCCACCTCGTTTACAAAATCCTTCACGATGATGAGCTATCCGCCCCAACTGATCCCCGAAAATCCCTCGCTGACCAATTACTACGAAATTATCTTCCAATTTCAAGGCGGCATGTTTCCCCGATGGTTCTTCAACACCATCTTTACCACCGTGGCGATTACGGCGGGTAGCCTGCTCTTGAACACCTTGGCGGGCTATATCTTTGCCAAGAAAGAGTTCTATGGCAAGAACGTTGTCTTTTCACTACTCTTGGCAACGCTCATGGTACCCCGCGCGGTGACTTTGATTCCAGCGTTTCTCATCGTCAACCGGCTCGGGCTCTTCAACACCTACTGGGCCTTGATCCTACCCGAATTAGCCACCGCCTTTGGCATTTTTATGATGCGCCAGTTTATCTCTAGCTTGCCTTCGGAATTGATCGAATCCGCCAAGATGGATGGCGCCGGCGAACTGCGGACTTTCTGGTCGATTATTGTACCCCTTTCGACCCCCGCTATGGCCGCGCTAGGCATTTTCACGGTGATCAACTCGTGGAACAACTTCCTTTGGCCGCTGATTGTGCTGCGTGCCAATACCATGCGCACCCTGGTGGTGGGCTTGGCAACCGTCCAGAGTGAGTTTAATGTGGACTATGGGTTGGTAATGGCAGGCTCAGTACTGACAGTCTTGCCTATGTTGGTGCTCTATATTTTATTCCAACCCTACTTTGTGGAAGGGTTGCGCATGGGGTATAGTAAATAAAGGAGTTGAACATGGGCGCGGTGTTACCGACAACCGCCCGCATAAGCGTAAGGAAATCACCGATGGCACAATCTGTTGATGAATCAGTTTTAACCGAAATGGCCGACTACTATCGGGCCCGCGCGCCTGAATATAACGAGTGGTGGCAGCGCCAAGGTCGCTATGATCGGGGGACGGAGCTAAATGGCCGGTGGTTTGCCGAGATGCAAGAGGTCTTTGCCGCGCTGGAGGATCTCTCCATCACGGGCGATGTATTGGAGCTGGCCCCTGGCACCGGTAATTGGACCCAACGCCTCTTGGCAACGGCAGCGACCATTACAGCCGTTGATGCTTCGGCAGAAATGATCGCGATCAACCGCGAACGCATTCAGAGTGAACGTGTCACCTATGTACTGGCGGATCTCTTTACTTGGCAGCCCGACCGCCAATACGATGCTCTCTTTTTCGGCTTTTGGCTTTCCCACGTGCCCCACGAACGCCTAGATGATTTCTTCCAGAAAGTCCGCCAAGCACTCCGGCCCGGTGGGAAACTCTTTTTTATCGATAGCCTCCGCGAATCAACAGCAACATCCCCCGATCAACCCCTCCCTGCGGCAACGTCCCAAATTATGACGCGTAAACTGAATGATGGCCGCTCCTTTGCGATTGTCAAAAACTTTTTTGACCCGGTCGCTTTGGCCGCCCACTATCAGGCCGCAGGCTTGCCGATTACGATCCAAACCACCGCCAACTATTTTATTTATGGGTGGGGAACCGTATAGCTTCCTTGGTGATGGCTCGCTATACCTGTAGACCAGCGCATGGGCCAGAGCAAGAATGACTGGCGCATACGCTGGTCTACCTTTGTCTATCATCTGCCTATGTGAAAAAGAGAAGAACGATGCTTGCAACAAAAACTGAAACTACCCTCGCGCTCCATGGTGGCCCCCAAGCCTACCCGGCCCGCGTCGGGCAGCCGCAACCGAAAATTGGCCCGGAAGAATTTATGTCCATTGCCGAGCGTTTTGGCTTTTCGGCCCCCACCTTGGCCCGAATCCAAGAAGCTCTCGCCGCGGAAGCCTGGGGAACCGGCCCCAATTTAGCCCGCTATGCCACCTCGTACCCGCCCCAAACCAAAGGCCGCGCCTTTGAGGCCCTAGCGCGTGAAAAATTTGGTTGCGCCTATGCGTTGGGGGTCAGCTCGGGCAGCGCCGCGCTCCATTGTGCCTTTATCGCCGCGGGGGTTGGCCCCGGCACCGAAGTCATTGTCCCGGCCATTGGCTTTTATGCCACCGCGGGCATGGTCGTCGCGGCCAAAGGGGTGCCGATCTTCTGCGATGTGGATGAATCATTGGGGATCGACCCCACCAAGATCGAGCAATTGATCACCCCCCGGACCGTTGCCATTGCGCCAACCCATGTCATGGGCAGCGTGTGCGATATGACCGCGATCATGGCGATTGCGCGCAAATATAACCTAAAAGTCATCGAAGATTGCGCCCAATCTCCCGGTGGCAAAGTCCAAGGGCGCTATGTCGGCACCTGGGGTGATCTGGGCTGTTTTAGCATCTCGGCCTACAAGATCATTGGGGGTGGCGAAGGCGGCTTGGTCATTACCAACGATGAGCGGCTTTGGGAACGCGCCAATCAATTTGCCGAAGCGGGTGGCCTGTGGCGGCCCGATCGCTTTGCGCCACCCCGCTACGAAGGCGAACTCTTCAACGGCCTGAACTACCGCATGTCTGAATTAGAAGCCGCGGTCGATGTGGTGCAATTGGAAAAATTAGATGATATTGTCACGCGCTACCATGCCGTCAAGCTGCGCATTCTCCAACAGTTGCGTACCTTCCGCGAAATCATACCCCAAAAGCTCAACGATGTGGCGGGCGAGATCGGCTACCAACTGCGCTTCTTCCCCGCCGATCAGGCATTGGGGACACAGATCGTGGCCGCCCTCAACGCCGAAGGCATTCGCTGTGGCATCCGCGGCGGGACCCCACGGCCCGATTGGCATGTCTATGCCGAGATGTTCCCCATTACGCTCAAGGGGGGCACCATGGAAACGGATCGGCCCTTCGACCAGCCCATTTACCAAGAGCGCGATGGCCATGTCGATTACAACCTGGGGCTCTGTCCGGTTGCCGACGATCTCTTCAACCGCACTGTTTCGATTGGGCTCGACCAATGGTATGCGCCGGAAGATTGCGATCAGATCGCGGCGGGGATTAACAAAGTCTTGGCTGCCTATTGCACCGAAGACGCCCAAGCAACACCCTGGCTAGGGTAAGGTCAGTACGTTGGCAGTTAACCCTGACAGGTTTTGAAAACCTGTCAGGGTTGGCCCGCTCCGCCTCACCCCTATCTACGGAAGAATAAGAACCTTTATGACGCGTTATATTGCAGCGTATGATACCGAGAAACCACAAGATTGCTTAACGGCTTGCCAACAGATTCGCGCCGTACACGAACAATTTTCCTTTCCAGGCACCTTTTTCATTGTCGGCAAACGGCTCGAAGACGAAGGGGAAGGCTATCGCGCGGTCTTGGGGGATGTACCCGAATTTGAAATTGCCTCGCACACCTATTCCCACAAGATGTTACGCGATCATCCTTTTTGTGGCCCGGCCCCCGCGCAGTTGACCCGCGACGAAGAACTACGCCTTGGCAAAGAGCGCATTGAACAGACCTTTCAACGCGCCTGTGTTGGGCTGCGCCCTGGCTGTGGCTTCGCCGAAGGGTTGCGCGGCGACACCTGGCTCACCGCTGCGGTGGCCGATACGGGCTTTCGCTATGTTAGCTCGGTGCTTTGGGGGCCAGATTATACGGTGCCCGCGCTCTTTGAAACGCCCTATACCTATGCCGAGGATGGCCAGCCCGCGCTCTGGGAACTGCCCGGGCATGGCTGGCACGAAAATCTGCTCAAGGCCCACAATCTAACCGTCACGGCGCGGCGCATTGTCGCGTGGCCCTCGCCCTTCCCAGCCGGTGTGCCCCTGAGCCCCATTACCACACCGGAAGAGGAGTTTGCCGTGAACCGCCTGTTTATCGATCAAGCGGTTGCCTTGGGCTTGCCCTATATCTCTCTGATCTGGCACCCATGGTCACTGGCCCGGTTCGACCCAGCCATGACCATGCTAAAGCTCACCTTTGCCTATGTACAGGAATTAGGGCTGGAAGCCACCACCTATGCCGACGAATGGCAGCGGTTGGCGAATCCAGCCTAGATGGATAGCAACCCAGCCGTGTGGCACAGATCGCACTACCGTGCCACGGCGACACCAACTAATAGATAAAACTCATAAAAGTCGCACAAGTAGATGGGTATGTCTCTGTGTACGCATGTGCGACTTTTATATGGTTTGTGTATAAGGATCATGAAAAAATTGAATGTAACCCTGCTGATTGGCAATCCCTTGATGAAATGGCTCCTGCGCTCCCCATGGCATACGGTGGCTAGCCAAGAAGTCATGCTCATCACCTTTACTGGGCGCAAGACGGGCAAACGTTATACAACACCCGTCAACTATGTACAGGATGGCGAAGTGCTTTCCGTCTTGAGCCATGCTCGGCGCACTTGGTGGCGCAATTTACGGGGCGGCGCGCCGGTGACCATTGTCTTGCGCGGCAAGCGGATCGAAACCATCGGCACGGCCTATGAAAAAGCCGAAGATGTCGAGGAACTCTTTCTGCAACATTTAAAAATGGCACCGAAATATGCCACCATTTTTAGCGTGGAGATGGACAGCGAAGGTCAGCCGGTGCCAGCAGCCGCGGCGGCGGCCGCGGCGGGCAAGGTCATGATTGAAATTGAATTGCCAGAGGAAGAAGTGGCAGCAGTAGAATAGAGTTCGCAGCGCTTTAGCGTTGACAGGTTTGGCAAAGCTGTCAACGCTGAGGTAACGGACGAACCTGTTGCCTTGTCTATCTACGCTTGCTCTTTTTGACAGTCGGCGCAAATGCCATAAAATTCGAGCAGATGGCTTTGGATCTGAAAGCCAAAGCGGTCGGTTAATTCGCGCGTCATTTCCCCGGCCACGCATTGATCAAAATCAACGACAATCCCACAGGTCGAGCAGACCAAATGGTGATGCCCCCCTTCCGCGCGAATGTAGGTTGGCCCATGCTCCCCCACATAAATGGGCCGGACAATATTAAGCTGGGTTAGCAATTCTAAGGTGCGATAGACCGTGGCGCGGCCAATGGCAGGATGAATACTTTGGGCACGCCGCAAGATCTGCGCCGGGTCCAAATGCTCGCCCTCCTGCTCGATCACCTCGAGCACAGCCAAGCGCGGTGGTGTAATCTTATAACCCGCCTCACGGAGTCGATCAATAAAAGAATGGGTGGTGCTCATAGGCTTAGTCTACACTAGCTTCCCGAAATATACAAGCAGCCCCGCACCTTCAACCAGGGCAAGCGCACCTTCAAAAATATCAGCATTGCGTAACTTCTAGAAACAAAGGAGAAAAGGTATGAATTACGTCAATTTTGGAGCCACTGGCCTCAAGGTCAGTCCCTTGGCCCTGGGCTTGGGGCTGCGCGGGCAATCTGATGCCGCGGCCGCCCAGCGCTTGATCGAACAGGCCATCGACCAAGGCATCAACTTGATCGACTGTGCTAACGTCTATGGCACCATGGATGACCGCGCCCACATTGGCCAATCCGAAGTCGTGTTGGGGCGCGTCCTCCAAGGCAAGCGAGACGAGGTGGTGATCACCTC
>JAHBVH010000092.1 GCA_019637645.1 Caldilineaceae bacterium
CAAACCCGTGAGCAGCGCCTGCGCCATTTGCTCAAGTTCGCGAATTTGCCCAAAAATCTACGCATAATGGATCTTGGCACGGGTACTGGCAGCCTGGCGCTCATCTTGGCCGAAGATGGCGCGACTGAGGTAGTGGGGGTAGACATTAGTCCGGCCATGTTGGAAGTTGCTGAATATCTCCGGTTAAGCAGTGCCTCTGCCGCGGCCAGCCGGGTCAGCTTTCGCTTGGCCGCGGCCCAACGCATGCCCTTCCGCAGCGATAGCTTTGATGCAATTGTCTGCCGGTTGGTCCTCAATCATACCCACAAGCCAGAGCATATTGTGCAAGAGCTGGTGCGCTTGTTAAAACCAGGGGGGATCCTGATTTTAGCCGAGTTGCTAGGGGCTGATGATTCGGTGAAACGGGCCACGCAAAACGCGATCGAGGCGCGCCGTAATCCGAGCCATGTGGCGGCGCTTAGTGCCGAGCAATACCGTAAGCTACTCACAAATCAGCGCTTGACCGTGGAAGCGGAAACTGTGGCGGTCTTTGAGCAAGATCTGGAAGAGTGGCTCACTGATCTGCAGTCGAGCCCCGCTAGCCGTAGCGTGGTGCGCGAAATGATGGAAGCTGGGCTGGAAACCGATGCGGCTGGTCTCAATGTGCGTCGCCATAGTGGTAAACTGGTTTTTGATCGTCGGCTCCTCTATCTCAAGGCTGTAAAGCCAGCGGCCACCGCCTAAGCTTGCCGCGGAATGACCAAGGGTAGGTACCCTAGCCGCCGCTGGTATAGGCCCCAGGATGCGTCTCTTACTTCTTGCTACGATACAACTCCCGCAAGATAATCAGCTTCTGAATTTGGGTAGTTCCCTCATAAATTTGATAAATTTTCGCATCGCGCATAAGCTTTTCCACGGGATATTCGCGGCTGTAGCCATTGCCACCAAAGACCTGTACGGCATCGGTGGCATTTTGCATGGCCGCATCGGCACAGAAGGCTTTGGCAATCGCGGCTTCGCTCGTGTTACGTTGGCCCTGATCAACCAACCAAGCCGCTTTCCACGCCAGATCGCGGGCCGCATCGGCTCGAATTTTCATATCTGCCAAGAGAAACCCTACCCCTTGATGTTGGTAGATCGGCTGACCAAAGGTCGTCCGCTCCGCCGCGTATTGGACGGCTTCATCGAGCGCGCGCCGCGCCAAGCCCGTCGCCGCCGCCGCAACGGGCGGACGGCTCTTATCAAACACACGCATGGCAATCAGGAAGCCATCCCCTTCTGCGCCGAGGCGGTTTTCTTCGGGGACTTCTACATTTTCAAAGAAAACCTGAGCCGTTTGGGCCGCATGTTGACCCATCTTTTCCAACGGTTTGCCAACGCTTACGCCAAGATAATCCCGCTCCACCACAAAACAGCTCATCCCGCGCTGACCAGCTTCGGGGTTGCTCTTGGCAAAGACAACAAAGGCACTCGCGACAGGCGCATCGGTAATCCAAGTTTTGGTGCCGTTAAGGAGGTAGTGATCGCCTTTTTTGAGCGCGGTACTTTTGATGCCCGCCACATCCGACCCGGCATCGGGCTCGGTGAGGGCATAGGACATAACCTTGCCTTCTGTGGTCAGGCGCGTTAGGTAGCGCTCTTTTTGTGCTTCGCTACCGGCGATCAAGAGCGGCAAGGTTGCTAGTTGGTTGAGCATCAGGGCCGTTTCAATGCCAGTACAACCGTAGCCCATCTCTTCGGCCACAATGCACTCTTCCAAGACGCTGGCACCGATCCCGCCATAGCTCTCTGGTACGTTTAGATTCACCAACCCAACGTTGCGTGCTTTGTGGAAGATCTCCCAAGGCCATTCACCATTGCGATCATAGAACTCGGCTTTGGGGATAATTTCTTTCCGGGTAAAGTCACGCGCCAGCTCCTGGAGCATGCGCAGATCAGCGGAAAGCTCAAACGAAAGTCCGGCGGGTGTGCTGGTTGTTCTCGTCATTGGTCCTCCTTTGTACGATGGGAAGCGTATGATTCTACTGTGGCGATGTCCAGTGCCGTTCCATGGATTGACCGCTAGATTCTATTGACATGGTTAGCGCGTCCACCGGTGAACGCCAATGACTCCTAGTAAAGTCGCATCTGATTCTGGTCTTGTTGTCAGCGGGTTGGTCTCAGCAGCGATTCATTGGATAGTAGCGCAAAGGTAGGTAGAAATAAAATGAGCATAATCGATAACACGGTTGCTTATCGACTATGCTCTGGGATAGGGCTCGTCCAGCCTTAACAGGTTTTAAAAACCTGTTAAGGCGTAGATGACACACCGGCTTTAATAAGTGCCAATCGACGGATCGATTTCCTGGGCCCAAGCTGCTACACCGCCGGCCATGCTGCTGACTTTCTGCCAGCCTTGTTGGTGGAGCCATGCGGTTACCTGAGCGCTGCGCATGCCATGATGGCAAAAGACAATCACTTCTGCTTGTTGGTCTTGTGCTTCTGCTGGGAGCGCTTTTAATTGGCGGTCGGCGAGGTCACTCAGGGGTACATGCTGTATACGCACATCTTGAATGCTGACGCGCGCTAGTTCCTCGGCTTCACGTACATCGATCCAAACAAAGGCTTCGGCGGCTTGACGTTTCTGTTCAACTTCTTTCACACTAATTTCGGGTGCACCATAAGGGTTCGGCATAAGCTTTTATCCTAAGCTTTTATCCAATGTAAAAGGCGAGCTGGTGATACCCAAGCTCGCCTTTGCTGAGGCTAAGTCCTGATCTATCCGTTGCATACCGGCTTGTTGTCGCCAGCTGAAAACTCACAAGGCCGATAGATCAAAAATCGACGAATTAGTGACTGCAACTCTTCGGCATTTCCTCGCCGGTGTGCGACTGCGCGGTGCGGAAGCTGCTACCACAACCACAGGAGCTGGTCGCGTTCGGGTTGTCAATATGGAAGCCGCCACCCATAAGGTTGTCAATATAATCAATATTGGCACCGTTGATATAGAAGCTGCTGGTCGGATCTACAAAGACGCGCATCCCATGTTGTTCAAAAACTTCATCGCCTTCGCGCGTGGTATCCTCAAAGGTCATGCCGTATTGCATACCGCCGCAACCACCACCCTTGACAAAGACGCGTAGCCCATGCGTAGTCTTCAGGCCCTTCTGTTCCAAGATGCCGCCGAGTTTCTCAGCCGCTGATGTTGTAATCGTAACCATCTTATTCATTCTCCTTCAAACAGAACTAGTAAGAAATATAGTATATACTACGAGTGTAGCGAGCAAGGCTCTGCAATCAATCTTCCACAAGCGCTGCCCATTGTGCCGATTTCATGATATGTCTCACGATGTCTCGACTCACGATGGGTAGCTGCCGTAGAAGCGGCTAACCGCCGATCTGGTTCATCACCCGCTTTTGCGCAATGACACCTTGGGCAAGGCCGTGACCCCACGGCTTGTGATAGGCCCCGTCGCGCATGAGAAGCCGCAGTTCGGCGAAGCTGGCTCCGTCGCGCAAGGGTGTGAGTAGATCGACTTCGTCATCACGCAAGAGGCAGAGACGCAATTTGCCGTCGGCTGTGAGCCGAACCCGGCCACAACCTTGGCAGAAAGGCTCTGTCACACTGCTGATAAAGCCCAAGGTACCCATGGCCCCAGCGATCCGAAAAGGGCGGCTGGGATCAACAAAATCATACCCTGCTTCTTCTAATGGGCCAAAGATTGATTCGATTTGCGCGCGCATTTCCTGAAAGGTCACGACGTTGGTCTGTTGAAAGTCGCTAATCTCGCCAAAGGGCATCATTTCAATAAACCGTACTTCCCAATCATTTTCGAGGGTCAAACGGGCCAACTCGATCATATCTTCGCGATCATTAAAATTGCGGACGACCACGCTATTGAGCTTGATCGGCACCAGCCCAGCCGCTTCGGCGGCCCGAATGCCCCGCCAGACATCCTCTAGGTGGCCCCACCGCGTAATGCGGTGAAATTTCTCAGCATCGAGCGTATCAACGCTAATATTGACCCGTTTGAGACCAGCATCGGCCAACGGTTGGGCCAATTTATGGAGCAAGATGCCATTGGTGGTCATTCCCAGATCGGTAATCCCCGGGATCTGCGCAATCGCGCGGACAATCTCTACGATATTTGGGCGAATGGTGGGCTCACCACCGGTTAGCCGGATCTTATGGACGCCCAAGCTGGCCCCAACCCGAACGAGCTGCAGTAATTCGTCGTCACTCATCAACTCCTGCCGCTGGCGAAAGGTCATCTCTTCGGGCATGCAATAGACACAGCGTAGATTACAGGCGTCGGTTAGGCTAATCCGCATATAGTTGATCTGACGACCATAGCTATCCTGCATTGGTTCAATGGTATAGCCCGCGGGCAAGGGCGCGACACTAACTGTGCCATAGGGTGTCTGTTCTAGTTGAATCAAATTGTTCACAAATCACCTGATCCCAGTTAACAGAGGCAACTCTGTTTGCAAACAAACATGTTGTGACGTGCTGGTAATGCGATAGGTGCAACAGGGTGAACCATCTACCATGGACTCAACGCGTTGACAAGGTTCGTCAAATAGCTCATTGATCAGGGCTTGATCCATGGCACACAATTCTGGATGTTCGCCAGAAACCCCGGCATAGGGGCAATTGTATTTATGCAACAGATATTCGCCCGTACCCTCTTCTGTGGCCGCTTCCCACCGCGCCAAATAACCGCGTTCACTCAAAAAGATGGTGACTTGTTCTAAATGGGCCTCTAAAGCTTTAATTTCGCTTTGGTCGGGATTGCCCTGGTTGATGGCCGGAAAGTCTGACGCAATTTGACGTGCAATCGAACGAAAGGCAAGGGGGACCTGCTCGGGAGGCAAAACTTGTTTGATCTGGGCCATGAGCTTATCAGCCAGGCCAGCAAAGTTATTTGGAAAGTAACTATTGGCCTCTGTCGTCAGGGTATATACTTGCTGTGGACGCCCTACGTGGCCCTTTCGTTCCAGCCGTTCCACGCAAATTAAATTGTCCCCCTGGAGGATATCCAGATGGTGGCGCACAGAAACGGGTGCCATCTCCAGCCGCTCCGCTAGTTCGGCGACGGTGGCACCTGACCGTTGTTCTTTTAAAATTTCCAGGATATTTTTGCGAACGGCGTGCACAGCTAACGGTCCTGTTCTGCATGAATACCAAAATGATGGTAGCGATCATTCGCTTCTACTACATCGCTCGATGAATCTTGTCGGCTCTGCTACCATCCTCTTCATGACATCTGGCAGTATAGCACAGAAGTGCTGATTTTGTCAATTATTATGAAATTGTTCATAAATATGAATTTGACGGATACGGCGATAGAGAAAACTCAACCAACGGCTAAGTGACCACCACCTAGTAGACCTAAGTTGAGCCGCCGACGCCTGCCACCCAGCTTCGGTGAGCAGGTAGGTGGCGGCAGGAAATTTCATGTTACTGCGTAGCCACCCACGGTCTTCCAGCAGACGGACTGCTTGGGCAGAAACAACCCATACCGTCCCGTCCGCCAGATGGACCTTGTGCGTTTTCTGGCCGTCAAGCGTACGGTGTGCTTTGAGAGAAGCTCCCTGTTGCACGGCTTGCAAGATCTGCCCTGCTTCTGGCGCGTGTTGCATTAGCCCAATTCGGCAACATACTGCTGTAGTTCACGCTGAGAGATCTTCAAATATTGCTCGGGAATGATCTCCGTCATCTCGGCCTCGCTCAAGCGAATGCGCAAAATTTCTAGCGCGTCTTCTGGGGATTGACCATAACCCAACTTCTTTTTGCCATTTTTTAAGGCAAACAGATACATATAGTGTGGGTTGCTAAAGCTGCTCATAGAGTAACCATTATGCTTTCACTAAGGTGCCTTGGTAGAGGTCCGCACCGCGCATCGTATTGAGGCCACGGTTTACCTCGTCGTCATACTTACCGGCCATGAGATCGCGATAGAATTGATAGTCAATGCCTTTGACCTTTTCATCGTCAGGAAAGCGATGGTAGTTGTCTTTGGTCATGCGGCTTTTGCCTTCGGCAATTAACTGGTTGCCCAACGCCGAACCTGGATAGGGGGCATAGAACGCGATCGACGGAAAGACCCGTTTCATCCGCTTGAGCATGCGCATGGTTTTGAAGGCATCCTCTGGCGTTTCGCCTGGAATCCCCAACATAATATTCGACCAGAAGATGGGTGGCCGTTCGCCCTTGGCCTCTAGCTCATCACCAATGCGATTGACCAGATCAATGGCAAAATAATTATCTTCTTCGGTGCACTCTTTGTTGAGCAAGCGCAAAATGCGATCACTGCCCGATTCGAAGCCAATCGAAATGGTGCGCCAATTGGTCTCTTTGACCAATGCCTCAAAGAGATCCGGCCACTGCTTGACGGTATCTGCCCGCCCTGCGGCCCAATAGGTCCAGCGCTTCGTCTTGCGCGGATACTTTTCGATCCATTCCTTGAGCCACTTGGGGTTCTGAAAGAACATGGAATCATGAATCACCACTGAACCGACACCATATTTGCGGTCCAAATAGTTGAGTTCATCAATCACCGCATCAACGGGGCGGCGTCCCATATTGGGAATGTAGGAATTTTCATTGCAGAAGACACATTGCCAAGGGCAGACCCGGCTTGTCATCACCGTCGCGACGGGACCCGGCCCCCATCCACACTCAGGTTCAAGCGGCCATTGCCAATGGAAGCGACGTTTTGTCCGCCAACTGGCTGGTTTGGGCCACAAGGTGCGGTCAATCGCTGGCCATTCGGCCATGGAGCGCGCCCCCTCGCCGGTAAAGACCCGTTCAAAAGCAGTTGGATCGCGAACAAGGTCAACAATCACCTTTTCGCCCGGCCCTTTGCAGATCCGATCAAACTCCTTGACCTCTTCCATCTCATCCGGCGCGACGGTGGCGTGCATGCCACCAGTTAGCACCAGCCCTTGGGGATTCAACTCCTTAAAGAGTTGGGCCGATTTTAGGGCAACGGGGTAGGTATAGCTCCGCACATTCATGAGGAGCATGTCATAGCCTTTGATCTGTTTGGCTAGTTGTTCCCAAGAAGTAACGGCCCGCGTCGAGGCAAGATCGGTCTGAATATTGTTTTGGTGGAGAATGGTGCGCAACAAACCAAGCCCATGATCTTGCCACTGTTCATGGGGGCCATCCGGGTGGACTAGGTCGCCTAGGTCGCCTAGATCGAGCCAAAGAATGTTGGATGTTTTCTGCCTACTCCAGGGCCAAGTAATTGCCACAGTTTCCTCCCAACTGCTCAAGAATGAAGGGCGCATCAGAGCCTACCCTCATCTATGTCTACCATCTATGTCTACTATGTCTACCCGAATGGACCAAATGTGATGTGACCCAGTTGCTTTGCCCGCAAAGGCACGATCAAGCGGCCATCCATCGGTTGTAGGGTTTGGGGTAGAATGATTGTGCTCTCTGCATTGCGGTCTTGTGGTTGCAAGAAGCTGGAAAAACAAACCACGAACCTGGTGTATTGCCTGTTCGGGAAGCAACAGCGCAGGCAGCCCAAAGCGGCTATGTTTTCTTGGTGTGCCTTTCTTGGTGTGCCTTGGTGGATCATACCACAGACCACTGGTTTCATTGCCGCGCAGTATAGCATAGGCAAGATGGTGTGTCAATTTTTATGAAAAAGATGATAATTATCTCCCGCCTGACCCTGGCTTTGATCAAGAATAGAACTTAGGCACTTGGACAAAACCTGTCAGGTCGCTAGAGGTACCAACCAACTGCGTAAGTCCTACCAGAAATCCAGAAATAAGGTCAAAGAAGGTACGGATGGTAGGGCGTGGCAGGGGTCCATAAATCCCTGCTTGTGAAAAAAAGAACTTGACATTGGCGCGTCAACTGAGTATAATCCAAGTCTAAATTTACCGGAATTTGCAAGAATTATGTTCTATCTAATCATGATCGATGGGGCAGGGCTCAGGCGGTTTGGGGCAAGCCTTGGATTTGTAGCTGGCTTAAGCTGGTGCTGTCTACACTAGGGTGAAAAGTTGCAATCCCTGGTGGATTTAGGTAGAATTTAGCTGATGAGCTGACAAAAAAGCCAAAATTATTTGCGATTTTGCCGCTTTTGTCGCGTCTTATTGTAATCACTTTCTCTGCCCATTCAACAGAGTTTAGTATCATTAGCATCTCAGTCTCATTAGGATCAAAGGAAGCGGTTCATGGCAAAGACCACCACTCCTGTGTCAAACTTTTCATCACTCAAGCAAGACCAACTCAATCAATATCTGCATGATCAGATTCAGGTCCCAGAGGAGTTACAAGCGAATGTATTAGTCACCACCCTAGACAAGGTCTATGATTGGAGCCGCAAGGCCTCCATGTGGCCGTTGCTCTTTGGGTTGGCCTGTTGCGCGATCGAAATGATTGCGACCGCGGCCAGCCGTTGGGACCTCGCCCGCTTTGGCATGGAAGTTATGCGCCCAAGCCCACGCCAGAGCGACCTGATGATTGTCTCCGGTACTGTGACCAAGAAAATGGTGCCAGCGATTGTACGGATCTACAATCAAATGGCTGAACCGCGGTATGTATTGAGCATGGGGGCCTGTGCCACAGGTGGTGGCCCTTTCAAAGAAGGGTATAATGTGGTCAGCGGGATCGATAAGTATATCCCGGTTGATGTGTATGTACCCGGCTGTCCTCCTACGCCAGATGCACTGATCTATGGCATCCTCAAATTGCATGACAAGGTCATGCGTCAAAGCATTGTTTCTGTACCGTGGTACCAAAAGGGCAACTCTGAGTATATTCCTGTGCCGATTCTGGGCCCAGATATTTTCGACCCACGCCAGATTCAGTTGATCAAAGAGCACACCTTAGCTTCGACCAAAGCCGCCAAAGCGGCCCCGGCAGCGAAACCGGCGGCGCCCGCCGCGGCACCGGCCAGCCCAGTTGCCGCACCCGTGGCAGAGGCTCCGGCTGCCCCAGGCCAGTTATCTGGCAAGGCCAAGGAGCGGGCGGAACAAGCCAAGGCACGCCTGGCTGCCAAGCGCCAGAGTGGTTGATCAGTATTTCTTTGTCCATGATATGGGAGATGAAGAGATTGAGCGAACTAGGGTGAGCGCTTGAGTTAATCTCTTACCCTCTGTATCGCTTAATCTCAACTTCCTTGTTTAGAGAGGCTTGAATCATGAGTGAAGCAACTGCAGTGGTCGAAGCCCCATCCGCAAGCACGCCGGCTGTTGATACCAGCCTGCCCTATAATGATGCCGTACCTGGCGCGGTGGTGGGGCGCTGGCTGCCGGAGACGGCATCGGCATTGATTGTCGCGCCGGATAAGCTACTCCCGCTGTTAACCCATTTGCGCGATCAGGAAAGCTACGACTTCCTGTCTAGCGTAACCTGTACTGACTATTCTGCCTATAAAGGCAAAGCCCGCGCCGGTGTTTCTGAACGCTTGGACGTGGTCTATCATCTATACAGCACGAAAAAAGGTGGCGGCCATCTGGCGCTGCATGTGCGCGTGCCCAAGAATGAAACCATCCCTTCGGCGGTTAGTGTCTACCCAGGGGCTAACCTCCAAGAACGCGAAGTCTATGACCTCTATGGGGTCAAATTTGCCGGACACCCTAACTTGCGCCGGATTCTTTTGTGGGAGGGCTTCCATGGTCACCCCATGCGCAAGGATTGGAAAGAAGCCTACTACGAAGAAGACGCCAAGCCCTTCAAAAGCCGCCACCCCAATGGTGGGTATCTTTGGCACGAAGATAAATTGCCCTGGGGCAAAAACACCACCTACCCCGCCGGTTGGGATCCTGATAGCTGGAAGGAGCCAGTCACCTATGTGCCGGTGAGCCAAGCGCCTCACCACACCGAGGAAGGCAGCCTCGATACGGAAAGCATTGTTGTTAACCTGGGCCCTCACCACCCCAGCACCCATGGTGTATTTCGCATGTTGACCCGCATTGAAGGGGAAACAATCCTGGCGTTAGAGCCAGAAATGGGTTATCTGCATCGCAATCATGAAAAGATTGGTGAGCGCAATACCTGGCTGATGAACATGCCCTTCACCGACCGGCTAGATTATATCAATTCGATGAGCAATAACTTGGCCTATGCCTTGGCTGTCGAAAAACTAGCTGGAATCGAAGTGCCCGAACGTGCCAACTATCTGCGGATTATTATGGCAGAGCTGACCCGCGTGGTGAATCACCTTTGGTCGATTGGCTTTATCTTGAATGACCTAGGCGCGTTGCAGACACCGGCCCTCTATGCCATTGAAGAGCGCGAAATGATTCTTGACCTCTTTGAAGAGGTGAGTGGCGCCCGCCTGATGTGTAACTACATGCGTTTTGGTGGTGTCGTGCGCGATCTACCCGATGGCTGGCAGAAAAAGGCACAATATATTGTTGATGAGCGGTTGCCGCGAGTCATGGATGAATTAGATCGCATGCTGAGCGGCAATGAAATTGTCAAAGCGCGCGGTCGCGGCGTTGGCTATTTGTCCGCCGCTGATCTGCTGGCCCTGAGCGTGAGCGGGCCGATGATCCGGGCTGCTGGCGTTGCCTATGACATTCGCAAGGCCGAACCTTACTGCATCTATGATCGCTTTGACTTTGATATTCCGACGCTGCCCAATAGTGATATTTACGACCGCTATTATATTCGTCTGTTGGAAGCCCGTGAAAGCGTGAAGATCCTGAAACAGGCGCTGCGGGATCTGCCCAAAGGGGAGATCTTGGGTGGTAAGGGTGGTTATACCTTGCGCCCACCGGAAGGGGAAGCCTATGTGCGCGTGGAAGCCCCCAAGGGTGAACTTGGCTTCTACCTGGTCAGCGATGCTAAACCCAATCCCTATCGCTACCACGTCCGCGCCCCAAGCTACATCAACCTGAATGCCTTGGGCCCCATGTCGGTTGGGTACAAAGTGGCCGATGCCATTGTGATCTTAGGCGCTATCGATATTGTGTTAGGTGAAGTCGATCGATAAAAATCATTAGCTGCCAATGGGGTCCATGGGGACCGATTGACCGCTAATTATGAAGGAGAACGCCATGTTCGGAAGTGGACTATTAAAAGGGTTAGGGATCACCCTCAAGCATGCGCTCGATACCTTTGCAGACGATCGCAAGGATGTACCTAGCCGTTATGTCGATAGTGTAAAGCTAGATAATCAGCGGCGGATTATTGAACAGCCCATTAGCCAAGAAGGCTTGTTGACCATTCAATACCCCGAAGAAAAGCGCCTCTTACCCGAGCGTTTCCGTTACATTCCCATGTTGATCTGGGATACAGAAACCAAGGAAGATCGGTGTACAGCCTGTGGTATTTGTGCCAAAGTCTGCCCACCCCAATGTATTTGGATTGTCCGTGACAGCGACGAAGCCGGGAAGCCCGTGACGCGCCCCGCCGAATTTTATATTGATGCCGCGGTCTGTATGAGCTGTAGCTTCTGTGTCGAATTCTGTCCGTTCGACGCTATTAAAATGAACCATGACTATGAGCTGGCAGTTTATGATCGCTATCCGCAATTGGTCTATGACAAAGAAGAGCTGACAGTTCCAATCGAATACTATGCGGCCCTCTGGCCCGTCCAATATGCCACCGAGCAGGACGCGCGCCGCAAAGCCCAAGAAGAAGAACGCGCAAAAGAGGCAGCGAAAGCCGAGGCGAATAAGGCTGCGGTTGCGGCTGAAAAGCCCACCACCGCCGCGCCGGCCACGAAGCAGGCCCCTAGCACCAGTGATGGCGGCGCGGCTGGTGACGATGCCGATGCCAAGAAGGCCCGTTTGGATGAGCTAAAGCGTAAAGCCGCTGAGAAAGCAAAGCAGCGCAAAGATTAATGTAGGTAGTGGTCATTGAGATTATAATTCTGCATTGCGACCATACATGCCCTCTCTGCCGTACGCTGCTCGATAACCTAATGACCAGCATAGCCAGACTCTATCCCTGTGAGTCTGGCTATGTTTTTGCTGTAGGGCTTTGATTGCCTGTGTATGACCAGCATTTACGTAAGATCGATTTCCGTTTCATTGCCTAAACGCATGGACAAATCGCTATATTTATTGTAGTATCGATTGGATGAGTTTGTGCCACACGAACCTGACTGCCTAGCCCGCTGCTAGGCATAGGTGGAGGGAAGCCAAGCTGGGTCGCTTGAATAAGACAAGGCAACGAGGGCTGCTTGGCTTGCGCGGCACGGCGATCGGAAATGAAATTTTGAGCGGTATGCACAGAGAGAAAGGAGAACACAAAGATGACACTTCGCTTCAAATATTACGGTCATTCTACCTTTACACTGGACGCCGATGGGATCAAGCTTGTGATCGATCCGTTTTTCGCGCCCAACAACCCCGTGGCACCAACCACCGCTGACGGGATCGCCGCTGACTTTATTTTGGTTTCCCATGGTCATGCTGATCATATTGCCGATGCCGCTACCCTGGCCAAGCGTACCGGCGCGACAGTGATTAGCAATTTTGAAATTGTCACCTGGCTTGGTCAACAGGGCGCCCAACAGGGGCATGGGATGAACACGGGGGGAGCCTACACCTTTCCCTTTGGCCGGGTGAAACTCACCATTGCCCATCATAGCAGTACCCTCCCCGATGGGAGCAGTGGTGGTCACCCCAATGGGTTTTTGATTCATTTCAACGATGGGCATGATGTCTATTTTGCGGGTGATACGGCATTGACCTATGATATGAAGTTGATCGGCGAATCTGGCGGGGTCGATTTGGCCTTTTTGCCCATCGGCGACAACTTTACCATGGGGCCTGATGATGCGATCCTCGCCGCCCAATTTGTCCAGGCCAAGCGGGTGATTCCAATTCATTACAACACCTTCCCGCCCATTCGCCAGGATGCGCATGCCTTTGGGCAAGCACTGCGCCGCGAAGCCGATATTGATTGCACCGTGTTGGCCCCTAGTGAAGAGTTCACGCTGTAAATAAACCGGGGCCGTGACAGCTTCTAGCCTGGGAGGTCTGGATGGGGACTATGCTTACTTGGTTGGCCTTGGTCATGGCGCTGGCTGCTATGGCCTATGCCTGGAAATTACAACAAGAGTTGCAAATTGCCACGCGGCGTTTGGATCGCTATAATCGTGCCCTCTTTGATGCCAACGACGAGATCCGCAAGGTCCGTGAAGAAGCGCTGGATGGACTGGCGCGCTTGCACGCCGAAACGGCCTTACTTGTGCCAACGCGTGCGGGCTTTGTACCCGGGATGACGGTACGTGAAGCCACGGCGCTTCATCCCCAGGCGTCTCAGATTCTCGCCGGCTTCCATTTAGGTGGCTGTAATAGCTGTGCCGTTGATGCCGATGAAAGCCTCGCCGACATTTGTCGTGAACATGGCCGCGATCTTGCACAGCTCTTGGTCAACCTAAATCAACTGCTGCCAGTGGCGCACGGTACGCCAACCAGCCAGGAAGGCTTTGCTCTGCCTTCCGTTGTGCCAAAAGTAAAAATACCGAATGTCGAAGTAAATTTCTGATTCAGTGGATTGGTTACGTGTATTTATGTCGAAGAGGATGTTGGAGGTTGAGGTGGCCGATTTAAATGAATATGGGGTCCATACCAAAGCCGAATTACTTTTCCCTGCCCATTTGATTCCCAGCTTGCGCGAACTACGCGGTGCTGAATGGCAGGAGTTGGTGGACCGAGTATCAACTCTGCCGGAAACACACCCAGACAGCTTAGCTTTTGTCTTGATGATGATTGAACTGGACGGTTGTTTGCGTTGTAATAGCAATAACTATAAATTCTTGCGTGGGTGCTACTTGTGCGCTACTCAAACGATCCAATCCTACAAGGGGTCGGATCGCGATCTCTTGGAACTTTATGAGCGCATGAAGGTTGAACTCAACCAGCATCTTCAACAAGGCACCCGACCTGGGTTGCTTTCGTTGGCGGCTTGAGTGATTATCCTAGCGACACGTTGAAAAGGCTATAGAACCACGCCATCCTTGATGTTTTTTCTAGGTGTAAAGGCCCCTTTTCAAACTGTCTCTTCGGGTTCAGACAGGTGCTGATAAGGTTTCAACCCTGCTAGAGCCTGCCTGAACCCCTCTTGTCAGTTCATGTCACTTCTAATGAAATTGATCTGGTAGAATGAATCAAGCAACAGACCCCCAACACCCGACCCGCGTAGCCATTATTGGTGGTGGGCTTACTGGTCTAACGGCTGCCTACGATCTAGTTCACCATGCCCGACAGCCTGTTACGGTGACGATTTATGAGGCCAATGAACAATTGGGGGGCCTTGCTGCTGGCTTCAAAGGCCGCCCTACCTGGGATTGGCCTTTAGAATATTTCTATCACCATCTTTTTACCAATGACGATGCGATCCTTGGCCTCACCCGCGAATTGGGCCTGGCCGATCTCCTGGAGGTGCATCGTCCGACCACGGTGATTTACTACCAAGGGCGCACTTATCCCTTGGATAGCCCCTTACGCCTGCTGCTCTTCCCGGGTATGAGCTTGGTGGATCGGGTCCGCATGGGCATGGTGTTGGCCTACCTTAAGTATCACCCCCGCCCGCCGTGGCAACAGTTTGACAAACTGCTAGCGGATCAGTGGCTCCAGCGTTGGTTGGGCGAGGCCGGCCATGATGCCATTTGGCGGCCCATGCTCCAAGGCAAATTTGGCGCACATTACACCGACGTGAATCTGGCTTGGTTTTGGGCGCGTATCTATAAGCGTACCCCTAAGCTTGTCTATTATCGGGGGGGCTTCCAAGCCTTTGTGGATGGCTTGGCCCAACGCCTGCCGCGTGCACAAGTGACATGGCAGACGGGGATTGCCGTCGAGCGAATCCAGCCGCGTGTTGACCAAGGCTGGCAGGTGACAGCAGCCGGACAAGTAACCGACTTTGATGTGGTGTTGAGCACCGTCAGCCCAGCGCTGATGCAACGGTTGGCCCCCGATCTGCCAGCGGATTACTTGGCGCAACTAGGTCAGTTGAAGAGCATGGGGGCTGTTGTGCTGACGGTAGCGTTGGATCGTCAACTGCTGCAAGAGACCTATTGGGTCAACTTGCCCAAACGGGAGGGATTTCCTTTCCTGGCCTTGGTGGAGCATACTAATATGATCGACCCCGCCCATTACGGCGGCGAACATTTACTCTATTTGGGTGATTATCTGGATCCTGATCATCGTTATTTTGCGATGGACATGGAGGAGTTGTTGGCCGAATTTACCCCACATTTAGCCAAATTAAATCCCGCTTTCCAACCCAGTTGGATCACTGGCGCATGGGTGCACAAAGCAAAATACGCCCAGCCGGTGCCGCCGGTGGGCTATCTGGAGATGATTCCAGAGATTCGCACACCGCTGCCGGGGCTCTATTTTGCTTCCATGAGCCAGGTCTATCCGTGGGATCGCGGGACAAATTATGCGGTAGAATTGGGGCGCAAGGTCGCCAAGCTGATTCAGGCGGACAGCATCGCTGACAAGCAAGCAGGATCAGGTCACCGCGTCTAGCCAGTTGTTGACGCTTGCGCATAGATGGATACTCACAAAGGAAAAAGCATGTTTGGTCAAAAAAACTCGAAAGCGATCTCCGAAGACGCGATTCTGAAAGCATTGCGTACCGTCCAAGAGCCTGAACTCCATAACGATCTCGTCTCGCTCAACATGATCCGCGAGATTACCATCAGTGGTGATCAAGTTGGGTTCACGATTATGCTGACAACGCCAGCCTGTCCCTTGCGTAGCCAAATGGAACAGGAATCGATTGCCGCGGTGAAACAACTCGTGCCTGGCGTAAACCAAGTCAATGTACGCTTTGACGCGCAAGTGCGCACCGATAGCCGTATTGCGAATAAGCTCAACATTCCCGTCAAGAATATCGTTGCCGTGGCGAGTGGCAAAGGCGGTGTGGGCAAAAGCACTGTCTCAACAAACCTGGCCGTTAGTCTGGCCCTAGAGGGGGCCACGGTTGGCGTGTTGGATGCCGATATTTACGGTCCTAATATCCCGATGATGTTTGGGCTTGCCGGTAAACCGCGGGTCGAAGGCAACAAAATGGTGCCCTTTACGGCCTTTGGGGTAGAAGTGATTAGCATGGGCTTTTTGGTGCCCGAGGGCAAAGCGCTGGTTTGGCGTGGTCCCATGTTGCACAAAGCGATTCAACAGCTTTTCACCGATGTTCGTTGGGGTGAACTCGACTATTTGATCGTCGATCTGCCGCCAGGAACGGGTGATGCCCAGCTGAGCCTCGCCCAAAGCGTGCCGTTAACCGGTGGGGTGATCATCACTGGGCCGCAAGCCGTGGCGGTGAGCGATGCGCTGCGCGGGGCGGAGGCTTTCCAGCAACTCCAAGTTCCGATTATCGGTGTCGTAGAAAACATGAGCGGGGAAGTGTTTGGGAGCGGTGGTGGCGAAGGCGCAGCCAACACCCTGGGTGTCGAATTCCTCGGGCGGATTGAGCTGGAGCCGCAAGTACGCCGTGGTGGCGATAGCGGCTTGCCGATTGTGGTCGCAGCACCGGAAAGTGACGCAGCGCAGGCTTTTCGTGCGCTAGCGCGTAGAATTGCCGCACGTGTTAGCCTGATGGGTATGACCTCTGACCCAGAATTGCGGATCTTCTAAACGCATGAATACATTACTTTCCCTCGATGCTTTTGTGGCGCGTGTCGTCAATGCAACCAAAGAGGCCGGTTTTGCGGTCGAGCATGCCAGTGATGGTTATCTCTTGATCACGCTCAATGACCAGCCGAATCAGGTTAATTTGACGAGCGCGTATCAAGCCTATCAAGACTCGCCGGAGCGACTGGACGATATTATCGGCGCGCATGTTCAGGGGTTGCATCAGCTACCAGCCCTGCCATTGGTCGAACCGGCTGCGCTGGCCTCGTTGTTGCCTGTGCTCCGGACTAACCATTGGCTTGTGGATCAGCAGATTCAATCCCCTATACCGCTTCTCGCCCGCCCTTTTCTCACCGGGCTGGTGGTCGTCTATATGTTGGAGAGCGCCGATGAACGTTTGTATGTCGATGAGGCCATGGCACAGACCGCCATGGCCCATGGCTGTGATCAGGCTAGCCTTCATGCGCGTGCTCTAGAGAATCTACGCCAGCGGAGCCAAGCGTACAAACTCCAAACGCGAGGCAGTTTGCGCCAACTCACCTTCAGTTGCGAAAGCCAAGATGGCTTTGCCGCGATGCAGGTACTCCTGCCAGAACTGATGGAACGGTGGGCGCGCCGTATCCCCGGCAACATGTTGATCGGCATTCCCAATCGCGACTTTATCACGGCTTTTAGTGAGAATCACCCAACCGGTGTCGCGACCTTGGTCCGCCAAATGCGCAAAGCGGCCGTCCAGCGTCAACATGCACTCTACGGGCGTTTATTAACTTGGCGTAATGGCGAGATCCGGGAATATGAGCCTTTGAATTGATTCTGCTATCGCGTAGAAGAAAGCGCGTGCTAATCATCAATAATCAATGGCTAATTTTTAATAACAAATGGGTGCTGACGCGAAGCCCTTCATTGCCCATTAGCAATTAGCCATTGATTATTGATGATTTGTGATGTCTTCTGTGCCGCTTCTCCCTGTGGCCAAGCCGAGTGGCGATCACTCGGCTTTTTTGTTATACTACGTCTAGCCCTTTCGCGTTGCACAATCCTTCGCCAATGCAGTTTCTGAGCGGTGCGACTGCCGGGTTTATCTCTACTGCCCAACCATTCGACCTGCTTGAGATTCATTGTCCTCGGAGCGTAATGCCCTAGGTGCTTCGTTTGTTTGCAATTTGCTTTGCTCAACGGGAGGTGCGCCTATGACCAAAAATCGTGTACTGATCTTGTTAGATGGCTCGAAGTTTCGGGAACGCATCTTGCCCTCGGTTCAACGGTTTCTGCGGCCCGAGGATACCCATTTGATCCTGACTCGCGTTGCTGATCCGCCCCAAAGCGTCTATTATGTGGAAGGTCCGGTCTTTGTCAGCGTGGATGATGTGCAATCCGAAGCGACCTTATCCGCCCAACTGCGTGAAGAATTGTTTGCTACCAAACAGATGCTCGAAGAAGCGGGCTACACCGTCTCGCGGGAAGTCCGTTTTGGCAGCGCCCCCTTCGAGGTAGAACGCTTCATCAAAGAAGCTAACATCGATCTCGTTGCTATGACCACCTATGCGCGTACCGGCCTTAGCAAGCTGCTCTATGGCAGTATTGCCGAACACCTGATCCACCATGTAACCATCCCCATTATGTTATTACATCCAGCCGAATGAGAGGTGATGGGTGGAACGTGATGTGTAACTCGTTCCACCCATCACGCATCACGTTCTAGAAAGAACCCACCATGAAACTCGGTCTTGGTCTTTATGACAACATGCTCACGGCAGAAAATTTTCGCTTTGCCAAACAGGCCGGTGCAAACTATGTCGTCGCCCACATCCCCGCGCTATTGCCCAAAGCCAGCGCGCCAACTGGCTGTTGGGGTGTTACCGATCCCACGCTACCCTACTGGACCTACGAAGATCTGCGCGATCTGCGCGCCGCGGCCAATGCCGAAGGGGTGGAGATCGCCGCCCTCGAAAACTTTGCACCCGCGCACTGGCACGATGTCCTGCTCGACGGGCCGCGTAAGCAAGCGCAACTGGAAAATCTCAAGGTGTCGATCCGCAACTTGGGGAAAGCTGGCATTCCTGTCATGGGCTATAACTTTAGCCTAGCTGGGGTCTGGGGGCGTGTGCGCGGTCCCTTTGGGCGTGGGGGTGCTGAATCGATTGGCTACTTGGCTGACCAAGCGCCGCCCCAAGAGCCGATCCCCAACGGCATGGTCTGGAACACCGTCTATGACAAAGACGCATCGCCCGGCCACATGGGGCCAGTGAGCGAAGAGCAACTCTGGCAGCGGCTGCGCGATTTCCTTACCGAATTGGTGCCCGTGGCCGCGGAAGCAGGGGTACGCCTGGCTGCCCACCCCGATGATCCGCCGTTGCCGACCTTACGCCAATCGCCGCGCTTGGTCTACACGCCTGATCGGTATCAGCGGTTGTTGGACATTGTGCCCAGCCACTACAATGCGTTGGAATTTTGTCAGGGTACGATTGCCGAAATGGCGAGTGGGGATGTATATGAGGCCATCGACACCTACAGCGCCCAAGGCAAAATTGCCTATGTCCATTTCCGCAATGTGGTGGGCAAGGTGCCAAACTATACGGAAGCGTTTGTCGATGATGGGGATGTGGATATGATCCGCGCCCTGCGCATCTACCACAAAAATGGCTATGACGGGGTGATTATTCCCGACCACACGCCCCACATGAGTTGTGCCGCGGGCTGGCACGCAGGCATGGCCTATGCGCTGGGCTGGATGCGCGCCGTGATTACGATGATTCAACAAGGCGCGTAGGAGGAGAAGGTGATTCGTAAAACGTGATTCGTGTGATGTTGGCACACGAATCACGCTTCACGAATCACCTATCGCGCGGCTTAGCTCGCCAACATGCCGACCATGCGGCGCAGATTATCGTGACCGATCTGAATCCCCATCAACACATCCTCAATGCCTTCGTATTCAATCGAGAGGACGCCCTGATAGCCATCGCGTTGCATAATGCGGAGACATTGGAAGACCGGCACATTGCCATGACCAATAATCGCTCCGCGTAGGTAGTTGCCGCCGCGGGTGCCAAACCAACCCTTGCCGGGGGCCACTTCGGTGCCAGCCTTGATGTGAAAATCTTTGGCATGGCAGTGAAAGGCATAGGGCATGAGGCGGCTCACGGCAATGGCCGGATCGTCATCAGCACAGACAAAGTTGCCCATATCCACAAGGACACCAAAGTTGGGGTGATCGACGGCCGTCACCAACTTTTCCACGCGAATGCTTTCCTGACAAAACCACCCATGATTTTCGACCATGGTCTTAATGCCTTTGCTGGCCGCGTATTCGGTCACTGCGCGGCAGCCTTCGGCGAGGCGGGGCAAAGCCGCGTCAAAGCTTTTGGGGCCTGTATGGGCGGCTGGCCAACCACTAGAGGCATCGTGGCGCATGCCCGGCACGCCGAGGATGGCGGCGATATCGACTTCCGCCTTCACCCGCTCAATTTCTGCTGGTAGATCGCCATTGGACCCCTTGAGGAAATCAGCCCCAATCGTATAGTTGACAATATCGATCCCCACCCGATCGGCTTCTTCGCGTAGCTCTTTGGCATACGCCGGCAGGGTTTTGCCCGCGGGAACGGCAATGGTCGAAAATTCGATCACATCGAAGCCGATCTCTTTGGCTTTTTGAATGACGGCAATCTGTTCGAGCGCGCCACTGTTGACTAGGCGGCTGAAACTATAGGAACTGACCCCAATTTTCATACAATTTTGCTCTTTCTTGTGCGTTTTGCCCCTACATCCTTGCTGGTGACGGCGGCCTAACCTAGCTTGGTGGCTGGAAGAGGCAATAGATAAAACTCCTATGCAAATAGTATATCATAGTCACAGCGCACACGGATTATGCGCAAAGCCGATAAAAGGGGGCGATCGGTTGGGCATATCTTGGCTATTGGATAAAGCTAGGACTTGCGCAAACCAGGCACGCCGACAGGCCTGTCGGCAAGATGCTAGCGCTCCAGGTCAATTGCGTAACTTCTAAAACAGTAAATTTGACGATATTATCGCGATACAGATTATGCTATACTGCGTTAGGCTGTTTTTTGTGTGGATTAAAAGAGAGGAAGTACGCTATGGATCTGCGTAAGTGGGCGTGGCTCTATGCCGCCATGTTTCTGGGGATTGCCGCGCTGAGTTATATTCCGGGGCTGAAAGATAACCAAGGCTTGCTCTTCGGTCTTTTCAGCCTGCAACTGTATGACGATCTGCTCCATGCTGGCTCTGCTGTGTGGGCAGCTTTGGCGGCCATGCGTTCGACTTGGGCCGCACGCTTTTACTTTCAGCTCTTTGGGCTGGTCTACTTTTTTGATGGCATTGTCGGCCTGCTCTTTGGCGAAGCCTATTTAGATTTGGGAATTTTGCGCTATGGTCCACAGCCCTACACCTGGGCGCACAAGATCGGCGCGAATTTTCCCCATATTCTGATTGGTGGCGTTGCCATTTACATTGGCTTTGTGTTGAGTCGGCGCTACCGGGAAACGCGTTATGCATAAAGGGAAAGAGCGCTTGTACCGTTTCTGGCGTAAAATTCGCTTGTCACTTCTCTTCCTCATCGTACTCCTCATCGCTCCCTTGTGTTTTATCGGTTTTTTCTGTGGACCCTTTAGCGCCGTTGATCCCCTCCCTCCTACACCCCGCGAACCCGCGGTGATGGCAGCCTGGGCAACTGTGCCGGAACATCTGCGCGCCGAAGATCAGACCTACCTGACCTTTCCAGAGTGGTATATTGTCTTTAGCGCGGATGAATATGCGGCCCATGTTGCCACCCAACCACCAAGTTCGTTTCCCTTCTTTGCCTCGGTTTGGCAATATTGGCGGGGCTACGCTGGTGTTTGCGCCGTGACCAAGGGCAGCTATCCCTTTAATGGCGGCTATCACCTCATGCTCTATGTCATCGGCACCAGCTTTACGGTCGAAAATGGGATCAAAGGGATCTATGAAGGCACCCTAGGGCGGCTGACCGAATGGATCAGCAGCGCGGAACTCACACCCGAGGATGCCCTGGCGCGTCAATATGCCAAAGAATATGGCGACTTTATCCATGCCATTCCTTGGTTTGACTTCCCCTATATGGAGAAGCTACACCTGCTGTGGACAACGACCGGTTGGTGGGGACCCAATCCTGTGCGCAAGTGGGAACGTAAGCTGGCTTTGAGCACCGAGTTTCTCATCAAGGCGGCCTATGGCGCGCTGATCGGCTGGGGCACGGAGGTAACCTATGGCGCCGTGGACATGGAGATCTATGCCGTCGCCACCAATGTGACTGATGAAACCTTGGCCGAGCTGCCAGAGGTAAAGCTAGTCGAGCGGATGGATGACCAATATGCCTTGATCACCATTCCCCACTACGAACCCTTTACCGTACTTGTGCCGGAGTTGGCCGAACGGGGTGTCCACTTTGTGGAGTTTGCGGGCAACGATCAGGTGATGCTCACGGCTTTTGCGCCGCGTACATGGGAGCATAATCTGCCTGGTGTCGATCTCATGTTTGCGATGGAGGTGCTGGTCGATCCAACGCGTCAGCGGATCGGCCTCAATATTCCCGTGGCCCGCCTGCACGAGGTCTTGGCCGAGATGGCTCAACAAGACATTACCATCGAACATATCTACGATTATTAAAGTGATTTGACGGGACGCGGATAGACGCGGATAAAATCAATCCGCGTCCTTCCGCGTCTATCCGCGTCCTCATTTTCTTCCCTTGTTGTTGCCTCAGCCGCTCACAAAACTCGGCGCGTACTTTTCATACCAGGTATTGGTCAGGAGCAGGGCCGGATCATACTGACGTTTGGCGGCAAAGAAGGTGCTGATTTGGGGATACGACCGTTCCAACTGCTCGGGTGTATAGTGGAGTTGATAGGGCAGGAAAAAGCGGCCATTGAGACGGTTGGTGAGATCGATCAAGGCTTGGGTCACTGTGCGCATTTTGGTGTTGCCAGCGTCGTCAATCCGCTGGTTGATGTAGAGCACGACCGAAAAGGCTTCTTCGGGCGCGTAGGTCAAAAAATTATCTTCCCGGTGGACTACCCGCACCGAGGCGTTGAGGAGATTGACCCCATATTCGGTGACAATCGCCCGTAGCCCATCCACAAAGGGTACAAATTGGGCGCGCGGAATAAAGTACTCATGCAGAATATCAGTCTCTTGTTTTAGGTTATTCCGCAAATAGGTTACCGAGTCATGCATGGGCTGGTTGCGCGAGACGAGACACGCTTCGCCTTGGGCCTGGGCTTGGGCCCGCGTGACCGAGCAGCTCTCCATGAGCGGTTCGATATTCTTTTCGGCATACCACTTGATGCGCATGGGGATGTTGCCTAATTTAGAAAAATTAAGGACAAAGCGCCGCAGCTTTACCCCCGAGACCTCGCCCAATGGCTCGATCACCGCGTCGGGTACCACTTGGCGTTCATAGGTATAGACCAACATCTCGTGGAGCAACGATTGGGGCGCGGTGGAGAGATGGCTATACATCAACCCCAAGTTGGGATTCGGGGCCAATTCATTGGCAAAGACGGTGGGAAAGGCTTCGTAGTAAAGGACGCGGCGACCAGGCGCATAGATCACATTTTCGGTAATCTCCAAAGTCGCTTCCAGAATAATCCCAAATAAGCCATAGCCGCCAATGACCAGCCAAAAGAGTTCAGCATTTTCCGTGGGCGACAGGGTTTGGATCGTGCCATCGGTGAGGATCAAGCGCATAGATCGAATGGTGCGCCCAACGGAGCCCACTTGATGATCCATCCCATGGGCATTCACGGCAATCGAGCCGCCAACGGTAAAGATATCGGTGGATTGCATGGCCTTGACCGCATAGCGCGGGTGCAACACCTTTTGAATGTCGTGCCAAGTCGCCCCGCTTTGGACGGTCATGGTCATCTGGGCTTCATCGACTTGGATGGCATTAAAGGCGCGCATATCAAGCACAACCGCATCCTGATAAAAAGCCTGGCCGCCCATGCTATGGCGCACCCCGGCCAAGGCCACTTTGCGCCCTTCCGCCCGAGCAAATTGCAGGGCATTCTGGATCTCTGCTTCTGTGCGCACCTGGACAATGCCATGGATCGCGGTCCGATTGAGCGTGCTGGCATCGTTGATAAAGCCGCCTTCTTGCGACCAGGGCAGCTCGACGGTGGCTGGCGTAACTGTGTTCGCGGGGCCATCCGTCAAATTACTTTCGGACAACAGGGCTGGAAAACTCTCTTCTTCGCCAATCGGGTCTGCCGAAAGCCGGATCACCTCGCGCGAGGTGGCGGCAACCGCACCGACCGTCGCTAGGCTAATGAGCGCCGTCCGCCGCGAAATTTTATTAGAACGTTGCATACTTGGCTAACCTATATCTCTATCCTAGCAAATAGTCGTCATTCTTTGGGGCCGCCATTGCATCGACAGGCCCGGTGACAACTCTTTGCTCACTCCGTGGAGAAAAACGTTAAGGTGAAGCAGACGGTGGCGTCATGACGTGGCTGCGATCATTGTCTGCTGAGCGCAACGGCATTATACCACAAGCCGCCAGACAAATGATCCTTCATTTACCCGATATTTACAGAGGAGCAGAGGACAGCAATCAGAATACTGCTGTCCTCTGCTCCTCTGTCCTCTGCCTTCTAGGCTGGCGTAGTGTGGATGCTATCGTGGACAAATCTCATCTTGGCTAAGACGGTGGGTGAGAGGACAAAGGGATAGAGATCCAGATGACCCATGCTGCGGTTAAGGCTGTTGAGCGCATAGGTGACGGGGAGCCATGCTTCGATCAGCATATCAAAATCGGGTTGATTATAGGCATTAAAGTCAACCGTGACGGCAAGATTCTCATCGCTTTTGATCTGAGGGCGTACGCGCATCCCAAAGGCGTAGGCCGTTTCGAGCGAATCCACCATGTGCAAATAGTGGGCCCAGGTTTCGGCCCAATCTTCCCAAGGGTGGGCCGACGCGTAGTGGCTAACGAAATTGGCCTGCCAGTTGCCCTCGTCATTTTGTGCATAGTGAGCAGAGAGAGCTTGGGCATAGTCTTGTTGCTCATCGCCAAATTGGGCGCGAAAGGCTTGGCGCCACGCATCGGAACGGGCAAAGCGCTGCCAATAATAGTGACCGACCTCATGGCGGAAGTGACCAAGTAGGGTCCGGTAGGGCTCTTCCATCATCTGCCGCACCCGTTCGCGCTCGGCGTCATCCGCTTCGGCCACGTTGATGGTGATCAGGCCATCCGCATGGCCAGTGATCACCCCACCTTGCTCGGCAACTTCTCCTTCATTGGCTAAAAAGTCAAAGGCCAACCCCAATTCAGGGTCAATCGTCCGGTTGAGGACGGGGAGTCTGAAGCGCAACAATGCGTAGATCAGGCGATGTTTGGCTAGCTCTAATTTGCGCCAGTGTGCCAGATGATCTGGATTGTTGAGATTCGGGATCGTATTGTTCAATTGGCAAGCCAAGCAGAGGCTCTCTGGCCCGTCGGCGGGCACAAGCCAATTACAGGCATCATGTTCGGCATTGGCACAGTAGCGATAGCGCTGGGTCGGGTTGGCTAGGGCCTGCCAGAGCCCGTTGTCAGCCGGGGTCAAGGCGCTCAACTCGCGTTCTTCCCACAGATAGCCAAGCGCATAGCCACAGCGCTCGCAGCGGGTATTTTCAAAATATAACAATTGGTCACAATTTTGACATTTAAAGAGCTTCATACTGATCTTCCTCACAGAATAACCATAACTGAACGAATGAATGCCATCCCGGCTACACCACTCATCCGCCCAAAGGGGGCAATGACCGCGTTTCCTGCGTGAGAAGCGCGCCAACGTGCTACAATTGCAGCGATGAGTCCTTGCGCGCCATCCTACTCAATGCTGGGCGGCGGAACTGCAAGCTTCCATCAAATTCTACGATTCTGTGGGAATAAAAAAACCTGTCAGGTTTTCAAAACCTGACAGGTTTGGTACTAGGCCGTCAAGCGTACCTAGCGTTAGATCAAAAGGGGGCTGTGGCGGTGGACAAATTGGCCGCTGCCTGGCTTAGCCAAGAGTTGCTCCCCATCCACAACAAGTTTGCCACGGACAAAGACTTTGACCGGCTTGCCGTGTACTTTATAGCCTTCAAAGAGATTATAGTCGATCCGGCTGTGGTGGGTGGCGGCACTGACGGTATGTTCGGCATCACCATCCCAGAGCACCACATCAGCGTCGCTGCCAACGGCCAAAGTACCCTTCTTGGGATAGAGGCCAAAGAGCTTAGCCGGATTCGTGGCCGTCAGCGCGACAAAGTGGCTTGGTGTCATCCGGCCACTGCGCACGCCTGCTTCCCACAGCATATAGAGGCGATCTTCAATGCCGGGCGCGCCATTGGGAATCTGGGCAAAGCTCTCTCGGCCCAGGTTTTTCTGCTCCGCATAGCCCCACGGACAATGATCGGTGCTCAGGGAAGAAAGCTCACCAGTCGCGAGGCCGCGCCAGAGCGCAATCTGGTCACTCTTTTCGCGTAGGGGCGGTGAACAGATATATTTTGCCCCATTGAAGTCATCTTCCGGCGTACCTAGCAGATCATCTTTGGTGAAAAAGAGATATTGGGTACAGGTTTCGGCATAGACGGACTGACCCCGTTGGCGGGCCGCGCTGACAGCAGCCAAAGCGTCTGCACAGGTACAGTGAACCACAAAGAGGGGGGCATCGCCAGCCACTTGGGCCAACCAAATGGCGCGACTCGTTGCTTCCGCTTCTAGCTCCGGTGGGCGGGTGAGCGCGTGGTAGATCGGCTCGGTGTTGCCAGCTATCAGGGCTTGGGCCGTCAACACCTCAATGGCGTCGCCGTTTTCGGCGTGGACCAACGAGAGGACACCGCTGGTTTTGGCGACCTGAAAGCTTTTGAAGAGGGTCAAATCATCCACTTGCAAGGAATCTTTGTAGGCCATAAACATTTTGATGCTGGTCACGCCGATCTTGGGGAGTTCGGCGATCTCCTCCAACACTTGATCGGTGAGGTCGGTAATCGCAACGTGGAAGCCATAATCGATCACCGCTTTGTCCTTGGCATTGGCCGACCATTCTGCCACGGCCTGGTGCAAGGTGCCCCCTTTGCTCTGCACGGAGAAGTCCACATGGGTGGTAGTGCCGCCAAAGGCTGCCGCACGCTGGCCGGTGAAAAAATCGTCGATCGTCCGCACGCCGCGCCAAGGCATATCCAAATGGGTGTGGACATCAACCCCACCGGGCAACACATAGAGCCCGCTGGCATCGATCACCTCATCGGCCAAGGCTGAGTCGAGATCCACCCCAATCAGCACAATGGTTTCGCCGTCAATCAGCAAGTCGGCGACCGTTTCATCGGCTGCCGTAACAAGTTTGCCGTTCTTAATGAGTGTTTTCATAGGGATTTCTTTTGTGAAATAGATACCTTGTCCCTGGCCATTCTCAGGGCAAGGTTGATTTTACCGTAAGTGGCTGGGTTGCATAAAATCGGGGTAGCCCACAATGGGTTTATCTTCGGGGGGACGGTAGGTCATGGCTTTGCTGGTGCTTTTGCCCAATTGGACAAGCGCCTCGGCCCACACCACCGCCGCGGCTACGGCGTCGATGACGGGCATCCCCAGCCGTTGGGCCAGGGCATCGTCGAGGCCACTCATACCCGCACAACCGAGGACAATCACTTCTGCCCCGGCTGCGATCACCGTTCGGCTTCCCGCTTCGAGCACGCGCAGGGTCAGGTCACGGTCATCTTCGGTGGCAGCTACGGGGAGATCGGTACAGAGCGCCAGGGCACAGCGGCTCTGTAAGCCCACTTTTTCGATGGTCTTTTCCACCATGTGTTGCGTGCGTTTGAGGGTGCTCACCACGCCAAATTTTGCGCCGAGGGTATTGGCGACATAGAGGCTGGCTTCGGCAATGCCGACGACGGGTTTGTGAGTGATTTCGCGCGCAGCTTCAATGCCAGGATCGCCCCAACAGGCGAGGATAAAGGCGTCCGTGGCGGCCTCATGGCGGATGATTTGGGCGAGAATGCCGGGAATGGCGAGATACTCGTCGTAGTAGCTTTCAATGGTCATGGGGCCAGCTTCAGGCTGCGTGGTCAGAATTTGGGTATCGGCACGCGCGACACGCCGGGCTTGGGTATCGATATTGGCGGTCATCGCGCCATAGGTATTGCCGTTGATCACATGGAGACGAATCATGGTTGGTTATTCTTCCGAGGCTGCTACGGTTTTAACCAATGCCCCAGCACGTTGTTGCAAGCGCCGCGAGATCACCAGGAAGAGGCCGATCATGACAAATGAAAAGAAGGTTGTCAGCGTGCCCAAAGCATAGAGCGCCGGTGAAGTTACGTTGGTGGTCATGGCATAGATCTCAAGCGGCAGGGTGTTGAATTCGCCCATGACCAAGGCCGAGCGGGAAAATTCATCGTAGGACATGGTGAAGCCAAAGAGCCCAACGCCTACCAGGCTCGGCAAGATGATGGGCAAGACAATTTCCCCAAAGGTGACAAGCTCGTTGGCCCCGAGATCGCGCGCCGCTTCTTCGTACGAACGGTCAAAGCGATTAAAGATCGCCATCATAATCAAGAGGGCAAAGGGGAGCGTCCAGGTGAGATGGGCGGCTAAACCGGAAGTATACCATCCTAAGGGCCAGCCAAGGCGATCAAAAAGCACCCCAATGCCCAAGGAGACCAAAATATTGGGGACGATCAAGCTCGCCACGGAAAGATAGAAGAGGATTCCAGCGCCTTTGAAGCGATAGCGATAGGCTTGCCCAACCATCAGGCCAAGGGTGACACAGATGGACATCACCATAAAACCCAGCCCCAGCGAGCGGAGAAAGGAGCCCTTGAAATCGCCCACGCGCTGTTGCTGAAAGAGCGCATAGAACCAATGGGTGCTAACGCCATTCATGGGAAAAGTCAAGCCACCCTGCTCCCCCTGAAAGGAGAGCACTACAATGGTCGAGATCGGGCCATAGAGAAAAAGGATAAAAAGCCCAAAAAAAATCGCCAATGGCCAGAAGAGTTTGCTGCGTTTGCGCATAACGTTTCCTGAATGAGTGAGACAGTAGGCGCGTGAGTCACTGTCTCACAGTCCTACTGTCTAAAGTTCCTTGCGAATATCCACAAAGCGCAAAAGGATGCCCACGATGAGCAAGGTGGCCGCCAAGAGGACAACGGCATTGGCCGCCGCTGGGGGATATTGAAGGCTGTTGATCATGTTGCTAATGGCGAGCCCTGCTGATGACGCCTGCCCACCGCTCATGAGGCGCACGGTGCTATAGTCACCCAAAGCCAGCGCTACCACGAAGATGGTACCGATCGTAATGCCCGGCAAGCTCAGCGGGATGATCACCGCGCGGATGACCCCCAATTCCGAAGCGCCTGCATCGCGCGCCGCCTCGACAAGCGAATGATCAATGCGCATCATGGTATTAAAGATGGGCACGACCATAAAGAGCGTGTAGAGATGCACCAATGATAGCACAACCGAGACATCGGAAAAGAGAAAGATGCTCACCGGCTCATCGACCACACCCAGCCCCAACAACGCGCTGTTGAGCAGCCCTTGGCGACCCAGAAAGGGAATCCACGAGATGCTGCGAATGATATTAGAGGTGAGAAAAGGCACGGTACAGAGTAGGAAGAGCGCAGTTCGCACCCGCACCGATTGCACTTCAAAGGCCAGAAAGTAGGCCACCGGAAAGCCGATAGCCAACGTAAAGGCCCACACAATCGCGGCAAAGCGGAAGGTGTTCAGATAGGTCTTGAGATAGACTGGCGAAAAGACCAACCCATAGTTGTCTAGCACAAAGGCTGGCTTCATGACAAAGCTACTGTATTGCCAGAAGCTGATCGTCACGATCAATAGAATCGGCACCACGAGGAAGAGCAGCAACACGAGCGTATAGGGCGCAGCCAACAGATAGGGGACAAGCCGCCGCCACCCTTGGCCAGCCAGCGCCGTAGACGCGCGCTGACTAGCCGTGGCGGCGGCACTGTCCAAGGATGGCTCCCCTAAGCTGCTATGCGGTTCGTGGCTGGTTAGCACGACCGTTGTGTTTTCTTTAGGCAGCAATGAACTCATTCCACTTTTGCACCAAATAATCTTGTTCACTCATAACCGAGTTCCAAACCACGACGCCGCCCATGCGATCCCAATAACTGCCGCCATCGCGCGTCGCCCCAGCTTTTTCCAGGGTCGTGCCAAAGGGATCGACCACATCCTCGGCAGCTGGTAGCCCTTCGTACCAGAAATTCCACTCGTTTTCGCTCATGAAATTCTTGGCATTTTCGGGGATGGCACTATAGTAGCCTTGGCGACCAACAAAGCCGCCCGCAAAGCCCGAGTTCCACCAGTTGATATACTCATAGGCCGCATCCAAGGCAATGCCTTCCAAGGCTTTATTCAACCCCAAGCCGCCGCCCCAAGCCCGATACCCTTCTTTGAGCGGCGCGTAGATGCAAGGAATGCCTTTGGCGCGCACCGCGGTTACCGCCGGTGACCACATGGACTGGATGACCACTTCGCCAGAGGACATGAGGTTGACCGATTCGTCAAAGGTCTCCCAGAAGGCGCGGAATTGGCCGGCGGCCTTCTGTTCCTTGAGAATGTCGGTGATTTGGTCGATCTCTGCTTTGGTCATGTTGCCCTTGTCGCCAAAGGTCATTAGCCCGGCGGATTCTACTACCATGGCCGCGTCCATAATCCCAATGGAGGGAATGTTGAGAATGGAGGTCTTCCCTTTGAATTCGGGATTAAAAAGCTCGGCCCATGACTCAATGGCCCGTCCCACCAGATCCGGGCGGTAACCTAACGTGTCGGCGTTATAGATGGTGGGAATGAGGGTGGCATAGCCCGTGGGTTCGGTGGCAAATTCAGTCGAATCGGCACCGGTGAGAAACATCACTTTGTGGGGGGCTGTTCCCTGCGCAATGACCGAATCTTCGGTAAGCTTACCGGTGATAAAGAGGGGCGCGATCTTATCAAACTCCGTAATGCGCGAAACATCGAGCGGCAGCAGATTCCCCGACGGCACGACCAGCGGCAGGCTGAAATATTCGCCGTCAAAGATATCCCAGGTGCCCGGCTGGGTGATGGACCGCTGGTTGTTTTCGGTTGTGCTGAGCGCCGTCATCTGAATGGTGAACCCTAGATCCTCCTGCGCTTGTTGTTGGATTTCATTCATGGCCGAGACGCCGGTGCCAATTTGGCGCAGCACCACATCTTTGATCTGTTGGGTGTTAATCTCTGGGCCACTGCTGGTGGGGGCGGCGGGGGCTACGGCTGGTGCACAGGCGGCTAAGAGCGCGCCCCCGATCAGGCTACCAGCCGTGATCCCCACGGTTTTGAGAAAGACACGTCGGCTTATTTGGGTTTGTCCTGCCATAAGGTTCACTCTCCTACAATCCTTTGTGTAAAAATCCAATGATAAAAAGCACCGGCCACAACGCCCGTCAACTCCATGGTTGAGAATGAGGACATGCGCGGTCGCAAACCGGCCAGGTTTTGCCGTTAGGCCAAGCGTAGCTGCATGGCATCTTCGCGGTGCCAGCCGACCCGAATCGGTTGGTTCAGGCTAATCGGCGCATTGGAAAATTGCTTTTCCGGCACATAGAGCGTAAATTCCAGCCCCTGGGGCGTCTCCAACTTTACCCGTACCTGATAGCCAGCATATTCCACCACAGATGCGACACCGGCTAACTGATTTTCCGCCAAGGGCAGGGTTTGATCCACGCTGGGCAGCAAAAAGGCATGATCGGCGCGCACCGAAAAGGTCACCTTTTCGCCAATGTGGGCCTGGCCAGGAATGATAAAGCGACTGCCCCCTTCCCCGGTTAAGGTCACCTCTTGTGCCGCTTGCTCAACGGCTTGCCCGTGGACAACATTGTGGTCGCCAATGAACGAGGCTACAAAGGGCGTCTTCGCCGTATCATAGACCGTGCGTGGCGAGCCAGCTTGTTGAATGCGCCCGCCGTCCATCACCACCACCAAGTCGGCCAAGGCCAAGGCTTCTTCTTGGGAATGGGTGACATGGACAAAGGTGAT
>JAHBVH010000093.1 GCA_019637645.1 Caldilineaceae bacterium
GGTGTGGTTGCCGCTGGCGGGCGTCACCGGGGGGCTGGGTTGGGGGGCTCGCATGATGAACGTGAGCAGACCTTGAACCAGATTTTGGTGGAGATGGACGGCTTTGATACCGACACGAATGTCATCCTTGTCGCGGCGACCAATCGCCCCGATATTTTGGATCCTGCTTTGTTACGCCCAGGCCGCTTTGACCGCCGGGTGACCATGGACGCGCCGGATTTGCGGGGGCGGCGGTCGATTTTGGATGTGCATGTGCGGGGCAAACCGCTGGCTGCTGATGTCGATCTGGATGTGATTGCCAAGCAGACCCCTGGCTTTGCAGGGGCCGATATTGAGAATTTGGTGAACGAAGCGGCCATTTTGGCGGCTCGGCGCAACCGCCGGTCGATCAGCACCGATGAATTGCAAGAGGCCATTGAGCGGGTGATTGCTGGCCCCGAACGGCGCAGTCGGCTGATCACTCCCAAAGAAAAAGAGATTGTCGCCTATCACGAAGCCGGTCATGCGGTGGCAATGCATTTCCTGCCCGATCATGATCCTGTGCACAAAATTACGATTGTGCCGCGTGGTATGGCGGGTGGCTATACAATGCCACTGCCCGATGAAGAGACGCTATTGCGCACCCGCAATAAGTTTCGCGATCAATTGGTTGGGTTACTTGGCGGCCGGGTGGCGGAAGAGATTCGCTACCAAGATGTGACCACGGGCGCGAGCAACGATCTCGAACGGGTTTCTGGTCTAGCGCGGGCCATGGTCACGCAGTGGGGGATGAGCAAGAAGCTAGGCCCCATTCGCTATGGCGAACGGGAAGAAATGGTCTTCTTGGGCCGCCAGATCAGCGAACACCGCAACTATAGTGACAAGATTGCCCAGGATATTGACGAAGAAGTCCATACTTTGGTCGAAGAAGCGCACCTGCGGTGTCATGAAATTTTGCGCACCCATTGGGATAAGCTTGAAGCATTGGTGAAGCGCTTGCTCGAGATCGAAACGATCAACGCCGCTGAATTCGAAGCAATTATGCGCGGTGAAGCGCCCAAAGAAGGGATCGACAAAGGGCCCGAAGCCCGGCGTCCGCTGCGCGGCTCCGCGGTTGATGAACAACGCACCAACGGCGAGAAGCGCAATGATGGTGGCCTTGATTTAGGCGGAACCTTGCCCGCTCCAGCATAGAGAAGCGGAGTGGTGGCGTTATTTATAAGGATGAGAAGAGAGGTAAATAGGTAGCGTTCTACCTGGTTTACCTCTCTCCTTTTTCCCGCAGATATAAAAGAAGCAAGGGTAGTTCGGTGAAATTTGTACGGACAACACCATCACTGAATGGCAAACATGACAGCATGCCCTATCAACGTGAGGCAGTAGCTCCCCCGCCCGTTCCACAGCGCACGACTTTCCCCGAAGATTCTCCGCGTTCTTCCTTGCGCACGCTGCTCTACTATACCAGCCGTTATCATCTAGGCAGCACACCGATTTTCCGTTGGCTTCTCGTGCTCTTGGTGGGGTGTGCCCTGCTGGTAGCTGTTGGGGGTTGGGCGGAAAATTGGTGGCTGATCGCGCTCTGTGGCGTGTTGTGGGTTGGCATCCTCGGCGTTTTCCATTATTGGCGACGCCGCGATTTTGTTCATTTTGTACCCAGTGCAGTGCCTACCCGCTCCGCCCGTTTAATGGCTCCCCACGAAAAAGCGCCAGTCATGGTGACGGGGCTGTTCAGTGTGGAGCATAAATACAAACGCTTTACTTGGCTACCGGGCTTCTATCGCACCTTTGCCACGCGCGAACATGCGCTGCTTTGCCAGGTCTTGCAAAAGCCCTGGGCTGGCTTGGGGCGCTGGCCAGAGGAAGAGGTAGGCCTTTGGTATGTCTTCTTTTCGCCCCAAGCCATTCGTACCATACAATGGGGGGAACTCTACTTTGGCGCGGAAGTGCGCCCCGCGATTGCGATTACCCATCAAGTAGAACTACCGAAGAAGAGCCGCTTTCGGCGTGAACAAGTACGCGATGAGACCGTCTACCTCGCGTTCACAGAGGCTCAGGTTGGGGAAGCCATTTGGGCCGACCTTCATCATGATTTCTCGCCCACCGCATCCTACTGATCACGGCACGGCATGCTCTGGGGTATTCTACGGCTTCTCCGGCTGAGTAATTCACTCTCCGCTAGTTTCCTCGTGCTACTTGGCGCTCACTTGACCCATACCGCGCTCTGGCATAGCCGCCTCTGGCTGACAGTTCTAGCCATGTGGTCTATCACCGCGTTTGGCTATGTCAGCAACGACCTCAGTGATCAAGCTGAAGATCAGATCAATAAACCAGATCGACCGCTACCGGCGGCCCGCGTCACGCGGGATCAGGCGCGTTTATTGGCGGCTGGCCTAGTGGGATTGGCCCTGTTGTCCAGTAGCCAACTTGGGGTAGGCGCGCTGTTGGTTGCGCTGGGTGTTCTGAGTTTATTGAGGTGGTACAACAACCAGCTCAAGGGGACAAGTGGCCTTGGCAATCTGCTCATTGCGGTATTGGCGGGCAGTGCGCTCTTTCCTGGTGTCGTTGCGGTCTATGGTTGGCAGCAGGCCCCCTGGAGGGAACTATGGCCCGCTGCCTTGGCATTGGGCCTCTTTGTGCTGGCTCGTGAAATTCTCAAGACACTAGAAGATCAGCGCGGCGATCAGGCTGCGGGCAAGCAGACGCTTGCCCTATCCCTTGGCGTCGTCAAAACACGGCAGTTGTTAGCTTTCCTGACCCTTCTGCTTTTGCTGGTGGTGTGGGGGCTGGGACATTGGTGGGGGTATGCCTGGCCGGCGATTGGCTTGTTGCTGGTTGGCGTTGTGCTGCCGTTGGGGTGGAGTGTCTATTACGTCACGCCTGCTGCGCCTGTTGCACATGTCCGGCGGGCTTTAGCGCTTTTAAAAGGTGCCTACTTGGTTGGGCTGGTGGCGCTCTGGTTGGCCTAGATGGGGTTAAAGCCAGGCTTGATATAAGCGCAAGCTGAGGACAAAGAGAAGAGGAAGACCCGCATATTGAGAAAGTTCTAAGAGGTGCGTACTCGCCCAATGGATGGCGCGTCTTTCACCACAAGAACGCGTGGTCAATTCATTTGCCAATACCCAGAAGAAAACAAGCGTCGCTAGCATGAGGGCATAGCCGATCATAGGGAGGAGGACGGGCAGCGGCAGCACCGATGTGGTTGTGCCGGCCCAGATCTGCGCTAGGGCATACAACACAAGCAGATGGGCCCCTTGATCGAGCAGGAAGCCGAGGGCGAGCTGTTTGAGGGGTAGGCGCAATTTCAGTAAGTCAATCAGGAAATGCAGAACACCCAAGATGACAAATAAGGGCCAGACGGTGAGCGATGGCCGAATCATGATGCCCGTCACCATGAGATGAATGGCGACATGCAACACAATGCCTACCCAACTTTCGTTTTTTAAGCGATAGATTTGATTGGTTTGGAGGGGGAAATCACCAATCAAATGACTTAGAAATAATGCTGCTATTAGGTCCATCTGCAATGGATTTGCCCTTGTCTATCAACGCCATCCTGTACTATATTGTATTCAAATTCTCTACGACAAAGGTATCGAAACAATGACAGATTGTCTATTAATTTTGACTTCATTTTGTCGGGAGTTACGGGGCCTTTGTGCGGCTCGTGGGCGCGAATAAACAGGACATGTGCCTCTTGCACAGCCCCTGGGTGGCCGGTGGCTGGCAGCCGTGCCATTTTCTGTATGTTTCCGATCGTGACCCAAACCACAGTAGCGCTGTCTAGGGGAAAGGCTTTCCCTTGGGCGAGCAACAAACGCTGGTAGCTTCCGGCCTTTTTCTGGCTACCAGCACGCGAGCAGCAAGCCAGCCGAACCATCAGTCAGTAAACAACGCTGTGGTTGACCGCGGTCTTGGGTAACTACTTGCTCATCGAAAGAGGCGCGCTCGCTATCTTTTGAACCTTGCTCATCGCACCGATGAGCCTTTACAATTCTTGTTCAGGTGGGTATCTTGAGCTAGGTTGATGACCAATGCAGCGTTGGTCGTTTCGATAAATTATACCGCTAACTTGCGTAAGCTCGAAAAGTAACGCCCTCTTGGGCATTGCTTACGGGCTGGCACAATACGCTCAATCGTGCCAAGTGGCTGGCTAGCCAGCCAGCCCGGGTGCGTGTCTTGGGCAGTGGCGGGGCCTGCCGTTCCGAGATGCGCTATGTCTATGGCGCGTATTATATGGAACCTCCAATATGTGCGCACTTATAACCCCAGCGGGGGGAGTTGGGTGCAAGATGCCCAGGTGACGCTTACCCACGACGCCCTCGGCAACCTGACCAGTGTCAGCCATCCGAACAGTATTGGCACTACCACCCTCACCTATGACATGGGCGGCCGCAAGACGGAGATGAGTGACCCCACTCTTGGGACCTGGAGCTACAAATACGACCGCCAAGGCAAGCTTACGCGCCAGACCGATGCCCGCGGTGCCACGATTTGTCTTTACTATGATAATATAGGGCGACTCGTTGGTAAACACTTCCGCTGGGATACCAGTTGTCCCACGAGTGGTGCTAGTTACAATGTGAATTATGCGTATGATCAAGAGCATAGCGCGACCAACCGCAGCCGTGGCCAATTGACCAACGTGGGCAATGGTGGGTATGGCAAACATCTGACCTACAATGACCGCGGTCTGCTGACGCGGGAGGAAGTCTGGATCAGTGGCATTCCCCAAAACGCGAACACCTACTACGGCTACGACGGCTACCTGCGCCCGACGACCGTGACCTACCCCGATGGGGATGTCGTCACGACAAGTTACAATGGCATGGGGCTGCCCAATGCCCTCTATACCAATGGCCCCGGCAACCAGCAAGATGGCTATCTAGTGCAAAATGTGGACTACGATGCCGCGGGTCGTTTGGTGACCATGCAATTTCCGCTCGGCGGGAATCTGTGGCAAGCTTACACCTACTATCCGTGGTCGAAAACCACCGCCGACAGTCGTTCCAGCAGCGATAGCAATGGGCGACTCCAGCAGATCGCGCTGGGGACGCAGGCCGGCGGGCGTGACCGCTACCGTGCGACCTATGCCTATGACAGCCATGGCAATGTGAGCGCCTGGACGGAGCAGATCAACAATAGCACGGTGACCAGCGCTGCGTTTAGCTACGATGCCCAAAATCGGCTCCTGACCGGCTTTGGACGTAGCTATGGCTACGACAGTGGCGGACGGCTGACCAGCTATGAGGGTACCGCGCAGCGCGTTCACCCCACACAGCCCCAAGCCACCGCCCCCAACTGGAGCCAGTATGCAGTGGATGTCAATGGGAATTTTACGGCGCGGGTCCAGAATGGCGTAGCTCAGACCTTGGTTTGGGACCATGAGAACCGTCTAAGTAGTGTAACCGGTGGGGGCGTCAATGATAGCTTCCTCTACGACGCCGACGGGCAACGGGTCAAGAAGACGAGCAACGGGACGACCACCTATTATCCCAACCAGTACTACGAGCAAACTGGTGGTACCAACGTTGACAAGTACTACTACTTCAACGCGCCCAGAGGCACCCGCCCATTGCCCTGCGCCGCAACGGCTGGCTGGCCTATCTGCACCAGGACCGGGTGCCCGTTGGGCGCGGTAATCTGGCGCTGGTGACAGCGGGTGGCAATCGCGCCCAACGGGCACCCGATGACCAAGGCTTCTACGCCTATGGCAAACTACGCCGCGGCATCATCGGCGTCGAACGCAGCTTCACGGGGCAACAGAAGGACTTTAGCAGCGGCCTCCTCTACTTCAACGCCCGCTACTATGATCCCGAGCTAGGACATTTTCTCAGCCCTGACACCCTCGTCCCCGACCCGGGCAACCTGTTCGACTATAACCGATACATGTACGGATATGGCAATCCCATGCGGTATAATGATCCAACGGGGCATTGCCCTAAGCCACCGGATAAATATGCAAATGTGATTTGCGTTGCCGGATTTATCCCTACCAAGGAATCGGAGGGGGCACCTGGTAGTTGGATCGTTTATCAGGGTGATGGTCGAGATTTTTCTAGTGATTCGACGGGCCAGAGTTCACGATTTTATTTTTGGATCAATGCGGATACAGGCGAATTCATTGGGGACCCTATTGAGCTGTGTTCGCTCAATCCCGTTTGCTTTCTACCCTTCCTCGGCTGCCGGTAAATGAGCCGCAAACTCCTCCCACGTCGCGGCGTCGAGCGCCGGGTTGACGAGGGGGTTGAGTTGGGCGAGGGTGCAGGCGCGCAGGCGTGTATGAACAATTGCAGGTATATCCCCCAACCGTTTTTGGAGGATCTGTTCAATCATCTGTCGTGCCGTGGCGGCACCTTGTTCAATGCCTTGTTCAATGCCTTGTTCAATGCCTTGTTCAATGCCTTGTTCAATGCCTTGTTCAATGAAATGCTGTTTATATTCAGCGGGCAGCAGGATATCCATCTCTTCTGGCGGGGTATGTTGGATCAGGATACGCTTCCATTCCTGCCCGATCTCCAGTACCCGCTCTGGGGTCAAGGTCTCGTCCATGGTCACTCCTTCGGGTAAAGCCCAAACTGTCCGCAAGACTTCAAAGTAGGTCAACAACTCGTCGCCAACGTCGGGTTGGGCCCGGATGGCGGCCAAGGCTTTGGCCTTCTCCACCCGCCGGCTGGCAAAGGCTTTCACATAGGCGTTGTGCGGTGCATCGCGCAGTTCATTCAGCACCAATAGGGGCAGATGGCGCACCAACGCTTGCTTGCTGCGATAGACGCCAGCTTGAGCGGTGACCGCATAGCCCAACGCCTGCAACCGGTGGGCATGGGGTGTTTTCGCCAGCAGCAGAAAGATGCTAAGGTCCGCGTGGCTCAGATCGTTGGTTGTGCGGTAGAGATATTCATAAGCCAGCGCTTGATGCAGGGCATCGAGCGTCAGTGACTCGGTGTACTTGAACTCGATCAACACATGCTGTGCTTGGCTGTCGCGAATCCCATCCGGTAAGACGGCCATCTGCTCTGGGGTCCAGGTGGCGCTTTCGCGGCGGAGCAACAGGATATCCGCCTTGGGCGGATTCTGGGTCACTTCAATCTCCGCCATCACCAAGACCCCGCGCCGTCCGACCGAGAGTTCAAAGCCTTTGGCCACAAACCGATGCCATTTGATCGACGATCGCTGCACACGCTTCTGCATGGCTCCAGTATAAACAACGGGTGAGGGGCTGTCAAGGGGGATGCCGCACCGTTCGCCACCGAGGCAGTAAGCGATGTGCTGGCCTTAGCGCTTGTGCTGGGCCGTACAAACAGTTTGTAGGTGTAGAGCTATGGCAATCCCGTGAATGTGCTGTTCCCGTTGTAGTAGGGTATGATGGGGCAATCAATCCTGATTCCATCCTATCTGCTCTGTTATCTGTCGCCCGTGCGCGGCCTGGCAGAGGCGTTATGCCTCCTATGCTTGGGCGGGCCTGGGCAACAGAGCCAAGTGCCAAGAAAGAGAACCCTGCCATGTCTGCATTGACCCTCTCTGCCGCGCTCACCGTCGTTGCCCAAATGGCGGCGACTACACGTATGTGGCAGATTACTGACCCGCGCCATCCTGACTATGGTGCGATCTATCACCGTGATTGGGGAGTGGCTGAGCCCAAGAGTGCAGGCAAATTTCTGATCAGTTGTAGCTATCTGGCGCTAGCCGACGCCCTGCCCGATGATCAGTTGTTGGAGCAGGCTACTCTCGCCGCCGCGTACCTGCTGCGGGCCCGCCGCCCCAGTGGCCTGATCGATCTGATCTCGGTCAACATTGATTCGGCACCGGATACGGCCTTTACCGTGCAAGAACTTTGTACGATCTTGGCACTGGCTCGCCAGCACCCCGTCCACCATCCAGCCTGGCAACCCCTCCTGGATCAGATCGCCACCTTTGTACGTGAAGCCGTTCCCGCCATGTTGAGCGGTGGTTTTCATACCCCCAACCACCGCTGGGTGATTGTCTCCGCCCTCCTTCAAGCCCATTCGCTCTTTCCTGAGCTGGCGGTCTATGACACCGTCGCCAGCTACTTGGCCGAGGAGATCGATCTCGATGCCGAAGGCTTGTTTATTGAGCGCAGCATTGGCGTCTATGATGCTGTGAACAATCGGTCACTGCTCTTGATCCACGAACATTGGGATGCCCAGTGGCCCGCCCGCCCGCCCGCCTTGGCCGCCGTCCACACCAATCTGCAGACGGATCTCCAGTTGCTCCACGCCGATGGCACGGCGGAAACGGGCTTGTCGCGCCGCCAAGACTATGGCACCCGCCAAGTAGCACTCGGGCTTGTACCCTACCTCTTGTGGAGCGACCATCATCAGGCCACTCCCACCTTTGTGACGGCGGCGCATTGGCTTTGGCAACAAGCACTCCACCAAGCCAACATCCCCATTACTGACCACGAAGCCCATGTGCATTGGCTCACCTATGTGCTGCTGAAGTATGGTGAACCCGCGGCGGCGACGGCGGCACTGCCCACAAGCTTTGTCCGCCATTTCCCCGTGAATGGCATTCACCGCGTGCGCCGAGACTTGCTCAATGCCTCCTTCTTCCAGAGCACAACCCGCCTGCTGACCTTAACCTATGGCGAGGCCGAGCTGAGCAGTGTTAAGATCAGCCAAACCTATTTTGGTCAATTCATTGGGCGCTTTGTCAGCAATACGATGCACTTTGATGGTGCCACGCTAGTGCTGGGCTCAGCTGGCGAGAGCAATCTACGCCGGCCAGCCTATGAATTGCCCTTGGGCCGCCCCGTGCCGCCCGACCAATGGCAGGCGACTATGAGCGAACGCGCCCTGCGTTGGTTACCTCACGCGGTAAGCACCCTCACCGTCACCGAAGTAGCAGGGGGCTTTGATCTCCACTATCAGACGGTGGCCGGTGCCGATCAAGTGGCGGCCCAGCTTGCCTTTGACTTTCCCGTGGGCGGCATTTGGGAGACCAATGACACCCGCACCCAGCCAAGCGCGGGTCAAGTCATCTTTCTCAAGCAAGGCTGGGGGGCCATGCGTTATGGCCCCGATGTCATCCAGATCAGCCCTGGCCACCTTACGCATGGCATGTGGGCCATGCGCGACGCCGAAACCGCACCTGATCATGTCCGGGTGTTGCTCACTTTTTTCACACCGGTTGATGTAACCATCCACCTGCGCGCCTATCGCGGGCCGCTCACGACGTTAGTCTAGCGGCAGCGTAGTGGTTCAAACGGGCGACAGATAACAGAGCAGACAGCACAATTGCTAGATAATGGGATGAGACGTGATGAGTGATTGGTAGCCAAGTTGAGAACCGTTCCTATGTCCTATATTCGCTTTATTCTGTGGGGATTACTCGCCCTGCTTGTCGGCCTGAGTGGGTGTACTGCGAATGCGCCGCCCCGTTTTGCCAGTGCCAATGTGGTTGCGTCGCTGAGTGGGCCAGCCGATGAAGCCTTTGCCCGCGCCTATGCACCCATTCCCTTGCGCTTTCCCCAAGATCATGGGGCGCATCCGACCTATCGCACCGAGTGGTGGTATTACACCGGCAATCTGACCGATGATGCAGGGCAGGCGTATGGCTATCAGTTGACCTTTTTTCGCAGCGCCCTGACCCCAACACAGCCCACGCGCCCTTCGGATCTGGCGACCAACCAAATTTACATGGCGCACTTTGCCCTCACCAACGTGGCCGCGCAGCAACACGCCAGTTTTGAACGGTTCAGCCGGGGCGCGGGTGGGTTGGCCGGGGCGACGGGTGAGCCCTATGCGATTTGGCTGGAAGATTGGGAAGTCCAAATGGTCGAGCCCGGTGTTACCCGGTTGCGGGCCAGCGCCACCGACGCAACCGGGCCTGTCGCCCTCGATTTAACGCTCCGCGAAACGCGGCCCCCCATTTTGCATGGCGACCAGGGCCTCAGCCAAAAGGGACCCGAGGCCGGTAATGCCAGCTACTACTACAGCCTGGTGCAGATCGAAAGCAGTGGCACGGTGACCAGTCAAGGCACCACCGTGGCCGTGCGCGGCGTCAGTTGGATGGATCATGAGTTTGGCACCAGTGCCTTGAGCGCCAATGCTGCTGGGTGGGATTGGTTTAGCATTCAGCTAGAGAGTGGTGCCGTGCTGATGTTGGCCCAAGTACGGACCGCAACAGGCGGTGTGGTCCCCCAATTCGAGGGCACCTATGTCAGCGCTACAGGCGCCCAACAAATAATCACGGCCAACGATCTTACCATCACCGCGCTCGATCAGTGGACAAGCCCCCACACAGGCTTTACCTACCCATCCGGCTGGCAGTTGGAAATCCCCCGGATCGCGGCAAGCCTGACCATTGCCCCGGCCCTCCTCGACCAAGAGATGCAGGTCAGCTTTGTCTATTGGGAGGGTGCTGTGAAGATTACAGGAACGGTGGACGGGGAAGCCGTGCAAGGGGTAGGCTATGTTGAACTCACCGGCTACGGCCAGCAAGCCGGCCAATATCAGCGCTAAGCGGCGGCTTGTCGATGTACTGGCTTGTCGCTGTGCCGGGGACGGCCACAGTTTTTTCCGCACTGCGACTATACCTGGCCCGTCCCCGGCACAGCTAAGATCTACGTGGGCACACCGACGTGACATCCGCGTCCGCCCTCCGCAATTGAGATAAATCATACACTTTTCTAGCGACTTTTCGGGCATGATAGAGCCGCAAGCCGCCACCCCAGGCGCGATTGTGCTTCCAAGCAAGGCCGAGCATAAGCCTTCGGCACAATCAACTGCTCGATTTATCCACTATCACCCATCATCACACAAACGTAAAGGAGAATAAGCCCCATGTCCAAGTTAACCGTTGAAGGATATGGTACCTTTGAGGTACCGGCCAACAAACGCCTTGTCCTCGCGTTAATCGACGACGCTGGTGTCGATCAGCTCCATGCATGTGGCGGCAATTGCCGCTGCACCACCTGTCGCGTTGAGTTCATTGCTGGTGAACCCGACCAAATGACACAGGCGGAAAAAGAGAAGTTGGCCGAACGCGGGCTCAGTGGCGTCCGCCTCTCTTGCCAGATCTTGGTTGATCAAGACATGAGCGTACGCGCCATTAGCCGACTGGAAGGCAGTGGTCGCCCCGACCCCGGCTCCCGCCCCGAGCCCGAAATTCACCCCGATCCGGTTTGGGTCAGCAAATAAGGATTGGTCGGCAGCGCTAGATTTGACAGGTTGGCAAGCCTGTCAAATCTAGCGCTGCCGACGTTCTGGCCTATGCTCCCCACCCTCCGTCATCCCTCATCCTGCCACCTGCACACTTTCCCTACAAACACGCGTGTTGCGGTAAACGGGGTGCTTGGTAGGTGACGGCTAACTGGGGTGTCAGCAGCCGTTGCTGTTCTTGCACTTTGGAGGTTAGACAGCTTTCCAATATCCCACTCACCAGCAGGGTGCGCTCGACGGGATAGGGCGCGTGGCCGGTTACAATCATCTCTTCGATCTTGCTGACCAGACAGGCCGAATAGGTGACGTTGGGGCCAGGGGTCAGTAAGAACTGGGTCGAGACCGGTAGCGGATCGTTCTGCAAGCGGGCCGCAAAACAAAAATCCTTGACCGCGCCATTCAACATGAGCAGCGTGGCGGTCAGGCCATCATTATACTCAATCAAATAGGCGGCTGGTGCTTGTACCAGTTGCTGGAGCTGCCCCGTCCGCATCAGATCAATGGTGCGGCCATCTTCCTCGGGCAGACCACAGGGTGAATCGCTGCGCGACAGGGCCGCTTCGAGCAGTTCGAGGGACCATCGTCCGGCCTCACCAGCTTGCCAAACCGCGTCGCCCGTCAAGTATTGCACAGCACGGACGCCAGTCTCGCCCCCTTGACGCCGCTCCACCATACATTGCATCGCCTCCAACGCATGGTAGTCCATGGGATCTGAGCCACCCACACCCACCATCAGGGCATCTTGCACCACACACCCCAGGGGCAACTCAATATCGGGCAAGCGCCAAGTGACGGGCAGGGAAGAGCCAGCCAAGAAAGGGAAGCCCAACCGGTGGGCGTCGCTTACCATCTCCTGGGCTTTGGCAAAGTTATAGGAGAGGTGCTTGTCGTTGTAGATCGGCACGGCGCGGCCATCGGCTTCAAAGAGCTGGACACACTCTTTGAAGAATTCAGAGCGGGGATAGAGCACCTGGCCTTTTTCATTACTCGGATACTCCCCATGTTCGGCCATGATCAACACAGCATCGACCGCTAGCTTGTCGCCGCCACAGCGCAGAGCCTCGGCAATGGTAGGGTAGACGTTAAAGCCAAATTCTTGGGCGCGGTCAACGCTTTGGTCGGCTTCCGGCTGCTGATCGACATAGAGCGAGACGACCTGGAGATTGGGCCGATGCCAACGCCCCGCGACCGGATAGCCAACCATGAGCCGATCGCAGAAGTGCTGGGCATGAGAGCGGTAGCGGTAGATGGTGGCAATCACCGCCACACGCAGCGGTTGTTCGCCCCCCGCCTGGGTCGCGCTGCGGCGCGGCTGACTCAAAATAGGCTTAGCTTTCTCGGTCGGCACCAAATAACTTCGTTCTTCGCGCCAGAAGGTTGATTCGACGGTAGGTTGATAGGCAACGGCCAGGTGAGGCGTTGCAATCCGTTGTTGCCCTTGGTGCAGACTGTCAACCCCCGCCTCCGTGAGGCCACTGGTCAACAAGGTGCGCTCGACCGGATAAGCGGCTTTGCCCGTGAGGAACATCTTCTCTACATTGTTAAGTTGGGGCGAGAAAAAGTTCGCCAAGGTGGTGCGGGCGGGCGGCATGGGCAAATACATCTGGGTAGAAAAGGGCTCGGCCTCGCCCGCAATCTGGGCGGCAAAGTTGAAATCCTGCACTAGGCCATTGAGGAGGATCATGGTCGATTTGAGCCCATCGTTATGCTCATATTGATAGACAATGGGATCTTTGACCAGTTCACGCATTTCATCTAGGGTGGGATAGAGATGGTTAAAGCCCGGTCGTGAGGGGGTTAGCGTGTGGCTGCGGCTCAAGGCACATGCAAAAAGTTCGCGCGACCACGCGCCTTGATGGTGCGCTTCCCAAACGGCGTCGCCCCGATAGGCTTGCAGCCACTTGACCCCGCTTTCGCCACCGGCTCGGCGCTCGACTAGGCATTGAATGGTCTCGAGGGCATGGAAATCATAGCTGTCAACGCCACCATAGCCAATACCCAGCGCTTCGGTCACCGGGGAGCCCAAAGGCAATTCCAGCGAAGGGGTGCGCCACGTCACCGGCAGCGAGGAACCCGCCATCAGCGCAAAGCCCATGGATTGGGCGATCTCAACCATCTCTTTGGACCATTCCCATTTCCAGGAAAGATGCTTATCATTGAAAATCGGCGCGGTGCGGCCCGTGGTGCGATAGACTGCCACAATCTGTTTGAAGAGTTCGTAGCGGGGGTAGAGCCGCTGGCCCTTGGCGTTGGTGTCATAGTCACCATGCTCGCCGATCAGCAAGACGCCATCCACCGCCAAAGAAGCTGTACCCAAGGTCAGCGCGTCGGCAACGGTTGGGTAAATCTGCATGCTCGGGAAGCGTGCCGCCCGCTCACGGCTTAAATCGGTGGTGGGGTATTGGTCCACAAAGAGCGAAACCAGATCCATGGGTGGATAGTGGTGCCGACTGTCCCAGCCATAGCCTTCAAGAAAACGGTCAATAAAATGTTGAGAATGGGCATATTTGTGGACAACCGTACAGATGGCGGCAATTTTAGGTCGTGCTTGCATGAAAAGCCTCGTCAATCAAATGGGTTAGGATCGTTGTTGTTCGGCCCACGCCTTGAGGGGAATATCTTCTGCCGTGGGGCGCCAATAGCGGGAAACAGGGTGAATCAACGGGTCATCTCCGTTGTAGTTGGTTTGGCCGGTGCCAAGTTCGCCCAAGAGCTGCAACTGAATCGGCGTACAGTCGGCCAAGACCGCGGGGTCTTGGTGGTCATAGTCCGAGGGGCGAATCCAGCGATGGTGATAGCCATAGTAGAGACATTTGCGCGCATGGTCGGAGAGATTGGGCGTAACACTATGCAGCAGTGCGGTGCGCCAGACCAAAATCGTGCCGGGGCGGACATTGACTTCCACGACATCGGCAGGGTCAATGAGATAGTTCCCTTGATCATCTTTTTGGGCACGGCGATGGCTACCGCGGACCACACAGATCGCGCCACTGTTGTGCTGGGTGAGATCGGTCAGGTAGAAGCCGATCTTCATCTCCATGTAGGGGATCACCCCTTCAACGGTCGGCCACCCATAGTTGGGCGCATCGGAGTGCCAAGGGAAAAAGCTATCCCTCGCCCCTAACGCCTTTTGTGCGGTTTCCGGTGCCATGGGCGGGCGCACATCCAAATGGGAAGTGCGCAGTTGAATGTTATAGCCCATGACATCCACCACCAAGGGCAAGATCGCCGGGTGATCCATCAATTGCCGAAAGAGGGGGTGAAGCGCCACGACATTGCGCCACTGAAAAGCCTCGTGCGGCCCCAAGTTGCGCTCCCGACGGAAGCGGTCGTAAAATTCATCAATCACCGCGGTCAAGGCCGTAATCTCCGCCGCGGACAGCGCATCTTCCACCAAAAAGAAGCCATCCTCGTCAAAGCGCTGGCGTTGCGCGGGTGTCAACTGAATGGGCTGGCTGGTTGCGCTGGCATTCGCTAACGTTGCAGTAAACATTGGTTATATTCTCCCTGGTTCATCCTCATTGGGCATCATCGGATCCGGGCATGGTAGCGGGCGACAATGGCCTGTCCTGCCGGGCTAACCGCAAAGTCGATCCATTGTTGGAGCCAGCCACTGGGGCGTGTCCGGCTAACAAGGTAGAGGGGCTGAATAAGCGGATAGCTTTGGGTCTGGATCGCCTGCTGGGTGGGCAATTGCCCATCGAGGGCGATCACTTTCACTTGGCTAAGGTCCACGGCATGGAGTTGGACCGCAGCCGTTGGCGTCGGATTTGGGCGCGCAGGTTCGAGGAGGGGAACCAGATAGGCGCGGGAGACATAGCCAAGCGCGGTGGGATGCTTGGCTACATAATCCACGACATCGGCACTACTCGGCATGACCACCGCGGTGAGCGCAACCCGATTCTTCGCCATGACGCGTTCTTCAAACAACTCACGGCTCCCGCTGCCATCTTCGCGGCTAATCAGCAACACCTCATCGGGCGTGCCCCCAACCTCGGCCCAAGTGAGCAGATAACCGCTATAGAGCGATTGGAGCTGTTCCATCGTCAGCCCCGTGACGGGGTTGCTCTGGTGAACAATGATGGCAAGCCCATCCAAGCCAATCGGTGTACGCCGGCTAGCGACAGTGCTGAGCGTTGGTGAGATCAGCGTACTGGCGGCTAGCTCGATCTGTCCCGCCGCCAAGCGCTCTTCACCAATGGTGCTACCGCCCCCGGAAATTTCAAAAAAGACTGTTGGATGGCGACGCTGGAATGCCGCGGTCAGCTCATATAAGACAGGCTGCATGGCCGATGAACCGGCAATCCGAATCACGGTTGTCCTGGCTGGCGCACCATCTAGCGCTAGCCTGGGCGCGGCTTGACAGGCACTGACCAGCAGCAACCATGTCAACCCTAGCCAGGGCAACAACCCGCGGCAGCGACCAAAGCAACCATGGTCCGCGGCGCTCCTTTGCATATCTCTCATCTTACACAATCTCTACTTTTCAAACCGTCTCTAATGACTTCTCGCCCATTTTATCGCGGATCGGACGCGCCCACAAGCAACCCAAAACCAAGCATGGCTTTCCTAGGCTTCATTCAGCCAGTCGCCACGTTGCGCCTACCTAAAGCTTTGGTGCGTTTCAGGCGGCGCGATGAAGCGCAGGGCAGAGCTGGCAGAGTAGATTAGCTGCGGGTACGGGCGAGAAAGCGCTCGCGCTGATCGTGGCGAACGGCTTGATTGGTGATCTGATAGCGTTCGAGGAAGGCTGACCGAAAATCTGCGTAGGTGCCCGCTTGAATGGCCGTGCGGATCTGGCGCATGAGTTCAAGCATAAAATGAACATTATGGATCGTGCCAAAGCGCAAGGCGCTGATCTCACCCGCTTTGTAGAGATGGCGCAGATAGGCGCGGCTAAAGGTGCGACAAGTGTAGCAGGCACAATCTTCCTGTACGGGCCGCAGGTCGTCGGCATATTGAGCATTGCGCATATTCAGCCGACCATCCGGCGTTAGGAGCGCGCCATTACGGGCAATCCGGGTAGGCAGCACACAGTCGAACATGTCTACCCCCCGAAAGACGGCTTCGACAATATCTTCGGCAGCACCTACCCCCATCAAATAGCGCGGTTTATTCACAGGCAAGAGGGGGCAGGTGGCATCCAAGGTAGCATACATTTCGGGCTTGGTTTCGCCCACCGCCAGCCCGCCAATCGCATAGCCAGGGAACTCGAGTTCTGCCAAGAAGCGCGCGCTCTGCTGACGGAGATCCGGAAAGATCCCGCCTTGTACAATGCCAAACAGCGCTTGATCGGGCCGGGTATGGGCAGCCTTACAACGCTCGGCCCAACGATGGGTGCGGTCCAACGCCTGTTGGTTGTAAGCATAATCCAGCGGCGGCGCGCACTCGTCCAAGACCATGGCAACATCTGGGCCCAACGCCTGTTCGATTTCCATGACGCGCTCAGGGGTAAAGTAGTGTTGGCTACCATCAATATGGCTGCGAAAGGTTACGCCATTCTCATCTAATTTACGCTGATGGGCCAAGCTGAAGACCTGAAAGCCGCCTGAATCGGTCAGAATCGGCCCCGACCAGCCCATGAACTTGTGTAAGCCACCCACTTTTTCCACCAAGGCATGACCAGGGCGCAAGTAGAGATGATAGGTATTGGCAAGAATGAGTTGACAGCCCGCCTCTTGGAGGTCGCGCGGTTCCAAAGTCTTGACATTGGCTAGCGTGCCGACCGGGGCAAAGGCTGGCATCGCAATCGGCCCATGGGGAGTGTGAAAGGTGCTTAAGCGCGCGGCACCATCGGTTTGATGGATTTCAAAAGAGAAAGAAGGATGCATGATCATATCGGTTTCACACAACAGGCGACAGTCGGCAGGCGATTGTGTTCCACCTTCTCTCACGCTATTGAGCCACTGGGTTTTCTAAAATAATTTCTATCGCCCAATGATACCCGAAAGCGGAATAAAGCCAATAATCAGGGTTCCTTTGGGTGCGTAACTACGGGGAGATTGGACTTCGATATAGCCACCTAACATGGCCGCGCGTTCGCGCATGTTGAGCAGGCCAAAGCTGCCCCGCTCTTCATAATTGCTTGAAACACTTGCCAGATCAAAGCCCATCCCATCGTCTTCTACTTCAAAGCGTAGATGCTCGGCATTGGTGTGGACCCGGATCCACACATTGCGGGCGCGGGCATGTTTGCGGATATTATTCATCGCTTCTTGAATAATGCTAAAAATGATACTTGCGCCTTGGAGATTGATTTCAAAGCTCAGCGTTGATGCATCCAAATGGATCTGACAATCCATCGACGCTTGTAATTGGCGGTGGTAGGCATGTAAAGCCGGAATGAGTCCGCGGCTCTCCAAAATAATGGGGCGTAATTCAAAGAGCAAAGTGCGCACTTCGCGATTTGCTTGCTTGGCATACTCCTCAATGCGGTGGAGTTCGGTAGCCAGTTTTTCCATTTTGCCCTTATCCAACAGTTGGCGCGCCAGATCCAAATTCATAATGATCAGGCTCAACATTTGGGCCGTATTATCATGGAGTTCCCGTGCCAATTGATTGCGCACTTCTTCTTGCGCTTTGATGATCCGCTCTTGCTCTTGCCGTAAATTCTCGTAGAGTTGGGCATTTTCCAGCGCAATGGCAATCTGTTGCCCCATGGTGGTCAACCACTCAGCGTCACCGGGCGTAAAGCCTTCTTCGCCCTCTTTATTGAGCACCTCGAGGACACCCACCGTATGGTCGTGGATACGCAAAGGGACACAGACAATATTCTTCGTGGAGAAGCCGGTCGATGCATCAACGGTAGAGTTAAATAATTTGCTCTGCTGGGCGTTGTTAACAACGAGCGGCTGACCATGGGTCGCCACCCAGCCTACCACCCCATGGCTGATCGGAATCCGCTTTTCTTCCAATGCCTGAGCAGCCGCGCCCTTCGCCACCATAAAGACTAATTCGCGTTGCTTGGTGTCAATACTAAAAAGAGTAGCCGCTTGGGCTTGTAAGATCGAAGCGGCCATTTCCGTGGTTTGGTGAAAGACGGTTTTGAGATCCAATGTGCTCGTAATCGCCTGCGAGATCTGATAGAGTAAATGGATCTGGTCTAGCTGTTTGCGCGTGGCATGAAGATGTTGGGCGCGCAGACCATGAATAGCCAAAAAATGAATCGCTTCGGTCAATTCGTCTGTATTGACGAGATCTGCACTACATTCGTGGGTAAAGAGAAAGGTGATTGTGCCGCGCAACACTTGTTCCACGACCAGATATACCTGCAAAGCACGGTCACCCTGTTCATCGGTCTCATCAACGAGCGACCAAGCAGTGGCTGTTCCACTCCATTCGGTCAACGCGGCCTGCTCCCAGCCATCAAAAAATGTCAGTAAATTGGGCGACAAATCGCCAAGGCGAATCACGGTCGAGGGAATAAGGGGATCAGCATCGACTAAGCGCAGACTAAGGGCTTTGGGCGACAGCGTGACACAAAGCCGCTCGGCCACTTGTTGCCAATATTCTTGCAAGCGGTATTCATCCAGCAACTGGTTAAGCTGTGTCAAATGAGTGAAAAGAGTCGATAAATTGGCTGCCACTGGATACCTCTCTTAGCCACGCTATGCATGGAAGCATACTCATGCATCTATGATACGACAATTATACTATGATTCTGTTAATGCACAACTTACAGGCCGATTAAGCTTCCAAATCGAACAGTCAGGTTCGCCAAGCGTTGTCTGTGGTTGCCTTCTATGATACGCCCCCTTCCATGATACGCTTTCGGGGAGCATTTATGCACGAACGCAGCCACGAGACCGTGCTAGTGGTCCGTTTCTAGCAACGGTAGCTATCCAAAGAAGGTTCCTGAGGCAATACCAAGCCACACCCCACGGCATTGGTTGGTGAGGTGATAGGCACATTCATAAAAAATAGGTCATGGTGATTCAAGAATCACCATGACCTATTAATAACAGGTGTTAGAGGATAACTGTAAACTAAGTTTTAATTAGTCTGCATAGGATTAAGCAGCATCGTCAAAAGCTGCACTATCCTCTTCGCGGGCGGTGCTGCGGGTTGCTCCTTCTTCAGCACCCTCGCGCTGGGCAAAGTTAATGGCTAGCCCAGCATTATTGCGGATCTGGACTTCGATTTCGGCAGCTAACTCGGCATTCTCATCCAAGAAAGCCTTGGCATTTTCACGCCCTTGGCCCAAGCGCATCTCGCCGTAGTTATAGAAACTCCCACGTTTGGAGACAATATCCAACGAAACGCCGAGATCGAGCAGATCGCCCATGGTGCTGATCCCTTCGTTGTACATAATATCAAATTCAGCGACTTTAAAAGGCGGCGCGACTTTGTTCTTCCGAATGGTGACGCGGGTGCGATTGCCGATGACATCACTGCCCTGCTTGATCGATTCGATCCGGCGAATGTCCATGCGTACGCTGGCATAGAAGCGAAGCGCCATACCACCGGTGGTGGTTTCTGGATTGCCAAACATGACACCAATCTTTTGGCGCAGTTGATTGGTAAAGATCACACAGGTGCCACTGGATTTCACCGCGCCGGTAAGTTTGCGCAGCGCTTGGCTCATTAAACGCGCCTGCAAACCAACATGGCTATCGCCCATGTCCCCTTCGATTTCAGCACGCGGCACCAAAGCCGCTACACTGTCAATGACGACCACATCCATCGCGCCAGAACGCACCAATGCTTCGGCAATCTCCAACGCTTGCTCACCCGTATCCGGTTGGCTGACATAGAGATTATTTACATCCACCCCAATTTTGGTGGCATAGACCGGGTCAAGGGCATGCTCTACATCAATAAAACCACAGATACCGCCATGCTTTTGCGCTTCGGCAATAATGTGGAGACAAACCGTGGTCTTCCCAGAGCTTTCTGGACCATAGATTTCAATGACACGCCCCCGTGGCACGCCACCAATCCCCAGCGCAATATCTAGGCTCAAACTACCGGTCGGAATCGCTTCTACGGTTAACTTGGTGGCTTCGCCAAGCTTCATGACGACACCATCGCCAAATTTCTTATGTAGATTGGCTAGAGTCGTTTCTAATGCTTTCGCCTTACCAGTATCACCTACTGGTTCAACTACCGCTACCGAAGATTTTGTTTTGGCTGCCATAATTCCCTCTCAAGCTCTGATTGGTCTCGAAGCATTTTGCCTAAGACACGGTCATATAGTAACACAGTATAGCTCACCTGTTCTATTTCGTCAAATTGCCACAAGGTAAGCAAGCGTTTACCGTACGTGTGGCCGCAAACTGGCTTCTATCATTCAGTCCCTTACCCCATTGTGATTTTTTGCGCGACTTTTTTGTAGCGGTATACCAAAAGCTGTTATAATTTTAGCAGATTGACTTTCTGCCCGATCAACCTTATCTGACCGTTTGCTCAATTAGAGGAATCGTGCAAAGACGAAAATTAAACCGAGCTTGGGAGACATTGCGGACGATGCCGATGCCAGCAATTGCATCTGACCGTCTGGTGGACTTGCATAACGACTTAACCGACTATGACACAACCGTTGCCAAACTGATGCGTGAGTTTCTGCGCGGTCATTCCATTAACAAAAATGATGCACGCATTGACGTTGAGTTAGAAGAGTCGCTACGCTCTTTTAAAACCGAATCGCCTGCAGAGGTTGAATGTCGGCGGGAATTGCTACGCTACAAGCGCCGCATTGATGATGTGATTCGGGAGTTGCTACGGCTACTCAATCAAAATGGACAAAGCAAAACAACAACTGAAGAATTAGATGAAGACTAAAGGAGAGGCCGTCACGCTGGGTAACCAAAGGACGGCCTCTTTTTATTCGATTTTGTTGCCGTTGATTACCAGCAAACCGGCCTGATTGCTAGAGCATTCCGCCTCGCCATTACGATAGGGTCCCCGGTTTTCCGGTGGGAAGAGAATGGCTACCCGTTGCATCAGTTGCTCGGCTAGGCGATTCAGGCGATGACGCCGTTCATTTTTCTGAAGATGCGGCTCAATGGTCAACGGCCCAAAGGTTGGTCCAATCCGAATGGTCACCGGTGTACGGCGGCATTGCATCAGGTTGGGCAGGATCTTCTCTGTCCCCAGTAGCGCCACGGGCAGAATACGTGCTTGGCTTGCTAGCGCTAGATACGCGGTTCCTGGCTCTGGATGAGTGAGTTGGGCGTCATCGCGCGAAATAAAACCATAGTTATTTTCAACAATCACCTCACCGCGTGCCCGCCGTTCGGCATAGCGCGGGTCGATCCCGCCTTCGGGGAAAATGGCGACAGCCTGCCCCTGTTTCAGCCGGGCAATCGCCGCGCTGAGCGCCTTGCGATCAACTTGACCACGCCAAATGGGAATGCCATGAAAGGCGTGCATAAACATCCGCACAAACCAGAAGCGCTGCGATTCACTGGCGACCAAAAAAGCGGGCTGAAAGGGTAGGCAAAGGGTCAAAAGTGGGGCATCAAACCAGCTGAAATGATTGGCGATCACGAGCAAAGGTCCCTCCTTGGGCACATGCTCAAGCCCATCAATTTTCAATTTGAGCAAGAGACGCGCCGCCATTCGCCCAAAGAGCAATAAGGACCACCCTATAATAAAGTTGGAAATTCCCTTCACCGGCTGCATAGATTCTCCACTAGATTAAACTAGCGCTTTTTATTTTTGCCTTTTTCCGACCGATAGCTTTGGCTAGGCCATTCTGTCCCCACCCATTATACACCCATCAGTCATTGGCTACCTAGCGATTATGCAGAAATAGCGATTTCATGCGTCAAAAGTTGTGCAAGTTAACGATAGAAGAAGGTTTTTCTTTTTCTGTAAGATAGTCAGTACTACCTTTTGCGCGGTAGATGTACAATTTGTGCGCTTGATCACAAGCAAGAGCAGAAGGTGCGACAGTACAGGTTGTCTGGGTACAACCTGCCACGCTACACGCAGTCAGCTTTATGCAAAAATTTCATAATGACTTCTGTCAATCCAAACTGTGCCTACTGGTGTTGCCTAACGCCACCGCGGTCACACGCGCCAAAGATTGCGGAAAGGTGCAAACCGATTGGGACGTATGGGTGCGCCTATAGGATTGGGAGAAGTGAGCAAAGGTTGGGAGAAACCAGTGTCTACCGTCTATTTGGCTGTGAATGGTACCTTAATGCGCGATTTAGAGTTGAATCAAAATTTACTGAATGTGGGTGCGACATTTGTCCGCGAGGCAACCACGGAGGCAGCCTATCGGCTTTGGTCGATTGGCGATCGGCACCCCGCAATGATGCGCTTCAAAGAAGGTGGCCGCACCATTGCTTTGGAGATTTGGGTCCTACCAGCAACGGCGGTTGCTACCATCCTCCAACAAGAGCCACCTGGTCTCTGCATTGGTAAGATTACGCTGGCCGACGGTGAAAGTTTACTGGGCGTGTTAGGCGAGGCTTATCTCTGTGAAGGAGGAGAGGAAATTACCGAATGGGGTGGCTGGCGTGCCTATATGGCCAGCAAAACACGCGAAACCATAGCTAGCCAGCCTTAGCTTTACCCCATTTTGTATACAATAATCGGTAACACTTTCGTATAACTCCTATGCATACAAAGGAGGCGTCACCCCAAGAGACAACTAGCCCATCCGCTTGGTTAGCTAGCCAAGCGATAACAACCACATAAGGCAGCGTAGCCTACTATATGTCAACCACTCTGTATACAAAGGGTAATCACGCTTTCGTATATACCAGGTAGGAACAAAACGTATGGCAACTGAACAGGCAACTCCGCTCTTAGAAACCCGTGGGCTAACCAAAAAGTTTGGTGACTTTGTCGCCAACCAGGGCATCGATCTAGCCGTCTATGCCGGTGAAGTCCACGCCGTATTAGGGGAAAACGGGGCTGGCAAGAGCACCCTGATGAAATCGCTCTATGGCTTTCACCAGCCAAGCGCCGGCGAGATCTGGCTCAAAGGAGAAAAGGTTACCATTCCCTCACCCCAAGCAGGCCGTCATCTGGGCATTGGGATGGTTTTTCAGAATTTCACCCTCGTTCCGGCGATGACAGCCCTGGAAAATATCGCGCTCTTCTTGCCTGATATGCGCCAACAGCTAGACTACGCAGGCATTGAAAAGCGCATGCAAGCGTTGACCGCCCGCTACGCTCTACAAGTAGATCTCCGTCGCCGCGTTGGCACATTGGCCATCGGTGAACGGCAGCGGCTAGAGATCGTCAAAGTGCTATTAAGCGGCGCACGCATTTTGATCTTCGACGAGCCGACCAGTGTACTGACCCCTCAAGAGGTCGAAAGCTTCTTTCAAGTCATCCAGCGCTTAAAAGCAGATGGCTATGCGATTTTGTTTATCACCCATAAACTGCCCGAGGTGATGGCCATTGCCGACCGCATTACGGTGCTGCGGCAAGGGGCAGTCGCGGGCCGCATGCGCTGTGCCGACGCAACGCCAGCCAGCATTGTCCAGATGATGCTGGGCAAAGCACCGCCGAAACCCGCCGAACGCAGTGGAGCAGGGACAAGCAATGACGCGGGTCGCCGCGCCTTGGTGGAGTTGCGCGCGGTCTCCATTCCGCCCCAACAAGGTGGTGTGCCACTGAGCGCAATTGACTTCCAACTTTTTGCCGGTGAAATTGTGGGAGTTGCCGGTGTTTCCGGCAGTGGCCAACGGGAATTGGGCGATGTGATTCTGGGCTTGCTGCCGCACCGCACAGGCGAGCGCTGGCTCGACGGCCAAACGGCCACCGCGTGGTCACCAGCACGGGTACGCCGTCATGGCGTGGCGTGCATTCCCGAAGATGCGCTCCAAATGGGCGCGATCCGAGGCATGACTGTTGCCGAAAATATGATCTTGGGCGAGCAACGTAACTATAGCTGGCTAGGTGGCCTGATCATGAATTGGGGCAAGGTCCGCGCGGCCGCCGCCGAAGGGCTAAGCCAAGTCTTTGCCGCTAAAGCCCCTCGCCTAGAAGTCCTGGTCGAAACGCTTTCGGGTGGCAATCTACAACGGGTGGTCATCGCGCGCGAGGTGGGACGGCAGCCCCAGATTTTGCTGGCCTACTACCCGGCCCGCGGCCTTGATATTGCCAACGCCGAGGCCATGCGTCAACTGCTGCTGCGCTGCCAGGGCGAAGGCGCGGGGGTGTTGCTCTTTTCGGAAGATATGGAAGAGTTGTTTACCCTGAGTGATCGGCTGATTGTACTCTACCAGGGTCAGATTGTCGGCCATTTACGCCGCGACGAATTCGATGCCCATCGTGTGGGTCATTTAATGACAGGTGGACAATAATATGGCAACGCAACAGAGTATCGCGCTTCCAAACAAAGTTGAGCAGAAGGGGATGGCCTTTTTACTCCCTCTTGTGCGGCCCGTCTTGATTGGGCTGACCGCCCTCGTCTGTTTCGCAATCGTCCTCTTACTCTTTGGCAAAAATCCGATCCAAGCCTATAGCGATATCTTCCGCAACACCCTCGGCAGCCAATACGCCATCTCCGAAGTGTTGGTCAAGATGATCCCCCTCTTGGTTTGCGCCTTGGCGGTTCTACTACCGGCGCGATTGGGGCTAGTCAATGTGGGTGGCGAAGGTCAGATCTACCTTGGCGCTTGGTTAGCCACTTGGGGTGCTTTGTCGTTGGGCGATCTCCCCCGGCCCCTGGCCTTGACAGCCGTCCTTGCTTTGGGCTTTATCGGGGGCGGCTTATGGGCCGCGATTCCGGCCTTCTTGCGGGCCAAAGGGTGGCTGAATGAGGTTATTTCGACATTGTTGCTCAACTATGTGGCTATTCAGTTTGTCAACTACTTTATTTATGGTGCCTGGCGCGATCCAGAAAGCGCCAACTTTCCCCAAACCGTTCGCTTTGCCGATATCTATCGGCTCCCCCAATGGGGCACCACGCGTGTGCATCTGATCTTGCTCCTCGGCTTGCTGGCCGTCGCGATCCTCTTTTTGGTCTTGCGCTACACCAGTTGGGGCTATGCCATGCGCGCGATTGGTGGCAACCCCGAAGCCTCGCTCCGCCATGGCTTTCCCATCACACGCTACTTGATCCTCAGTATGGTCATTGCGGGTGGCTTGGCCGGGCTGGCCGGTGTGGGTGAAGTGATGGCTGTGCAGGGACGGTTGCGGCCCGCCTTTTCCCCAGGCTACGGCTATATCGGCTTTTTGATCAGCTGGTTGGCCGGCCATAGCCCAATCGGCGCGGTCGGCATGGCCTTTCTGCTGGCGATCATTGCGCTAGGCGGAGATACCTTGCAGATCACACAGAATGTCCCTTTTTCGACCGTCAACGTGCTCATGGCGTTAATTCTCTTTATCGTCTTAGGGAATTTCTTCCGTGCCAAGAAAGCCTAAGGAGCGCGGCGGACAACGTCACGAGGCAATCGCAGAATAGCTGTGAATCAGCGAAAAGGAGCGCATGTGCTGAGTTTTATTATTGGGGTCTTAACCGGAGCCATTGGCGCGGGCACCTCGGTCCTCTATGCCGCGCTGGGTGAAGTGATCAGTGAACGGGCGGGTGTCATCAACCTCGGCGTTGAGGGTACCATGCTCATCGGCGCATCAGTCGGTTTCGCCGCTACCCACCAGAGTGGGAATCCGCTGTTCGGGCTGGCCGCGGCCATGGTCGCGGGCGGGCTCTTTAATCTGCTCTTTGGCTACTTGGTCATTGGGCGGGGAGCCAATCAACTGGCGAGCGGGCTGACGCTTGGCTTTCTGGGCATTGGGCTCAGTGCCTTGATTGGGCGGCCTTATGTCGGCCAAATGGTGCAAGGTTTGCCCAAGCTACCAGTGCCCGTTTTGGCCGATTTGCCGGTCCTTGGACGGGTACTCTTTCGTCACGATATCCTGATCTATGCAGTGGTGCCGATTGCCTTGTTGCTCGCTTGGCTTTTGGTTCGCACGCGGTGGGGCTTGGCCCTGCGCACGGTGGGTGAAGATAAGACGGTGGCCTATGCCGCTGGTTTGCAGCCCACTCTGCTGCAATATCAAGCCATTTTTATTGGAGGGATGTTGGCCGGTTTAGGTGGGGCCCACCTATCGTTAGCCTACACGGGCGTATGGACCGAACAGATGACGGCTGGGCGTGGCTTTATCGCGGTGGCATTAGTCATCTTTGCGGCGTGGAGCCCCGTACGCGCGGTCTGGGGTGCGCTACTCTTTGGTGGTGCGTTGGCCTTTCAATTGCAATTGCAGGCCCGCGGTGCGCCTATTTCCCCCTTTATTCTGGATATGCTGCCCTATCTACTCACCTTGGGCGTTTTACTCTTCTTGCGGAACCGGCCCGGCTACACCATGCCAGCCGGGCTCAGTAGTGTCTTTGAAGGAATGCGCTCGTGAAGGAGAATTCCTTTGGGGGCGCTTGATTAACGAGCATGGTTGTCGCTCTTCCCTCCTTCGGCAACCGGCTCAGGGTCTGATATCCGATGCTCAATCCAACGATCTTTCCTATACATTTTATCCAAAGGAGTTGTAGTTTTACTATGAATGGACAACGTCTGTATTTGAAACTTCTGGGCTTGCTAGCCATGCTGCTGCTCGTGGCTGCTTGTAGCACCACCCCCGCTACGCCCGCTGCCGATGCCCCAGCCGGTGAAGCGGGGGCAGAGAAATTGATCATTGGGGCGCTGCATGTCGGCTCCATTGCCGATGCTGGCTATAACCAGGCCCATCATGACGGGTTGGTTGCTATGCAGGCGAACCTCCCCAATATCGAGCTGATTGAGGCCGAAAATGTACCCGAAAGTGCCGACGCCGAGCGGGTGATGGAAAACATGATCCAACAGGGTGCCAAAATTATCTTCCCCCAAAGCTTTGGCTATCTAGACCCAGCCCTCACCGTCGCCGAAAAATATCCGAATGTCGTCTTTATGCATCCGGCTGGTTTTAAGTTGGCCGACAATTTGGGGACCTATTGGGGCAACAATTTCGAGGCCATGTACTTGACCGGGATTGCCGCTGGCAAGGCGACCACCTCCAATCAATTAGGCTTTATTACCGCCTTCCCCATTCCCAACATCCTTGCGTCAGTCAATGCGTTCCACTTGGGCGCCCGGTCCGTCAACCCGGATGTCACCACCACGCTGGTGATCAATGGCGCTTGGGTTGATCCGACCAAAGAAGCCGCGGCCACTAATGCCCTGGCAGACACGGGGGTAGACGTAGTCACCATGATCGTCGATTCGCCCATTACGATTGTCAAAACCGCCGAAGAACGCGGCATCTATGTGATCGGCTTCCACTCGGACGCGTTGCAACAATTTGCGCCCAATGGCTGGCTCACCGGGGTAGCCTACACCTGGGGTCCTCTCTTTACCCGCATTGTCGAGTCGGTCGAGGATGGCACCTGGAAGAGCGAACACATTCGCGGCGGGGTGGAGAGCGACTATGTAACCTTAGCGGCCTATGGGCCCTCCGTCTCCGACGAGACCAAAAGCCAAATTGCCGATGCAGAAGCCAAACTGGCCAGTGGTGAATTGAAAATTTTCCAAGGGCCGATTACGGATAATGAAGGCACCGTCCGCATTCCCGCAGGGGAAGTTGGCGGCCTGGAGTTGCTCGATACCACCGATTGGTTGGTTGAGGGCGTGATCGGGCAAACAGACTAACCAACGGAACGCCAGCGTAGCCACAGCATAGCAACTGGTTGCGCTGGCTTAGCATAGGGTATCCCATGAGTACCATTACCATTTCTGCCCAACCCCATCCTGTCACCATCGACCTGAAGGCCACCGCGCTCATTGTCATTGACATGCAGAAGGATTTTCTCTATCCCAATGGCTTTGGCGCGGCGCTCGGCAATGATGTGACACTGCTCCAGCGTACAATTGCGCCCATTCAGCAATTGTTGGCCGCAGCCCGCGCACAGGGCATGTTCATCATTCATACCCGCGAAGGACACCTGCCCGACCTGAGTGACTGTCCTCCCGTCAAGCTTGATCGCTGGCCCGTTGGCACCCGTATTGGCGATCACGGGCCTATGGGCCGGATTCTGATCCGCGGCGAAGAGGGCCACGACATCATCGATGAAGTTGCGCCCTTGCCCGGCGAGATTGTCATCGACAAGCCGGGCAAAAGCTCCTTCTACGCCACCGAGCTCGAAACCATTCTTCATCAACAGGGCATTCTCAACCTCCTCGTCACTGGAGTGACGACCGACGTCTGTTGTAACGCCACGGTGATTGGGGCCAATGATCGAGGCTTCAATGCCATTATCCTCGCCGATTGTGTCTCCTCCTACAACCAGGATCGCCATCAGGCCACCCTGGCCGCTATCCAAGCCCAAGGGGGCATCTTTGGCTGGGTCACTGATTCAGCCGCGGTCTTACAAGCCTGGTCATAGCACCTCAGACCATGGTCTTCTCTCCTATCGAGAAGGCCATGGTTTCCCACCCTAGCGCCACCTCGATCCGACGGCCCTTGCTCAACAAATTTGGGCGTGCCCCTTGACAGCCACCCTATCCTTGCCTATACTAACAAGTATGAGCGTTCAACCCCCATTCTCATTGGCCAAAACACCTTGGCATCGTTTCCTGGCCAAAGCACTTGAGCTTTCGCTTGGGCGCGAGCAAATCCAGGTGGAAAGCGAACTGCCCATAGGCAGTGAGCCGCCCAAAATCGATATTGTATTATTACGTCGCGAAACCAATTCTTGGACTCCAGCGCAACGGGGTATGTTGCCAGATGGGATACGCGATACCCAGGCCAGTTCTGTGCTTTTAGAGTTCAAGTATAGCGAATCTCTGACACTCGACGCCATTCTGCAAGCGATTGGCTACGAATACTTTTTTCGGACAGGGCGCGAACTCAACTACGCTGAAGTGCAGATGTTTATTCTCTGTGCCAAAACACCCCAAGCCGAGCGTTTGGCAACCTTTCACTATCAGGCGACCGCCACACCTGGGGTCTATCACAGCAACAATATCTATGTCGCCCATATTCCCCTACTCGTCTTAAATGAGTTGCGCGATGAACCCCATAATGCGCTAGTAAAAACCTTTGCCAGCCGCAAGCAGGAAAAAACGAAAGCCTATCGCCGATTGCGCCAAGCTTGGCAGTTGCCGCCAGACTTATTGCTAATGTTGGAGGTTTTGCAGGGTATTTGGTCTTTGCCAGAAGGAGCATCTATGGACGAAATTTTAACACCAGAACGGGTTATGGCGATTGGCGAAGAGTGGAAACAGATCTTGCTTAGTAAACTATCCCCAGAAGAACTGGATAGTTACATCAGCCCCGAATATAAACGCAGCCTCATCACTGCCGGTCGTGAAGAAGGTCGTGAAGAAGGTCGTGAAGAAGGTCGTGAAGAAGGTCGTGAAGAAGGTGAGTTAACTTTAGTACGTACGCTTATGCAAATTCTTCAGCGACGTTTGGGTAGCATCCCCGAAGAAGTAAGTATATTGCTACATCAATCTTCCCTACCTGAGTTGGAGAAGTTAGTCAATCCAGCCCTGGATGCAGCTACTTGGGAAGAGTTTATAGCGGCCTTGCCCACTAGGCCAACCTAAACGCGCGCAAGGGTAGAGGGTTAGCATAAAACCACCAATGAAAAAGCTGGTCCAGTCTCTCAACTGGACCAGCTTTTTTAGAAACAGTTTGCAAGGAAAGCCTTTGCAAAACCATTGTAAAAGTTAACGAGAAGGTGCTCCCTGGGTTTACCCACGCGCTTGCAAGGCGGGCATCGATAGGGCCGTGAAGGCAACCAGCAATAATACAATGATTAATGGCTCAGACATCGTTTGACTCTTTCTGCTATAGGCGGACCGTTCGTTATCCTTAGTATACAAGCCCTCCCACCGCGCGGCTGTGCATTATCACAACCACTCTTGTGCACTACTGCACAGCTCTGCCCATTTGCTAGTCCTAGCCGAAGCAGGTACAATAGGGCCATCATAGTAGCGATCATGCTTGCTATGCACTTATTTCCCGGCGACGAATGAGACCTATGGAACCTGATCACTCCCTTCGCTAACCAGTAAGAGTTGCTGCCCACAACTGGGTACTCTTTGGGTTATTTACCTTCTATACGCCTGATGATAGTCGTCAGGCGATTTTGTCATTCTATCCGTACCTACGATATTCAATCAACTTGTTCTAGTCGCGCCAAAGCATTGGCACTAGCTTGGTAGTGACCGCTCCCCAGCGCGTATGCCGCCATTAGTTATTGGTACGAACAAGCCCGTCACCGCGAAGGGATTGCTGACTCATGTCTATACCACTGCGCGCCTATGGGTCGCTATTGGCGCGTTATCTACAAGCTCATTGGCACAAGGTGCTTCTGCTGATCTTCTTCTTATTTGGCGCCATTGCCCTCCAACTGTTGAATCCCCAACTAGTACGTGCGTTTATCGATGCGGCTCAGGCCGGTCAACCAGCGGCAGCCTTGCTACAACTGGCATTGCTTTTCTTGGGTGCCGCCGTATTGAAATATCTCTTGACCCTCGCCCTGACCTATTGGAGCGAAGATGTGGGGTGGCGGGCGACTAATGCACTGCGCGCTGATCTAACCGCCCATTGTTTGCGTTTGGACCTGCCCTTTCACCACCGCTATACGCCCGGCATGCTCATTGAACGGATCGACGGCGATGTCGGTCAATTATCCCACTTTTTCTCGCGCCTACTTCTCCAGTTCGGGGGGAATTTCCTCCTTTTATTGGGAATTCTCAGTGTATTAACTTGGGAAGATTGGCGGTTGGGGGTTGGCTTTCTGCTCTTTCTGCTGGGCGCGTTGATCATTCTGGCCTGGCTGCGCGATTGGGCCACACCGGCGCTAGAGGCCGAGCGGGCCGCTAGCGCCGATCTCTTTGGCTTTCTCGAAGAGCGTCTGGGTGGAACAGAAGATCTGCGGGCGAATGGGGCCGTGGCCTATACCGTCTATCAATTCTTTGGCTATATGCGCACCCTCTGGCAGCGCGGTCAGCGTGCCCGCATCCGTAGCGCGCTCTTTGGCTCGCTGATCGTCGTTTGGCTTGAATTGGGGACAGTAGTTGCCCTAGCCCTCGGTAGCATCCTCTTTCTGCGCGATGCCGTGAGCATTGGGACCATCTATCTACTTTATGCCTACCTGCGTATGTTAACCGGTCCCCTCCTCAGCATGACCGGGGAGATTCAACTATTACAGGAAGCAAGCGCCAGCATTGCACGGATCCAAGCGCTCTTCGCCGAACAGAGCGTTCTGCCCGAAGGTTCACAGAGCGAACTGCCCAAT
>JAHBVH010000094.1 GCA_019637645.1 Caldilineaceae bacterium
GCGTCAAGGTCGGCTTCGCCTGCGGGCATCCCCAGCAGAACATTATTGCGCAAGGTATCGCTAAAGAGGCGCGGCACTTGGCTGGTGTAGGCCGCGCGCGGCGGGACAAAGAAGTCGGCCCGGTTGTCCACCAGCGTCCCATTCCAATAGACTTCGCCGCTGTCCATCGGCAGCAGCCCCAGCAGCACCCGGAGCAAGGTGCTTTTTCCCGCGCCAATCCGCCCAGTGACAACCGTAAACGAACCGTGGGACAGGTGGAGATCAATATCCATAATGCCACGGCCTGTTAGGGGATGGCGATAGGTCAACCCGCGGGCGGTCAAGGCGTGCAACTGATCCGCTGCGGTGCGGGTTGGATAGGGCAAAGGTGGAAAGACGCCATCGAGATAGACGGGTATCGGCGCGACCAGCTTTTCATAGGCACGGCGATGGGCCACTTCTGCTTGTAGCCCTTGCCTGCCTGCACCGGCAAAATCCGACTCATGACGACGGCGCACATTTTCGATCTGACGCGCCATGCGGTGTACCGAAACATCGGTCTGCTTTTGCACAGCCAGCGTATTACCGATGAAGGTCAGCCCTTCAGTCACTTCCCACAGGTAGGCGACAAAGAGGGCAAAGTCGCCAATGGTAAAGCTGCCATTACTCATGGCCTGGCTAGCCATAATCAGAATGATCCCCGTGCTGATCTCGACGGTGCTGGCAAAGGAGGTGTCGATCAACTCGCTAAAGAGCGTATCTTTCAGCGCGGTCTCCCGCCGTTCTTCATTGAGCTCCGCCAACCGGGCATTGATGTGGCGTTCGCCATTAGCCACCTTGACGGCCTGGACCGCGCCAAACATCTCGGCAATAAAGCCAATGACGCGGCTCGCCGCGCGCCGCCGTGCATCCCGATAGAGTTCGCGCTGGCGGCGGGAGATGTTGACAATCACCAACACGATTGCCAGGGGAATGATGATCGTAAGGGTGATAAAGTGATGAACCGTAAAGAGAATGGTCAGCCCCACAATCGGCAACAGGATCATGCCCCACAGATCGACGAGGCGATCCCCCGCAAAGCGAGCGACCTCGCGCACATCCCCACTAAAGCGGCTAATGGCTTCCCCCGACGAGTTGGGTAACGCCGCCGCGCCAGGATGACGGAGGATCTCGCCTAGCATATTCAAGCGCAGGATACCTTGGATCCGATTTTTGAACTTCACATAGACCAGAAAGGCGAGCAACAGGTTGGCAAAACGCCCCACACCGAGCCCCACCAACAACGCCAGCAGCGTGCCAATCGTCCACCCCGCCGCGGCCTGGCCCGAAAGTTGATCGAGAATCTGCTTAGTCAGCAGCCCAGGGAGAAGGGTAGAGAGCTGCATAGTGATCCAGAGCAGGGCATTGATCAGATATGCACGCGGCATTTGCCGTAAAAGACGATACGAAATTTGCCAGATATTCATGCCAGCACCTCCGCCATGCCGGTACGTAAAAGTTGTGAGAAGCGCGAATCCGGTTGGGCCAACAGCGCCAGCCGATCTCCATACTCGACAATCTGCCCATCGCTGAGGATTAGGATCTGGTCGGCCCGTTGCACGGTTGCCAGCCGATGGGCCACAATGATGGCGGTGCGATTATGGAGCAGCCGATCAATCGCCCGCTCGATCAAGCTTTCGGTCACAGGATCTAGCCGAGAGGAAGCTTCATCCATAATAATGAGTCCCGGATTCTTGAGGAAGACACGGGTGAAGGCCAACAGTTGCGCCTCGCCCGCGGACAACCCACGGCCACCAGAATCCAGCCGCGTGTCGAGCCCTTGTTCGAGACCGGCCACCCATGGGCTCAGGCCGAGCGTAGCAAGCGCGTCGAGGATCTCCTCATCGGGGATCGCGTGGTTGAAGAAGGTAAGGTTATCGCGCACCGACGCTTGAAAGAGTTGCACCTCTTGGGTCACCATGCCGACACTGCTGCGCAAGGTATCGAGCGTTACCGCGCGTACATCCTGCCCCCCCAGGCGAATGGCCCCGCTGGTGACATCATAGAGCCGGAAGAGCAAGCGGGTGGCGGTTGTTTTGCCACTGCCTGTGCGGCCCAACAGCCCCAACACTTGTCCAGGTTCCAACCGAAAATCGACCTTTTTCAAGATCAAATCAGCCGGTTGATAGCCAAAGTCCACTGCGTCAAAGGTGACACTGAGCGGCCCTGTGGGGAGTTCCTGTGGTGCCACCGGCGATTGCACCGTAGGCTGAATGGCAAAGAGTTCACGCACCCGCCCAATGCTGGCGGTGGCGGCTTGCATCTCCTGGAACTGGCGTGCGAGCTGGATCACAGGCCGCTGCAAGGTGTTGCTATAGCTCATGATCAAGTAGACCGTGCCGATGGTGATCGCGCCAGCCTGCAACAGATAGGCCCCAACGCCAAGCGCTAGCACCAAATTGAGGGCAAACATCAAGTTTGCTAGCCCCCAGGTCAGGTTGCCCGCAAAGAAGGCTTTATGGGTAGCGCGATAGAGCTGATAGGTAAAGCGTTGCATGCGGTCCATCACATAGGCAACCCCACCACTGGCGCGGATGTCCTCGGTGCCAGCCAGCCACTCTTCCAGGCCGCCAAAGAGTTGTGAGGAGGCTTCTCGCTCTTCGTGCCAGAAGCGCGCACCAAAGCTGACGGTGCTCAACATGACGATAAAGACCACCAGCGCGAAGACCGTGAAGATGGCCCCAATCCGCCAGTCTTCGTTATAGAGCATGACCAAGACGCCGACAAGGAGCAGGACATTGGCCATGACACGCAGCACAAACTGGGAGAAGAAATTCGACAACTCGGTAATGTCGCCATCAATGCGTTCGATCATCGAGCCAGGGGTATGCTCGTTGTGAAAGCGCATATCCAGCCCCATACAATGGGCCGCTAGATCATTGCGCAACCAGTTGGTCGCGCGCCACTTGACATCTTCGGTGAGATAGGCCGCGCTCAGGCGGATCCCCTGAGCCACGAGGGAAACAATCAGATAGTAAGCGCCGTTGCGCGTGAGGCTGGCCAGGTCCCCACCTTGTTGGGCCAGGTCGATGAAGGCACGGACAATCTGGGGCGAGAGAAGTTGCAGCCCGATCCCGCCAAAGATCAACGCTGCCAAGAGCGCCACCCGCTGCCCCTGCGGGCGTAGATACCGCTCTAATAACTGGTAGTAGGCATAAAGAGGAAGCCGCATAACATCAGTTCTCCATTGGCTCATCCGCGCGAGCCGAGTAGGTCAGTAGACAGTGAGTCAGTAGACAGTGAGTCAGTAGACAGTGAGTCAGTAGACAGTGAGTCAGTAGTAGCCGAGGCGAGCAGTCGGAGACCGTCGTCTGTACGGAAACGGGACGCGGACAGGCTGCGGCTGTCCTTGTGCAGAATGGTGGGCACACCAAAATCGCCACGGTGACGATGCCCCGTGGTTGTGATAGGTGAATGCCGGGATAGGAGTTTGACTAGACTGTGAAGTGGGCTGCTTGGGCTACATACCCGTAGTTGCGCCAGCCAAGGTCAATGTTGATGATGGGTTGCCTGTCCAGAAGGGCGCTTCAGGCAGTCTCTGCGATTTTCGTTGGAAAAGTTACGCTTTGCCATACCATTTGCCTCCTTAGACAGTTCAAAAGAGAGGATAACGACGCGTGCCGGAAGTTTTCACTCTAACAGGTCTGTATCACTCTGTCAAATTGGTGTGGTTGTGTGGATGCGTTTTACCGCTGCGGCAGAGCGCAGAGCAGTTGAAACCCGGAAACTTCGTCAGGGAGAGGGAAACCAAGTATACTAATTACAGTGTCATCTCGATAACTTTATTGAACCAAGGAGTGCTTTGTTATGGGAAAAGTGTATGAGCAGATCAGTGAAAAGTTGGCGCATTGGATCCGCCAACAGCATATCTTTTTTGTCTCCACCGCACCACGCAGCGACGAAGGGTTGATCAATTGCTCCCCCAAAGGGCTGGACACCTTTCGGATCTTGGATGATCACACGGTTGCCTATCTTGATTTGACGGGCAGCGGCGTCGAGACGATTGCCCATTTGAAAGAAAATGGGCGGATTGTGGTGATGTTCTGTGCCTTTGAAGGAGCGCCGAATATTGTACGCCTCCACGGCAAAGGCACGGTCGTTGAACCGACCGATCCGGCGTTTGCCACGTTGCAGCCGCTCTTTCCCACCCTGCCCGGCACCCGCGCCATTATCCGCATTGAGGTGAGTCGCGTCTCCGATTCATGTGGCTTTGCCGTGCCGCGCTATGCCTACCAAGAGGAGCGCGAGGCCCTGATTGCCTATGCCGAAACCAAGGGGCCAGCAGGCATGGTGGCCTATCGCGCCCAGAAAAACGCCCAGAGCATTGATGGTCTCCCTGGCCTCACGCCCCAAGAGGTGCTCGCATGAACAATCTGATCGTTGTGCATGCCGACTTTGAAGCGCATTGGCCTTTTGTGGCCGACGATCTAGCCGCGCGCTGGCAGCCCCAAGGCCCCACCCAGTTGGTGCGGCTGCCGCGGGGGAATCGCCAAAGGCTTGGCGAAGTGGTTCGCGATGGCGCGGCGATTACGCGGGTGATTACCCTGGGCGTACCGGTAACGTTGGCTTGTCTAGAAGCATTACCCGACTTGCGAGAAGCGGCCTTTCACACAGCCTATGGACAAACCCTCGACGCGGCTACCCTCGACGCGCTGCGCCAGCAAGGGGTCATCTGCTATGCCCACCGTAGCGAAGGCTTTTGGGGGCAATCGGTGGCCGAGTTTGCCCTGGCCCTCACGTTATCCGCATTGCGCCAGATCCCCCAAAATTATCACGCCATGCTCACCGCGCACGAAGCGTGGGAGCGCTACAGCGCGGCGCGCAATCAAGGCCCCGGCACCCTGGGTGCGCAATATAGCGATGATAGCCGCTTTACCAACGGCACCATTGCCGGTAAACGGGTGCGCATTGTGGGCGCAGGCAATATTGGCAGCCGCTATGCCAGCTTTGTGCACATGTTAGGGGCCGACGTGGCGATCTGGGACCCCTATGCCACCGAGCCGGGGTTTCATCGGGCCGGGGCGCGTCGGGAATATCATTTGGAGCGGTTGGTGCAGGATGCTGAAATTTTTGCGCCGATGCTGCCCCTCAAAGAGGATACCCGGGGCGTTGTCACCGCGGCCCACATCGCGGCCTTGCCCAAGGGGTGTTTGGTAGTGCTGGCGACGCGCGCCCAGATTTGTGATATGCCAACCTTGCGGCGGCGGGTGCTGGCCGATGAGTTGGCACTGGCGGCGGATGTCTTTGATGTGGAACCGTTGCCGCTGGACGATCCGCTGTTGGGGCGCACAAATGTGGTCCACACGCCGCACCTCGCTGGCCGGACGCGGGATGCCAATCGGCAGTGGGCGGCGGCCCTGTTAGACCAATTCCAGCCGGTGTGAGTAAGGAGTCTGTAATCTAAGCGCACACATTTTTGTATGCCCGCTTAGATTACGCTGCGCTCATGTATCCGCTATCCTGAGCGCCCCTGGCCGTTCATGCGTAAGCACCCGTCCCGCGAAGGTCTTATGGGCGCTTGCCAACCCCCTATAAGCGTTGACCCTTGCTCTCAATGGCATCAAAATAACTTTACTTCTCTAGACAAAGTATGGCACAATAGGGGTGACCACGGTACACAATGGTCACCCCTTTACGCGAGCAACGAAAAGCTGCCGAGGAGTTGTATGGAACGGGTCATAAACTGAATCAGGCATGCGCCACAATGACTTGATAGACCATGTCATTGTGGCAACCAGATCATTCAAGCGAACCTGCTGGTGAATCATCACGAGTCGTGTTTGCTATTGCCTAATTCAGGAGAACTCAATCCGTGTTTACAGGAAAGCTCCATCGCTTTGCCTATGCTGTGGCCGACGATGCGGCCACAGCCGCGTTGTTCAAAACCCTTGACCCAACTTCAACAGTGACCGTTGAACTCAATATCCACTCCGCTTGCCACCACCTAGAGTTAGCTCTCCATCGCCAATTTCATCCTGGCGTAGTCCAATCCGGGAGGGCTCTATGCCGAATCTAATCGCAAGCTTTCGTCGTTTGCCGCGCGATGTCCAACTATACGCTTGGGCTTCGTTTGTGATGGGCATCGGCTCTTTTGGGATCTGGGCCGTGCTCTTCAACCTCTATTTGCAGCGCCTTGGTATGGGGCCGGAAGCCATTGGGTTACTGCTCGGTGCTGGACCCTTCGTTGGGGCAATCGGGTCAATTCCAGCTGCAATGATCGGCGCCCGCATGGGCAATCGGCAGGCGATGAATTGGGGCGTGATCCTCAGTATCATCGCGTTCGTCCTGCTTTTATCTGCCGGATTTTTGCCCGCCGCCCGCCAAGTGGGCTGGCTCACACTATGGTGGATGGTGTTCGCGCTGGCTAATTCCCTCAATACGATTAACGGCGCGCCGTGGGTTATGGCAGTCGCCGCGCCCGCAGAGCGCGCAAGCGCCTTCACGGCGCAAATGGTGTTGCTAAGTCTTGGTGGATTTGTCGGTAGCCTCGTCGCAGGCAGCTTGCCTGGCATTATCGCGATGCTCACGGGCATGGATGCTGACTCGGCAACGGCCTATTGGCTTACCTTGTGGCTGACTCCGATCACATTTGCGGGCGGCTATTACCTACTTCATATCACAGAGCCGAGGCCGCCGGTCAAGCTAGCGGCAACCACCCATCAATCTGCCGGAATTCCCTATCTGACCCTCATTTTTGTCGGCCTACTCATCTTCCTTCAGGTCTCTGGAGAGTCGCTTGTACGGCCCTTTTACAACTTATATCTTGATAGCAACGTAGGAATGCCACTTGCGCGCATTGGGGTTATCTTTGGCATTGCGCAGATGTTGCCGATCGTTTTAAGCTTGTTGACGCCCGCGCTTCTCACACGCTGGGGTGCAACACGGGCCATGATTGCGATGAGTTTTGCCAACGCTTTGTGCTTCCTGGCGATGGCCTTCCTGCTTGCCTGGCTGGCGGCGTCGGCGAGTTATATCGTCTTCATGTCCATTGCGCCCATTGCCAATGTGGTACGTACTGTATTCAGCCAAGAAAGCGTTGATCCCCGCTGGCGAACAGCCGTGAGCACGGCCACGAATATCGGCATTGTGTTAAGCCAGGCGCTCTTTACGGCCCTCGGCGGATTTTTGATCGCCGGGTACGGCTACCGCGCGCTCTTTCTCGCTGGGGCCATGATGGCCCTCATCACCGCCCTTGTCGCTTGGATCTATTTACGCGTTGACAAGCGGCAAAAGGTCTTTGCGGCCACGCTCGTTGCTTCGGTCCCGACGCTGGAATCGGTGCCGGAAGAGGATAGATAGGATAGAAAGCTAATCTTCTTCCTATTTTATACACATCCGTTTTATACACATTCGTCAAATGTCAACACGGCCATGTCAACACGGCCATGTCAACACGGCCTAGGGCTTCTCTACCAAATCTGGTACAATACGAAGGGCAATGAGGCTTGGATTGAATCTTGCTTGAAGGAGCTAGAAAGTTATGTCTTTACCAGTTGGTGCGCAAGCGCCTGATTTTAATGTCAAAGATACCAATGGCAACAACGTTTCATTGGCCGATTTCAAGGGTAAGACCGTTGTGCTCTATTTTTATCCGAAAGATGATACCCCCGGCTGCACCAAACAGGCGTGCAGTTTCCGTGATGCCAGTGCAGATTACCAAAAGCACAACATTGCGGTGCTCGGCGTTAGTATTGATGATGAAGCCTCCCATGTAGCCTTTACCCAAAAATATGGTCTCAACTTTCCCCTCTTGGCCGATACCAACAAAACCCTGACTACGGCCTATGATGTGGACAATGGGACCTATGCCAAGCGGGTGACCTATATTATCGATGGGGAAGGCAAAATCATTCATGTCGATGATAGTGTAAACACCGTCACCCACGCGGCGGATGTATTGAACGTTCTCGGGCTCGCGTAGGCACGCGGCGCGGCCCCGTTTCCCGTGTGCTTGGCCCGTGTGCTTGTGATATTCGCCAAGCATAGTGCCTTTTCCACGATACCCACCAGCCGACCAGACCCTTTGTATCCAACGCTTCCTGCTGCTTACACCCACCCAATTGCTCGTGCGAACAAGCGATTGGGTGGGTAGCGTAGCCTACTTCTGCGCGCGGCGGGTCGGCCAAGGGGGCAGCCAGCCACCGCCCCGGCGTTCACGCAACATCCGCAAATTGTCATCCGGCTGAAGCGCGGCCAGTGTACTTTTGGGTTGATGCACACGTTGCGTCATATAGATGCCCCGATGACCAGAGGCGAGATAGGCCACCACACAGCCCAAGCAGAGATAGGGCGCGATGCCGCTGCCAAAGAGTTCAATGCCCATGATGGCGCAGGCCAAGGGCGTGTTACTGGCCCCAGCAAAGACGGCCACTAGCCCAACCGCGGCCAACAACCCTGGTGGCCCGCCCAATAGCCCCGTCAGGCTTGCGCCCAAGGTTGCACCGATGACAAAGAGGGGCGTCACTTCTCCGCCAAAATAACCCGTCCCCAGCGTAATTGCCGTAAAGAGCAGCTTGAGCGCAAAGGCCCATGGTGCGACGGCTTGCCCTTCTACGCTGGCGTTGATCAACGGCAGGCTCAGCCCCAAATAATCGCGCGTGCCGACCAGCCCAGTGAGAACGATGATTGTCACGCCGCCCAAGAACGGATATAAAGGCGACCAAGCGCTGATGCGGCCCATTGTGTGTTTGATGCCGTGGATCAATTCGACAAAGAGCAAACTTGCCCAGCCAAAGACGATGCCAGCCACACCAACCTTGAGGAGCAGGGAAATGCTAAGGGGAATCGGATCAAAGTGGGGATAGTGCATGTGGGGGGTACCCCAGGCACGCGCGACCCAATCACCCACCAAAGAGGCCACCAAACAGGGCATTAGGCCCTCATAGCGCATGCGCCCCACGCTCTGTACTTCCATGCCAAAGACAAAGCCCGCAGCAGGCACGCCAAAGACCGACCCAAAGCCGCCACTGATCCCAGCCATAAGCAGCAAGCGCCGATCTTCCCCCGTCAACCCCAACAGCCGCCGCACCCCATCGGCGAGGCTAGCCCCCATTTGGATGGCGGTCCCTTCGCGCCCGGCCGAGCCGCCGCCCAAGTGGGTGAGGACGGTGCCGAGCAGGACAAGCGGGGCCATGCGCAGCGGGATGGTGCTGCGATTGTGGTTCACTTCGTCGATCACCAGATTATTTCCCAGCGCAGCGGTGCCACCGCAGCGCGCGTAGATCCAGCCCATGCCCAAGCCGATCACCGGCAAGAGATAGAGCAACGTGGGGTGGGCCAAGCGGGTGGCGGTGGCCCAAGCAAGGAAGGTGAGAAAGAGCCAAGCCGCGGTCCCAGCCAGGACACCGACTATCCCGCCCAACAAGAGCCATCGGCTGCCCAAGCGGAGAAAGGCCACAAAGTCCGCGAGGTGCAGGATAAAGAGAGCGTTGACGGCTTGGTAGAGCGCCCGCGCCGTGGCGCGCCAGTGGACCGGCTGTCCACCCGTTCCTTGCCCGCGCCAAAGGGCACGTAGCCATCCCATCATACGCTTCTCCTTTGCTTTACCCTGATCAAAAATAGCTTCTATTCAACAGGGGCGCGTCTGCGGCACCCCCGTTGAATAGAAGCTATCAGCCTGCTCGTGTCAGACAAATGGTGAGCCTCATCACCTGCGGGCCAAACCTTTTGGACCGCTCTTTTGCTGGAATTGAGCATAGCATAGGGTGGCAACGACGCCAAGCTGGTAACACTGTAAAACCAGCCGACTGCTGTGCCGGGGACGAACCCTATCCTTTTCCATCATGGACAATACCCCGGTTCGTCCCCGGCACAGTTCCTTGGTCCCCGGCACAGCGCTGCTCAGCCACCGCTACGCTGTGTAGTAGCCTAGCCCAGCACAGGCGCGACAGAGGGGTTGGTCATCAACCATCAGTTCACGCTCGTTGATGATCTCCTCGCCACATTGCGCACAATTGACCCGCACACCGGGGCGACTCACCATGGTGGCAATCGGCGTCTTGAGCGTCACCCATTGCTGGCTGAGGAGTTCATCCGCTGGCATGATCTGGTAGGCGTGAAGTTGGGCAAAGTAGCGCCGTGTTTCGGTTGGTGCGTAGCGGGCCGCTTGTGCGCGCACGTCGAGCCGTGGCACCACCCGGAGCGCTTGCCCCGTTTTCACATTCACAAAGGTGGCCGCCACCTTGCCGCAATCTTCGAGGCGCAAGGTGCGATGGCCCATGGTGCAACCCGTGGCGACTTCGACCCCATCGGCAAAACAACCGTCCGTTTCGAGGATAATCAGTAAGCGCTTATCCTGACGCGGCAGGTCGAAGCCAAGGGCCGCGGCCCCCACTAGCCCCATGCGCGCGCCCAGAACTTGCCGCGGGCAGAGATGGCTGTGGCGCGCGGCCGCGGCTTGTAAAATGGCTTGTAGATCAGCCATATGGTCTTGCTCCTTTCCAAGTCAGTTCCAAGGCAACATTGGTGGAACGTCGGGAGGTCACCCCGTTTCCAGCGGTGGCCCGGCCCTCATTGCGTGGCGAGTTGCCACGCAATGAGGGCGGTTGGTCAACCGTAGCAGACGCGGTAGGCCGACCAACTCGGAGTATTTGATTGATTGTTACGACAAAAGTTGTCCGGTTTGCCAACCAGCCAACGCTCCTATTATACCCCATCAAGGAGTTTACACCCCGACAATTTGAAAGCAGCCTTTGCTTCGTGATAAGCTGTAGCCTATCGAATCAAATGTGCCATTTGGGTGTGTCCCAGGGTCGAAGCTTGCCGCAAAGGCGTTGCAAAATGTCCTGGCAAGGCCCAACCCTGTAGGACACACCCAACCTATGTTGAGGAGGTGTGCCGCCATCCCTAGCCCACACGCTTCATCGAACAGGAACCCTTTATGCTCTCTTCCTATCTTACTACCATGCGCACCTTTGGGCGCACGGTCTGGCTCTATTTTGCCGTTATGAGTCTGATTGGCTTTACGATTGATGGCGGTATCTATTCGGTGGTCTTTAATCTCTTTGTGCTGCGGCTAGGGTATGGGCCGGAGTTTGTGGGGCAGGTCAATTCGGTGGGCTTGTTAGCCTTTGCCCTTTGCAGCCTACCATCGGGGACACTCGGTGCGCGCTTGGGCAATCGCCGTGCCATGATTGTCGGGCTCTTGACCTTGATGCTCAGTAGTTTGTTGCTGGCCTTTAGTGAATTTGTACCGGCCCCCTGGCAAGAGTCTTGGCTGATTCTATTCTACATGGGCTATCACAGCAGTATTGCCATCTTTTTCGTCAACACCGCCCCCTTTCTCATGGCGACCACACACGAGAGCCAGCGTAGCCATGCCTTTGCCCTTCAATCTGCCATGATCTCCTCGGCGGCCTTTGCGGGCAGCTTGATCGGTGGGGTGCTACCTGGTTTCTTTGCCCGTTCGCTGGGTATGAGCCTGGACGCGGCCACGCCCTACCGCTACCCCCTGTTACTGGCCGGGGCGATGATCGTCATTGGCATTGGCTTGCTCTATTGGGCCAAGGAGGCCGCAGAGCCCGCGGTCGCGGGTGCGCCACCGCCCCTGCCACCGCGGCGCACCTACCCTTCGCTCTTTCGCGTGCCCCGCTTTGGTCGTTTCAGTTGGCAGAATTTTGACCGCCCGTTTGTGATCCTGCTCGTGGTCATTTCCTTGGTTCGCCTCTTTCAGATCGCTGGTATGGCCGTGCTTTCGACTTTCTTTAATGTCTATATGGACAACGGTTTGGGTGCGCCCACCGCGCAAGTCGGGTTGATCACTGGGCTGGGGCGGTTGTTGGCCGTGCCTATTGTCTTGACCATGCCCATGCTCTCGGCGCGCTGGGGCCATCGTCATTTAGTAACCATCTCGTCCCTGAGCGCGGTCTTTTTTCTCTTACCCTTGGCGTTGATCCCCCAATGGTGGGCGGCTGGCCTAGGCTACATGGGGATCATGGCTGGCTCGTCGATTCGCTATACATCGTTTATGGTCTTTATTATGGCGAAGATCAAACCGGAACAGCGCTCGTTTATGTCGGGGCTCAGTGAAATGACCGCGGGGTTGAGTTTTGCCGTGATGGCCTTACTGGGTGGCTATATTATTGTGAACCAAGGCTACCAAACTCTCTTTTTGGTGGGGGCTGGCGCAACCTTGGTGGGGACCTTGCTTTTCTGGGGCTATTTCCGCGAACGGCCAGCCCCGCCGGTGACCGAAGTGTCGGCGACAGGCGGGTAGGGTAAGAGCTGTCAGGTTTTGAAAACCTGACAGCTCTTGTATTGGCGGTTGTGGGCACCACAGAGCCAACCAGATGACAAGCTCTTGCGTTTAACGGTTGCCTTAGGCCAGGACGCGGTTGTGGGCGAGTTCTAGCGCGGTGCTGTCGATTTGGGTCAAGGGCTCGACCCAGACGAGCGTATCGTAGAAGAGTGCGCCGCCGCCCATGTCGGCTTCATCGGGCGGGGTGATTTGATTAATATTCCGGCCATCGCCACTAAATTTATTCCACCAAACCCCGGGTGCCAAGACCGTTCCCGGAATAATCCGCTCGGTGATCTGGGCGGTTAGCTGGACACTACCATATTCATTGCCCACGGCGACGCGGTCGCCGTCCTGAATGTGGCGCTCAGCGGCATCGGTGGGGTGTACCCAGAGGAAAGGTTCCTTCTCACGCGTCAAGAAGCGATCAACATTGGCAAACGAACTGTTGAGAAACGAATGAGCCGGGGGCGAAATACAAACGAGCAAATTGGAACGGGCGCCTTTCCGTTTTCCGTTCGCCTTCTCTTCTTTTCTTTTCCGCTCTCCAGCTTGCCAAGCCGGTGGCGTATAGGTGGGCAATGGATCATAGCCGCCGCGCGCCATGCGTTCACTGTAAAATTCACATTTGCCGCTAGGGGTGTTGAAATTCCCCTCGGCAAAGGGCAAGAGGGGTGTGGGCAGCTTGAGACGCGCGTACCCATCCTGGTTGAGCTTTTCCCAGGTGATGCCAACCAAGCTAGGATGGCGTTGGGCCGCCAACAGATTCTGGAGCATCGCCTCGTCACTTTCCTGAAAACAGGGTTCGGTGTAGCCCATCGCCGCGGCAAGACGACGGAAGATTTCCGTGTTGGGCAGGCTTTGGCCCACCGGCGCAATCGCGGGGCGGTTGAGGGCTAGGTAGAGGTGCCCATAGGCCCGTTGCAGATCCCAATGCTCCAATTGGGTGGTGGCAGGCAGGAGATAATCGGCATAGTCGGCTGTATCGGTCTGGAAATGTTCTAGGACCACCGTAAAGAGATCCTCGCGCCGCAAGCCCTCCAGCACCGCGGCTTGATCAGGTGCCACCGCCGCCGGATTACAATTATAGACGATCAGCGCCTGGACCAAAGGTCCGGCTTGATCAGGGGCCGGGATTTGATCAACGGGCCGTGGGTGGTTATGGGCACGGGCTAAGCGGTGACGGTCGCGGCTGAGGGCATCCCCTAACCGATTCATGTTGATCGTCCGTGGCCGCCGCCCAGCCAGCAGATCGGCGCGATAGAGGCTATGTTTGCGTAGATGGCGGGCAAAGCCACTGGTGCTTAGCTGAATGCCACCGCCATATTCCCGCCATGCGCCGATCAAGGCGGGCAGACAGGCAATGGTGCGCACAGCCATGCCACCGCCAGTATGCCGCTGGAGGCCATAGTTAATGCGAATGGCCGCGGGGCGGGTGGTAGCATATTCGTGGGCGAGTTGTCGAATGCGCGATGCGGGAATACCGGTAATGTCCGCGGCGCGTTCTGGGGTCCATTCAGCGACCCGTTCGGCGAGTTGGTCAAAGCCAAGGGTATGCTGTTCGACATAGTCAGCATCATGTAGCCCGGCTTTGATGATTTCATGCATCATCGCCAAGGCCAGTGCGCCATCGGTACCGGGGCGAATAGCGATCCATTCGTCGGCAGCCTGGGCCGTGCGGGTTTGCGCGGGATCGATAACGATCACCCGTGCACCAGCCTTGCGGGCTTCCTGAATGAACGGCCAAAGGTGGAGGTTGCTGGTTAGGGTATTGCTTCCCCATAGCAAGATTAGCTTCGCCTGGGCATAGGATTCGGTCTCCATGCCTTCCGACGCGCCCATGGTATAAACATAGCCTTCAAAACCCGCCTCGGCACAAATATTGCGCGCCAGTTGGCTGGCCCCCATGCGGTTGAAAAAGCGCGAGGCCATGCCTTCGCCCTGGAGAAAGCCCATGGTCCCCGCATAGGAATAGGGCAAAATGGCTTCTGGGCCATGGTGCGCGATGATCCGTTGGAGATTGGCGGCAATGTCCGTCATGGCCTCTGCCCAACTGACGGGTTGAAATTGGCCGCTACCTTTGGGGCCAACCCGCTTGAGCGGCGTCAAGAGCCGATCGCGGTGATAGGTGCGTTCAAGATAGCGATCGACTTTGCCACAGAGCCGCCCTTGGGTGATTGGGTGGTCGGCATGGCCCCAGATGTCAATGGCTTTGCCGCTGGTGCGTTCGACCGCCACTTGCCAGCTACAGGTGTCGGGACAGTCATGCGGACAAGCCCCCGTGATGATCTCCAGGTCGGGGTTGTCGGCATAGAGTGTAATTTTTGACATAGAACCCTCGGCATCAAATTAGTCACAAGTTGATAACTACCAGCGTAGTATAGCAACGAATTCTACTTCAAAACAATTATCAAAGAGGAGTTACGCACTTGGACAAGACCTGACAGGTTTGTTAAACCTGTCAGGTCTCTGGTCACGCCAGTCAACTGCGTAACTTCTAACCAAAGCCGAAGCGGTCGCTTACCCCTACGCGCGTCTTTGCAGCAAGCCATCTTATGGGGAGTTATTTTGTGCGCTCTTGTTAGAAAGCGCCGATCTAACTTACGAATCTTTTTGGATCAATTTCTACATCCTGGATTAGACTTGGAATTTATCCGCCATATAACGCACAATTTATGCAATCTGCACAACTTGCCGTCACAACCATTAGCCACCTTGCCGATAGAGTTCTTGATCTATTTCTTCTACACTTAACCTGAATTGCTCGTGCACTATTTCACAAAACTGAGCTGTAAAGAACGCAGACAGAGGAATGTTGCGCGCAGTTTCTCTGTGCCAAGTCACCTTTTCATCATCGCATAATCATGCCGGTGTTGGGGCGTACCCTGTGTTGCTTCAACTTAGATGGTGTTTTGTGCCAAACCATTATCTAATATCCAATATTTTTATCTCACCCACAATCTACCGGAGGAGAATGATATGGCTCTCAATTGTAGCACCCCCCAAGACGTAACCAAGGCGTTGGAAGAGAACAAGATCGAATTTGTTGATATCAAGTTCACCGATCTCTATGGTCAGTGGCAGCATTTTTCTCTACCCGTCGACTACTATGATGAAGAGGATCTATTCAAGAGTGGCTTAGGCTTTGATGGCTCTTCGATCCGCGGCTTCAAATCGATTGAAAGCAGCGATATGTTGTTGGTCTCTGATCCGACCACGGCCTTTATTGATCCGGTTTGCCAAGCACCGACATTGAGCGTGATTGCCAACGTCTTTGAGCCGGGCACCTATGAGGTCTTCAGCCGCGATCCACGCAATGTGATCCGCAAAGCAGAAGCTTATCTGAAATCAACCGGTATTGCTGATATCATGTTCTGCGGTCCGGAAGCTGAGTTCTTCATTTTTGACAAAGTGCGCTACGAAACGGGTCGCTATTCCAGCCAATACGAAGTAGCTAGCGATGAAGCCGCCTGGAACACCGGTAGCTGGGGTCCCGGTCACAAGATCGGTTACAAGGGCGGGTATTTCCCGGTTTCTCCTTTTGATGCCTTTCAAGATATTCGCTCCGAGATGGTCACGGAAATGATTGCGGCTGGCCTCAAGGTCGAGCGCCATCACCACGAAGTGGCGACGGCTGGTCAGACCGAAATTGACCTGAAATTTGCGCCCATGGTGCAAATGGCCGACTGGATGCAGATCTACAAATATATTGTAAAGAATGTGGCAGCCAAGCACGGCAAGACGGCCACCTTTATGCCGAAACCCCTCTTTGAAGACAACGGTTCCGGTATGCACGTCCACCAGAGCTTGTGGAAAGATGGCAAGCCGCTCTTCGCCGGTGATGGCTATGCCGGTATGAGCCAAATGGCGCTTTGGTACATCGGTGGGATCTTGACCCACATCAACTCGCTCTTGGCCATCTGCGCCCCGACGACCAATTCCTATCGCCGGTTGGTGCCAGGCTACGAAGCGCCCGTCGTCATTGCGTACTCCGCCCGCAACCGTTCGGCGGCTTGCCGCATCCCGGTCTCTTCGCAATCGCCCAAGGCCAAGCGCATTGAATTCCGCTGCCCCGATCCGGCTGCGAATCCCTACCTGGCCTTCTCTGCCATGTTGATGGCCGGGCTCGACGGCATCCAAAAGCAGATCGATCCCGGTCTGCCCTCGGAAATGGATCTCTTTGAAGGTGAAACCCTGAAGAAGGTCCGCACCGTTGAAGGGTCTCTCGATGCCGTTTTGGATGCTTTGGAAGCCGACCACGACTACTTAACGGCGGGTGGCGTCTTTAGCGAAGAGTTGATCGAAAACTACATCGGCTACAAGCGGGTTGCCGAGTTTGATGCCGTTCGCCTGCGCCCACATCCGCAAGAGTTCGTCATGTACTATGGCGTCTAGGCGGGTAGGCTAAAGGTGCGATAGCTGCTCCAGCGACGGAGCAGGAGAGCACTTTCGTAATCTACTCCCCTTTGATGGCTTTAGCTCAGGCGACGGCGCTGTCCCTGCATACTTATTAAATAAGGGTGACAAGCGCGTACATGAACCGTAGTACGCGTTTGTTGCCCTTCTTGGTTTGGTGAGTTCATGATATACTGCCAACATAAAAGCTGGCTCGCCCACCAAACCAACGTGAGTGAACTCTTCTGTTTTAGGTGTCACGCAGTTGGTTGGTACGACCAGAGAGCTGACCGGTTTTCCCAACCGGTCAGCTCTAGTATTGCGTAAGTCCTGATGCAGTGAGCCGCAACTCATCTACTGCACAAATTACGTTTACTTTCAATCCAAAACACTGATTTGATTGCACATCATGGTACGCAGATGGCCTTGGCTCTCTGGGGTCGTTGATGGAGGATTCTCCATCAGCCGCATGCGCGTCAGCGGTGTGATTTGGTAGTAGCGCCCTACCAAATTAATACGAACGAAGCGATGCTGAGCGATCAGCGTGAATCAACTTCTCCAGCAAACTTGCGTTTTTGCATTTTTTCTTTCAACCAAGCAGTTCTGCTGGGAAATTACAGGAGAAAAGTCATGGCCATCAACTACACTGCTGAACAGCTTGAACGTGTGGATGAACTGATTAAGCGCAATGACATTCGTTTTATTCGCCTCCAGTTTTCCGATATCATGGGCGTGGCGAAACATGTCACCATTCCCATTAGTCACTGGGACGACGCCATTGAACATGGGGTCTGGTTTGATGGCAGTTCGGTCGAAGGGTTTGCACGGATTGCCGAAAGTGACATGTACCTAGCCCCCGACCTTTCTACCTTTGCAGTGGTGCCTTGGGACATGGATCTCTCTACCGCGCGCGTCATCTGCGATGTCTATACCCCCGACGGGGATCCCTTTGCCGGTGATCCACGCAACATTCTGAAACGCCAATTACAGCGGGCCGTTGATATGGGTTATTCCTATCAGGTTGGCCCCGAGCTAGAGTTTTTTCTCTTCAAGCGGCATAGCGATGGCTCTTTGTTACCGCTCGAACCCCATGATCATGCCGCCTACTTTGATGTGAGCACCGATCAAGCCAACAATGTGCGGCGCCAAATGGTCGATGCCCTCCAGGCATTGGGGATTCGCGTCGAAGCCTCGCATCATGAAGTGGCTGTCGGCCAAAATGAGATCGATTTTGGCTATGGCCCGGCCCTCACCACCGCCGACCATGCCATGACCTTTCGCATTACGCTCAAAGCGGTTGCGCAGAAGAATAATTTGCACTGTACCTTTATGCCTAAACCCATTGCGGGCATTGCTGGCTCGGGCATGCACGTCCACCAAAGTCTGTGGTCGATCGCCAAGCAGGATACGGCCATGTATGATCCAGACAACGAATATGGCCTGAGCGAAGTCGCCCAATATTTTATTGCCGGTCAGCTGGCCCATGCCCGCGCCCTCGCACCGATCATTGCCCCCTTGGTCAATAGCTATAAGCGCTTGGTGCCGGGCTATGAAGCGCCGGTCTATATCTCGTGGGGGCGCACCAATCGCAGCGCGTTGATTCGCATCCCCCGGGTAACCCGAGGCCGCTACAAGAGTACCCGCTGTGAATTGCGCTGTCCGGATCCCAGTGCTAACCCCTATTTGGCCTTTGCCGTGATGTTAGCCGCAGGGCTAGATGGCATTGAGAAACGCATGCCCCCCCCACCGCCCGCCGAAGAAGATCTCTATCATGTCGATGGCGTGCGCGCGGGGCTGGAAACGCTCCCTGGCGATCTGGGCGAGGCACTCGAAGAACTCCAGGCCGACGAGGTGATCCAAGCCGCCATGGGCCAACATGTCTACGAACGCTATGTCGAAGCAAAAACCCAAGAGTGGAATGAATACCGCCTCTATGTCAGCCAATGGGAACTAGACCGCTATCTAACGCGATATTGATGACAGTGTCTGTTAAATAATGCGGCCAACCGCCTGGCGCTGAAGCGCCAGGCGGTTGGCCGCATTACATGGTTCAGAGCAGACCCGAAATCCGCTCTTTTTCCAGCGCCAATGTAGCGAGGCGGCCACAATCGCGCACCACTTGATCCAACCCGGCAAAACGCGCATCGTGGGTAAGCCCCTGGCGGTAGCGCGCATAGATCTGCTGGATAATAACGGCTATCTTAAAGAGCCCATAGACGTAGTAGAACAGCGGCTGTGGGACCGCTCGACCGCTGGTCTCCCGATAGCGCTCTAGAAGCGCTTGCCGATTCAGGTTACCGGGCAAGGCGGTTAACCCAAACATAGCCTGCAACGAGGGTGGGTCATTCGCCTCGATCCAATACCCCAAGGTCGTCCCCAGATCCATCAACGGGTCTCCAAGCGTGCACATCTCCCAATCTAACACGGCAATGACACGCGTCAGGTCCGTGGGATCTAGGATCAGATTATCATACTTATAATCGTTGTGGATCAAGGTCGCGCCACGATCATCGGGCAGATGCTGCTCTAGCCAGGGTATGATTGCTTCCAACGACGCCACGTCATCGGTTTGGGCCGCGCGATAACGGCGCGTCCAGCCGCTAATCTGGCGCGCCGTATAGCCCTCGGGCCGCCCCAAGTCCGCCAAGCCCGCGGCGGCCACATCCAACGCGTGGATCTCGGCTAGCGTATCAATGGCCTGGTACGAAAGCTGCTGCATGAGTGTGGCAGAAAGCGTGAGATCCGCGGGGGGATTGGCACGCAAGATCAGCCCACGCACGCGCGCCATCACATAGAAGGGCGCGCCGATCACGCTTTCATCCTCACAATAGAGCAAAGGTTGTGGCACCTTGGCATAGACCCGCCGTAGCCCGGCCAACACCTTGTACTCGCGGCCCATGTCATGGGCGGATTTAATATTGGCCCCAAAAGGGGGACGGCGCAAGACCAATTCCTGAGACCCCATCCGCAGCAGATAGGTCAGGTTAGAGTAGCCACTCGGGAATTGTCCGATCACCAAAGGGCCTTGGCTGTTGGGCAAATGGGCCGCCAAATACACTTCTAAACGCTGTAGATCCAGCTCTTCTCCTGTACGTACATGCGTTGGTTGGTCAATCAACGTTTTCTTCTCCCTGTCCTCATTCATTCTGTATAACCTCATCGGCTTCTCGTCGCGGCTGCATAGACGACCAGTATCTTCAAGCTACAAACTGATGAACAACTGTACAAGCAGTGCGCTTCAGCGTCGCTTACCCTGGTAGTCACAGGGCTTCAGCCGGTGACTTTGTGCCGTGGTGCGCTAGGTGCTTTTGATGTATACTTGTCGATGGCGGTCGCAGCCACCCGCCTTATCAAAACAAACCGTGCTCATCCGCGCGTGCGAAAGACAGACCAGCGAACGAAACCGAGTTGTGCAACGGCACATAATCGCTCCTTACAGGCAGGATCGGCTACCCGTAACGAGCGGTCGGTTGTAACGAAAGCGGGCAAAGGGCCTTGCGAAGATCGACGGGTATGGCTTGAACACGTTGAGCACACATCTAAAGGATAATTGTAACTTGAGTACAGAAAAGCAGACAAACCATGCAAACGTAGGCACAGCTCCCATCGCCACGGCCCCCATCGCCACCGTTCCTATCGCCGCGGTTATTGTGATTGCCGTCTATGCCGCGGCCCAGATGTTATCCGATATTGCCAGCCTCAAGATCGGGGTGATCGCGGGGCTAGCCGTGGACATGGGCACGTTTATCTACCCCATCACCTTTACCCTGCGCGATCTAGTCCATAAATTGCTGGGCAAACGGAATGCTCAGATCTTGATTATTACCGCGGGTATCATCAACCTGTTTATGTCCGCCTACCTCATGTGGGTGGCCTGGGTACCCAGTGATCCAGCCTGGGGCTTGGGGGTTGAATTTGCCGCCATTTTGGCCCCTGTTTGGCGGATCGTGTTGGCCTCCATTGCGGCTGAATTGGCAAGCGAATTGCTCGACACCGAGGTCTATCACTGGTTTGTCACGCGCGTCACCCATCGCTTCCAGTGGGCGCGGGTGTTACTGAGCAACAGTGTTAGCATTCCGGTTGATAATGTGATCTTTGCCGTCGGGGCCTTTGGTTGGCTACTCCCATGGACGGTGGTTTGGCAGATTTTTCTGTTTAACCTCATTGTCAAATATGCGGTGACCCTCGTGAGCCTCCCCCTTATCTACCTCGCGCCGGACCGCAATTGGAGACAAGATGAGTAACCACTAGCCCTGTGCCATGACCATGGCACAGGGCTAGTGCACAAGGCTAACATATACAAAAAGCACAGTGGCACGCCCTTGCATGAGGGTGCCACTTGGTAGCGTTTGCCACCGCATCGCGATGGCGTGCAACTTAAATAATCAAGGAGGAAGCAGTTATGGATCTCAATATGCTCGGGGCGTATGGTTCCTGGGCCGCGGCCTTGCTCGGTGAGGAACCGGGCGAACTTTCGTTGCGCAACTCACGGTGGGATGATCTCGAAATTTGGCGAGCGGCGGCTCACGAACGCATGCGCCACCGGCTGGCTGCGCCGGTGGTGACGACGCCCCCCACTGCCACGGTGGAACACCAGTGGACTTATGACGGACTTGCCATCGAAGCACTCTCCTGGCAGCTCCCTTATGGTCCGCGGACCCAAGCCCTCCTCCTCAAACCGGCCAATGCCACGGGTAAATTACCTGCGGTAATGGCGTTCCATGATCATGGCGGCAAGAAGTTTTTTGGCTATCATAAAATTACCCGAACCCCCGAGCCGCTCCATCCCCTCATCCAACAGCATCAGGAGCGCTACTATGGGGGGCTGGCTTGGGCCAATGAACTCGCCAAGCGCGGGTATGTTGTCCTCGTCCATGATGCCTTCCCTTTTGGCAGCCGCCGCATTTTGTTAAAGGATGTGCCGCCTGCCATTCGCGAGGAGACCACCGACCCCGCGTGGGACGATGCCGCGGGCATCTTACGGTATAACCAGTGGGCGGATACCCATGAAGCAATTGTGGCCCAATCCCTCTTCTCGGCTGGTACCACCTGGCCCGGTGTCTGGCTGACGGATGACCAACAAGCCCTCCATATCTTGCAGGCGCGTGACGATGTGGATGCCAGTCGGATTGGCTGCTGCGGGCTTTCGGGGGGTGGCATGCGCACCACCTTTTTGGCCGGTCTTGAGCCAGGAATTGCAGCGGCTGTTTGTGTGGGCATGATGACGACCTGGCGTGATTATCTGCTCTACAAATCCTATACGCACACCTGGATGATCTTTGTGCCGCTCTTGCCCCAAGATTTCGACTACCCCGAAATTCTGGGCCTCCGCGCCCCCAAGCCAACCTTCGTGCTCAATGACGTTGAGGACCAACTCTTTACCCTGCCAGAGATGGAACGCGCCAACGTGATCCTACGCGAGGTCTATACCAAGGCGGGTGCTGCGGATCACTATCGCTGTTCATTCTATCCCGGGCCGCACAAATTTGATCGAGCCATGCAAGACGATGCCTTTGGCTGGCTGGATCGCTGGCTGAAATAAAAAGAGTTACACAAAGCTAGCGCGGTCAGGTTTGGCAGACCTGACCGCGCTTCGGTGATACGCCGATCCTAGCGCGTAAGCCTAAAATCATTACCCATTTTTCACCAGAGAGGCGACGGATGCTTTCAGGATAAACCGGCACAGCGTCCGCCACCGAATAGATCGGATCGCAAAGATGAGTGTACCAAAACAAATTTCCCAAGTTGGTTTTATTGGCCTCGGTGCCATGGGGCGAGGCATGGCCAGTTCGCTCTTGCGCGCCGGCTTTACCGTCCACGGCTATGACATTAATCCAGCCGCAGTAGCGCAAGTTGTCGCGGCGGGGGGACAAGGCGCAGCAACCGTGGCCGCAGCGGCCCAAGGAGCGGATCTCTTGGTGATTGTCGTTCTCAACGCCGATCAGGTGACGGAAGTCTTATTTGGCCCAGGAGGCGCGGCCGCGGCCTTGGCGAAAGGCACGATTGTCCTCGTCTGCAGCACCGTAAGCCCTTCCTTTGCCCGCCAAACGGCCACCACCTTGGCGGCACAAGGGTTGTTCATGCTTGATACGCCGATTAGTGGCGGCACAGCCCGCGCGGCCGAAGGCAAGCTCAGCATCATGGTCGCGGGCGCGGATGAGATTATCGCCCAAGCGCAACCAGTGCTGGACGCCATGGCCGCGCACGTCTATCGCATGGGCAGCGAACCGGGGCTGGGTTCTACGATGAAGCTCGTCAACCAGATTCTTGCTGGCTCGCAAATTGCCCTGGCCGCTGAAGCCCTCGCCTTTGGCGTGCGGGCAGGGTTGGATTCTCGCCAGATCTATGAAGTGATCTCGAACAGCGCAGGCAATTCCTTTATGTTCCAAAACCGGGTGCCGCACATGATCGACGATGACTACACGCCCCACAGCGCGGTGGAAATCTGGGTAAAAGATCTGGGGATCGTCCTCGAGACGGGGAAAGAGATGCGTTTTCCGCTCTTCTTTGCCGCCCTGGCCCATCAACTTTTTATGAGCGCCTCTGCTGCCGGTCATGGCCGCTTGGACGACGCCGCCGTGGTCAAAGTGTTCGAGCAATTGACAGGGGTTTCGGTAGCGGGGAAGGAGGGGTAGGCAGAGGATAGAGGATAGAGGATAGAGGACAGAGGACAGAGAACAGAGGACGGGTTTCTTCGTGTCTCTTTGTTTGTCTAAAGTAACCTAAATTTTCGTGGTTTATTGATATCCGCAACTGTTTGAAAACAGAAAAGAGAAGCGATGACGCACCTGGTTGATCCGAAAGTGATTGAAGGTTTACGAGAATTTGATTCGGCGACGGTTTTTAATGCTTTGGTCAAGAAATTTGGCCTGCCCAATGAAGAGTATACCGACCATACGATTCGCTGCCTCCTGCCAGAGCTAGGCACCGTGGTCGGCTATGCGGCTACTTCTGAGGTGACGACCAATGACGCCGACTCGCCAGCCTTGGAATGGATCGAGTACTACGCCTATTTGGAAGAGACAGCCAAGACCCTGGGCGGGCCGCTGATTGCCGTCATGAAAGATGTGGATGCGCGACCAGGGCGCGGGGCCAGTTTTGGCGACGGCATGGCGACAGTGCACAAGCGCTTAGGCGTTGTCGGCACCATTGTCGATGGCACCGTGCGCGATCTCGTGGGGATTCGACGGGTTGGCTTGCCCATCTGGGCTTGGGGCGCGGTGCCCGGGCATGGGGTCTTTCATGTGACACGCTTCCAGACACCGGTCACGGTGGGACAATTGCGCGTCCGCCCTGGTGATCTGATCCTGGCCGATGGCGATGGCTGTGTGCGGATTCCACCCGAACACGCCGCCGAGATCTTGCAAGTAGCGGGCGAAATTCGGAGTTGGGAAGCGGGGATCTTTGCTTTCTACCAAGCACCTGATTTTAGTGTCCAAAAAATGCGTGAACGCCGATAAGACACCAAGCCTCTTTGACATTTTACAGGCGACCGGCGGACGCGCTTGTGACCACGCGATCGAGCCCTGGTGGCCGCACTGTAGATGGCAAAAGACGCTAGAAGAAGAGGACAAACCATGCCACTCTCTACCACAACCATCTTACAACGGCTTGGCGCGGGCGAAGCGATTGCAACCATCTGCGCCGACGCTGGTATGACGCCATCCGACTTTCGCGCCTGGTGGCAGACCGAATGCGCCACCCGCGTTCCCACCGCCACCGGGACCAGCGCGGCCCCAGTGACCCTCCCCGTTGAGATCGTGCGCGACGCCTTGGGGATTCCCCACATCTTCGCCCAGAATGACGCCGATCTCTTCCTCGGCCTCGGCGTGGCCATGGCTCAGGATCGACTTTGGCAGCTCGACTATCTGCGCCGCAAGGCAACCGGACGCTTAGCAGAAATCCTCGGTGAGACGGCCCTTTCCCAAGATCTTCTCGCGCGGACGGTGGGCCTCTCCCCCATCGCCGCCGCCACCGTGACCCAACTGCCAGCATCCACCTTGGCCCTCCTCGCCGCCTTTGCCCAAGGCATCAACCTCGTCATCGACAGCAGCCGTGACCACTGGCCGATTGAGTTTGATCTGCTCGGCTATACGCCTGAAGCTTGGCAACCCGTAGACACCGTCGCCATTTGGGTAGAATTTCGTTGGTATCTCACCGGTCGGCTCCCCGTGATCGCCCTGCCCGAGTTGGCGCGACGCACATTGGGGAACGAAGCACTCTTTCAAGCCTTTCTTACCCCCGAGGCCGGTGACGAAAGTATTGTGCCGCCGGGCAGTTACCCTGCGTCGCCCAGTGGCATCGAGGCGGTGGGCAGCGTGGTGGGCGATCCCGAAGCCGGGGTGGGGAGCAACAACTGGGTGGTCGATGGCGACCATAGTCACGCCGGTGCGCCCCTCCTTGCCAGCGATCCCCATGTACCCTTTGGCGCGCTCTCTTGGTGGTACGAAGCCCATCTCTCCGGTGGCTCCTTCCAAGTGACCGGTGCAACCTACATTGGCGTACCAACGGTCCTCTTTGGACGCAATGAACAAGTGGCCTGGGGGTTGACCAATAATATCTGTTCTCAGCGCGATCTCTATCAAGAGCAGACTGATCCTGCCCATCCTGGCACTTTTCGCTATGCCGACCAGTGGGAGCCCGCGCGGGAACGCACCGAGACCATTGCCATACGCGATCGCGCGCCCGTCCAGAAGACGATCCGCTTTTCGCGCAATGGCCCTGTGATCAATGAACTCCTGCCGCCACCGGCCCAAGGCCCCGAGCTGGTGACCCTCCGTTGGTTAGGCGCAACGCAAGGCGATGAGATCACCGCCATGCTCAACGCCAGCCGCGCCACCGACGCCACCACCTTCCGTGCGGCGCTGCACGATTGGCATTCCCCCACCTTTAGCTTTATCTTTGCCGACACCGCCGGTGCCATTGGCTATCAATGTGTGGGCCGCATCCCCATCCGGCACCAGTGGGAACGGGGGTACCGACCAGGCTGGGACCCAGCGCACCAGTGGGATGGCGTGATCCCCTATGCCGGGATGCCCGCGCTAGCCAACCCGCCCCAAGGTTGGATTCGGACGGCCAATAACCGCACCGCGCCCGCCGACTATCCCTATCCCCTCTCCGGCACGTGGAGCAGTGGGCATCGTGCCGAGCGGATTCGGCATCTGTTGGAAGCCCAGAAACGCTTTGACCAAAACGACTTTATTGCCATGCACTACGATGTGCGGCTTCAGCGCGCGACCGAAGCGATCCCCCCCTTGTTGGCCGTCCTGGCACCCGTCACTGATCCAGCGATCCAAGCCGCCGCCGCGGTCTTGGCCGCGTGGGATTATCAGATGCTGCCAGACCAAGTAGGGGCGGCCCTCTTTGAGGTCTTCTTCCGCCAGTGGAGTCGCACCGTGGCCGCGGCGCGTTTCCCAGCGGCGATGGCGGGGTTGATGGCCGATGTAGTCGGCGGCTTGGCGTTGACCCTGTTGCACAGTGACACCGTTGGTTGGTTTGCGCCGGGCCAACGTGAAGCCCAGATCGTAGCCGCGTTGCATGCCACGCTCGCCGAATTACGGGAACGGCTGGGCGGCGAGCTACCCCAATGGACTTGGGGGCGGCTCCACACCATTACCCTCCACCATCCTCTATCGGGACGGGGAGAGTTGGCGACCTTGCTCGATCGGGGCGGTCAACCCCTCAGTGGGAATGGTTTCACCGTCTGTAATACGGGTGCGGATGCCAACTATAAGGCAACGTTGGGCGCAAGTTATCGCCTGATCGCCGACCTCAGTAGTTCACCGCCACTGCTCTGGGGGATGGATACCGCGGGTCAATCGGGCCATCCGGGGAGTCCCCACTACTGTGGACAATTGGATGCCTGGCTCAACCAAGCGTATCATCCCTTGCCCCTCGCTCGGGCGGAAGTTGACGAAGCGCAGCGTCTGGTCTTGCAACCGACAGCGTAGGCAGACCTGTCAGGTCTCTACTGCCCCCGCCAACTGCGTAACTGCGACATCAATTGCTTCAACGGGAGGCCCTATGCCATGCCAACAGATTGACCTCTACACCAGTGGCGCAGAAGGGTACCATACCTTTCGCATTCCGGCGCTGGTGGTGACAACCCAAGGTACGCTCCTGGCTTTTGCCGAAGGACGTAAAGAAGGACGGGGAGACGCCGGTGACATTGATCTGGTTCTAAAGCGCAGTGTTGACCAAGGCGTTACCTGGGCGCCGTTGCAGATCGTTGTCAGCGAAGCAGGCATGACCTGTGGCAATCCTTGCCCCGTTGTAGACCGTGACACGGGCGTGATCTGGTTGCCCTTTTGCAAAAATCTGGCCGATGGTGACGAAAATCTGATCACGCAAGGGAAAGCGCCGCGCACGGTTTGGATCACCTGTAGTGCCGATGACGGCGTCACCTGGGCGACGCCACGGGAGATCACGGCCAGTGTCAAAGATCCAGCTTGGACTTGGTACGCCACTGGCCCTACCCACGGCATTCAGCTACAAAGTGGTCGGCTCCTGATTCCGTGTGATCACATTGTGGGGGTGGCGTTTGAACGTCACCGTGATCCGCACCATTCTCACGTTATCTACAGCGATGATCACGGCGAAAGCTGGCAGATCGGCGGGATTGTCGAAGTGGGGACCAATGAGTGCGCCGTGGTGGAAAGTACGGCGGGGCGTGTCTACATCAACTGCCGCAACTATCGCGGGGCCAAACGCCGCGCGGTGGCCTGGAGTGATGACGCCGGCGAAAGCTTTACCGACTTTCATTGGGAAGAGAGCTTGGTTGAACCGATCTGCCAAGCCAGTTTGGCCCGCTACGACCAGCACACCATCCTCTTTGCCAATCCAGCTAGCACCGTGCGCGAAAAGCTGACCATCCGCCTCAGCCGCGACGAAGGCCAGCATTGGCCGGTTGCCCAAGTTCTCTATGCGGGGCCTGCGGCGTATTCGGATCTGGCCGTCTTGGCCGATGGTACCATCGGTTGTCTCTATGAACGGGGCATGACCCACCCCTATGAACAACTGACCCTGGCCCGTTTTGACCTGGCTTGGGTGCTGCACGAAGCAGAGGACGTATCCGGTGAACCCATTAGACAGGGCTAGCGGACAATGATAAAATTTCTCGTTGGCTATTCTATGCTACTTACTAAAACAGGAGGAATCCGATGACCACCAACCGTGTCGCATTGGTCACTGGCTCACGCCGGGGGATTGGCCGCGCCATCGCCCTGACATTGGCGCGCGAGGGCTACGACCTTGTTATCAATGACTATCAAATTGATCAGCTAGCCGAGCAGACCGCCGCGGAGATTCGCGCGCTAGGGCGACAGGCCCATCTCTTGGCCGCCGACTTGGGCGATACGGCCTCGATCAAAGCATTAGTGCAAGGCACCGTCGCCCACTTTGGCCGGATCGATGTGCTTGTCAACAATGCTGCCACCTGGGAATTTGATGATTTTGTCGATATTCCCGAAGCGCATTGGGATAAGATGTTGGCCGTTGATCTCAAAGGCCCCTTTACCTGCTCCCAAGCAGCGGCCAAGCAGATGAGCGCCCAAGGCAGTGGCGGCGCGATCATTAACATTAGCTCGGTACATAGTTACCGCTGCTGGCCGCAGGATACCGTCTATGGCATTTGCAAAGCCGCCATCATTCGGCTGACCGAAAGCATGGCCTTTGAACTTGGCCCCCGCGGGATTCGGGTCAACGCCATTGCCCCTGGCTATATTGACAGCCGGGTCCCAAGCCCCAATGAGCCGCCGATTGGACAGCCCGACTATGCAGGGCCAGTCGTGCCGGTGACCCCCATGCGGCGCATTGGCGTGCCCGACGATATTGCCGAAGCCGCTGCATTTTTGGTGTCGGACCGCGCTTCCTTTATCACCGGCCAATGCCTGACCGTTGATGGCGGCTTTTTATTAGGCGGCGTCCCCACCGGCGGCTGAGTAACCCAGCCATACCGACAAGAACCAGAGGAGAAGCAATCAGATGGAAAAAGCCTTGTTTTACCCAGCAAGCAAAGTGATCCCCAACCAAGAGCAACTTGGGCAACTTGAACGCCGTTTACAATTTCATCCGAGTACAACGGCCACGCCGAAAGTGCTGACCCGTGCTCAATTGGAAACTTACAATCGTGAAGGCTACCTCAAAGGCTTTCGCATCTTTAGCCCCGCGGAGATGGTCGAGCATCGCCGTCGCTTTGACGAAGTGCTCGACGCTGTATTGGCCGCGGGGGGCAACAGCTATTCGATCATCTCTGCACACATGAAGTATGGCTTTGCCTATGATCTCCTTACCCATCCGCGCATTGTAGCCTATGTCAAGGATATTCTGGGGGAGGAGATCATCGGTTGGGGCGCGCACTACTTCTGCAAGCTGCCGCATGATGGGAAGATCGTCTCCTGGCATCAAGACGCCAGCTTCTGGCCCCTGACGCCCTCCAAAACGGTCACCGTCTGGCTGGCAATCGACGATGCCGATCAAGAAAATGCCTGTATGCGCTTTGTCGCCGGCTCTCACTACCTGGGTCACCTCACCTATCGCATGAGTGAGGACGCCGAAGCTAGTGTCTTGAACCAAACGGTGGACAATGTCGAACAATTTGGTACTGTCGTTTACGATGAACTCAAGGCTGGGGAGATTTCGCTACATAGCGACCTGTTGCTTCATGGCTCCCTAGCCAACCAGTCCAATCGCCGCCGCTGTGGTTTGACGCTGCGCTATTGCACCACCGATGTGTACAGTGATCCTACATATGGCTGGAATCGGGAAGGGGTCTTGATCAGTGGGAGCGACCCCAGCAGCCACTGGGCCAACCCACCCCGACCTGCGTAAAGGGTAACGGCGTCGCGCAGCCTGGATGCACGCTAGCTCCAGGCTGGTCGCAGCACCACAAGTGGCAATCATTATGGTATAATAGCGCTGTATCTATGAATGTTAAGACAAGGATTGAAACCCGCCCAAAGAGCACAGTATCGCGAAGTTCGTCGAATTATCAAAGATAAAGGGAGCGACAGCTCATCCTATGCACATTTCCGAAATCACCCATCAACTCCAGCCGATTCTACCAGAATTGCGGCGCGACTACAGTGTGGCAACCTTGAGTATCTTTGGTTCTTATGTCCGCGATGAACAGCGAGTGGATAGTGATTTGGATTTGCTTGTGACCTTTCATGAGGTGCCTGGTCTTCTCCAATTTGTAGAATTGGAGAATAAGTTATCGGATCTCTTAGGTATCAAAGTGGATCTAGTGATGCGCGATTCCCTTAAACCAGCCATTGGGGAACGGATCTTACATGAGGCTGTGGCCCTATGAGCCATAGCCGTCTTTACAACGACTACCTGCGCGATATTCTGGAAAATGGTACCCGCGCTCTTGAATTTATTACAGCGATGACTTTTGCTGAGTTTGAACAAGATACGAAAACGCAATAGGCGGTGATCCGTGCGTTTGAAGTATTAGGGGAGGCCGCTAAACAGATCCCACAGGAATTACGGGAGAGCTATTCAGAAATCCCTTGGCGGAGTATGACTGGGATGCGTGATAAGCTAATTCACGAATACTTTGGCGTCAATCTCAAGGTGGTTTGGCGGACAGCCCAAGAAGAAATTCCAGCGCTCTTACCCCTTGTTAACCAAATGCTTAGCGATCTGGAGTAATAAGCTAGTTACTCAACTTCAGAATCATGAAGCTCCGAAATCACAATTCTCATGCTCATCGATGCCCATAACCACAGTCATTATAATCATTTTGGGCCGGAAGCGCTCTTGGCCGAGATGGACGCTTTTGGCATTGACTACACCTGGCTTTTGACTTGGTATCACCCGCCGGGAGAGCATGTGCCAACGTCCCATCGCGCCTTTAACCCGCGCAATGTCCGGCCCGATGGCAGCCATGCCGGGGTTATTTTGCAGGATGTGCTCGAAACTTGTCAGCGCTTTCCCGAACGGTTTGTGGCGGGCTATTGTCCTTGCCCGACCGAAGGCAACGCAGCGGAACTTTTTGAAGCGGCCTACCACATCTATGGCGTGCGG
>JAHBVH010000095.1 GCA_019637645.1 Caldilineaceae bacterium
AGTTAATGGTTAATCTTCATAAGCACCGGGCTAGGGCACAACGCCCACTGAAGCGGGCTTGCAGGGGCCTTGGGCGCGGGCGGCTTACCCATTTTAATCGGTAATCTTCATCAAAACCAGTCAGGTTTTGTCTGAATGTGTCACTTCTGTTCGATTGCACTGACGCGATTATAGGTCAACCGCTGCTTTTCTTCAAATGCAGCAAAGGATTTGGCTAACCGCCTTTAACGGTAGGGTAAAAGTCAGCTAGTAAAGCCCTTTACAACCACCGCTGGCCGCGCCGCCATTTTGCCCTTGCCACCCCCCTTGAAGCGAGGGGGCTTCTATGCTAAGGTGAACCCAACGCCGCCCCCCTATCTTGCTAGCAGCTCGCGGTTAGACATGGTGCTTCCTGCCATGAATGCTTCTTATGACGAAAGGAAATTGTTCGTGTGTCAGCATGTTGTGATTTTAGCCGAACGTGAAGGGTATCGTTACGTAAGCCAATGTGAACATGGCACCGTTCACTTGGTCTGGGATGCTGTGGGGCTCCATCTTCCGGCGGATGCCTTTGCCCAACTGGCCAACCGCATCTTACAGACGGCCAGTACCTTGCCTGACCCGAATACGCCAGAGGGGCGCGGTCATTGTTTATTGCAAGTAGGGCGGACGACCGTTGCGCTCTACATGGAGGATTTCCTGCCCCTCGCACAGATGGTCGAGGAAGCATTGCCCCAAGTTGAACGCTTGGCGCGGCCTGCCAACTGGCAGCCACGTCGGCTTACCTTTCCCCACCCACAAAGTACGCCAATCTTGAATTAAGTACACGGTTTTCAGCGCCGGTCAGCACCCTTTGCCCTGACCCAGCGCGTACCTTTTAGGCGTGTTCATCTCGCTAGCCTGGGGAAGGGATCGCGGCTGTGCCCGTACCAGCCGACCGCGTCCCTTCCCCAGGCCACGACTGGAAGACAACGCCATTTTTTCCCTTTTGCTCCCCGCGGGAAAGGCCGCTATCTAGCTAGGAGAATGAGAACGATGAGACAAATTGGGATCTTCTATGGCAGCTCCACCGGCAATACGGAAGCTGCCGCTCTCGCCATTGCGAAAGCCCTCCAAACCTTACCTGGTGTGAGTGTCGATGTCTTGGAAATCTCGCGCAAAACTGTAGAGAAATTGTCCCTCTATCCTCAGCTGATCCTGGGGGTACCCACTTGGGATATTGGTCAGTTGCAGGATGACTGGGCCAATGTGGTGCCGACGGTGCGTCAGATGGATCTGACAGGCAAGGTGATCGCCCTCTTTGGCTGTGGTGATCAATATTGCTACCCCGACAGCTATCAAGATGCCATTGGGCTGATGGCCCAGCTTTGCCGCGCCCAAGGCGCAACGTTGGTGGGCCGTTGGCCGACCACAGACTATGAATTTGATGATTCACTGGCGCTGGAAGATGAGATGTTCCTGGGGCTGGCGCTGGATGACAACCAGAAAGAGCTGACCCCGGCCCGCATTCAACAATGGGTGGAGCAGTTGATCCAGGAGTTCGACCTAACGGCGGTCGCCGTTGCGGTGTAGGGCAAGGGTGTAATCCACTAACCATAAGCAGAGGCAAGCATGGCAGTTTTGTTAGATGTCAAAAATTTAACGACCCGCTTCTTTACCCAAGACGGTGTTGTTCATGCCGTTAATGGCGTTTCCTACCAACTCCAAGAAGGGGAAACGTTGGGCATTGTCGGCGAGAGTGGGAGCGGCAAGAGCGTCCACGCCCTCTCGATGTTGGGCTTGATTCCCATGCCGCCCGGCAAGATTGTGGCCGGCGAAGTGCTCTTCAATGGGCGTGACCTGATCAAACTCCCCGAAGCGGAGATGCGGCGGGTGCGGGGCAAGGAGATTGCCATGGTCTTTCAAGACCCCATGACCTCGCTCAATCCCGTCCTGACGATTGGCCGCCAGATCACTGAAGCGATTGAATTGCACTTGGGCTATGACCGCCAACGTTCGCGGAAACGGGCCGCCGAGTTGCTCGATCTCGTGGGCATTGTCGATGCCGCCCGGCGTTTGGATGACTATCCCCACCAATTCTCTGGGGGGATGCGCCAGCGGGTGATGATCGCCATGGCGCTTTCCTGTAACCCCAAACTGTTGATTGCCGACGAGCCAACCACGGCCCTTGATGTGACGATTCAAGCCCAGATTGTCGAGTTGGTGAAAGATCTCAAAAAGCAACTGGGCATGGCGATTATCTGGATTACCCATGATCTGGGGGTGGTGGCTGGGATCGCGGACACGGTGCAAGTGATGTATGGCGGGCGCATTGTCGAGCGCGGCCCGGTGCGTGCGGTCTTTAAAGATACGCGGAGTGCCTATACGTTGGGGCTCTTAAATTCGCTGCCCCGCATGGATCAGCCCAGTGGGGCCCGCCTCAAGCCAATTGAAGGGTTACCGCCCGACCTGCTCGAAACCCCCGTTGGCGATCCCTTCGCCCCGCGCAACCCCTATGCCACCGAACGCTGTTTCCGCGAGACGCCACCGCTGCAACCCGCCCCAGACAGTGTGCCCGACCATCTCGTCGCGGCTTGGTATGATCTACGCAAAGTCGCCGCCGCCGAATTACAAGCCCGCAAGGAGATCAAGCCCTATGTCTGAGCAACTTGGCAGCCACCCTGCTACCCACCCCCATGGCACCGCCGCGAAAACCCCGCTCTTGCGGGTGCGCAACCTGACCAAACATTTCCCCATTATGCGCGGCGTGATCTTTCAGCGCGAGGTGGGCGCAATCAAAGCCGTCACCGATGTGAGCTTTGACATCTATCCCGGTGAGACCTTGGGCTTAGTTGGTGAATCTGGGAGCGGCAAAAGCACGACCGGTCGCACCATCTTGCAACTGCACAGCGTGACCGCCGGTTCTGTCCTCCTTGGAGATGTGGATGTGACAAAATTACGGGGCGAAGCCTTGCGCCAGCGGCGTAAAGATATGCAGATGATCTTCCAAGATCCCTATGCCTCGCTGAACCCACGCATGACGGTCGGCAGTATCATTGGCGAACCACTCGAAGTCCACAACATTGGGAGCAGCCGCAAAGAGCGGCAGACGTTGGTGCAAGAGTTGCTCCAGCGGGTCGGGTTGAATCCCTTCTTTGTCAATCGTTATCCCCATGAATTTTCCGGTGGTCAGCGCCAGCGGATCGGGATTGCGCGCGCCCTCGCTGTCAACCCCCGCTTTATCGTCGCCGATGAGCCGATCTCGGCGTTGGATGTCTCGATTCAAGCCCAAGTGGTCAACCTGCTGCGCGATCTCCAGGATGAGCTTAACCTCACCTATCTCTTCATTGCCCATGATCTGAGCATGATCCGCAGCGTCTGCAAACGGGTGGCCGTGATGTACAAAGGCCGCATTGTGGAGATCGCGCCCACCGATGAACTCTATCAAAACCCAGTGCATCCCTATACCCAAGTGCTGCTTTCCGCCGTGCCTATCCCTGATCCTGACATTGAGCAACAGCGGAAACGGCTGATTATGGACCCCGCCTTCGACTACAGTGAACAATCGTCGGCGCTCACCGAAATCAGCCCCGGCCATTGGGTCGCCGCCAGCCGTGTAAAATAAGCGCCGTTCGGAATGAATAACCAGAAGGAGTCGACCCATGGCTCGTACGCCAAACTTTCTGGCGAGACAAGATCGCCAACATTTCGTCACCTGTACTGACGATGGTGGTCAGATTCGCATCCATTGGCGCCATGCCCTCGTCCGCATGGCCCCCAGCGAACTCTTGGCCATGAATGACTTTTTTCAAGCCGCGATACCCCGGCTCCAGACCAACATCCTGTTGGGCAATTCGCTCTATTGTGTCATCCAAGATGACCAAGACAACTTTGAAGTTTGGTTGCTTGGCGTGGGTTTCTACCTGACCCCGCACGAATTTCAGCGCTTTATGCAGCTGATCACCGATAGTGCCGACACCGTGCGCAGTGTCGCTGAACTCGCAACCGAGCGGGAGCATCGCACCCCGCGCTGGAATTAAGCCTGCGGCTTACGCGCAAGAGCTGTCAGGTTTGCAAACCTGACAGCTCTACGCGATCCAAAAACCGACTATAACGGGCAATGTAAGCATGGTATACGAATAAATTAACCTTGGTGAAACTGCTTCTGAGCCAAGGTTACAGAGCTACTTCACAAACGCCGCACTTTTTTAGGTAAAAATTCATCCACAAATTGAGTGATTTTTAGTTTATAATGCGTTCCGTCTTGGTGAGAACATGACGGCGAACAGGCTAGCTTACTGGGTTCCGCCGTCGCATGAGGAGCATGTCATGAAATATACCGGTCCAAAAGTAAAAATTTCACGGGCCTTGGGGATTCCGTTAACGCCCAAAGCTGCCCAAGTGATGGAAAAGAAACCCCAGCCTCCCGGCCAGCATGGGCGCACCCAAACCATGCGCCGCAAATTGTCGGATTACAAGCGCCAGCTCATGGAAAAGCAGAAATTACGGGCGCAATATAACATCCATGAACGCCAAATGCGCAATTACTATCAGAAAGCCCTGCGCGAAAAAGGCAACACCGGCGAAAACCTGCTCCGTCTATTGGAAATGCGCCTCGATGCCGTGGTCTTGCGTGGTGGCCTGGCCCGCACGATCTATGCCGCCCGGCAATATGTTTCCCACCAACACCTGCTGGTCAATGGTCAGCGTGTCGATATTGCATCCTATGGCCTCAAGGTCGGCGATGTCATTACGGTGAAACCCAAGAGTCAGAAGCTGGATTGTTTCCGCGACGCGGTCGAATCGGCGCACCCAGTCCCCTATCTGACGCTCGATAAAAACACTCTGACGATTACCGTCACGGCGTTACCCACGCCGGGGGATGTCCCGATCATTTGCGATTTACCCCAGGTGATTGAATTTTACTCACGGTAAAGGGAAGGGACGAATAATTAATTGTGATCGTGGGCAGTTAATTATGGGAGAGGATACGACCAATGAAGACCCTACTTGCCAAGCTCTGTGCCAATCGGTTTGTCACCTATTCCCCCGATGGTGTACTTCATCTCACCTGGCGTCAATGCACCATGCATATCATGCGGCTTGATTTGGTGCAAGTGGTGAAATTTCTAGAATTGATTCAGGCGCAACTACGACCTGGTTTTCGCTATGGCGATGCCTGTTGCCAAGTAAGTCAGGAAGCGCAAGATCAGGTGGAGGTCTGGCTATGGGGCGTCGGGTTTATGCTGACAACCCAGGAACTTGGCGAGTTGCTCCTCTTGGGGCAAATGGCAATCCGCCACGCTCAAACCATCGAACAGGATCCCGTTCGGATTTTGGTTGATCCTGAACTACCGACCTACCCCGAGATGGTTTTGTCCTTGAACTAAAGCGAACGTACTTAGGCAGGCTCATCGGCGTGTGCTTACGTGGCACATCGATGAGCAAAGTAGGAAGATGTTGCATGAATCGCTTAACCGCTGAAAATCTGGCCTTGTCCTATGATAACAACCTCATCATCAATGATCTGCATTTGACCATCCCAGCGGGCAAAATTACAACGTTAGTTGGCCCCAATGGCTGTGGGAAGTCAACCTTGTTGCGTGGACTGGCGCGGCTGCTGAGCCCTAAGCGGGGGCATGTCTATTTGGATGGCAAAGCGATTCATACCATGCCAACCAAAGAACTAGCCAAGCAGATCGGGATTTTGCCCCAGAGCCCCAATGCTCCCGAAGGTTTAACGGTGCGTGAACTCGTTGCCCAAGGGCGCTATCCCCACCAAAGTTGGTTTCAACAGTGGTCTAAACAAGATGAAGCGATCACGGTGGAAGCTATGGAGATCACCAACATTTTGGAGTTTGCCGAACGCCCACTCGACACGCTTTCGGGGGGCCAGCGCCAACGGGCCTGGATTGCGATGGCATTGGCACAGGGTACCGAAATTCTCTTGTTGGACGAGCCCACCACCTTCCTGGATCTCTCTTATCAAATTGAAGTGCTTGATTTGTTGCATGAATTAAATGAAACTGGTCGCACCATCATTATGGTGCTGCATGATTTGAACCAAGCCTGTCGCTATGCCCATCATCTAGTGGCTATGCGTGACGGGCAAATTTGTGTACAGGGCGAACCCCAGGCCGTCATGACCGAAGCGATGGTGGCCGACGTCTTTCGGGTCAACTCGCGCATTGCACCTGATCCGGTGACTGGGACCCCGATGTGCATTCCGATTGGCCGCGCCAAAACCGCCCGTATGTCGCTTAATGGTCACGCCACCCATGAACTGAGTGAAAAGTTAGCGGTTATGGCGGGAGACTGAATTAAATATGCTGCAAGCTGTCATTGGGGCTAGCTTCTCTCTGTTGTGCTTTTATCCACAACAGAGTATTGCCCAAATCTGTTCATAGCGCTATTATCTATCCAATATAGTAATGACAGCTAAGCAAAGATCGAAGGAGAAATGATGAAACTGTTACGATGGTTCAGCCTATTCGCTGTTACCGTTCTTTTCCTCAGTGCTTGTGTGCCGATTCAGCCGGCGGCTTCCACGGAAGCGCCAGCGGCGGCTACTGAGGAACCGGCTGAGGAGACCAGTGCTGCCCCAGCCGAGGGTGGGGCTCTGGTCGTCTACTCGGGACGCAGCGAGAATCTCGTTGGACCACTGATTGAGCAGTTTAAAGCTGCCACGGGGATCAACGTGGAAGTCCGCTATGGCAGTACGCCTGAAGTGGCGGCTACCCTGTTGGAAGAAGGGGCCAATTCACCGGCCGATGTCTTCTTTGCCCAAGATCCGGGTGGGTTAGGGGCGGTTGCCAATGCGGGTCTGTTGGTGGCGCTGCCCGCGGAAACTCTAGACGCCGTCAAGCCTGAGTTCCGTTCCCCAGATGGGCTGTGGGTTGGCGTGGCTGGCCGGGCGCGCGTGGTTGTCTATAACACCGATAGCCTAACCGAAGCCGATCTGCCCGCTGATATTGCCGACTTTACGGATCCGGCCTGGGCCGGGCGCATTGGTTGGGTGCCTACCAATTCTTCTTTCCAAGCGATGGTGACGGGTATGCGCGTCCTTTGGGGTGAAGAAGAAACCCTGGCTTGGCTCGAGGGTATTCAGGCCAATGAGCCGGTTGTCTATGAAGGAAATTCAGCCTTGGTCCAAGCCGTGGCCGCGGGCGAGGTCGAAGTAGGTTTTGTCAACCACTACTATCTCTATCGTTTCCTGGCGGAGCAAGGCGATGGCTTTAAGGCGCGCAATTACTTCTTGCCCGGTGGGGGGCCAGGTTCTTTGGTCATGGTTGCTGGCGTGGGCCGTCTGGCTGCTGGGCAGAACGAAGCCAATGCGCTAACCTTTATCAATTATCTGGTTTCCGCCGAAGCACAGCAGTATTTCACACAACAGACCAATGAGTATCCCGTGGTCGATGGCGTTGAAGGGCCCGTTGGGTTGACCCCGATTGAAGAACTCAATGCTGCCGAGATTACGCTGACCGAGTTGGACGACTTGCAAGGGACGACCCAGCTCTTGCAAGACGCTGGTGTGTTGCCCTAAGTAAAGAATGTTCTGGGATACGCGGCAGGCGGAGCGTCTGTTGACAGTGCATAAATGAGGGAAATGACCTGACAGGTTCTCAAAAACCTGTCAGGTCTGCCTGTAACAACGGTCAACCGCGGCGACTAGACGCGGCGCTACTTCCAGCTATGCGCGGATGGCGAAACAGACCCAACTGCGCTTTTGCTTGGTACAACGCGGAACCTGGGATTGAGGAAGATGGAGCCCGTCATGCAAAGGATGGAGACACCCCGTTTGATACAAATGAATCAACGCCCGGGTCGTCTCTTTGCCCTTTCCGGTTCGACTTTGCTCCTCTGGGTCGTGAGCATCCTCGTGGTGTTGGCGCTGTTACTGCCAACTGTCTACTTGGTGATCCGGGCGGTGGGGGCTGGTGAAACTGCTTGGCAGAATCTGCTCCGCATGCGTACCTTGCAAACGGTCATCCGTACCTTGTGGCTAGCGTTTGCCGTAACCGGATTGTCAGCCCTGATTGCTGTGCCTTTGGCTTGGTTCACCGTGCGTACCGACATGCCATGGCGTCGCCTATGGGCGACGCTGACACCGCTGCCGCTGGTGATTCCTAGCTATGTGGGCGCGTATTTGCTTGTCTCCGCCTTGGGGCCGCGCGGGTTGCTCCAGCAGCTGTTGGAAACCGTCTTCGGTATTGAACGCCTTCCCTCTTTTTATGGGTTTCCGGGCGCGCTCTTCACCTTAACCCTGCTTAGTTATCCATATTTGTTGCTGAGTGTACGGTCGGCACTTTTGCGTATGGATCCGGCCCTAGAAGAAGCGTCACACAGCCTGGGGCGTGGCGGTTGGCAAACGTTCTGGCAGATCACGTTGCCGTTGTTACGGCCAGCGTTAGGCGCGGGTGGGCTGCTTGTGGCGCTTTACACCCTGCGCGATTTTGGGGCAGTGGCGCTCATGCGTTACGACACCTTTACACGAGTGATCTACACCCAGTATCAATCGTTTGACCGCTCCCAGGCGGCTTTGCTGGCGCTCGTCCTGATTGCCATAACGCTCCTGTTTGTGGCCTTGGAAGCACGCCTCCAACGGCGGGCCTACTATTTTCAAGGTGCGACAGGAGCGTTGCGGCCGCCAACATTGGTTGCGCTTGGGCACTGGCGGTGGCCAGCGTTCTTCTATTGTGCCGTTATTGTCCTGTTCAGCCTAGGTTTGCCCGCGGCGCTGTTGGTCTATTGGCTGATCCGGGGTTTACTGGCTGGCGAGACGCTGCTCGCACTGGGGACAGCCACTTGGAATGCGGTTTTTGCTTCTGCTCTGGCCGCGTTGGTGACCGTATCCATCGCACCGGTTCTGAGCATCTTAGTGGTAAGACGACCGAGCTGGCTGACTATCATTCTCGAGCGCCTCACCTATTCGGCCTATGCACTGCCCGGCATTGTCGTCGCCTTGGCCCTCGTCTTTTTTGGGGCGAATCATGTCCCTTGGCTCTACCAGACGCTGCCTTTGCTGATTCTGGCCTATATGATCTTGTTTCTCCCCCAGGCGGTCGGGACGGTGCGGAGTTCATTGTTGCAAATTCATCCCAGTTTGGAGGAAGTGGCGCGCAGCCTAGGGAAGGGGCCATTCCGGGTCTTTCTTTCGATCACGCTGCCGCTCCTACGCCCCGGCTTATTCGCGGGCGCGAGCATGGTCTTCTTGACCGCCATGAAAGAACTCCCAGCCACCTTGTTGCTCGCCCCCCTGGGTTTTAAGACGCTGGCAACCGCGGTTTGGTCGGCGGTCTCGGAAGCCTTTTTTGCCGCGGCGGCAGCACCGGCTCTATTAATTATTTTGATGTCGTCCTTACCGATGACCTTTTTGATCCTACGTGAACAAAGCTATGCGCGCAATCACCGTACGTTGTGAACACCTACGTAAGCTCTTTAGCCGTACCCCGGCGGTCTATGACTGTAATCTGGCGGTCTATTCCGGCGAGATTTTGGCTTTGTTGGGCCCCAGTGGGTGCGGCAAAACCACGACCATGCGCCTGATCGCAGGCTTTGAACATCCCGATGCTGGCACCGTCACCATTGGGGGCCGTGTGGTTGCTAGCCCACAGCTCTTTGTTCCGCCGGAGCAACGCCAAGTGGGGATGGTCTTTCAAAATTATGCCCTGTTTCCCCACTTGAATGTGGCCGACAACCTCTGCTATGGCCTCCCACGCGGGGCCGAACGCCAAAACCGCATGGCGGCTGTGCTGGAATTGGTGGGGCTACGGGGAATGGAACGCCGCATGCCTCATGAGCTTTCGGGCGGACAACAACAACGGGTTGCACTGGCGCGGGCCCTAGCCCCCCAACCCCAGGTGCTCCTCCTGGATGAACCTTTTTCGGGGTTGGATGCGGGCCTGCGCGACCAAGTGCGCGGCGAAGTGGCGCGTATCTTGCGCGAAAGTGGCGCGACTGTGATTGTTGTTACGCACAATCAAGATGAAGCTTTCTTCCTAGGGGATCGCGTCGCGGTGATGAACGCCGGTGTGATCGAGCAGGTCGCCCCGCCCGAAGAGCTCTACCTGACGCCCGCTACGCGTTTTGTGGCCGAATTTATGGGCGCATCCTTCTTTATTTCTGGCATAGCGCAACCTCATGGCCTCGAAACCGAGATTGGCTTCCTGCCCCAATCGCTGACTGTCCCGATTGGCGCGGCGATTGACGCCGTGGCCCATCCCGATGATCTAACCTTGACAGCCGACCCACAGGGCGCGGCGCAGATTACCAGCACTAATTACCGGGGCAGCTCCTATCTCTATGAGATACGGCTGCCTTCGGGGACTCTCGTACGCTGTGAAGGCCCGCATACGGTTTGTCATCCACCCGGCACCACGGTCCGGGTAGAGTTGACGCCTGGTCACCCTTTGGCGCATTTCCAGAAGGCGCAGCCCTAACACGGCTCGCTTGCGCCCACGTGGGCGTTAGCCCAAAAAAAGGCGAAACAAGCGGTCCCTTGTTTCGCCAAAACTGAAAAGAATCTGCCTAGCCAGCAAATGTCCTCCAGCCGCGATGATCCTAGCATGAACGCGACGAGAGGGCAACTCTTGTCGCGTTCTTTTTTGGCTAAAACCCAGGGGCGTTCTTCTACCGCCAGGTGATGCGACTAACTTTGTCCCCGTGGAAATTTGACCCGACGCGGATTGTGATCTACGAAAAGCGGCTCTTTGCCGGCAGGGTGTTGCTCGACGTGGGCGTGACTTCTCCCTCCTATCAAGACAAGGATCACCGACGCAGGGAGATTTCACTCGAATAATCGATTTTACTTACAAGGTAGTTTCTGGAAATACATGAATGGAAGAAGTGAATAATGAAACAGGTAACTCAATGGATTTGTACTTGTCTCCTGCTTGCCATATTGGCGGGCTGTGCGGTACCCGTTGCGGTCCCCGCGGCAGCGGGTACACCGGCCACGACCACGGAAGCGGCAACGCACACCGTTACCCACGCGTTGGGAGAGAGTGAAGTTCCCACCAACCCGCAACGCGTGGTGGTGCTGGATACGGGCGAGCTTGACAATGCATTGGCCTTGGGCGCGTCCATTATTGGCGCGCCGATCGCCGAGGCGCTTCAGTATCAAGCCTACCTGGCTGATCAGCTGGAGGGAATCACCGACACCGGCGCGATCAGTGAGCCGAGCTTGGAGACGATCCTTTCGCTCAAGCCCGATCTGATTCTCGGCAGTAAACAGCGCCATGAAGCCATCTATGAACAGCTTTCGGCCATTGCCCCGACGGTCTTTACCGAATCGTTGCGGGTGCCGTGGCAGGATAACTTTACGCTTCATGCCGAAGCGCTGGACAAAAGTGCCGAAGCCGAGGAGCTGCTGGCCGCCTATGCGGCGCGTACCGCCGCCATCAAGGCGGCCTTGGGCGACAATGCACCCACCATCTCGATCATCCGTTTCCGGCCTGGTCAGGTACGTCTTTACCTGAAAAGTTCCTATATTGGCTATATCTTGCAAGATGTGGGACTGCCACGCCCCCCTGCCCAGGATCAGGATAGCTTCTCGGCGGAGATTAGTTTGGAGCAAGTGGCCGATATTGATGCCGATTACATCTTTATCACCGGCTATGCCCAGGATGATAGCGACCAGGATACCTTCCTCAAGAGTGAACTCTGGACCACGCTGGGGGCCGTGCAAAATGGCCGCGCGATCGATGTGGATGACGACACCTGGATCGCTGGTTTGGGGGTTCAATCGGCCAATCTGGTGCTGGATGATCTGACCCGTATCCTCGGTCTGACGGTTGCCGAAGCGCCCACTGCCAGCACAACCACAACCACGGCTGCCCCTTTCCCCGTTACCATCGAGCACAAGTATGGCAGCACCACCATCACCGCAAAGCCCGAACGCGTGGTCACGGTTGGGTTGATCGATCACGATGCGCTGTTGGCCTTGGGGATTGTGCCCGTGGGTACGTCGGAATGGTTTGGGGGCTATCCAGGGTCGATCTGGCCCTGGGCGCAAGATGAATTAGATGCGCTGGGCGGCGCACTGCCCGAAGCGGTCGGTGGGGAGTCGATCAACATCGAGAAGATCGCGTCGCTCCAACCTGATCTGATCCTGGCGCTCTATTCGGGCGTGAAGCAAGAGGAATATGATCTCTTGAGCCAAATTGCGCCAACCGTGGCCCAACCAAGCGACTATGTGGACTATGGCATTCCGTGGCAGGATCTGACGTTGACCGTGGGTGCGGCAGTGGGGCAGGCTGCAGAAGCCGCGGCTTTGGTCGCTGAGGTCGAAGCGCTCTTCACCCAAGTGCAGACCGAGCACCCCGAATTTACGGGAGCGACCTCGATTGTGGCAACCCCTTGGCAGGGCATTTGGGTCTATGGCGAGCAAGATGTACGTGGCCGCTTCCTGACAATGTTGGGCTTTCAACTGCCCGCTGGCCTGCAAGAAGTGACCGGCACCGAATTTGGCGGTACGCTTAGCATGGAACGCGCCGACCTGCTGGATGTCGATGTGATCATCTGGCTCGACCCCGAAACGGCGGAAGGTGAGTTGGGGGGGCCGGTCTATCAAAATTTGCCGGTCCATACTGAAGGCCGCGAAGTCTTCCTCGATAGCTATAACGATCCCTTGGGTGGTGCGACTTCCTTCGTGAGCGTACTCAGCTTGCCCTTCTTACTGGATGGGTTGGTGCCTCAATTGGCCGATGCCATGGCTAAGCTCAAGTAAGTGCTGACCAAGTAAGTGCTGACCAAGTAAGTGCTGACCAAGTTCTTTGTTTACTTTTCAGAAGAGTGGCCAGCATTCGTCTATTTAACCTCTTGTTGATAACCAATAGAAGTTACGCACTTGGGCAGCGTGACCAGAGACCTGACAGCTTTAACAAAGCTGTCAGGTCTGGCCCAAGTGCGTAACGCCTAGCCAAATTAAGAAACGATTGGATCTCTATGTTGAACCATCTACCACGCTGGATTGCCACTCTGCTCGTCTTTGCTCTCCTGACCGCGTGTGTGGCCTCGCCGGCACCAGACGCTGCCCCCAGCACCACTAGCACTACCCCCACTTCGGACACGCCAACCGAAATCCGCACCATTACCCACGCCATGGGGACAACGGCGGTGACTTGTACACCGCAGCGGATTGTGACATTGGGACAGGGCGCAACCGATGGCGCGTTAGCCTTGGGCGTGACCCCGGTTGGCGCTGCCGATCCGTGGACGGCTGGCGGGTACGCCTATCTGGCTGGTCAACTGGATGGCATCACCTCCATTGGGAGCGAGACCGAACCCAACTTAGAGACCATTCTGAGCCTGCACCCCGACTTGATCATTGGCAGCCGCCTGCGCCATGAGGCGATCTACGATCAGCTCGCGGCCATTGCCCCGACCGTCTTTGTCGAAACCATTGGCAAAGCCTGGAAGGAGAACTTTGTCTTCTATGCCCAGGCGCTCTGTCGCGACGAGAAAGGGGCGGAACTGATCCAAGCCTGGAATGACCGCTTGGCCGATTTCCAGGCCAAAATGGGCGATCAACTGAGCACAGAGGTTTCCTTGGTACGCTTCCGCGCCGATGAGGTTCGGATCTATACAACCGGTTTCCCCGGCTCGGTCTTGCGCGACGCTGGGCTTGCCCGGCCCGAAGGCCAAATCGTGGCCGACTGGGACAAGGATCCCCAAGTCATAGTGCTCAACAAAGAACAGATCACGCTGATGGATGGTGATATTCTGTTCTATATGACCTCTGACCGGGGTGATGGCGAGGGCCTCCAAGTGGAGGAAGAGTGGACGAGCCATCCGCTCTGGCAGCAGCTGAAAGTTGTGCAGAACGACGCTGTCTATCCTGTCAATGAGGAACATTGGAATTTAGGGGGTGGCATCCAAGCCGCCAACCGCATGTTGGATGATCTCTACGGCTTCTTTTTACCCACGGAAGCCGTGACCACCACATCCACTGACGCAACCAGCAACGCAGCCTTTCCGGTGACCATTGAACATAAATTTGGCAGCACGACCATTGAAGGCGCACCCCAACGCGTCGTCAGCCTCGGCTATAGCGAGCAAGATCCGATCTTGGCCTTGGGCGTGGTGCCAATTGCCGTGCGCGATTGGTTTGGCGACCAGCCCTTCGGCGTCTGGCCCTGGGCACAGGACAAATTGGGCAACGCCCAGCCCGAACTCCTGCAAATGCCCTTTGGCGAGTTGAACTTTGAACTCCTGGCCTCGCTCCAACCTGATCTCTTTGTCGCCACCCATTCGGGCATTACTGCCGAGGAATATGCCGTCCTTTCGCAGATTGCCCCTGTGCTGGCGCAATCCGGCGAAGTAGAAGATTTTGGCATGTCTTGGCAAGAGCAGACCCGCTCGATTGGTCTAGCCCTAGGCCGCAGTGAAGAGGCCGAAGCCCTGGTGACTGAGGTGGAAGCCCAGATCGCGGCCGCCGCCGATGCCGCCTTTGCGGGCGAAACCATTGCTTGGATCACACCGGCGGATGCCCCCGGTGAGTTCTGGGCGACGGGTGCGCACACGCCTCCCTTCCGCTTCTTTGCCACCTTGGGGTTGGGCGCTTCCGCCGAAATTGCCGAGCTAATTGGCGATCAATCCTCCTTGCGGATCAGTAGCGAACGGCTAGACCTGGTCGATACGAGCATTCTCATCGTGCGCGCCCCCTCGGAAGAGGTCTTGGCCGAGATCAAGGCGAATCCCGTCTTTCAACAGCTCAACGTCGTCAAGGAAGGACACGCCATCTACTTTATCGGTAGTGATCCCATCTACGGTGCGCTGAGCTTCAGCACCGTTCTCAGCCTGCCCTATGTGGTGGAAAATTTGGTGCCGCAATTTGTCGAAGCGGTAAGTCAGTAAGATTCTAACTGTTTCGTTGCTGTAATAAAATCATTGAGGAACTTTGAATGACCCAAACCGCAAACAACGACTCTCGTTTCTGCTCGGTCTGTGCCCAGCAGGCTGGCCTGAGCCCGATCGGCTATGGCGGTGCCGAGTACGAGATTTTCATCGCGGCGGAATTGCCGCTACCTTGGCCTAGAGGGCTCTTTGCCAACGCAGAACGGATGCCTGCTGAAGTGCTTGCCGTGATGGAGCATGTCCGCGCCGAATATCAGCGGACCCACACCATTCGGATTCGTGCCTTGGGTATTGCTCCGGATGATGAGTACTCCGTTGAAGGGATGCGGCGGCTCATTACTTGGCAGCGCCCCCAGGGAGCGTTTGCCCAATTTGAACGTACAGAATACCTCGTGCCCACCGAGCAGCTAGGCCCCCTCTTTTATGCCGTAGCCTTGGCCCCAGAGCAGCTTGACGCGTTCGCTGCCTATCGCCAGGAAGTGGGCGAGGTGCGCGATCTGCTCGTCTGTACGCATGGGAGCGTGGACGCCGCCTGCTCCAAATTTGGCTATCCAGCCTATGCCCACCTGCGGCGCTTGGCGGCAGCATCGGATGGGCAGCTGCGGGCGTGGCGCACGACGCACTTTGGCGGCCATGTCTTTGCCCCCACTTTGATCGACCTGCCCCATGGCAGCTATTGGGCCTACATCGAGCAAGAGCAAGGCACCTGGTTGGCCGAACGGAGTGCCGAGCCAGCCCAATTGCGAGAAAACTATCGGGGATGGTCAGGCGTGTCCGGCCCCTTCTTACAGGTGCTAGAACGGGAACTCTTGGTGCAGCATGGTTGGGAATGGCTGCGCTATGCCAAAGTGGGCCGTATTCTGACCCAAGATGAAAACGCCACCCCCGATGAACATGGCGAAGTCGAGCCCACTTGGGCCGAAGTGCAGATCGACTATATTACACCCGCTGGCGCGGCCAGCACCGTCAATGCTCGGATCGAAGTGGCGAATCGCCTTGATGTGATCTACAGCAGTAGCAGCGCGGAAACCTACGCCTACCCCCAATATACCGTGGCTTGGTTGCACACGGCGGCACGATAGTAGCGCGGATACACCTGACAGGTTTTCAAAAACCTGTCAGGTGTATCCGCGCGCTTTGCAAACCGTTTCTAAAAAATGCTAGCATCCTTATTCCAGTAATGATTCGAGAACAAGTATCACGTATGAAACGATCTATTTCATTTCTCTACCTTTTGCTCTTATTGGCATTGTTGGGGGCCTGTGTCCCCACCGCGTCGACGGCACCGGCAGCAGAGCCTGCTATGCCCACCAGCAGCGAAACGGTTGCTGATCCGGGGGCCTTTCCCGTGACCATTGACCATAAGTATGGCAGCGTCACCCTGGAAGCCGAACCGCAGCGCGTCATCTCGCTGGGCTATGGCGACGAAGATGAGATCTTGGCGCTGGGCATTCAGCCGATTGCCATCCGTCATTGGTTTGGCGAACCAGAAAATGGGGTCTGGCCCTGGGGTCAAGCCGCACTGGGCGATGCCAAACCGCAGATCCTTGCGATGGGCTTTGGCGAGCTGAATTTTGAAGTCATCGCCGCGCTCCAGCCCGATTTGATCATCGCGATTGGGGCAGGGCTGGCGGCGGAAGAATACAATACCCTGGCGCAGATTGCGCCGACGGTAGTCACGCTGGCTGGTTACGATACCCAGATGCCATGGCAAGAAAAGCTACGCCTTGTCGGCCAGGCCACGGGGCGGCTGACCAAGGCCGCGGCGGTGATCGCGGATGTGGAAACGCAGATCGCGGCTGCGCGTGCGGCCCATCCCGAGTTTATGGGGAAAAGTGTCACCATTGCCGAGTATTTGGAGCCAGGTAGCTATTACATTTTTGACGCCGACAATGTCCGCTATCGGGTGCTGAATGCGTTGGGCTTCGTTATGCCGGAGGCTGTGCTGGCCATGCAAGCAGATAGCAACTTCAATGGAACCATCAGCGCGGAAAGGCTGGATCTGCTCGAAGCCGATCTGCTCATTTGGGGTGTGGCCGACAAGGCACAGCAACAGGAATTAGAAGCTTCGCCCCTCTACCAAAATCTCCAAGTTGTGGCCGAAGACCATGATCTCTTCTTCACCTACAACGAAGAGCCCAACCTGATCTCTGCTGCGCACGCCTATGGGACGGCGTTGAGCATTCCCTATTTGCTGGAAAATCTGGTACCCGAGCTAAGCGCTGCCTTGGGTGGCGCTCCAGCCGCGGCGGCTGCGGATACTCGCTGTAAGGAAGGCTTCCGTTTCTTTGACCATGCCTTGCTCGTCAGCGACCCCGTCTGTATTCCCGCCGCGCCCCAGCGCGTGTTGCCATTGGACATGACCGCATTGGAACTCATGTTGATGACCGAGCAAACGCCGCTGGGAACGGCCCAGTGGATCCTGGATGAACTGCCGCTCCTGCTACCCGAGTATGCCGATGTGGTCACCCCGCTCCCCGGGCTTGGCTACCCAGCGGATCTAGAGCAGGTTGCGGCGCTCCAGCCAGATCTCATCCTCGCCCCAGCCGATACCATTGATGTTGAACTAGCCGCCCAAATTGCCCCGGTCATTGTGCCGGATCAGAGCATTTACGAGGATTGGAAGCTGGGGATGGAATTTTGGTGCGCAGTGATGAATGTACCGGAACTCTATGCCCAGTTGGAAGCCACCTATGATCAGCGGGTTGCTGAATTGCAGACGGCGCTCGGTGACCCGGCGGCATGGGAAGTTTCGGTGATCTCCGCCAGCACCTACGGCATTTGGCTCTGGATGCCCGATTCCTCCGCCGGACGCATTCTGCTTGATGTAGGGTTGAGCCGTCCAGAAGGGCAGGCACTGGTGGGTGAGGATGCCATCGCCCGCTATGGCGAAAAGCAATACATTGAAATTTCGGAAGAGCGGCTGGATCTGGTGGATGGCGACGCCATCTTCTACTTCACCTACGCCGCGGTCGATCCCGACGTCGCCGCCGAAGAGAGTGCCTTTCTGAAGACCTTCAATGAGAAGCCCCTCTGGCAAGCACTGAATGCTGTCAAGGCAGACAAAGCCTTTTTTGTCGGCGGCTATTGGTGGCGTTCCCAAACCTACCTGCTGGCCAACAAAGTGCTTGATGATCTCTTTGCCAATCTGACGGATACCACAGCATCGATCCCAGCCTGGGCGGGGAACTAAGCTATCCAGCGCTGACAGGCTTTCAGAACCTGTCAGCTCGCTGGAACGCTGAACAGCCGCGTAACTTCTAAGTAAGTAGGAATCCTATGCACAAACGACTCCTTTATCCACTCTCTTTACTGATTCTATTGGCGCTACTGACCGCCTGTATCGCGCCAGTAGCGGCTCCTGCTACTACAACTGATAGCCCGGTGACACCGACGACGGCGTCCGCCGATGCCAGCGCCTTCCCAGTCACCATCGAGCATAAATATGGCAGCACGACCCTCACTGCAAAACCCGAGCGGATTGTCTTGGTCGGCTTGGTAGAACAGGATGCGCTCTTGGCCCTGGGCATTGTGCCGGTGGCCACCCGTGAATGGTGGGGCGAGCGGCCCGGCGCAATTTTTGAGTGGGCTACCGCCCAATTGGGTGATGCCCCGTTGCCAGAGGTGCTTCCCGGCGGCGATCTCAATTTTGAACAGATTGCCACGCTTCAGCCCGATGTGATTGTAGGTTTATATGCCGGACTAACCGAGGAGGAATATACCACCCTTTCCCAGATTGCGCCCACGGTCGCCCAGCCAGCAGCCCACCCTGATTGGGGGATTCCCTGGCAAGAACTCACCCAGACGATTGGGCTGATTGTCGGCAAAAGTGCCGAAGCCGAACAGTTGATTGCCGACCTGGAAGCACGTTTTGTCCAAATTCGGGAGCAGCACCCTGAATTCGCCAATGCCGGTGCCATGGTGGGCAGCTTCGACAATTCGGATACCTTCTGGGCCTATAGTTCCAAAGATCCCCGTGGCCAGTTCCTCACCGCGCTCGGCTTCCAGCCCGCGACGGCGGTTGATGAGATCATCGGTGATGTCTTTGGGACGCTCATCAGCATGGAACGGTTGGATCTGATCAATGATCTGGGCGTTGTGGTCTGGTTTGCGGGGGATGACTCCCCGCGCGACAACCCGCTTTATCAACAGCTTGCACTGAGCCAGCAAGGGCGCGAGATTGTGATCGGTTGGGAGGCGCCCATGGCCTTTGCCTATTCCTTTAACACCGTGCTTAGTTTGCCCTATGTGCTGGATAACCTCGTGCCCCAAATTATTACGGCCGCCGATGGCGATCCAGCAACGGTCGTTGTTGACTAACAAGCCCCCAGGCTGAAGCCCTGGGGCTGTCAGGAGAAGCCCTGCTCAAGCAGGCTACTGCCCCGCTGCTCGTCGCGCGCCGGTGGTGGTTTCAACTACAGCTACTTTACTGATGGATTGGCGTAAGGCTCATCAAAACCGGTTAGGTCGGCGTTGATGCCCAAAGCGGGCTTCTGGGCATCAACGCTGCTACGAACCACGCCCAATAAACCATGCTCACCCCTGCTACGTCTGACGACGGGGCAGGGGTTTTACGCGTTGTGTTCATTAGTACGCCATCAAAAAGATATGCCCTGGCATACGGAGCCGCCTAAGTGAGTTGTTAAGGAGGGTAAGGACAGCGGTTAATGGCGTTTCAAGCCCTGTGCAATTCATGCTTAACGATTGTGCTAACCTGCACCATAGCTCCTTACCCCTAATTTGGGTGAAAAATAAGCAAAATTTTGTGATATCGTTGGTGGCTATATAAGCCTACCCCTGCCATAGACTGATTGTGATCAGGAGAAAACCTATGCTAATTTCGCAATTCCGTCAGCTGTTTCATCAAGGGACGATCTCACTTTTTGTGGTGATTCTGCTTATGTTGGCTGCCTGTGTTCCCGTTACCGTCCAGCCTGCCGCCGAAGTTGTGGCTACCGCTGCACCCGCGCCCGCCGAAGCGACTGCGCCAGCATTGGCAACCGTGCCAATAACCATGACCGATGCCGAGGGCAACGCCGTGACAATTACCGACCGCTCGCGTCTGATCACTTTGGGGGGCTCAGTTACGGAGATCGCCTTTGCTTTGGGGGTGGGGAGCCAAGTGGTTGCTGTCGATACCTCGAGCACCTATCCAGAAGAAGTCACCCAATTACCCCAAGTCGGTTATCAGCGTCAATTGGCGGCAGAGGGCGTCTTGGCGCTCAACCCCACGCTCATCCTCGCCACGACCCAAGCCGGGCCGCCGGAAGCGATCCAACAATTACGCGATACCGGCATTCCTGTTCTCATCCTGCCCGCCGAAGATTCGGTAGAAGGTGTGAAAGCCAAAATTCAAGGCTTTGCCCAAGCACTTGGCAAAGTGGCCGAAGGTGAAGCGCTGATCGCGGCGCTGGATGCTGATCTAGCCGCGGCCCAGGAATTGCTGGCCCAAACCACCGTCCAGCCCAAGGTCATGTTTATCTACGCACGTGGTGCTGGTACGGGCTCGGTCGCCGGCTTAAATACGGGTGGCAATGCCATGATTGAATTAGCCGGTGCCCTCAATGTGGTAACCGAATATGAAGGCTATAAACCATTGACTGCCGAAGCCGCCGTAGCCGCCGCTCCCGATGTGATCCTGATGATGACCGGTGGGCTGGAGAGTGTGGGTGGGGTTGATGGCCTGCTGAATGAACCTGGCATCGCCGAAACCCCGGCTGGCCAAAACCGCCACATCGTGGCGATGGACGATGGTTATCTCCTCAGCTTTAGCCCACGCATGGGGCAGGCCCTGCTCGACCTGATCCGGCTGTTACATCCTGAATTGGCCGAGTGAGCCGTGCAAGGTGCCACAGGCTGATGGAAATTAAGGATTAAATTCGGGCATCGCTCTAGCCGGGTCACGGACCCGGCGGGAACTGGTTGCTGGATGATTTTCTTACCCTTCATCAGCGGGCTACAGGTGCCACAGGCTGAAGCCCTGTGGCTGTCAGCGGAAGCTGCGCTCAAGCGGGCTGCGGCCCAAGTGCGCTTGAGCGCAGCTTGCTTTTAGCCGGCGGTGGTTTCAACCATGGCTTCATCATGCGCATCAAATTGTTAGAAGTTACGCACTTGGGCAAAACCTGTCAGCTTTCTGGTCACCCCAATCAACTGCGTAAGTTCTAATTGTAAGCTTTCTATGCCGATCGGGCTGAGGTACTTTTATGGCAACGATGGATATGACGAGGATGCCTGCCCTACAGACGATAAACCAGCCGTTGCGCCGTGCCTATCGTCAGCGGCTGGCCCTGATCGGTTTGCTGATCGGCTTGGTGGTGGCGATCTTATTCGCCGTCGGCATTGGGGCTGTGGCGATTGCGCCGGGCCAAGTACTTGCGATCCTTGCCAAGCAAATCGGAATCACTTTGCCCTGGGCCTTTACCGAGCAGCAGGCCGCGGTCTTGCTAGCAATTCGGATTCCGCGCGTCTTGCTGGGCAGCTTGATCGGCGCGGGGCTGGCGGTGTCGGGCGCGGCGTTGCAGGGGCTCTTTCGCAACCCCTTGGCCGATCCCGGGCTGATCGGCGTCAGCAGCGGCGCGGCATTGGCCGCCGTGGCGACGATCGTGTTAGGGGCCACTTTTGCCAGTGCGCTATTCCAAACGTTGGGGCTCTTTACCCTGCCGCTGGTGGCTTTTGCCGGGAGCGTTGGGGCCACCCTCTTGGTCTATCAACTCTCGTTAGTGGCGGGGCGCACGGTCGTCGCCACGATGCTACTGGCGGGGATTGCCGTCAATGCCTTACTGGGCGCGTTTACCGGTTTGCTAACCTTTGTGGCGACGGATGCCCAACTGCGTAATATCACCTTCTGGGGGCTGGGCAGTGTCAGTGGTGCAACGTGGCGTTCTGTCTGGGCGGTGATGCCCTTTATCGCGCTGACGTTGTTATTGTTGCCACGGCTCGCCCGCCCGCTCAATGCCCTGGCCTTGGGTGAAGCCGAAGCCAACCATTTGGGCTTTGCCGTCGAACGGACCAAACGGCTGATTGTCGTTTTGGTTGCCCTAACCGTGGGGGCATCGGTGGCGTTGACCGGCATCATTGGCTTTGTGGGCTTGTTGGTGCCACATCTGTTGCGGCTGCTGGTGGGGCCGGATCATCGCGTGCTACTGCCGGGCTCCGCCCTACTCGGCGCGACCTTGCTCCTCTTGGCCGACTTGGTGGCGCGCACCATTGTGGCACCGGCAGAATTGCCTATCGGGATTGTCACAGCCATGATCGGCGCGCCCACTTTTCTGTGGTTATTATTGCGTGATCGACGGAGGTTTGTCCTGTGACTTTAGCAGCGCACGCCGTATCGGTGCGGGTTGGCTCGACAACCCTCTTGGATCGAGTTTCGCTGACCCTAGCCCCGGGTGAACTGGTCGCGGTGGTGGGGACCAATGGGGCTGGCAAGTCAACCCTGCTGCGAGTGCTCATTGGGGATCTCCGACCCTGGACGGGCGAGGTGCGGCTGGCGGGGCGTCCGCTCACGGCCTGGAAGGGGCGCGAAGTCGCGCGGATGCGCGCCGTGCTGCCCCAAGATTCGGCTTTAACCTTTCCCTTTACCGCGTTGGAAGTCGTGCTTATGGGCCGAGCGCCCCATTGTGGTACACAAGAAAGGCCAGTGGACTACGCCATTGCTAACGCGGCCTTGGCCGCCACCGATGCCCTGCCTTTGGCCGAGCGCCTCTATCCAACGCTTTCGGGCGGTGAACGGCAACGGGTGCAATTGGCACGCGTGCTCGCCCAAATTTGGGAAGCACCGCCTGACGCGCCGCTGGTTTCACCTCACCGGCAGACCGGCCAGGAACGCTATCTCTTGTTAGATGAACCGACGAGTAATCTCGATCTAGCCCACCAACATGCTACGTTACGCGTGACCCGCACCTTAGCACAAACTGGCGTGGGCGTCTTGGCGATTGTCCATGATCTCAATTTGGCGGCCCAGTATGCGGATCGCGTCGTCGTGCTCAAGGGTGGCACGTTGATGGCCGCTGGTCCAACGCCGGAGATTCTAACGCCGACGATTCTTTCTAAGGCATTTGCCATTCCGGTAAGTGTCATTCCACACCCGACCTTGCCCTGTCCGTTGGTAATCACCGGGACGCCGGTGGCTGCGTAGGGGCTAGGTATGATGAAGGGTTCTGTCTCATGACAAATTCCTATTCACTCCGCGCGCTAATTCAGGCCCATCAAGGTGGTTTACTCTTGGCAGGGCTGCTCAGTATGGTGGTGGATCAAGGCCAGATTATTCAGCGTAGTAAACATGATGAACTGCTGGTACAGGAAGGCTTGTATCAGCGTTTTTTGGCAGAACGGGCGCGTGCCAAAGGTTGGCAGATCGGCAATGTAGTCACGTCGCTGGCTGGGAATGACCGCTAACGGGGCCATCCCAAGCCGGAGGAACAGGAAAAACTATGATTCAAGTTGATACGACCCAGTGGCCTATTGTCTATATGCAAGTGGATGGGCTAGCAACGGTAGCTGACGTGCAGGAATATAATACTGCCATGGAGACCCTACTCTCACACAGCCGCCGCCACCAGGAGCGTTTTGGCCTCGTCATGCTCTCGGATATGAGCGATGAGGAATACAACTCCTTCAAGCGCGAGAAAGAAGCCCAGCGGTTAAGCAATGCGTGGCTGAAAGCGAACAAGAGTGCCATCGGTGAACAGTGTGTGGGTATTGCGATGGTCACCAAAGCCAGCGGCATTATGAAGCTGATGAAGCCAGTTGCAAAATTTACCCTTAAACGAAGCATGGGCGCGCCGGGCGATATCTTCTTTACACGCGAAGATGCCACCGGTTGGATCACTAAGCAGATGAAGTAGAACTGGTGTAATCATGGTGCGCATTGCACAATCATTTTTTATTAACTGATAGAATAGGAAATTATGATGAAGTACCTGAAGATCCTCTTGCTAGTTTCTCTTGCCAGTTTGTTGCTGCTTGGCTGTGTCGTGCCCGTCGAGAGGGTATCCGCACCTGCCGAAGAAACTAGTGGTGCTCCTGCCGCGACGGCTGCCACTCAACCTGCCGCCCAAAGTGATGAGGCCGCTGCTTTCCCTGTAACCATCGAACATCACTTTGGCCGCACCACAATCCTGGCAAAACCAGAACGGGTCGTGTCGCTTGGCTTCACCGACCAGGATTATTTGCTGGCCCTTGGGGTGGTTCCGGTGGGCATTCGGGACTGGTTTGGCGGCCAGCCCAACGCGGTCTGGCCGTGGGCGCGTCATCTACTCAACGGTGCCGAACCTGAGGTGCTCTCCCGCGAACTGAATTTCGAGCATATCGCCCGCCTGCAACCCGATCTGATCGTTGCGATCTACACCAGCTTGACCCAAGAGGAATATGACTTGCTGAGTGCGATCGCCCCAGTCGTCACGGCCCCCGCGGGCCTGGCTGATTATGCCATCACCTGGCAGGAGCAAACTCGGTACACCGGCCAGATTGTCGGGCAGGTTGCCAATGCTGAAGAACTCGTGGCCCAGCTAGAAGCGAAAATGGCAAAAGCAAGCGCCGATCACCCAGAATTTGCCGGAACAGAATACGCATTTGCTTCTGTCTATGGGGGAGAATACTACTTGTATGGCGAACGCAGCACCGCTTCCCGCTTTTTAACTACGCTGGGCTTTGTGGTACCAACCGACGTTCTCGAGCTAACTGACAATGATAACGACTACCTGGTCTTCAGCGCGGAACGCATGGATCTGGTGGATCGTCCCCTAACTTTGTGGTCAGAAGGGCTGACCGACGCCGGTGTGATCGCGCTTCTAGAAAACCCTTTGTACACGCAACTGCCCGTACATACGGAAGGGCGCGACCTATTTCTGGGCCTGGATTTGTATGGTGGCGCTTTTTCCTTCAGCTCCATTCTCAGCCTCGACCTGCTGGTAGATGACCTTGTCCCAGCGTTAGCCTTGGCCCTAGATGGCGATCCCGCGACGGTGCCGCTGCTTGGCGCGGCTGCGACAACCGCTGAGTAACGCTTGACAAATTAACCTTGGTTAGCGCAAAAGGCTAGTGCGCTTAACACTTTTCTTAACCAGCGCCATAAATTTGTTCTGTCAATCTAGTCAATTCGACAGAACAAATTTATGGTATTGTCTTGTTACTTTGATCAACCTTTGGACCTACGCTGGGCACACCGCCAGTCCGGACACCGCGCCAACGCAGCCACCCAATGGCAAGAAAGACCGAGCATGAGCCACTTTACACCGGAACAAACGGACCAGATACACGAAGTGATGACGACGCGGCATGTCCCTGGCCTAGCCGTGTCGCTGGTCAAAGATGGTGAGATCCGCGCGATGCAGGGCTTCGGCGTGAGGGATCTCCGTACACAAGCGCCGATGACCGCGCACACCGTCGCCCCCATCTGTTCCCTCACCAAGAGCTTTACCGCACTTGCCGTCATGCAGCTCGTCGAGGCCGGGAAACTGTCGCTCGATACACCGGTCACCAATATCCTGCCCGACTTTGCCCTGAGCGATGCGACGGCCACGGCACAGATGACCCCGCGCACGCTCTTAAGTCACCGCTCGGGCCTGGGACGAACCGGCCACCAAGCGGCCATGTTTCGGCCCGCACCGCCCTTCACAACGCGTGCCGAGCTGGTTGCGTTGCTAAAAACAACCCCGCTACAGAGCAAACCGCACGTGGCTTGGGCCTATAGCAACGAGAGCTATGTGACCGCGTCGCACCTGGTTGATCGACTCTCGCTGCCCATCGAACAGCACTTCGCCGCGCAGATCTTTGCCCCCCTTGGCCTCCAAGAGACTAGTTGCAACTTTCACACCTGGCGAGCGCATCCCGACCAGATGCATACCTATCTCTATCGCGACGGGGAGCACCACGAAACCGCGTTGCCCGCGGATTATCAAGTCTATGTGGCAACTGGTGGTATTTGCAGCTCGATTCGGGATCTGGCACGTGTACAGATGACTACCATGGACTACGCCACCCATCCGTTGTTGAGCGCGGGTAGTTTGGAACAAATGCACACCGTGCAAACGCCCTATGGTGATACCGGGTGGGGCTATGGGCTGGGTTGGGAGATCGCGTATACCACGCTTTCCACGGGCTTGCGCAAAGTGCTAAGCCACTCTGGCGGTTTGCCTGGGGTCAATACCTTTAGCTTGCTTCTGCCCCAAGAACGGCTTGGCATTGCCCTGATCGCCAACAAGAGCGGCGCGGGCCTTGGGCGGCTGGCCGAAAGCCTCCTCGCCACAGTCTTGGGCGAGCCACTCTTCCGCCCGACGCCCGACGATCCGCTGCCCTTTCAAAGCCGCCAACCGCACCTCACTCTGTTTGAACAGCAGGCGTACACTGGTGACTTTCAATGCCACGATAGCCGCATGATGGTTAGCGCAGCCGATACTGGCCTCACCTTGAGCACACCGCTCGATCCCCGCGATCCCACGGTTGTCGAGGCGGAACTCTTCTGCCGTGTTGGCCCGCAGACCTTCCTAGGGACCCGCACGGCAACCATTGTCACCTTCTTGCGCGCGGCGGAAGGTGCCGCAATGACCCATCTACTCATGGATGGCGATCAATTTAGCCGAGTGGTAGCTTGACAGGCCGTAAGTGCGTAAGTTCGCGTAGCTATTGTCAATATAATAAAGGAGCATCTATTCATGACTGTAACAACGACCACCTCCCCCCTCCACACCGTCGCCGCCCTGATGATGGAACGCCGGACGGTGAAACAATTTCTGCCCCAACCAGTCGCGCGTGAAACGCTGCAACAGTTGATCGACCTCGCCGTGTGGGCACCCAATCATCGGCTGAATGAGCCGTGGCGTTTCTATGTGTTGGGGGAAGGCGCACGTACACAACTGGCCCAAATTGCCGGGGCGATTACCCAACGCAAAATTTTGGAAGCAGGTGGTGAGGCCGCGGTGGCTGAACGCAAAGGGGCCGAAGCAGGTGCCGCGTGGCTGAGTGTCCCCACCTTGCTCTATATTACCTATCTGACCGATCCCAATCCCGAGATTTCGTTAGAAAATTATGGGGCTGTCTGCTGTGCGATTCAAAACTTGACCCTGGCGGCCCATGCCCTGAGCATTGGCACTTCGTGGAGCAGTGGCGCGGTGGCCGCAGCCCCAGAATTACTCACCTTGGTTGGTGCCACTGCCGCCGAGCAGATGGCCGGTCTCTTCCGCGTGGGCTACCTCGACCCCGCGCTAGCACCAGGGCGCAGCCGCCGCTCCCCGGGCACGCTCTTCACCCAATGGCTTGACGACAGCCCAACGGCGTAAAGGAGCGCAGCATGGAGCCAATTCTACCCACTGCCCTCGTGACGCGTGCCATTGAACACATGAATGAGGATCATGCCCATAATTTGCTGGACTATGCCCACACCTTGGCGGGCTTGACTTGGGCTGAAGATGCCGAGATGACGGGCCTCGATCCCACTGGCTTTGACTTAGTTGTGCGTGGCGGTGGCCGCATTCAGCATGTGCGTCTACCTTTTGAACCGCCACTGACGCAAGCCGACCAGTTGCGTCCGGCCCTGGTGGTATTGGCTCAACGCGCCCGGACTGCCTAAAAGATAAAGCGCAATGTCCACGGACAAGAGCTGACAGGTTTTCCCAATCGATTAGCTCTTGTCATACCCATCAAGGCATAAAACACCTATCTGCTTCCAAAACAGCGCAAAACTATACTTATCAGCTCGCGTAGAGTATAGTAGAAGGCCGAATGAATGGACTATCATCAAGCTGAGGAACGCGAGTTTTCATGACAGAAACGAAAAAACCAACGACGGCTCAACTCAATCAGGCGACGAAATCGCTGGGTGGTTCTCTCCTCTTGTCGGCGGTGCGCTGTACGTTGCAATACATTGTCTTTCCCTTTTTCCTGCCCCTGTTAGGACTAACCGGAGCTATTTCCAGTATCATTAGTCTGGTGCTGAGTTTGCTCGCTGTGGGCATTATTCTTTATAACATTGTTGAACTCTGGTCAACTAGCTGGCGCTGGCGCTATCTCGGGCTAGGCTCCGTTATGCTCTTGATGCTGATTGTCTTTTTGGCCGATGATCTGCGGCTCTTATTGGGTATTGGGTGAGGCGCTAACCATTGCTCCTTTGTCAAGTGAAGTACAACGGATGGATTAACCAAGGTTGACGTGAAAAGCAAGGGACGTTAACCGCATCGTTCAATGCTGCCGTAGTGAACTATTTACCGCTACCGTAGGGGAAACGGCCAAAATTAAAGAAAAATGGGTGTAACAGCCGGGAAAAGCCGTGGTATGCTGATCCACATTTGTGAAAAAGTGCACTGTCCCCTTGGGACTATGGGCAACTTTCCTTTTGGGATTTGGGTTGATAGGAGCACACGATGCAGACCCGTCTTGATGAGCACCCCTTACAACAAACGTTTACACGGATCCGCCAACTGAGCCCCTATGTTGGTGCACGTTGGGGCCAACAGCAGGAAGCAGAATGGCTGACGCCCGCTGAACTATTGGCCCCGCAATCTCCCCACTTGGCTACGCAAATTCGCCAAACCCAGGCCCGCCTGCACACGACCGCGGCCAGCACCATTGCCGCCGCGTTGCTTCAAGAATATCAATGGCCCCTTATTTCTACCGCGGTAGCTTCCTTTCTGGTCGATCGGCGGGTGCCGAATCTAGACCCCGCCAATGTCTCTTTCCTGGTCTTAGATGCCGAAAAGGGCATCCAGGAAGCGGAAGATCATACGCATATTGCCTATCTGGGGGGACGCTTTCTGGCCCTCCCCGATGACCCGGCGGCTGATCACCCGGACGCGACCACTGTTCCTGATCGCGATGCCCTGCGCGATGCTTTGCGCACCGGGCTGGAAAGCCACTTTGGCTGGGTGATTGAGCGCTTGAGCGCGGCGGTTGACTGCAAACCGCGTGGCTTGTGGCTCTATGTGGCCGACCGGCTGGCCAGCACCTTTGGCTGGCTGATGCAGGAACAAGATAAGGGCTGTCGGCTCCCCCAGATCGAGCCAGAATTTAACGCCGTGTTACGAGTGCCCAGCTCTCCCCTGACGAACAAAAAAGTCGCGCTTTTTGAATTGACCTACAAAGATCACTCCCATGTCTTCCTCGATCGCGCCACCTGCTGCTTCTGGTATAAAGCGGACGGTGGCGATTACTGTACCACCTGCCCGCATCGCACGAAGGAAGATCGCAACGAGCGGCTGCTCAAGTATATGGCCGAATCGTACGAAAAGCAGATTGCCAATTGATCGAGGGCGCTAGCGAGGAGGGGGCTGCAAACCGCACCCCAGGCTGCCAACGCGCCTATGACCAACAATGGATGGACCCATCATGATTACAACCGCAAACCGGATTTATGTGAATCCCGACTACGCTGAACAATTTGAAGATAATTTTCGCAACCGCGCCCGGCTGGTCGATACGATGCCCGGCTTCATGCGTAACCAACTCCTGCGCCCTGTCAATCCGGGCGAACCCTATGTGGTCTTTACCACCTGGCAATCGCGCGCACACTTCGAGGCGTGGGTTCGTTCCGATGAATTCCGCCAGGGCCATGCCCGCTCCGGTTCACTCCCGCGTGAAGCCTTTACCAAGCCCAATCAACTAGAACTCCACGAGGTTGTATTGGATTCGGATCAGCCTGATCTCGCGCCGGAGCCCCACGGGCAGCCGTTCAAAATGGGCCACTGAGGCAATGATTTGTGTGCGTTATCTTTTGTGCGCGCCGTGGTCTGTCCACCAGAGCCAAGCTTAGGGAAGCTGGCGGCGTAAAGGGAAGGAAAATAGCTTGACAGCGACGACTGCACCTCGAACATCCAATACACTCCGCTTTGTCCGCTCCCGCGCCCTCTTAACGGCAGGGTTGGGCCTGGGCGTGGGGCTAATGCTGCTGGCGATGATGAGCAGCATTGCCTTTGGCGCGGCCGACATTGCGCCGAGTGATGTCTGGGCCGCGATTTTTCAATTCGACGCGACCTCGACCGATCATCTCATTATTCGCACCCTGCGCGTCCCGCGGGCGGCTGTCGCAGCCCTGGTCGGCGCATCATTGGCCGTAGCCGGCGCGATCATGCAGGGGTTAACGCGTAATCCGTTGGGCGATCCCGGCATTTTAGGGATTAACACCGGCGCGGCCTTGGGCGTTGTCGGTGCTGTCTTTTTCCTAAAGATTAGCTCACTGTCCCTCTATGCGCTCTTTGCCTTTGCTGGCGCATTACTCACCGCGCTCGCGGTCTATGGGCTTGGCTCAATCGGGCGCGGGGGGCCGACACCTCTCAAGTTGACGATTGCAGGCGCGGCGTTGACGGCCTTGCTCTCTTCGTTTACGACTGGGGTGTTGATCTTAAATCAGCGTACCTTAGAAGAAGTCCGCTTTTGGTTGGCCGGTTCTGTGGCTGGGCGTGATCTCACCCTCTTGTTACAAGTCGCGCCTTACCTAGTGGGTGGGTTGGTATTGGCCTTGGCCTTGGGCCGCCAGATCACAACCATTGCGTTGGGCGAAGATATCGCCAAAGGCTTGGGCCAGCGCACGGGCTGGGTCAAAGGGCTCTCCGCGGTCGCCGTGGTCTTATTGGCCGGGGGCTCGGTGGCGGTGGCTGGCCCGATTGGCTTTATTGGGTTGGTGATTCCGCACGTGGTACGCTTCTTAGTGGGTACGGACTACCGCTGGATTTTGCCCTATGCGGCCTTGCTGGGCGCAAGTTTTCTCATCTTCTCCGATGTGGCAGCGCGGCTGATTCTGCGCCCCATGGAACTACCCGTCGGTGTCATGACCGCCCTGATCGGCGGCCCATTTTTTATCTATTTGGTGCGCTGGCGAGTGCGGAAATAGCG
>JAHBVH010000096.1 GCA_019637645.1 Caldilineaceae bacterium
GCCCATAGGCCAGGCTATAGCGTTGGACAAAGAGTGGCTCGCTGCGTGGTTCGCGCTCGGGTTCCAGTGCTTTGTTGATCGAATTGAGCGCCACCTTGAAATCACGGTCGCCTTTATCAATATCCAAGTCAGGCCACAAGCGATCCATGATCTGCTCTTTGTGCACATATTGGCGACGCATGGTGATGAAAAATTGAAAGAGGTGGATCGCCTTTTCCCGTCCCCAAGCCGTGGTTGGCACTTCTTCGCCATTGCGCCACACGCGAAAGCCGCCCAAAGTCTGGACATGTAACGCGACATTCGCGCTAATGGCATTGGGGGTTTGGGCCAAAAGTCGGTCGACAGCCTGATAGAGTTGGGTTTCCGCGAGTAGGGATGGCGTTGACATAAGGACAATCGTTTGGCTGAGCTAAGGGGTAGGGTAAAGTAAGGTTGCACAAAACCCTGTCAGGCTTTCAAAACCCGACCGGATTACACTGTCGATTTGGCGACGGCTCAACAAACAGTGGATAGCTGGGAGCATCGTTTGTCGAGCGGGCGATCATGGCGGCCGAGAAAACTGTCAACGGATTCAGAGAACGGATGATACGGATAACAAAGTGTAGCGTCCGTTCTCCGATAAAGCCCTGAAGAACGGACGCAAGGCTTCCATTCCGGTCGATCCGCGTTCAAAATCCGTTGCTAGCCTCTTGGCGTGTAATGCTTAGCCTATTCAAAAATCCAGGGATCGTTGGCGCGTTTCCAGTCTACCAGATCGCTACCAAACCAGAGGGCAATTTCATCTTTGGCAGTATCGGGGCCGTCACTGGCGTGGATCAAGTTGCGACCCACTTCCAAGCCAAAATCGGCCCGGATGGTGCCTGGCGCGGCTTCATGGGGGCGCGTTGCGCCGACCATGCTGCGGACAACCGCGATCGCATTGGTGCCTTCCAGCACGAGTGTCACCACCGGCGCGCTGGTAATGTATTGGATCAAGCCCGCAAAGAAGGGGCGGCTCGCATGGACAGCATAGTGCTGGCGAGCCAATTCGTCGCTGACTTGAAGGAATTTCATCGCCACAATTTTGAGGCCCCGGCGCTCAAAGCGCAGCAGCAACTCACCAATTAAACCACGTTGTACGGCGTCGGGCTTTAAAATGATAAACGTTCGTTCCACAATCAAACTCCTTTAAATTTTTTATATCATAAAAATTCGCTAGTCGTTTAGATATTCCTGCAACAGGGCCGCTTCGGTTGGCGAAACTTCCAACAGCACCGGCTGCCCTTCGTAGTGAACCCCAAACCAACTGCTAACAAAATCACCATCGGGGTCGAGCATTTCAATGGGGTTGCGTGCCAGTGCCCGATCATCTTGATCCCCGAGTGAGCGCAGGGCAACCCAAGCGATCAACAAATGGGGGTGTTGTTGGGTGAGTTGCCGGGCCAACCGATAGGCTGGTTGGCGGGCGCGTTGCTGCCAGAGCGCGGCCAACTGCCCAACCTGAAAATCGACCCGCCGCGGCTCGGCTTGGACGAGCACCTGATAGGTGGCCGCGGCTTGTTCCCATCGGAGCCCCCGCAAATAGAGCGTAGCCAAGCAAGCAAGATTGAGCGTAATGGCCGGTTCATCACCGGTGAACGGTGCTTGCCCTTCCTGGGGACGGAGGGTTGTGCGGCTGAGGCCGGCCCGAATCGTTGGCGCATAGGGATCGGCTTCTAAGGCGCGCTGCCAAGTCGCATGGGCTTGTGCCCGTTGTCCCCGTTGCTCGGCGGCCATCGCCAACGCCCGCCATGCGAGCGCATTGCCTGGATCGGCGCGCAGGAGGCGCTTGGCCCAATCTTCGCCCTCGTCCCAGCGTTGTAAGGCCCAAATGGCACGCAACAGCCGCTGGTAGGTCGGCAGATGACGGGGCAACCGTCGCAGGACAACTTGGGCTAGGGCAGCAACGACGGTTGGATTGCCAGCCTGAAGCTGCTGCTCCATGGCCACTTGCCAATCTGTCAACATCGACGATACACTCATGCTTGCGCTTACACCTGCCAACGTAGCGGCTTAGTTAGGTTGCCTGACACAAACCACCAGTATCCACATGGCGACAAAAAATGTCAAATACCATGCGCGTCAAAAGACCAGCGGCTTTCCGCTAAAGTGCTTGCCTGTTGTCGCTGGCGGCTGCGCGATTAGGCGCGCGATCCCAGCGAGTAGATGGGCGGTTCCTTGACGCCGTGCAGGTTACGGAGTCGGCTCAACAAGGTGGCGATATCGCGTTCCCGTTGGTCTACCTTGCCAAAGGGATCGCTGATCCCTTGGGAGCTGCCACTCAACAAGCGCAGTGTACTGAGGACACAGTGGGCAAGCACCTCCAGATGGTAGCCGCCCTCTAGCACACAGACCAATTTCCCCGCACACAATTCATCGGCCAGCGCCATGACGGCTTCGACCATCTGCATGTAGCCCTCAATGCTCAGATTCATCCCCGCCAGTGGATCAAGCCAATGCGCATCAAAGCCTGCGGATAAGATAATTAACTGGGGCTGAAATTCACGCGCAACCGGCTCAAGTAGCCGCTGGAAGGTGGTGAGGTAGCCACTGTCGCCCACAAAGGTGGGAAAGGGGACATTCACTGTGGTGCCATAGGCCATCTCGCTGCCCACCTCATCGGCGGCACCAGTGCCTGGATAGTAGGGATATTGGTGGGTGCTGAAGAAGAGTACGGTTGGATCGTCGTAGAAGATGGCTTGGGTCCCGTTCCCATGATGCACATCAAAATCAACAATCAATACCCGCTCCACCCCATGATGATCTTGGGCCCACCGCGCGGCAATGGCGGCATTAGCGAGCAAACAAAAGCCCATACCGCGTTGTTCCAGCGCATGGTGTCCCGGCGGACGAATCAGGGCAAAGCCATTATCGGCTTGTCCGGTGAGGACCATATCGGTGAGATTGAGCAGCCCGCCCGCGGCCAGGAGCGCCGCTTGGTAGCTATCGGCGTTGACATAAGTGTCCGCGTCGATGCGGCCACCACCGCGCACCGAAAGTGCTTGTAAACGCTCGATGTACTGGGGCGTATGGACGCGGAACACGGCATCCAAAGGCGCTGGACTGCTGGGGGCCTGGAGAAGATGGGGTAAAATGCCGTCGGCTTGGAGCAGCTGCCAAGTTCCCTCTAGGCGGCGAAAATTTTCGGGATGGCCCTCCAACGTATGGCGTAGATTGAAGGGCTCATAGACAATGGCGGTCTTCCGCATATTCCTCTAAACCTATTCTAATTAGGCGACCGGCACGATGGAAGTGCCGGTCGCCTGTATTACTGCGATCAATTGATCCTACTGCAAAGCTGGCGCAATGTCCAACTCTTACTCGAACTGAAATTGGGGCTTAAAGAGTTGTCGTTTCTTCTCCCCATTTTCGTCCGACTGCAACTCAAAGTGCAGATCAAAATCGGTATCTTCGGTGTTACGGGCGCGAATGCTTTGGTGAAGTTGGACTGGGCACGGGCTTTGGATCGGCAGGGTGCTATGCAACGTCGCCCCATCCCAAACCAACGTAAGTTTGCCCTGGGCCAAGGGTAGATCCACCAATGCCCACCACGCCCAACTGGTCGGCCAAGTCGGCTCCACGCAAAGCGATCCGGCTTGCCACCGCAAGCCACAACCTTCCCAAACCATTGCCCCGGCTAAATCGATCCCTTGCCAGCTATCGGCAAAGCTACGGGGTCGTTCGCACCAAGGCTGCCAGTTCTGCAGCACCGTCGGCACCAGATCGATGATGGTCGCCGCTGCCGTGGGTGGAACCGCCGCGGCCGCCCCCCAACGGCTGGCATTGGCCGTGTCGGTTTGCTGCTTGGCGAGTTGGCTGGCATAGGCAAGCGCCGCCGATTGCAACGCCGCCAATGCACTGGTGAGCGGCACTGGTGAGTTTGCGGCTTGGCGAATTACCTGTTCGGCACAGAGGCCCACCGCTGTATAGTGGGCGCTCAACAGCTCGGCATCAACATGGTGCTGGAGATGGCGAACCAAGGCCCGTAAATAGGCATGGTTATTGGCGATCACCGTATGCTCTGGCTCGATCACCGCGTCCTTGGCATGGAGGGGCAGAAAATCAGGCAGCCGCCCACCGGTGGCCTCTGCTACCCGCCGCAAATGAGCCAGTAAATTGCGGCTCGTGATCAGATCAAAGGTGTCCAGACAATCGACCAAGCCTGGTGTACGCACGGGTCGGTGATCTGAAGCGGCAAAGCCAGTGCGCAGCCGCTGAATATGGCGCAAGGCCGCCAACTTCCCCGCCTGGATGGCATGATTCAGCGGGGCATTGGGCGTCCACAAGCGCCCGGCTTTGAGCGCGCTGCTCCAGGCTTTCTCGCTGATTTCAAAGGCGCGGTCAGCATCGCGCAAGGCCAGAAAACCATTCCACGCCATCTGTTCGCCCACGTCACTAATGGTGAGGAGCAGCGGCACCTCGACCATCCCATTGACCAACACATGATAGACCAAATGGGCGCGCTGGGCATCCTCAATATCGATCTGGTCTGGCCGTGCTTGGGGATTACCAAAGACACAAGTGAGATCGGCATTACTCTGTTGATAGATGCCGCGGGCCGGGCCAGGATTGCGCTGCGCCACCAAGAGCCCATCGACAATGCGTTGCGTCAGCGGTTCGCCCCAATCGATGGTGACCTCTAGGCGCAACAGCCGATCCCCTTCGGCTTGGCAATCCAACAGCCAGATGACGCTCCGATCCTGGTCGCTCTGGCGGGGCGCGGCGATGCGTTTGGTGACAATCACTCCTTCGGTCCCCAAGATCAACTCTTGGTGTCCAGGGAAGAAGCGGGTCACCATGGGCATCAAGGTTTCTTCCCGGGGCGCACTGACGCGCAGGGCAATATGTTTCACATACTGCTCACCGGCCCACGGCCAGATCAGATTGGTGAGATCGGTGTTGGCATCGACATCAAAGTAGAGCTCTTGGTTCGCCAGGCGGTAGACACTATCTGGCGCGATTTGCTCCCACTCAATGCTCTGTGGTTGATCCAAAATTGGGCTGAGAAAAGTCATAGTCTGGTTTTATTCCGAACAGGCCGACAGCCACGCCATTTGTTGCTTATCGCACACGGCCAAGAACCGTGTCAAGCCGGCGGTTAGGCTGTCTGCACACCGGCCATCAAGAGCCCTAGCCCTTCGCGTGTGGCCTCGGCGCGCGGCACAATGCCGATCACTTCCCCTTTGTACATCACCACAATGCGGTCGGCCAGGGCTAAGATCTCATCTAACTCTGAACTCACAACTAAGACGGCGACACCACGGTTCCGTTTGTCAACAATCTGTTGATGAATAAACTCAATCGAGCCGACATCAATGCCGCGTGTGGGTTGGGCCGCCACCAAAAGGTTGAGGGGCCGACTAAATTCTCGCGCAACGACCATTTTTTGCTGATTGCCACCGGAAAGGCTGTCGCCGCTGTTCTCAACGCTAGGGGTACGCACATCAAAGGTCTTGACCAACTGCTGGGCATGCTCGCGAATCGCCCGCGTGTTGATGGTGAGCCCACGCGCAAACGGGGGTTGATAATAGGTGTTTAGCACCAGATTATCAGCAATCGTATAGTGATCGACCATGCCATAGGTGTGGCGATCTTCGGGCACATGGCAGCTCTGGCCGCTTTCGGTGATCTGGCGTGGGCTGGCATTGGTCAGATCGACCCCATTGATCTGGATCTGTCCGGTATCGACCTTGCGCAGCCCGGTGATCGCTTCGACGAGTTCCGTCTGACCGTTGCCCTGCACGCCCGCAACACCGACAATTTCACCGGCATGGACTTGGAAAGAGACCCCGCGCAACGCCGGATGGCCCAAATCATCGCGCGCGGTAACTTGATCTAGCTTGAGCACCACCTGGCCGGGTTGGGCCGCCGCCTTGTTGACCGTGAGGATCACTTCGCGCCCGACCATGAGCGCGGCCAGACTCGCTTCGGTTGCCAGCGTTGGATCGGCTTCCCCGACCAGACGCCCTTGGCGCAGCACGGCAATGCGATCCGCCACGCGTAACACCTCTTTGAGCTTATGGGTGATAAAGATGATCGACGTACCTTGTTCGCGTAGCCGCGCCATGACGGCAAAGAGTCCCTCAATTTCCTGCGGTGTCAGCACCGCCGTCGGCTCGTCGAGAATCAAGATTTTGGCATCGCGATAGAGCGCTTTGACGATCTCAACCCGCTGGCGCACCCCAACCGGCAGATCTTCGACAATGGCATAGGGATCGACATCCAGATGATAGCGCTGCGAAAGTTCACGGATGCGCGCGGCTACCGTCCGTGTATCTAACAACCCATTTTTCACACTCTCGCTGCCTAACATGATGTTTTCGGCCACCGTCATCACCGGCACCAGCTGGAAATGTTGATGGACCATGCCAATGCCCAGTGCAATGGCATCGTTAGGGTTGTGCAGGATGACAGGTTTTTCCTTGACCACTAACTCGCCCGAAGTGGGTTGGTAGAGACCATAGATGATGTTCATCAACGTGGACTTTCCCGCACCATTTTCGCCTAGCAGTGCCAGGATCTCCCCACTGTGGAGCTTCAGGGTAATCTCCTGGTTGGCGATCACGCCAGGAAAGTGTTTTGAAATATTGCGTATCTCCAGGACCGGTGTTGTGCTGCTCAAACCGCTGACTCCTTCGTGATTAGACCAGACTTGACCGGTTTTCAAAACCGGTCAAGTCTCTAGTCACCCAACCAAGTGCATAACGCCCATTTCTATCCGCGGGCACCCGCGTAAATCCGCGTCCTATCTTTCCACAACGCCATCAATGCCCTTCGGTTTCGTACACTTTCCCCTCGGCTGCCGGTGGCCGCACTCGGCCCACAAAGCCAGAGACGGCAATAATGGTCACCACGTAGGGTAACATGCTGACAAACTGGCGTGGAACCGTGGTAATGCCAGCCAACAATAGTTCATTTTGCAATGCTTGCGTATAGCCGAACAGTAAGGAAGCGCCCAGTGCGCCAAAGGGGTTCCAATTTCCAAAGATCATGGCCGCCAGGGAGATAAAGCCACGACCCGCCGTCATCCCTTCTTGAAATTGCCCAACCGCTTCGAGCACCAAGAAGCCGCCGGCCAGCCCCGCTAGCATCCCACCCAAGGTGGTATTGAGATAGCGATAGCGATTGACGTTGATCCCCACCGTGTCGGCAGCCCGGGGATGTTCGCCAACGGCGCGTGTTCGCAAGCCCCAGCGTGTATAGAAAAGGCCCACATGGACGACCGCCACCAAGATGAGGGCCAAATAGGTGATAGGAGGATTTTCAAAGAGAATCCGCCCAATGACGGGAATATCAGCGAGGAGCGGAATCCGAAAGGCGGAGAGCTTACCAATGGCGACAGCATCCCGGTTAAATAAATAGGAGGTAAAGCCGGTGGCTAAAATGATCAACACCGTGCCGGAGATAATCTGGTCCATGCGAAAGCGGATCGAGAGCAGGGCATGCAGCCAGCCCATCGCCGCACCCACCAATAAAGCCGCCACAACGCCGGTTAACAGGCTGCTCCAAAGCGGCCAATCATTGGTCGCCACCTTAGCCACAAAGGCACCAAACGCGCCGGCCAACATCATGCCTTCAATGCCAATGTTGATAATGCCCGACCGCTCACAGAGAATGCCGCTGAGCGCGCCCAAGACCAAAGGGACCGTCGCGCGCAGGGTGAAGTTGAGAGCACTGATCCCAAAGAGGACGCGCAGCCAAGTGTAGTTGCCGAGCGCCGTCGTATTCACGACGACGGCCAGGATCAGGAGAAGGAGGCCGAAGATCAGCGCAAGCATTGCCGTACGTTGAAAAAAGGGACGTGGGCTCATTGTGATGATCCATTCATGTAGGCTGGTAGAGACAAATCTGGGGCTGCATAACTGCTCGCACACAAACGCATGGTGGCTACCCACTCCACCCAGCGCTCGCAGTGATGGTTTTGGCACCGCGTCCTCCACGGAGGCGGAAGATTGTGCGGATCAAAATCGGTGCGGCGACAAAGGCCAGCACCAGCGCTTGGATCACTTGAATAATATCGGCGGCTACGCCAGATTCAAATTGCATCCGCGCCCCGCCCGCGTCGAGGGTGCCAAACATGAAGGAGGCCAACACCACGCCGAGGGGGTGGGTTTGGCCCAGAAGCGCGACCGTAATGCCATCAAAGCCGACCGAGCCCGTAAATTCTGGGGCAAATTTATGGTTGACGCCCAACACTTCAATCGTACCGGCCAATCCAGCGAGGCCCCCAGCCAGTGCCATGGCCAAGACAATCGTCCCGTTGACGCGGATCCCGGCATAGCGGGCTGCTTTTAGATTTTGCCCGACGGTGCGAATTTCAAAACCGATGATTGTTTTGTAGATCAGCCACCAGATCAAGAGGGCGACGACCAGGGCGAGAAGAAAGCCCCAGTGAACTCGATAGGGAGCGTCGATCAGGTAGGGCAGGCGTGCGCTGGCAAGAATATCGGGCGTTTCCGAAACGGCACCCGCGGTGCGATCCCAAAGGGGGCCTGGCGTCTGCCCTTGCGTACCACCGGCGTAGACCGTCCAACCGGCAAAATTGCTGGCGATATAATTGAGCATAATCGTCACAATGACTTCATGCGCACCGGTGTAGACCTTGAGCAGGCCCGGAATCGCACCCCAGATCACACCACCACCAATGCCAGCCAGGATCGCCAGTGGGAGGTGGATGACCATGGGTAAGCCTTCAAAGGCAATGCCCACAGCAGCGGCGGATACGGTCCCGATGAGAAATTGACCGGAAGCCCCAATGTTAAAGAGACCAGCCTTAAAGGCGACGGCAACGGATAGGCCGGTGAGAATCAGCGGTGTCATTCTGCGCACGGTACTCGCCCAGCCACGGGCGTTGCCCAGGGCTCCACTAAAGAGCCCTTGATAGGCATCGATAGGATTATCTCCAAAGAGTACCATGATCACTGCGCCCAAGGCTAGGGCCGTGGCTAGGGCTAAGATGGGCAGCAGGAGGGCCTGACCCAGTTGACGGAAAAGGCGAATGTTCATGCGATCTCCTGGCGCGCTGGAGCATACAAGAGCAGATTGATTCGGGAAACAGGAGGGCAACGTGGTTTACCAGGGGCAGCGCCTTAGAGGTCGGGGAAACCTACGGCGCTTGACCCTGTCCGGTTTTCAAAACCGGACAGGGGTAGCATCATGCAAGCCTATCCTTACTGCGGATTGTAGCCGGTTTCCAAGCTGCCGTCTTTCAGTGCAGCATCGATTTCGGCAAGCTTGTCTTTGACCTCTTGGGGAATGGCATCTTCAAAGGCATGGAAAGGTGCCAACCCGGCGCCGCCGAAGAAATTCCCACCAGGGAAGGCCCCTTCATTCGCGAGGGTGATCAACTCGACCACACCTGGGGTGATCAACTTCATAGCACTGGAGACCAAGCAGGGTTGGGCCGCGGGTACCGTTTCCCATTGATCCGTATCAACGCCAATGCAGAAGAGCGTTTCACCGGCACCCGGGGCTGTTGCCACTTCTTGCAAAGCGCCATTGCCCGTGCTACCACCGGCCCCAAAGATCACATCCGCCCCTTGATCCAACGCTTGGCGGGCCGTGCTAGCGCCCCATTCCGGGTCAATAAACGCCCGATCCAAGCCACCAGGATGGTAGGTGGTGCTTACTTCAATGTCGGGGTTGATATACTTCGCACCCAATTCATAGCCTTGGCCAAAGGCGACTACGGGCGGCACTAGATCGGTGCCGAGCACCGACGCAATTTTGCCCGTCTGGCTCAGTTGGGCCGCCAATGCGCCTGCCAGGAACCCCGATTGATCTTCGTGGAAGATGAGGCCAGTTAGATTGGGCAGCGTCTCGGCCTGGAATTGATCCACCCCGATAAAGAGGGTATCGGGATTTTCTTTGGCCGCGGTGATGGTTGCTTCACCCAAGGCAAAGCCGACGCTAACGATCACGCCAAAGCCGCCATCAATAAACTGCTGAATATTTTCAGCGTAGTCCGCCGGATCTTGGGTTTCAATAAAGCGGCAATCTTCCCCTTCGACGAGGCCAAAGGCGCTACAAGCCTGCAAGACCCCTTCCCAGGCGGATTGGTTGAAGCTGCGGTCATTGACCCGGCCCACATCGGTGACAAGCCCGATCTTTAGCTCACTCGTTGCCGCACCGCTCTCTGCCGGAACTTCGGTGGCACTGGCTTCACCACTATCTCCGGCTGGGGTTGACGGCATGACACAGGCAGCAAGCGCTACCACTAATAGCAGGCTCAGTAAAACAAGGTAGCTTCGCATTTTATTCATACTATCAATTGTCTCCTCGTTGTTGATCAAAATGTGTGAAATTATAGCCTTCCAATAGAGCAGATCCTTTTGCTGAAGGAGCAAGGTTGCTTACCGGATAGATAGAATCGAGGTAGTTACAACAGAGTGAATTGCAGTTACGTCATTATACTGTGGGTCTTGCTTTTCATGCAAAGCGTATGCAATTCAGGTTTGGCTACTTCTACTGGCCCTATGTTACAATCAACCCAGATGGCGCAACACAAAGTTATCCACGCTAGGCGCAATCTTAGTAGATCCACCCAGTGAAGTAGGTAGGCTATGATCTTTTCCCAACTCGTTTCGCGTTTGGTCGGGCAAGGCTATGGTGGTTGGCGCGTCCATGGTAAAGCACGCACTATGATCGCCAATGGCGCCGATGTGATTATGCTCACCATTGGGGATCCCGATTTTCAGACACCCCCGGCGGTCGTCCAGGCCGCGGTAGCTAGTTTGCAACAGGGGCGTACACACTATACGCCTGCTGCTGGTGAACTCCGTCTGCGCCAAGCGATTGCTGCCCATCATCAACAACAGACCGGCCAAGCGGTGACCTATGAAAATGTGGCTGTTGTCCAAGGGGCTCAATGTGGACTCTTTGTCGCGGCCATGTGCACCTTGCAAGCCGGTGATGAAGTGATCATGAGTGATCCCGTCTACAGCACCTACCCGCCGGTCATCGGGGCGACGGGGGCGACGGGGGTTTATGTGCCCCTCCAGCCAACGCTAAATTTTCACCCTGATCTCAAGGCGGTCGCCGCGGCCATTACGCCTCGTACACGGGCCATTCTCTTTAATACACCCCACAATCCAACCGGGGCTGTACTACGTCAAGACGAAATCGAGCGCTTGGCTGAATTGGCCCTGCGGCATAACCTCTGGCTCATCACCGACGAAGTCTATAGCAATTTTACCTTTACGCACCCCCATGCTAGCCCGGCCGCCATTGCCGCGATTCAGGACCGCTGTATCACGATTTCCAGCCTGTCGAAATCCCACGCCATGACGGGGTGGCGGCTAGGCTGGGTGGTCGGGCCAACCTCGTTGATCGAACATGTGGGCAATCTGTTGGCGGTCATGGCCTATGGCGGCCCACCCTTTATTCAAGATGGGGCGCTAGCTGCCTTGCAAGCGGAACTGGCCGAAGTCGAGCAGATGCGCATCGCCTATCGCCGCCGGCGTGACCTTGTCCATGAACTCCTAAAGGACACGCCAGGTATCCGCTGTTGCGTCAACGAAGGAGGCATGTATGCCTTGCTCGACATTCGCAGTAGTGGCTTATCTTCCATGGAATTTGCCGATCAAGCTTGTGAAGCGGCTCACATGGCCGTGTTGCCCGGCGACGCCTTTGGCCCGGCCCTGGCTGGCTATCTGCGGCTCAGCCTCGTTGTGCCCGAGGAGCGGCTGACCGAAGCTTGTCGTCGCCTTCACCATTTTGCCATTGATCGCTTCGGCTGAGTCTCTAATAAGGTGGGACGCGGATAAGCGATGAATCCGCGCTTATCCGCGTGTATCCGCGTCCTAACCATTGTACCGTTCCCCTGGTCTGCGCTGAGGAGGCGTACTATGAGCAAAGCTGTGCAAGCCCAGGCTGCCAAGCCGATTGAAATCGCGCAGGCTTGGTCCTATCCGGTTGCTGCGTTATTGGTCGATGCACGGCCGCTGCGGGCCCTTTTTGAGGAGCTGGCGTTCGCTGTCCGGGCCAACTGGCCCGAACAGGGTTCATACGAACCACAACTCACGGTGACCATCGACTTGCAAGCCGCCAACCAAAGCACCGCAACGACGGTCGTTTTACCGTTGGAGAGCGAAAGCGCAGGTGTCTGTGCCGCCGATCCTTTGCCGCTCGATGCCCAAGCGCTGCGCCAAGCCCTTGCCCTATTTCAGGCTGCCCAGCCAGCCAGTTGGGTTGCGGATAGCCCCATTCACGTCGTGTGTCTCTGTGTCAAAAGCAGGGTTAAAACCCTTCACTAACCGCCGGATTGAGCCAGCTTGCCGAATATAAGGTCTGCAAAACTTGCCAGCGCTTCTCTGGATTATGCCAGGAGCGAAATTTCTGTCAATCTGAGCGTAACTTTTTGGTAGTGGCTACGTCATGATCCGTGAGGCAGGCTGATGTGAAGGCTATATGATTTGTCTGGACAACGGGCGTTCCCACGGGAACGCCCGTTGTCGTTAGGCAAGCTGACTGAAAATTTGAGGTGCAACGCGTTCTTTCTGCTTCTTGATTCTCTCCTCTGTTAAGTGTTACAATCCTCATGGCGATCTAGCAAAACCATAGCAAAGCTTGAAGAAAACAAAGGGATCTGCTGCTCCTGGTAACCATTGCTCGCTACCAGGTAGTTTGTCATTGTAATCAACCAGAACATAATCATCCAGAACTCGCCAAAGTCATCTACCCCCCGCTCCGCCTTTGACCGAGTTGGCCGACAAGGAAGTTTGCGTGCAATCAACGTCATTTCGTCTCGTTTTCGCGGTTGTTCCATGGTTGCTCCTCGCGGGGTTGATTGCCGTCGTGTTCTTTGTCTTGCAAACAGCGTCGCCTACACCCGCTGCTCGCGTTCGGTTAACACCGACGGCAAGCCTCGTCGCCGCGACTTCAACCACTGTGGCAACCGTGCCGACCAAGCAAGAACGCGTGGAGGCTGGTGGTTTTAGCTTTACGCCCTTGCCTGATTATGACTTGGATCTTACGGCCACGGCGGCAACCCTCACGAATGAAGCCGGTGCGATCTTTTTGGTGCGGGGTGGGCCGCCTGAACAGTTGGTCTCGACCCAACGGGCCGACCTTGATACTATGTTTGACGAGTTTGTTGCCTTTTATGCCAGCCGGGATAATTTTCAAAGCCGTAATAAGCAGACAACAACGATCGCGGGTGCCAATGGGCGTGTGGTAGAGTTGGTGAGCCAATCCACCAGCAACCCCTTTAGGGGCCGCATCGTCATGGCACAACCAGAACCGGCGCAGCTATTTTTACTCGTAGCCGTGAGCCCAGCCGCTGAATGGGAGAGTAGCGCGCGGGCTGCCTTTGTCGAGCTACTCTCTTCGCTTACCTTCTTCCCGTTACCGCCATCGACGGTACCAACCGCGGCTTTCCGCTTGCCCACTAGTGCCCCAACGGCTACCCCTGGCGCGGTTTTACGTCCTACGGCTACGGGTAAAGCGACGATGACCCGTACCCCGCTGCGTACCGTGGCAACGGCCACGGCCACCGCGGCGGCCATTTCGCCCCTTGTAACCCGCGCCAGCCAGCCAACCAATGCATGGCGTACCTATTCCAACGGAAATGAAGTCAACGATCTGCTATTGCTCAACACGACCATCTGGGCCGCGACCGAAGGGGGCGTCAGCAGCTGGAACCGCAGTAATAATGTCTATACTAAATTCACTACGCTCGATGGTTTGACGGTGAACCGAACGACGACCGTGGTCGATTGTCCCTTGCCAGGGTTTGGGCTGGTCTTTGGCAGCGACCACGGTTTACAAATCTATGTGCAGAGCACGGGAACGTGGAAAACCCTCAACCGTACGAACAGCGAGATGCACTTTGACGATGTGACAGCCCTCTACTGTAATGCCGAGGCTGGTTTCTTAGTGGTTGGCTATGCTCAACATGGGCTCGATATTTACGACGTGCAACAGGGCTGGACGTTGTTGGATCAACGCCGCGGGCTGCCGCAAGACCGCGTAAATGCCGTCACGGTTTTTGGGGATCGGGAAGAGATTTGGGTGGCTTCCGACACGGGCATTACCATCTTGCGTGATGAGCGGGTAGAAACCTACGATAGCAGTAACACACCCCTGGACGCCAGCCCGATCCACTTGCTGGTGGCCGAGCCGCAAGGCATTGTCTGGGTTGGCGCGGGGAATAAGGTCTACCGCATCGACGGTGATAAATGGACCATCTACAGTGCCACCTATGTCTTGGCCTCGGCTTTCCCCGCGGGGCAGATCAGCGCTTTTGCCCTAGTGGGTGACGGTACGCTCTGGCTCGCCTCGGATCAAGGTGAACTTTGTCTCTTTGATCCCACAGCAGTGACTTGTCAACGCTTTTTTGCGCCAGCCGAGCCAAGCCCGGCCCATGGCATCACTGCCTTGAGCTTGGATCTGCGGGGGCGTCTCTATGTGGCTACGGCGCGCAATGGTCTCCGTTTTTATGATGGCGATGAGTGGACCGATACCCAAGCGCCCACTGAGCTGATCCCGAGCAATCGCGTGCACGCTTTTGCGCAAGCTGCTACGGGCCTCCTGTGGCTCGCAACGGATAGGGGGCTCTATCAAATCGACCCCGTGACTGAGCAGATCCTCCAACACTTTACCAACGAAGATACCGTCTATCCGGTGGCCGAGATTGTGGCCCTCTGGCCTTTGCCCGATGGTAGCTTATGGGTTGGTGGCAAGGGGGCCGCGTATCTAGCCGATGGTCAATGGCAGATCTATACTCAAAAGGATGGATTGATTTCTGATCAGATCCAGGCCATTGCCGGTGATGCCCAGGAACGTATCTGGTTTGGCACAAATGCCGGGCTCAGTATCTGGAATGGGGAAAGTTTTTTTAGCTTAACGCGGGCCGATCGCCTACCCAGCGACAATATCTTGGCATTACAGGCCGATGGGGATACGATGTGGATTGGCTCTACGGCGGGCCTGTTGCGCTTTGCGGGTAACCAATTCCAACTCTATACCATGGCCACAACCGCATTGGCCGATAATCGCATCACGGCCTTGGCCCAAATGGCGGACGGCGCGCTCTTAATTGGGACACAAGCTGGGTTATCGCGTCAGGTTGGCAACGAGATCCAGCTTGTTGACGAAACCGATACTCATGTGATCAGCGCCATTGGCGTTTCGGCGACAGACACCATCTGGTTGGGGACCGACGGGCAAGGGCTGCTCTATTTTGATGGTGCCGCGTGGACGGACCCCCCTGCTGCCGTCAACCCACCCGATCCCGCACTTCGTTCGCTCGTGGTGGACCGCCAAGGCTCAGTGTGGATTGCGGGTGCCACAGGGGGAGTACTACGCTACCGCCCATGATGGTAGGCGATTCCAGCGGCTACCATCATGGGCGTCTGCAAACGGCCTTATAGATTATAAGCGCAGTAAGAAGGATCATCCAATGACTGAACAACGACAACCCTACCAAGCAGAGCGTACCGATATTGCAGCAATTATTGGTGGCTATCACGGTGCACCGCACGACGTACTTGGCCCCCATGCCGCGGTCGCGGATCAGACAACGGGAGTGGTCATTCGCGCCTTTCGCCCATTGGATCAACAAGTTTTTGTGGTGTTGGAAAATCGTGGGCAACGCCTTGCCATGCAGCAGGTCGATCCAGCTGGTTTTTTCGAGCTTTTCTTGGCTGGCGAAACCGACCAACTGGTCTACCACCTGTTGCTCTTAGATGCCGCGGGGCAAACACACGAAATTGAAGATCCCTATCGCTTCCCTTTCTATCTGACTGACTATGAGCTGTACTTGCATGGAGAAGGCAACTTTTTTCAAAGCTATACAAAGCTGGGCGCGCATATGCGCACGCTAGATGGCGTCGTCGGCGTCAATTTTGCCCTGTGGGCCCCGAATGCCCAACGGGTCAGCGTGATGGGTCTCTTCAATGGCTGGGACAACCGGGCCCATCCCCTAAGCCTCCGGGCTAGTGGGATCTGGGAGATCTTCATCCCCAACTTGCCCGTTGGCACCTCCTATAAATTTTCGATTAAATCGACGCAACTCGCCTATGAAAGCGATAAAAGCGATCCCTATGCATTCTATGCCGAGCTGCGTCCGCATACCGCCTCGCGCGTCTGGCCGTTAGCCCAATATCAATGGCATGATGAGGCTTGGCTGGCAGCGCGCCCCACACGCCAAGCACTTAGCCAACCCATTAACATCTATGAAGTGCACCTTGGCAGTTGGCGGCGCGTCCCCGAAGATAATGGCTTTCTCAGCTATCAGGATCTGGCGCGGCAGTTGGTGGCCTATGCCAAGGAGATGGGCTATACCCACCTCGAATTGCTCCCCATTACCGAGCACCCCTTTGATGGCTCCTGGGGCTACCAAGCAACCGGCTATTTCGCCCCTACCAGCCGTTTTGGTACACCCAGCGACTTTATGGCCTTTGTGGATTACTGTCACCAAGAGGGCATTGGGGTGATTTTAGATTGGGTTCCCGCCCATTTCCCCCGGGATGCCCATGGGCTGGCCTTTTTTGATGGCACCCATCTCTATGAGCATGCCGACCCCCGGTTGGGCGAACATCGCGATTGGGGTACCAAGATCTTTAATTTTGGGCGCAATGAAGTGCGCAATTTTCTGCTCAGTAGCGCGCTCTTTTGGCTCAAGGTCTATCATCTAGATGGCTTGCGCGTCGATGCCGTGGCGTCGATGCTCTATTTGGACTACAGCCGCGAGTCAGGTGATTGGGTGCCCAATCGCTATGGGGGGCGGGAGAATTTAGAGGCCATCGATTTTCTGCGGCGCTTTAACGAGCTTGTCCATGCCGAAGCACCCGGTGCCTTGACTTTTGCCGAAGAGAGCACCTCCTGGCCCATGGTAACCCATCCCACCTATGCTGGTGGCCTGGGCTTTGACCTCAAATGGAATATGGGGTGGATGCATGACATGCTCAGCTACACCGCCAAAGATCCGCTTTATCGCCGTTACCATCAGAACCAAATTACCTTCAGCCTGATCTACGCCTTTACCGAAAATTTTGTGCTCCCGCTTAGTCATGATGAGGTCGTCCACCTGAAACGTGCGATGGTCGATAAAATGCCTGGTGATGTCTGGCGAAAATTCGCCAATTTGCGGGCGCTGTATGCCTACATGGCCGCGCATCCAGGGAAAAAGTTGCTCTTTATGGGTGGTGAATTTGGGCAGTGGCGCGAATGGAGTGAAGACCGTAGTTTGGATTGGCATTTGCTAGATATTTCCGAACATCGACAGCTTCAGGATTTTGTTAGAACACTAAATCATTTATACTTACAAGAAACAGCGTTACATGAAGTTGACTTTACTTGGGAAGGCTTTGCCTGGATCGATTTTAGCGATGCAGACCAATCGGTGGTGAGCTTTGCCCGCTATGCGCGTAACAAACGAGATTTGGTGGTAATTGTCTGCAACTTTACCCCCATGCCCCGCTTGGGGTACCGGATTGGGGTACCGGTGGAATGTACCTATCGCGAGATCTTAAATAGTGACTGGCACCAGTTTGGCGGCAGCGGAGTGGAAAATAATTCACCACTTTATGCCGAACAACAGCCTTGGCAATCCTGCAACTTTTCGTTAGCCGTGAACCTGCCACCGCTGGGGGTGATTATGCTGAAGCCAATGTATGTTTAAAGTGAGTCGTACGAATAATGATACCTTCTCAAGAGCGAGCGAGCACTACGATTTTGGTGGTGGAAGATAATGTTGATTTGAATATGGCGATCTGCGAAATTTTGGAATCCTATGACTTTATCGCCTATTCAGCGAAAGATGGCTTTGAAGCCTTAGATTGGCTAAAAACCAATAAGCCAGACATGATCTTATGCGATATTATGATGCCCGGCATGGATGGCTATACGTTGTTAAAACATACCCGCGCCGATACGGAACTGCGTACTTTGCCCTTTATTTTCCTGACGGCACGCACTTCGGTTACCGATCAGCGGCTGGCAAAAGAGATTGGCATTGAAGATTATCTAACCAAGCCCGTGGACAGTAATGATCTGATCGCTGCCATTAACAACGCCCTCCGCCGCCGCGAAATCATGCAGGAAGAGATGCAGAAGCAGATGAATAATCTGCGCGACCGGATCGTAGCTATCTTACAACATGAGTTTCGCACCCCGCTTACCTTTGTTCTGGGCTACTCTGAATATTTGCTGGATGTCACCAAAGGTGACTTTAACATTGACGAGCTACGCACGTCAGCTTCGGCCATTTTAGATGGTGGCCGTCGTCTCCAGCAGCTCATCGAAACCTTCTTGCTCTTGGCCGAACTCCAAAATCGCACCTTACGCCCCGAAGAAGTGATCCGTATTGACGCCAATGAACTGCTGCGCGAAACGCTGCGCGAGTTCGAGAAACGGCTAGCGGATGCAGGGCTTGCCATTGATCTCAAACTTAGCCCAGAACCGACCTTTATCTATGCCGATAGCGAAATGTTACGCGAAGCCCTGCGGCGTCTGCTGGACAACGCGGCCCGCTATCGACGGGCTGAATCAAAGACGGTCTGGCTCTCCATTGAGCAGGTGACAACCTATGTGGGGCTGCGGGTGCGCGACGAAGGCCGGGGCATTCCTCCCGAAATGGTCGAACGCTTTGCCACTCCGTTTGAGCAAGTCGATCGCGACAATCGGACCGAGCCGGGGGCCGGGCTTAGCTTAGCCCTCATTCGCCATGTGGCGCATCTCCATGGCGGGAATCTTGAAATTACGAGTCAATTGGGGCGTGGTAGCATCTTCACTCTGTGGCTACCCGCGGCGGCTGATGCCTAACGATGGATCTTTCTTTGTTGTTTGGCCTCTTGGGCCTACTCCTCATCGCCCTCGGTTTCATCGGGGTGATCTTGCCAGTGTTACCGGGCTTAGTGTTGATTTGGGCAGGCGCATTCCTCTGGGCCTGGAGCACCGGTTTCCAGCAAGTTGGCTGGCCGACCTTGATCGTGCTAGCCCTCTTGACGCTGGCTGGCATTGGGCTGGATCTCTTGCTTGCGCCAGCGCTGGCGCGCCGGGGCGGGGTTAGTTGGCGCGCGATTGGTGGTGCCGTGGTCGGTGGTCTGCTGGGTGGCCTCTTTCTCAGCGCCATTCCCATTATTGGGACGATCTTTGGCGCGCTGATTGGGGCCATTGTGGGGATGTGGTTGGTGGAATATTACATCCGGGGGGATGAGCGGGCCGCAACAGCGGCGGTGCAGGCTTATATCAGTGGCGTAGCGGTCTCGACGTTGCTATCGCTCCTCCTTGCGATGGTGATGATCGCCATCTTTCTTTGGCAAGTCTGGGCTGGCTGAGCTATGCGGGCTGTCGTTTTTGTCAATGGCACTATTGCCGATTATAGCCGTTTTCGTGCGTGGCTGCGTGCCGATGATTACTGGGTTGCCGCTGATGGTGGGGCTCGGCATTGTTTGGCCCTTGGTCGAAGGCCCAATGCGCTGGTGGGTGATCTGGATAGTGTCGCGCCCGCGGTCGTAACGGAATTGGCACAGGCGGGCGTGATCATTGAGCGTCATGCCATCACCAAAGACCAGACTGATTTAGAGCTAGCGCTTGAGTTTGCGCTTCGCCAGGGGGCCACCGAAATTCTCCTGATGGGGGCTATCGGTGACCGTTTGGACCAAACGTTAGCTAACCTGCTGATCCTGGCCCAACGAGAATGGCCCGCCCAGCTCATGTTGGTGGAAGGCAATCAACTGGCACAGTTGGTTCGTCCCGGCCAACACCTCACCCTCCAAGCTGCTCCTGGCGATACGGTGAGTATCTTGCCCCTTAGCGATACCGTCACTGGCATCACCTATACGGGGATGCGCTATCCATTGACCAATGCCACTTTAGCGCTAGGCAGCACGCGCGGGGTTAGCAACGAAGTGGCAACCACACCCGCCACCGTGACTATTGTCTCCGGTCGCCTGCTCCTGATCCAAACCCTTGTGACTATCCCATGATTCGTGCTGCGTCATTGGGGTAGAGGCTTGTAAACCACGAATGACGCAGCATGAATCATGGCCTACGCAAACCAACAAGCTGGCAACGCATCGCGCTCTAGCGTCAGCAACTCCTGCAAGATTGCATCGGCGTCGGCAATCGAATTGACCAAGGGATCGGTCAACATGGCGCGCCGGAGCAGGCTATAATCGCACTTGGCGACGGCTTCGGCGGTTAGCTCGTGGGTGTCGAGAATGATCTCTTGCATGGCGCGGATCCCGCGTGGCATCTCTCCCACAGGGCGTGGCCGTGGCCCCTGCATATCAATATCACAGAGCAACTCTAAGAAGGCATCGTGGGCCATGTTGGTCACAGCGCCGTCATTCCAGGTGTTGATGTAGAAGGGCTTGCCGAGATTGCCCACCATGTTTTCAATAATATCGGTGGCGTGATCCGGCCCAAAGGTCTGCATATAGGTTGCAATCGCGTTACGCCCACTGACAAACTCATCGACTTGTTGCCACATGGCGTCGTGACGGTCATAGCGTTCTTCAATGTCAAAGATCGACAGGGGCGGCACTGGTTCGGGCAATTTGCCCAAGCCTTGCCAATAGGCCACATACTCTTTGGTGTGGGCCACGCAAACGGGCACATAGCCAAAGAGTTGGTAGAGCGAATGGGCAATGGCTTGGTTGTAGATCGCCTTGGAGCTTTGATTGCCACCACTGCTTGCCAACTCTTGCTCGGCCTCGTGGCGAATCGACTCGGCAATGGCGGGCAGGACATTGCGGCCTTCGTATTCGGCCTTGAGCAGCCATGTAAAATGATTGACCCCCGCAATCCGCATATCAAACGCTTGATCAATGCTTTCGTCATACGCCGTCGCCGCTTTGACCAAGCCCGCGCGTACGGCGTACCGTTGTTTGATGTGGGGCATGTGTAAACTATCGCAGAGGGCCAAACTCTTGAGGGCGGGGGCAAAGCGCTTGAGGCCAATGCCATGCACGGCGGAAGGGTTGATGTAGTTGATGACCCACGCGGTGGGGCAGAGCCGTTCAATATCCTTGGCGCACTCCAGAATCAGGGGAAATTCGCGCATGGCGCGGAAGATCCCGCCAGGGCCAATCGTATCGCCAGAGCACATGCGAACGCCATACTTGGCGGAGATGGTACAGTCGATGCCGCGGTATTTCACCGTTTGGTTGGCAAAACTGAGCACCACAAAGTCCGCGCCCGGTAACACGGTCTTCCAATCGGTGGCGGCCTCGATCTGGAGCGCGACCCCGGTTTCTTGAACGACCATGTGGGCCAGCGTCGCGAGCTTTTCCAGCCGTTCGGCGTCGGTATCGACGAGGGTCAGGGTCCCCTGGTTTAAGTGGGGGGAATGGACCATCTGCCAGATGGCTTGGCGGCCAAAGAAGAGACTCCCAGCCCCAATCACAACGACTTTGGGATGCTGGACAGAAGCGGGGTGAGCTTGTTCAGGAGTAGACATAACGAATGAACTTTCTTTATCGGCTAGCAGGCGCGTCGCCTAGATTGTCGGTTTCCTCGGGAATGGTGGCTGGTTCGTTCCAACGGCGATTATAGATCACATTCTTCAGAATATTGGCGTAATAGTGCAGGTTCATATTGGTGGCGGATAGCACCAGATTCAACATTTCATCGTTATAGGCGCGTTGACCAATCCGCTGTAACTCCCGTTGGAAATCGGCCAAGGTGACGGCCAGGCGGCGGGCGCGATTGGTGCGTCGTTTCAGGATGTTGATCGCGGCATCGGCTAGGCGAATCGCCATCTCTTGTGCCTGGGGGTCGTTCAGATTATTGACCTTGTCGGGCGCATCTTGAAACTCGACATAAATATCGTTCGCCAATTCTGCGCGTAGCCATGCTTCCCAGGTTCGCTCTTCGGCCTGTTGATAGAAGCGCGACTTGGCAATCAGCTGATACGCGCGCTCTTCATCGTCGGTAAGCTGCTCGCTCACCGGCTGCTTCCACACTTCGGGGGGCGCAATCGCCATCAAGATCCGGCCAAACCAATAGACCGTGACCGCCATAAAGAGGGTACTGAGAATGGTAGCTTCAAAGAGCGTAAAGGGGAGCAATGTTCTCAGCAATCCTCCAAAAAGGAGGGCTACGCTACCGGTAAAGATAAAACCACTTAGAAAGATCAAGAGAATCAAGCTGACCAGTAGCAGAACCGGTAGGACGGAACGAAAAAATTGCCTCATGATGCAATGGCCCAATCTGTCCACAGATCTGGCGGGGGCGGCACGGCCTGGCGCTCTGCCAGATCACGCTTTTTAAAATCATAGAGCACGGCTTGGCGAATCTGCGCCGAGCGATTATGGCCCGCCGAATGACCAAGGCGATGATGCCAGAAGACAACATCCCCCGCGTTGCCATAGCAATCGACATAAGGCTGTTGATTGACTTCGGCCTGCATCGCTTGGGTTTGCTCGGTCGGCGTAAAGGTATATTGGGTGGTAAACGTTGGAAAAAAGCGCCGATGACTGCCCGGCCAAACCGTAAAGCCCCCACCATCGGGCGGCACCGTGTCAATGTAGGCAACGACGCCAAGGTGGAAAGGATGTTGATCGACATGGCAGCTATAGGGTTTGGCGGGCAGATCGCCTTCGGGCAAGATGCAATAGATGCCGCGCACGCGCTCGGGTTCGGGCAACGTGCCTTGGCCCAATAGCTGCTCGGCAATGGCCCAAACGGTTGGGTTTTTGGGGAGCAACTCGACCATCCACGCTTCGCTGCCAGGGGCACGATATTTCCAGGTGAAATGATTCCGCACTGACGCGGGATCGTCGGACCTTTCTACAAACGGCCCTACCCAACTCGCTGGTTCGTCCCGCTGGAGTTGGGCTGGCGCACCGGCCCACATGGTTTCGCGCGCGCGCGCCAGCAGGGTCGGATCGAGAATGCCGCGTTTGATCAAATAGCCATTCGTTTGGAAGAAGGTTACTTCCTCTGGGGATAACGCATTGCTTGTCATTGTTCCTCCTCTCTACCAACCAAGTGCCGTGCCGCGGTTCGGGGGATTGATCGCGCGGACGCGTGGTAAAGCTGCCTGCTGCTTGGGGCACGCGCAAACCGACTACCGTTTGCGGGCCAGGGTCAGCCCATCGCCAATCGGCACCATGCTCACATCCACGCGGTCGTCCTTGTGGATCGCTTGGTTCAGCGCGCGTAGCGCGTTGCTGTCCGCATCCTGTTTCTGCTCATCGATCAAGGAGCCGCCCCATAACACATTATCAATGGCAATCACGCCACCGCGGCGCACTAATTTAAAGGCTTGTTCGTAATAGGTGGCATAGTTCGCCTTGTCGGCGTCGATAAAGGCAAAATCAAACGTGTTATGGTTGGCTTCATTGGCAACCAACGCGCTGAGCGTTTCCGTGGCGGGGGCTAGGTATAGATCGATCTTGTGCGCGACGCCAGCTGCTTGCCAATAGCGTCGCGCGATGGAAGTCCACGCTTCGCTGACATCACAGGCGACAATCTGGCCGTCATCGGGCAGCACAAGCGCCACGGAAAGGGAGCTATAACCAGTAAAGACACCGACTTCTAACGTCCGTTTTGCGCCGAGCAGTTTGATTAACATACGCATAAATTGCCCCTGCTCTGGGGAAATCTGCATACCGGCGGCTTCGAGGGGTGCAGTCTCTTCGCGGAGTTTGGCTAAGAGCGCCGGCTCGCGCAAGGAAACGCTGAGCAAATATTCATGAATCGGCTCAGTCACTTGAATCGTACGACTTGACATAAAGATCCTATCTGCTACTGATATGGTTGGCACAAAGGCGACCGCGGGACGCGGATTTTATGCTATCGCAGAGCAATCCGCGTCCCGCCGCGTCTATCCGCGTCCCGCTTGATTTACACCCCGCCAAAGGCCGAGAAGCCACCATCCACCGGCACAACAATCCCCGTGACAAACTTGGCGGCGTCGCTACAGAGCCAAACGGCCGCGCCGATCAATTCATCAGGTTCCCCAAAGCGCTTCATGGGGGTGTGGGCGACAATGGTTTCCCCGCGTGGCGTGGGGGTGCCGTCCGCATTGAGCAAGAACGCGCGATTCTGTTCGCCAATGAAAAAGCCAGGGGCAATTGCATTGACCCGCACGCCTTCGCCATATTTGCTTGCGAGATCAACCGCTAGCCAGCGGGTGAAGTTATCAATGGCTGATTTGGCCGCGGCATAGCCAATGACCCGTGTCAGCGGGCGTTGGGCCGCCATAGAGGAAATGTTAATAATGCTCCCCTTACCCTGCTTGGCCATCACCTCGCCAAAGACTTGCGAGGGCAGGATCGTACCCATGAGGTTGAGGTCGAGCATTTTCTGCACGGCCTCGCGCTTGAGGTTAAAAAAGGTGACATCGCCAAAGACCGTGGCATCGGGCGAGTTGCCGCCCGCCGCGTTGACCAGAATATCCACCTGTCCCCACTGTTGAAGCACCTGATCGCGCGCTACTACCAACGCGTCGGGGTCGAGGGCATCGGCGGGTACGGGCATCGCTTCGCCCCCTTTGGCCCGGATCGCATCTACCACTTCGGCGGCGCGCTCGACCCGCCGCCCCAAAATACCCACTTTCGCGCCAGCCGCGGCCAGCCCATGAGCAATTGCTCCCCCCAACACTCCCGTCCCGCCGGTGACAATCGCGACCCGGCCTTGGAGGGAGAAAAGTTGAGTAAGTTCCTGCGCTGTTATCATCATGCCCCAATCCTTTTATTGCTATGGATATCACTTCTCTTATGGGCCGAGGTGCCGGGGAAGGGTCCGCATCTCTTCCTGCATCGCGACTACGGCTGGCCCGTCCCCGGCACGTGCGTGACCTCACGTACGAACAATGACGACTTTCCTTGCTGTATGCCCTTGCCCAATCTGACTGCAAGCATTGTACCACGCGTCAGGGAATTGGTGAACAAATTGCCGCTCCTATCCCAACGTGCTACTAGGATGGGAGCGGTGACCGGGCCACGCAAGAAGGGTTAGCGCACCAAGGGCGCTTGGGCTTGGTAGCACTTGATAATGTCAATAATTAGCGCAATATCATCGCGTGCCGAGGCGACGGGGGCGCGGCAGGGGATGCCCTCGCGGATACAGGCATAGAAATGGCGCATCTCCCGGCTAAAGGCGGTCTCCCAGTCGATGGCCGGCTCCTGCCGGTAGGTCGTGCCGTTAGCGTCAACCCCTTGCACCGTGACCTTGGACAGCGGCCCGCGGGCAAAGCCGGTGGGATATTCGACAATGACCCGTTTATTGTCGCCATAGACTTCGAGCGACTCTTGGAAATCCCACAGCTCGGGCAGATCGACCCAACTGGCGACACAGCGCGAGCCATTGGGGTATTCCAACGTCATGGTCACCGCACGCCCTTCATACCAGATATCGGTGTTCACCACACGGTTGGGCACGCCTAGCATGGTGCGCATCCCGTAGAGGTCGTGAATCATACTGCCCGACAGGAGATAAAAGGCGCGTTCCACTGGGAGCGGCACATCGCCCACGGCTTCTTGGCGGGCCGCTTGGCGCGCCGCTTGGGTGGCACGGATAACCTCTGCTGGAATGTCATCAAAGCGGCGAATATCGAACTGCCGCATGTGCAGATCATTATTGGGGTGCAGATGGTTGACCTGGACAAAGCGGATGTTGTTCATGCTATCCACTTCGCGCTTGGCATATTCATAGGCCGGGTCAAAGATCTTCATATACCCAACTTGGCCCACTTTCCCCGAGCGCTGCTGGGCAGCAATAATAGCATCGGCTTCTTGCAGCGAAAAGCACATGGGCTTCTCGATAAAGAGATGTTTCCCGGCATCCAGCGCGGCGACTGCCACATCGGTTTTCGGGTCGGATTGACAGAGGAGCACGGCTTCGACATCGCTGTCGAGCAGCTGGCGATAGTCGGTAAAATGGGCTGGCACATTAAATTTATCGGCCACATAAGCCGCCGCCCCCGCCGAGACATCACAGACTGCGGTGATCTGAAAGAGACCATGGAGATCATGGAGATTGGGCATATGGTGAACTTGGGCAATCGCGCCACAGCCGACGACGCCCAACTTGATGGGATTCATGGTTCCTCCTGAAATTCGATTGGATGGCATTGATGGTAATACGAACAGGACCTGTTCGAGAGCAAATCTAGTCTATCACATCTGAGGTGCTTGCCAAAGTGGGGAAAAATGGGGGCTTGCTAGCGCACAATCCGGCCACTGCACCTACAACGTCGCCATTACGGCGCGGACCGCTGCCACCCCTAGGCGTGGACTTGCTAGAATCGGCACGCGTCGTTCCGGCATGGGGAGACTATCCACCACCCGTGCCATGGTGGCCTGGGCGAGGACAATCACATCGACCTGATCCATCAAATTTTTTAGCCCGGCTAGGACCAAGCGATCATGGGTGGCGGTGTCGCCGCTGATCACAGCGTCAAACGCGCCGGTACAGAGAGCGGTGATGATTTCAATCGTCTTCCCTTGGGCGGTAGCGCTCGCCTGCACCAACGCGGCGGTGGGCTCTAGGGTGGTGGAGAGGGTGGCAATGACCCCAATGCGCGTGCCGAGGCGCACCGCTTCCTCGGCCATGGCTTGATCGATACGTAGCACTGGCACATTGACCAATGCCCGCCCCGCGTCGACCGCGGGGCCAATCGATGAACAAGTGACCAAGATGGCATCGGCCCCGGCGGCTTCGGCGGCTTCCAAATAATGCGCCAGCCGTCGGTAGGTGGTGGGCGTTAGCTTTTGCGCTTCGATTGTGTTTTTGAGCAAGCTTTCGTCTACAATATGAAAGACCTCCACATCCGGCATGGCTTCTTTACAAAGCTGACCAATCGTGGTGGCATTGACAGTGGCTGTGTGGATGAGTGCTAACTTTTTCGGCATCGGGCCTCTCCTCGGGCACAGGTGGTCGGTTGAATCGTGATCCTTCGTCGTCTTGATTATAGCACAACGGCGCTACCCACCTGGTGGCTGGCTTGTCGTGCGTCAGGGCAACGTGCTTTGTCATCCCGTGGAAAGCGCCTGCGGGCGCTGTTCGCTGTCTGTCGTGGGTTTTAAACCCCGCTGCTTTTAAGGTTCGTACTTGCCCTAGGTCGTGCGCTCGGCTGTCGCATGGCGTTCGGCCAAGGTGGCCTTGACGGCGGCCAAGCGTTCCCCATGTAATGGGTAGAGCCACAGGGCGATAAAGGCCAGGGTACAGCCCGCAAAGGGGAGCCCTGTCATAAAGACGCGAAAACCAGTAGAAACAGTACTTGGCTGCACTTCTAGGCGCGTATCATAGCCATAGGCTGGGGCAATCAGGCCAAAGACCACCGACACAATAGCCGCACTGAGCGTAATGACCAAGCCATTGAGACCAAAGTACATGCCTTCGCGGCGTTGACCGGTGTTGACCTCATCCTCATCGATCACATCGGAAATCAAGACGTTGTCCATGAGAAAGATCCCGGCAAAGGCCAAACCGATCAGCGCGGCCGCGGCGATGGCCCCTTGGAGCGAATCGACAAACCAAAGGGGGATGGCCGACAGCGCCGTGGCGGCGTAGCCTAACAAGGCGGTGGTGCGCGGTTCAAAGCGGTTGGCAATGAAGACGCGCCAGGGGTAGAGCGCCGCGGCCGCAACCAGAAAAGCGGTGCCTAAAATCAGCGACGTTTGGCCTGGCTCAGCGCCAATGCTGTATTTGATGTAAAAGATCATGCCGGTGGAGAGCGCATTGGTGGTGACAAAGCGCATGGTCTGTGCCACCGTCATAGGCAGGAAGCTGCGATTAAAAAAGGTCGCTTTGAACGCGGTAAAAAAAGAGAAATCATCAGAAGTCGCTGGCCCGCCCCGCTCAAACATGCCCCGGTAGCCAATATAACCCGCCACAGCCGCAATGCCAGCAAAGATCACGCCCATGACACCCCAACCCAGACGTTGGGCGAGGATCGGGGGGAGTGCCACCCCAGCCAGCAGCGCAACGGTGAGAAAAAGGTTCATACGCAGGGCCACATCGGTCCGTTCGCGGTAGCTGGTAAACATCTCGGGCAACAGGGAATAGTAGGCCGTACTGACCGCCGTGGCCAGACCATCATAGAGGACAATGCCAACCACCATATAGAGTAACAGCGCCACCGGCTGTTCATTGCCATGAAAGGGCGCGAGCCAAAGCAGGGCAAAGATCACCATCCAGGGCAACGTCCCCAACCAGAGATAGGGCAACCGACGGCCCCAGCGGCTTTGAGTCCGATCCGAAAGATAGCCGATGAGCGGATTGTTGATGGCATTATAGAGGGCATAGAGGGTGAGCGCGGTGGCACTCCACTGCGGTGGTAGCCGCTTCACATCGGTATAAAAGAAAAGCAGCGATACGTTCACCACTTGGGCAGGAATTTGAATGGCGAGCGTGGCGAGGGCATAGAGCCACCGTTGGCGGTTGGTCGTTTGGTGTGGCGCGGCAGGTGAATGCATGGCAGAGCGTTCCCATCCTGGTTACAAGTTCAACGGTTTCTATTTTATGCGATTGGTTCAAGGGGCAGTTTGCAGCGTAGCATGATCGGGTGGCGAAAACAATCCCATAAAATGCGGTTCCTTTGGGGGAACCGCTGTGGTGGCCATCCATAGCCCTGTCTCGATGCGTTTTGACGAAGCTGCTTGGGATCAAGTATCCTTATCGTTTCTGATCCTCAATAGGCAGGGGCGTTTCTACCCTGGGGTGGGTGCCATCAACGCTGGCGGATCGATCCCTACTGGTGCGAACACCGCGTGTTCGCCCTTGGTCCGCAGGTTGCCAGCCCTGGTCAAGGTTACGGCCTGCTGACTGTGCCAAAGGTATGCGTAACATGACAATCCTAGCTTGGGGACGTAGCATGCTGCGTCCGTTGACCTTCCCTGATTACCGGCGTTTGTTGATCGGCAACATTCTCTGGTGGCAGGGCTTTTACATGGAAATGGTCGTGATTGGCTGGCTAGTCTTTGAGCTGACCAATTCGCCGTGGATGGTCTCTGTGGTCAGCTTCTGCCGCTCGCTTCCCCTATTGCTGATCGGCTTTTGGACAGGCCCGCTGATCGATCATTTTGGTCGGCGCACGATTATTCTCGCCGCGCAGACGGCCAATCTCTGTGCCTATCTAGCCATGGTGCTGCTCCTCTGGAGTGGCGCGGCTGCCGTGTGGAATATTGCCATTGTTGCGCTCGTCTTGGGCACGGCGTGGGCCAGCGATTGGCCAGCCCGCCGCGCGCTGCTGCCCGATATTGTCGGCAAGGAACAGACGGTGGATAGTATGCTGCTCGATAGTTTTCTGGTGGGGATTGGCCGTATGCTCACCCCTTCCTTGGCCGGGGCTTTGATCGCCGCTTTTGGTGCAATTGGGTGCTATAGTGTCATGGTGCTGCTCTCGGCCGCGGCCCTTTGGACCCTGCGCACATTGACTCGCCAGCCAATCCCGCGCACCAATATGCGCCCCATGGCACGCCCCTGGACTTTGATCGGCCATGGCTTGCTCTATGTGCGCCATAACCAGACCATCTTAGCGGTCTTACTGATTACCGTGGTGATGAATCTCTGGATCTTTCCCTATGTGACGCTCCTGCCCATCTTTGCCCGCGATGTGCTACACCAAGGCCCCGTGGGGCTAGGGCTGCTCAGCACAGGGAATGGCATTGGCGCGTTTCTGGGCCTGATTGTCGTAAATCTCATTCGCCGCCGCTACAGCAATGGCTGGATCTTTATTGTGGGCAGCGTGTGGGCCTGTCTAGCGGTGATCGCCTTTGCCTTTTCCACCCACTATGGCCTTTCCTGGTCAATGCTCTTTGTGGCCGGCCTGGGTCTTTCCTGCTTTGGGGCCTTGCAGAGCGCCATTATCCTCCTGACGGCCAGTGATGAAATGCGCAGCCGCGTGATGGGACTGCTGGTCTTGGCTATCGGCTCCGATCCCCTCGGCCAATTGCAAATGGGCTATTTGGCGGAACGCCTTGGCCCGCAAGCGACGCTCACAAGCGTGGCGACGGCAGCCACCATTGCGGTGGTGCTGATTGCCATTTTCTTACCCAGTTTGCGCCGACCTGCGGCCCATTTGGCTACGCCAATGCCGGTCGCCGTAGCCAGCGATTGACCATTCGCAATCAGCATCGGCGTTACGCACTTGGGCCAAACCTG
>JAHBVH010000097.1 GCA_019637645.1 Caldilineaceae bacterium
CCTATGTGTTACGGCGTTTTCTACGCGACTTGGCTGATGTAGGGATTGAAAATCATCCAGCCTTGCCAACTACTCTAGGGCAAGAGCAATGTATTGTCGGCGATGGCTCAAAGTTGCGAAACGACACGAACGTCTATCTAGAAGATTTAGACCTGGCCATCAAAGATGCAAGCGGACAAGCATGGGCGGAATGGCTGGCTCAACGAATTTTTGCCAATGATGCAAAATGGCAAGATGAGTTTGCTGTCCGCTTCTGCATTGTTCATGATGATGTGCTCAATTTCTTGCTAGAAACGGCAACAGAGATCACAGCACGCATTAAGCTTCAAGCTGAAGCTAAAACCGTTGAAAAAGGCGGTCTCTGGTATGAGGAGTCGCTACCAACGGAGAGCATCTTATCGGGACTTGTAATTGCAACACCTATCCAAAAGGCTCAAATTAGTGTCGAAGAAATTTTTGCTCAGCTTGCCAAGTTTAACAATAGCACGCTACAGGTCGGTGGCAAAGCAACGGTGGGGCGAGGTCTGGTCCGCCTACAATTCCACAATTAGGAGGTGCCCCATGCAAACCCGCAGCCAAAAGTATGCAAAAAAAATTTATGCTCAAGTCTGCGAGATCGAGAAAATGTCTGAGGAAGAGCGCAAAAAATATGGCTCAATGGCCCATAAGCTACCAGTGCTAGTACGCACTGCAGGCTTAGCACAAGCTCTGGCCTTTGTTGATGCGCGCTCCAGCGCACCCGCAAAGACCCTACTTGATCATCTTGCCTCTATCCTCCAAGTAAAAGACAAGTCAGAATTACTGAAACAGAGCCGTGAGAATGGTTTGGCTGAGTATATGCACCTTACCCAAAATGTGCTGATAGCATTAGTTTGGTACAAACGCTTTGCGCAATCAGTACTTGGTATTGATGCTAGCGAGGCACAAAATGTCGGTGAGGGGGATGCCGGATCATGACTCTTAGCCGCCGGAATAAGTTGAATATTGAAGGTATCATACCCAGCCATTCGGGTCTCTGGCTAGACAAATATCTATTAACACCAGAGAAAGCCAATGTAGATGTAAAACGAAAGCTAGTGAAATGTGTTGCGAAGATCAACGTCTCTGATTCGCTTTACGCAGAATTTTATAAACGTTGGGAAAAGACGCTTCAGGTAAAAAAGATTACGCCACGCAAAGCCACTGTTAAAGGGCGTATGGTCATTGGTCTCGGTGCGGAAAGTGTACTAGAGACTTCAGTTGCCCTGCATCGCACCTACGGTGTGCCTTATATTCCTGGTAGTGCGCTGAAAGGTCTATCCGCTGCCTATGCACATCAACGATTGAAAGACCCAAAGTGGAAAAAAGGTGGGGAGGCGCATCAGGTTCTTTTTGGTGACACCACAACAGCAGGCTACATTACTTTTTACGACGCTCTTTATATTCCTGGCAGTCAAAAAGAGGACAAGCCATTGCATGCCGATGTTATCACGGTGCATCATCCAAAATATTATCAAGGTGGTCAAGCTGCTCCAGCCGACTGGGATAGTCCGACGCCAATTCCATTCCTCAGTGCAACGGGTAGCTATTTGATTGCGTTGTCGACCTCCCCTGGTGCAGATGCCTGGGTTGATGTAGCCTACGAGATTCTAGGAAATGCGTTGACAGAGATGGGCATTGGGGCCAAAACATCCAGCGGTTATGGTCGAATGAAGTTAGAACCTCCACCTCCACCACCGGATGCTGAAGATATTCGTGTCGTCGATGAATTTCTACAGCGTTTAGAGAAAATTCCTGCCCCCAAAGTTGCAGGGCAAATCTTCAACTATATAGAACAATGGAAGGTGTTAGAAGTTAATGTTGCCCAGAAAAAACGCGCGGCACAAGGCATTCTGAATAGAGTAAAAACGGCCAATCAAGAAAAAGCATCTGCGGAAAAAGCTTGGTATAAAGCTTTGGTAGCATATCTCTCTTCCGAAATATAATAGCCATTGCATAACACTAGTTAAGAATGAGATGGAGAGGCCCAATGATTTTGATTTCGCTAATCGGTGAACAACCGGCTCCGAATCTATTACCGACTCGGCATTTGCAGCCTCAGGCATCAGTTTTGGTCTACACTGAGCGAACTCAGCGAACTGCAGAGCGTTTACAAGCAATATTGACTGCGAACTGCGCATGCCAAATTCTGCCAGTTGAAGGGTATGAGATAACGGATATGCAACATAAGTTGAACACTTTTCTTGATAAAAATTATCAAGGGGAAACTTTAGTCTTCAATTTAACTGGCGGTACAAAACCAATGTCATTAGCCGCATTCCTTGTGGCCCAAGCGCGCAAAGCAGCAGTTATCTATTTTCAAAGTGAAGGCAACCGTAGTCGTTTAGTAACCTATAACTGGCACGATATAATCCTACAAAAAACTTCTGACGAGGAATTGCCACAAGATATTTCACTGGCTGACTATCTCCACCTCTACCTTGGCAAATATGAAGTTGGAGATCCACGCGACAAATTTGAACAGGAAATCCACGATATTTTGAAAGAGATATCGGGATTAGAGTGTCTTACCAGTGTAAAGCCGCAAGGATTAGGCGCGTTGGAGATCGATTTTGTATTCCGTTATGGCAATCAGATAGCTATTTGTGAGGCGAAGCGTAAAGGGGCCAAAGAAGGGATTGATCAGCTTAATGCGGTAGCTAATCCACGCTATTTGGGTACTTATATTCACAAATTTCTATGCTCGGGCCGCGAAGTTGATAAAAACAATCGCGATCTAGCCGCGGCATACAATATTAATATTATCCAGCTTCCAAGTTATGGAATGAATAACGTTTTGAGCGCGGAAGACAAGTCAACATTAAAGGAAGCTGTACTAAAACGCATGGTTCGTTGAGGATGAATAAAATAAGAGCAATCTGATCAAGTAGCATGGCAGCACTGGCAAATCAATAAGCTTCAAGTAATCATCATGAGTTTACAGCGAATCAAGCGCGGGAAATCGCTCACGCTCGAGGAGTCCAAGCGAGGTATGATATGTTTGCTCAAAATGGTTGAGTGAGGCGAAGTATGGGGGTGAAGGTATTCTGCTCACTGTCGGATCTTCGTCATCGCAGCCAGACCATTGAACGTGACAATCAGTTGATTGCAGTTCTTGCAAAACAGCGAAGGGCCGCATAGTGGTATCGGCACCGGAATCGATGAAAGCTACGAGTGTAATGGATGTATCGCTCAAGTCCGATGTTACTTCAATTAACACAGAAGCGTGGGTTATTTTGAGCGTAGCACTGATGAGTCACTTCAATAGAATGGAATCCGAGTATCTTCTATGAAACGAGAAATTCATATCCAACTGCGCACCGTCTTCGTGCAGCTCTATTCTACGCCTGCCGAGCTATTGCGCGTTGCCCGTGAGGCGGGGGTACCAGTAGAGCGAGTGGTGCTAGGCAATAATATGCTCAACGATTGGGGCAGCGTATTGGATGAAGCGGCTAAACAGCAAGGAATTGCCGCTCTCCTGGATGTCGCCCAACAAGAGTATGGGGGGAACAACGAACTCATCGCCGCTAGCGTGGCCTTTGCCGAATTTAACCGAACCACCCTTGTTGTGACCTTGCCAGCGAGCGACACCCTTCTCCTCAATTTTACGCGTGCCTTTACGCTGCATCAGCAACAGGCACTGGAAATTGCTCTGGGGAAACGGCTCGGTAAGCTGATCAATCTGCCCGTCCGCTTCGACGATGCGCGCCCCTATGGACCGCAATGTGTGGCTTTAGCCGAGCAAGTCGGATTGACCCCAACCGCATGGGAGACGCTCCCTATTGTGGTGAATCCACCGGGTTTTGTCCCTGGTGCCCTTTGTCTGCTCAGCGAGTTGCATGGGCGGATGGGCTACTTTCCTGCGGTTGTCCGGCTACGCCCTGTCGCGAATAGCAATCCACCCCAATTTGAACTGGCCGAGGTGATGAATTTACAAGCACTCCGCCGATCGGCCCACGAACGAAACGGTCATGCGTCCAGTTGATCAACAGAACCGATAGTGCAAGTAGCGAGTGGTGGACAGGAGAATGAATCGCTTAAGTCTGGATAGGCGGCACAAAAAAGTGGTGGAAACCTTTGGCCTGCAACCCGATCTTTAATTTTTGGTCGCTGGTCCAGAGTAACCCACCCAACTCTAAGGTCAAGGCTATATGAGGAATATCATTCTCATCGATACCTCGGCATAAGTGCTGAGCGCTACGCCGATTCGCTGGTGAGATGAGAGCTTCTTGATAAATAGTGACTTTCCGTAGGAGCAGATAGTAGATGGAGAGCAGATCATCGGTCGACAATTTGCTACGGCTTGCGATCCGTTCTTTATGCTTAAACAGTTCAATAATCACATACTCACAAATGAAAAATGATTCACTGCTGCGCTGAATGATTTCGGCAAACCGGGAACGCTCACTCAGCAAAGCCGAAAAGAAAATATTCGTGTCAACAATTACAGGAGGGGCCGTGGCCATTACACCCCATCCAAAAATTGTGTCTTGATGCGCTCCCACCCACTCTGATTGATTTCGTCTGCCAACTCGGCAATTTCGGCATCGGTCAGTCGACTTTGGCGACGAAGCGCTTTCAGGCGTAAATAATCAAGCAGTTCGGTTAACTCATCGGCTTGAAAAAATGAACGATTTATGCGTACCACAATTTCGTCTTGGACAATGGCAATTTGATAAGGTGCAACCATTGACATGCTCTGCTCCATTTCCTGATCCAATCCAGCTAACAGACCACAAGGTGGCATGATATAGTATGCCATAGAAAGGATTTCTTGCCCAGCTATGCTCCTACTCAACTTTTCTCACCCCATCACGCCTAGTCAACAGAGCCAAATCGAAGCTCTAACAGGCCAAATAATTGGCCGCACTATCGATGCCATGCCCCACTTTGGTGAGCAGGAGCCCTTTGGCCCTCAATTGCAAACGCTGTTGGCCCAGCTCGATCTCACCCCGGCCCAGTGGCAGGGGGAGCCGATCTTGGTGGTGTTGCCGTCGCTTAATTTTATTGCAGCGCTGTTGTTGGCCGAGTTGCATGGGCGTATGGGCTACTTCCCGCCGGTGGTGCGTACGCGGCCAGTGGCGGATCGGGTGCCGCGCCAATATGAAGTGGCGGAAATTTTGGATCTGCAGGGCCTACGCGACCAGGCGCGCACCAAGCGGTAAAGCGGCGGTTCTTATAGGAGATGAAAGCAACCAATGAACCTAGATTCTGTGCAGAAGATTGAGACGAGCGGTGGCTCGGCTATTGGCGGCGCGGTAACGGCTGGGAATAACGTTATTGGACGAGATAACATCACGATTGCGAACCATGGATTACTGATCCTTCAGCAGTCTGTGACCGAGGTCAAGCGGCAAACTGGCGGGGTGGTCGATCTCGGAACGCAAGCTAGCACGAATGTGAAGCTTCTGCAGCAAGGGAAACAGTTGCATACCTATCTCTTTAGCCACCAATCGACAGATCAAGACCGAAGCTCCCAAGGTCGGTCCACAAGTAAGCTTGTGCCGGATGTTGCCGTGTTGGTTGATATCAATCGGCGTATCTTGCGCGATGTAGCCCGATATTTAGATGAACAGCAGATTCAGGCCACGTTGATTATTGTGACTAATGATCCGACCTATAGTGATCAGACGCCATTTTTAGATGTAAGTAACCCGTCGGTGTGGACCGCACTTGTGCAGGAGTTTAACGCAGCGATTACACATATCAACCATTATGTGGGTCCAGCCAACTTTCACTTTTTTCTTTCCGTACCGCTTCCCCTGGCCTTTGGCTTGGGCGCAGTGTGGGGTACGGTAGGCGAAGCCGTCGTCTATCATTATGAAAAGAACACCTATCATCCGGTCATGAAAATATCGCGCAACCTGCGGAACGTGCCATAACCATTTGAGACTTAAACGCTTATGCTGATTTCAATTGTCCTCACTCTCACCGCCCCCACGACTATGACCTTGCCGCCTTTTCTGGGGCGGGCGAATCATGCGGCTGTTCTTCGGCGCTCTGGGCGGCGACCGCTATTGGCTGGCGACCCTCAACATGCTGGCCGATTTTGCCTTTTATAGCGGCGTTGGCGTGAAGACGACAATCGGTATGGGCCAGGCGTGGCGGGAGTAAGCCACTTCCCGGGAGCCTAACCCTGATCACAATTCGGCTTTGGCTGTTGTTTCAGGTAAAATGGGGACAACTTTGCTTGCGCGTGCCGAAACGGTGGTGCTTAGGTGGTGGTTGCTACCGGCACTGTGGTGGCTTCACGCCTACATTTCCTAGAAATCATTTGGATAGGATTATTTTGTTATGACAACTGCGTTGATTATTGGTCTCTCTTCCCAAGATGGTTCCTACTTGGCCGATTTGCTCCTGAGCAAAGGCTATGAGGTCGTTGGCACCATTCGCCGGAGCACTAATTTCTATCAAGAAAATATTCGTCACCTGATCGGCAAAGTGCGGATCGAGGCTGCCGATCTCCACGATGGGGAGAGTATTGCCCGCCTGCTGCGCGACTATCAACCCGCAGAAGTGTATAATATTGCAGCCCAGTCAGTGCCGGCGGACAGTTGGTCCCATCCCTACTACACCGGCGAGGTGACGGGGCTGGGCGCGGTGCGGGTGCTGGAGGCCGTGCGGCTACATGCCCCCCAAGCCCGGGTCTATCAAGCTACCAGCCGTGAGATCTATGGCAATGTTTCGGGGGTGGCCACCGAGGCCACGCCTATCGACGCCAACAATCCTTATGGCATTGCCAAGGCCTATGCCCACATGATGACCCGCTGCTATCGCGAATCCTATGGTCTCTTTGCCTGTGCTGGGGTGCTCTTTAACCATGAAAGTCCACGCCGGAGTCTCCATTTTGTCACCCGCAAGATCACGGCCGCGGTTGCCTGTATCAAGAATGGGGTCAAGACGCCCCCGTTGGATGAACTGGGGAATCCGCTCGTATCGCCAGCGGGCAAGGTTGCTCTGGGATGGCTGGATAGCCAGCGGGATTGGGGCTATGCCCGCGAATATGTCGATGCCATGTGGCGGATGTTGCAAAATGACCAGCCCCGCGACTATGTCATCGGGACGCGGACTTCCCATACGGTACGCGAGGTCTGTCAGATCGCCTTTGCCCATGTTGGGCTGAACTGGGAAGATCATGTCGTGACTAATGAAAAACTGCTACGCCCAACCGAGATCGAAACCTTGGTGGGTGACTATAGCTTGGCCGAACGGGAACTTGGTTGGCGACCCCGCACTAGCTTTGCGGATCTCATCCAGTTGATGGTCGACGCGGATCGCGAGCGCTTTCAGGCGAAATAGACGAGCGATGAGCCGCAACCGCCGCAAGACACGGGAAATTCTCTCTGATTATCTGTTTGCCCTGCATCATCGCCGTGCAATTCCATACAATATATGCACGCATCACGCCCCCGTTATTCCATCGACTGCCTATCACCACAGAAACTTTGGGAGGATTCCATGACCGAACAAAAGACCCAATGGCAACAAAAGCTGGCCGAGTCGCGGGCTGGGTTACTCGCCCTGCTCCAGGACTTGACCCCGGACCAATGGACCCAAGTGGTCTTTAGCGAAGGAGCACCGTGGACAGTGACCACGGTGGTCAGTCATTTGTTGGACAGCGAACGGGGGATGAGTATTCAGATCCACAAGACGCGCAAAGGCGAAGAGACAGTGCCGCCAGGGTTTGATATTGATCGGTGGAATGCCGGTGTCCAAAAGCGGGTGGGCGACCTCAGCCCCGCTGAACTCCTGGCTAGCCTCGTGGCGACGCGTGCCAAAACCCTCGAGGTGATGAATTCGCTTCAGGCGGAGGATTGGGCGCGCATCGGTCGCCACCCGGCCCGGGGCCTCATTACCATTGCCCAATATTATGAAACGATCTATGAACATGAACTTACCCATACGCGCGATATTCAAGCCGCCCTGGGCTAAAGCCACAGGGCTAGCCAACAACGCCCGCTGAAGCGGGCTTTTTGTACGGTTTTACTGATCTATGTGAGCTTGGCCTGTTTTGCCAAAGCGGGCCGATCTGGGCATTCGTTTGGTTGTTGGGGAGGGAGTGCATGCGTACCCAAAACGCGATCATCTTGGCGGCGGTTGCCGCGGCTATCGTTATGTTTAGTCTGGGTTATTTCTTTGGTGACCGGCTCGGTGCCCCAACCGAGGCGGAGCCAATTGTGACGTTGACGGCTAGTACGGGCGCAAGCAGCAATAGTACCCCCATACCGACTTTCACGATCACGGCATCGTCACCCACCGCGACGGTGGATGGAGCGGCCACAGGGAATGCCCTCAACGCGACCATTGTTGCCGGTGTGAGCGGTACCTTGACGGCCTTGCCGCCAACTGCTGTGATCCCAGCCACGGCGACATCATCCGTTGTTGCGACTCCGCTGCCCATTACCCGCGCCGTGACGCCCGACGCCACCGCCACGCTCCTGGCGTTGAATGCTTGGGTGCAGCAGGCCGTTAACGCGACAGTGGCGGCCCTGCCAACCACCACGCCAGTCCTGTTAACGCCGACCCCCATTGGCACGCCAACCTGGACCCCCTTTATGACACCAACCTGGACGCCACCGGGAACGGCCACCATTCCGCCCACCTTTACCCCAGATTTGGGTGCAACGGCCACGGCAGTCCAGTGGGCGATTCAAACCGCGGTGCAGGGGACCCTCACTTCGCTGCCACCCACCATCACCCAAACACCCACGGCAACGGGGACCGAGACGCCAACCCCCAGCCCAACGGTGAATCTGAGTGAAACGGTAGCGGCGGCCATCCATGCTACGCTGACGGTGTGGGCGCTCACGCCTACCCTCACCCCAACGCCGACGTTAACCTTAGCACCCACCGCGACCTTTACGCCTACCCTCACGCCTACTTTGACGCCGGATATTCCGGCGACGGTCGCCGCGGCCATTACCGCAACCCTGACCGCGATGACCCCCACCGCTACGGAAACACCACTGGCTACCCCCAATTTGAGCGAAACCGTTACCTCTGCGCTGAGCGCTACCTTGACGGCTTTGGCGCCCACGGTGACAGAGACCGCCACCCCCGCGCCTACGGCTACAGAAACCGCAACACCAACAGCCACCCCCGCTTGGGCAGCTACGATAGAGGCCGCGGTTGCCGCTACGTTGACAGCGATCGTGCCCGAAGAAACCGCAACCTTGGTGCCGACCGAAACTCCTACCGAGGAAGCGCTCACCGCGGAAATACCAACAGAAGAAGCGCCCACCGAGGATGCTGCTGAGTTGGTCGCCGCTGTGGAAACTGCCGTGGCGGCGACGGTGACTGCCCTCCCCGTCGCGGAGACGCCGGATTGGGAAGCGACCGTGGCGGCTGCGGTCGAGGCGACGTTGACGGCCCTCCCCCCGTCCGCCGCGAGCCCGCTTGCGACACCGGAGCCCACGACTACTGTGAGCACCACGCTGACCCTAACCACGACAACCGAACTGACTGCGACTGAAGCGATTGCCGAGCCAATCGAAGAGACCACTCCTGAAGAGGAGCCGCCTGCCACGGACGAACCTGTGGACGACGCTACGGAGACAATGGCTACCGCGGGCAGCACGGCTAACCGTTTGGACCCAGACTTGGGCCCCATTGCGGATCTTGCCTTTGCCCCTGATGGTGCGACCTTGGCCGCGGCGACCGCAAGTGGCCTTTGGCTAGCCACCTTTGACGGTGAAGAGGCTACGGCCCTGGCGACCACGCATCCTCTTTCCAGTGTCAGTTGGTCACCCGATGGCACGTTGCTGGCAACCGGCATCGGTGATGGGGAAGATGCGACCGCCAGTGACGGTGCTGTCTATATCTGGGATGTGGCCGCGGGTGCGCCTCTCTTTGTCTTCGAGGAACCAGAAGCGGCGGTCTTGAGTGTAGCTTGGTCACCTGATGGTACACTGCTCGCCGCCGGGGCCGCTGATGAGCGGATCTACCTGTGGGATACCACCACTGGTGAACTGCGGGCTATGTTCGCCGACCGCGCTGCCGCTGTCACGAGCGTTACTTGGTCGGCGGATAGCACCCAAGTGGCGGCGGCCGATGATGACGGCGTTGTCCAGATCTGGCAGGTGGCTACTGGCGAAACTACATTGACCTTGAATGCCCATCCCGTCGGTGCGACGATCGTCCGTTGGTCACCCGATGGTACCCAACTCGCGACCGGTGGCACCGACGCGGCGGTGGTCGTTTGGAATGCCAGCAACGGCGTACCCCTAGTAGAACTGCCCGATCTCGGCCAAGCCGTAACGGGCCTTGCTTGGTCGCCTGACAGTCAGCAACTGGCGACGGCGTTTGCGGATGATGACGATGGGCCGGGCCTGCGCTTATGGAACGCCGCGAGTGGAGAGGCACTAGCGACCTTTGCTGACACTGGCGCAGCGCTCCACGCGATCACTTGGGCCGCGACCGATTCTGCCATCGCGGTCAGCACCAGTGACGATACGATTCTGTACTGGTCCTTGCCTTAGCGTTTTTATTAAATGAAAAAGAGCCCAGCGATGCAACCGGCATCGCTGGGCTCTTTTTTGTGGGTAAGCGAATGAAAGGCATGAATAAAGTAATAATAAAGTATAAGAAAAATAATAAAAAAGTAGTGTAATTTGAGAAATAATTTCTCTATATCTTAGTAATTAATCATATAAAAAGATAATAAAAAGCAAGTAAAAAGCTGTTAAAAAGCAATGATCAAGAGAGGCGTATGGAAAATATAATTATTATGACTTCCAGGCGACAACTGGTGTGCTGATCTGTCCATACTCAGCAATTTTCTAGCGCCTGTGGGTAACCCCGCCTGTTGCAGCTTCGCGCATGCCCTACCCCTGCTTGTCGTGGGGAAGTTGACAGTGGCTGCTGTGAGTGTTATGCTTGCCCCGTTGTCTATCTGTCACGAAGAAATGAGTAAGACGCTATGGCTGTTCTTGGCTTTCACTCTCTCCAAGCACTGGCGAACCAATTTGATGGGCATGTCTACCGCGATTCATTGGATGATTCGCTACTGGTGAACGATGTGCAAAATAGCTGCTGGCATCGCTACACCTGGACCCACGGCAAGCGGGAGATCAAATTTGTGGAAACGATCACCGGGGAATTGCCCTTGATCGTCCAAATCTATCCGGCCTTGTAAAATGATCTATCTGCGCCTCTTGCGTTTCTTGTTGCCCCTAGCCATTACCAACATTGTCTTGGAATTCGGCACCCAAATGCTCAACGCGGGCATGGCGCGCATGCCCAACGCGACAGAGACGCTTGCTGGTTTTGGCGTGGCCTGGGGGATCGTCCTTTTTCTGACTAGTCCATTGGGCCAAGCGCGGGAACTGGGGTTGGTGATGGGGGATGGACAAGCCGCGCGCCAACAGGTGCGCCGTTTTGTCATCTATGTGGGTATTGGGCTGACGACGCTGCTGCTGATCCTCGCACGGACACCACTAGGCCACTGGATTATTGAAGATTTCCACAATATTGAGGGTAACCTAGCCCAGACAGTCCGCACGGCTATGTTTTGGCTGGCCCCCTATCCGCTGATTCGCGGGCTGTCGCTCTATCATGCTGGCTTGCTGATTCGCCATCGGCGCACGATGTTGGTCAGCTATGCCACAGTTGCTAGCATGGTCTGTAGTATCCTAACCGTCTTTCTGCTCTTACCATTGGCGTGGATCGGCGTACTGCCGATTCGGCTGCCGATTTTCGGGATCTATGCCAGTATTTTGGTCGAGCTGGCGATCATTCTGTGGGGCGTGCACTGGACAATGGCGCACGAACCAGCTACCCGCGCCCCTGATCCCAGTACGGGCACCATGACGGCCACCGTCGCGCCGACCTATGGCGCGATTATTCGCTTCTTCTGGCCGCTCGCCTTGGTCTTAATGACCCAAGAGTTTAGCCGGCCTTTGATCAATCTCTATGTTTCGCGCGAGAGCAGTGGGCCAGAAGCGTTGGCGGTGTTGGCCGTGGTCTATATTTTAGGACGGATTCCCTATGGCTGGCTCAATGATATTCGGAGCTTGGCCTCGGCCTTTCGCGAAGAAGCCAATGCCCTCCCCGCGATCCGCCGTTTTGCTCTTGGCTGTACGGTGGTCTCCTTGGCCATGATGTTCATCTGTTTTTGGACGCCGCTACGGATCTGGATCTTGGGCGATCTGGTAGGGCTCTCGCCAGAACTCGTCGAGTTGAGCCGTGTGCCCCTCTACATTTACACGGCCTATACCATTGCCGTTGCCGTGCGGGCGTACTACCAGGGCATTGCTCTCATGGAGCGGCGGACCCCAGCCCTGGCCCCGAGCGCACCGGCACGTCTGGCGGCCATTTGGCTCAGTTTGGTCATCCTGCCTTGGTTGGGCATCGACGGGGCGATCTTGGGGATCACCGCCCTCTTCAATGGCTTTGCCATCGAAGCGCTGGCGGTTTGGTGGGGCGTACGCGGTATCCGCTATTTTGCGCGCTGGAAAGCGCAACTAACAAGCGCTTGAACCACGTAATAGCGTGGGGGAATGGCTTTTTGTGCTTGCGCAATAACTTTTAAGCGCAGTGTATCACTGACCATGCGCGCTTGACGGAGAATCTCACCACCCAACGCTATCTCGACTCCCGCGCCTAGCCCAGCTCGTGCAAGCCCTGCCCCACGTCCCATTACCCCACGCGGGTAGGGCATACGCGGCGCCCATCGACATCAACGCCATGCGTGTCGATTCATTCCCCTATGGGTGGGGCATATGTAGAGACGCAAAATCTTGCGTCTCCACTAGAGACGCAAAATCTTGCGTCTCTACTATTTGGGTAATTTGGCGCGCAAGCGCTTCCTCGTCTTCACGGCTCTGCACGCGGCCATCCAAGCGGGCGGCACGTAGTTCGGCCAGAATTTTGCTGTAGAGCGGCCCACTGGGGAAGCCCAAGGCACGCAGGGCGTGACCATCCAACAAGGGCCGGACATGCCGCCATTCAGCGAGATAGCGGGTGAGCCGGGGCGTGAGTTGTGGCTCGATAGCCAATGTCTGCCAAAGGGCAATGGCGGCTGGGGTAGACTGTTCCAAGGAATGCACAACTTGGCTCGGCGTACGATCCGGGGACTGGAGTGCTTGCTGGTCGGTGTGGAGGGTGCTGAGCCCAGCCATGAGTTGTTGGGTTTCGCCGCGCAGCCCCAGCCGTTCGGTGAGCGCCGTCTGGACAGACGCTGGCAGCCAGAGCGTAAGCACCCCCCAGTAGAGGCGCTCGAGCGGCTCACTAGCAAGCGGATTGCTGGGGTCGAGTTGTGCATAGGCCGTGCGGATCTGGGCAAAGTGCTGTTGGTGCCACGGTTCAAAGCTCAGGCTCGGATGGATCTGTTGCAAGACCCCCAACTCGGCGAGCCGTTGCAAGCTCTTTTCTGGCTGGCTCTCTTGGAGGATGCGATCAAACTCGTGGCGGATGCGTGCGGGCGTCATTCGATCAAGCAATTCGATGGCATCGCGGAGCAATTCTAGCGTCCGCTCATCCATCTGAAAATCAAAACGCTGTTCATAGCGCACCGCACGCAAGATGCGCGTTGGGTCATCGACAAAGCTTAGGCTGTGCAGCACCCGCACCACGCCCTCTTGCAGATCATGGACCCCGCCATAAAAATCGAGCAGCTCGCCCCAGCGTTCTGGATTCAAACAGAGGGCCAAGGTGTTGATCGTAAAGTCGCGGCGGTGGAGGTCGAGCTTGATGCTGCCCTGCTCAACGGTGGGGAGGACCGTCGGTGCTGTATAAAATTCGGTACGCGCCGTAACAAAGTCCAAGTTGGGTGGCAGCGCTTGGCGCGTAAAGCCGTTATGAAGATGGGCCAGCAGCTTCTCGGCTTGGATCGGGTGCTGGGCGTCCTGGAGGAGCCACTTGGCCGTGCCAAATCGTTTGTGTGGCACAACGCGGCCCCCATAGCGTGCCTGCATCCGTTCAGCAAAGGCAATGGCGTCCCCTTCGATCACAATGTCCAGATCGACCACTGTCGCGCCCTGGTTTGCGCCGTTCAGGAGCAGATCACGGACAAAGCCGCCCACCACATAGACGGCATAGCCCATTTGATCTACCTCTTCGCCCACCAGTTGTAAGAGCGCGACCTGGGTTGGCGACAACACCGTCCGCAACCGTTCTGTCAACTCGACTTTCCGGCGGTCGGGTAAGGTGGCTTCATCCCATAACTTGATCAGGTCGGTGCGGGTGACGATGCCAATAATCGCACCTTCTTCATTGACCACCGGAATCTGCCCCCACCCGCTGTCGATCATCGTCTTGCGCAGCTGATGAATCGAATCGGTAGGCTGCACCGTCACCTGGCCCACCTGCATAAAGCGTTGGACGGGGGAGCCCCCCAGGCCGTGGTTGATGGCCCGATCAGCTTCGCGACGAGTGAGGACGCCCAAGAGCCGGTCACGGCCATCGGTCTCTTTGCCGACCACTGGAAAGCCTTCATGCCCATAGCGCCGCATCAAGACCGCGGCGTCATCGATGGTCTGTGCAGGGGCCAGCATTTGGGGGCGACCGACACTCATGATCTGCCGGACGGTGGTCGCGGCTTGGCTATGGTGATGGAGTAGTTGAATCAACTGGGCGCGGATCGCGGGCAAGGTTTGTTCATGGACCGAAGCCGCTGCGGCGCGGACATGGCCGCCCCCGCCCAAGGCACGCATCAATGCACCGACATCAATGGCATCGGTCGTGCTGCGCGCTACAATTTGGATCATCTCGCCCAAGTCAACGATGAGAAAGAGGGCATCGGCTTCGTGAAATTCGCGGAGGCGATGCGCCAGGGTGCTTAGTTCACTCGTGTATTGGGGCGCGTCGGCGCAGGCGATGATGATCGTGTAGCCTTTGTTCTCCAGGAACTCACTCTGCTCAATCAAGCTTTGCAAAAGCACCCGCTGCTCCGCGTTGAGGGGATGTTGCAAAAAGCGGCTCAACACTTCGAGGTTGACCCCTTGGGCCGGTTCCATCAACCAAGCGAGACAGCGCGCGTCGCGGTGCGTCGTGGCGGCGTAGGTGAGGCTACCCGTATCTTCATGAATCCCCAAGGCTAACAGGGTGGCTTGGACCGAGGTCAGATCGATCTGCTGCTCGATCAGCTTTTCGACCAACAGCGTCGTGTTGGCCCCCACGGGTTCACTCCAATGCTGCCAACCCGCGGGCAATTCTTGATCCACACTATGGTGATCGATGACCAAAAACCCCGTCGAGTCCTGCATGCCTTTGGGCAGGTTGACGGTACGCGTATCGACCAAGATGGCACGACTGACCGGTCGGCGGGGCAGCTCACGCGGGTGCAGAAACGGAAACTGATTGCGATAGAGTGTGACAAATTCAGCGACATTGCGATTCAGTTGATAGGGCAGCAGGGGAATCGCACCCGGAAAGAGCAACGCCGCGCCGACCAAGGAAGCCAACGCGTCAAAGTCGGTGTGCTCATGGGTGAGGATCAGTTCATGCATTGGCCGCGCACCACTACTCTCTGTCACAAAACTCGCTCCCTTCACTGGTTGATTGGCTTCAGTTTACCCGATGCTGACATAGAAGCCAATATCCATGCCGAGGGTGGGCGTATTTTTGGTAGAAGAAGCGCTTGATTTTAGCCGAGAACAGAGCCCAGCGCGGGCGACTCTGGACCTATGAGATATTTGCTAGACACTAATGTTATCTCTGAATTGGTTGCCAAGCAGCCGCCAAGCAAGGTCATTGATTGGCTTGACCAGACGGATAGTAGTTTGATCTATTTGTCGGTGATTACAATCGGTGAAATTGCAAAGGGGATCGAACGTCTGCCTGATTCGCCGCGAAAAAGGGGACTGCGCAGTTGGTTGACCGACGAATTGCTCGTCCGCTTTGCCGATCATATCGTCCCTGTGGATGTGGCAGTCATGTTGACGTGGGGGCGACTAACAGCCACCTTAGAGCAAAGAGGACGTAGTTTGCCCGCGATCGATTCCCTGGTTGCTGCGATTGCCCTTCAGGGGCAGTTTCTCTTGGTGACAAGCAATGAAGCGGATTTTGTCGATACTGGCGTTATGGTTTTCAACCCTTGGCGCTAAGGATGGCGATGCGCTATCTTATTTTCGTACTCTGCAAGGTCGTACTCTGCAAGCGCCGTTTTGCATTTCAAACTAGTAACGTCGTCTTCCGCTCTGTCTCCGCCACCACTTGACCACGCAGGATCACATACCGCTTATCAACCTGAAACTGGAGCGCGTGGTGCCAATCCGGCGCGTCGAGGACCAAGAGGTTGGCTTCGGCTCCCACCTGCAACCCATACTGGGGCAATTTCAGCACGCGCGCGGGCATCGTCGTCACCATGGGTAGCACCTGATTCACTTCCCCGTTCCACGCGAATTGACCGTTGTGCGCCATAAAGTGGGCGACTTCTAGCAGATCGTTGCGCCCAAAGGGATAGAACCAATTGTCAATATCGTCTTGCCCACAGGCCACGGGGACACCGGCCTCCAGCAGTTCACGGACGCGGGTGATGCTGCGCGGCCACGGTTGGCGCGGCGGGAAGTCCGTGGCAATGAGCGAGACATGGCTGTTGGCAAAGATGGTGATTCCGGCAGCTTTCAATAGCCCAATGACCTCCGCCGCGTACGCATCCGGGTAAAAGGCGAGCGCCGCGCATTGGGTCGCCGCGACCCGACCATGATAGGCATGTTGCAGGGTTTGGCGTGCCACATATTCGAGCGTCCGCGAGGCTGGATCAGCCACGTCGTCACAGACAAAGTGTAACTCCTTGTCAAAGCGTTGGGCCAAGGCAAAACACATCTCTGTATGGCGACGTTGGGCAGCCTCCCCTGCTTCGATCCACGGAATGCCCCCCACCACATCGGCCCCCAAGGCTAGTGCTTCCTCCAGTAGCTGGGGTGTCCGCGCGCTAGTGACGCCATCCTGGGGAAAGGCGACGACTTCGACTTTCAGCCACGGCTGGTAGCGCCGGCGAATTTCGAGTAATCCCTGGACGGCGGTCAAGCCTGAAGCTTCGTCCACGTCACCAAAGAGGCGGATGGCACAGGTGCCATGTTGGATGGCGAGCCGCATCACCTCATCGACGCGGGCCACCACATCGTCAACGGTATAACGTTGTTTGACGTAATGCGCTGCCTGGAAGCGGGGTAATGCCTGTTGCGCAGTTGACAGCTCGTGTAGGTGTCGCCGCCAAAAGGATTTACAGGCATGGAGCTGCCCATTGACAAACGCGGGCAAGGTTAAGCGCTGGGCCACGGGAATTTCCACAGGCGCCGTGGCCGCGAGCATAGGTTCCACCGCCGTGATCGAGCCATTGGTCATGCCAATATCCACAATGGTGCCATCCTGTCGGCGGGCTTGGCGCAAAATCAAATCCATGCAACGTTCCTTTATCGCGCGATCCTGATGTGAGAATGGGACGCGGCTTTACGCGGAAAGACGCGGGCAAAATCTGCCGAATCGGAAAAATCCGCGTTCTAGCTTTATCCGTTGGCGTACCATGTGCGTTCACTCTGGGTGCGTACTAGCAGTCGCCCCGCTTTGAAGGTCGCCAAGCGGGGGGGAACAGTGGTGACCGCGGCCAAGCAACTCGTTGTGTCTAGCACCACGAGATCCGCACGTTGACCCATGGCAATGCCATAGTCGGCTAGCCCTATGGTTTGCGCGGGATTCGTGGTGACCATTGCCAAGCTCTGGTAAATTTCTGCTGTGCCAGAGAGGTGCGCCAAATGGGCGTTGAGATTGGCGATCTGGAGCAGATCATAGCTGCCAAAAGGGTTGAAGGGATCATGCACATTATCAGAGGCCGCGCTGACATTGACCCCACGGGCCAGCAATTCCTTGACCCGCGTAATGCCCCGTGGCACGCAGTGGTGGCCACGGCCCATGAGCACCAGATTGCACGAGGGCAAGGTGATGATAGTGAGCTGTGCCGCGGCCACCTTGTCGATGATCCGGCCTGCTGTGGCTGGCTCGGCAAAGGCCAAGGAACAGCAGTGACCAGCGGTGACTTGCCCTTGCATCCCATGTGCCACCGTTTGCTCGGCCAGATAGCCCAAACTGAGCATCTGGGGATCTTCGGTTTCGTCAACATGAAGATCCAGCGGCTTGCCAAATTTTTCCGCTAGCGCAAAGGCGGCATCAATCTCGGCATGGGGATCGGCGGTCAACGCGGGGACGCCGCCAACAATGTCGATGCCCATAGCCATGGCACTGTGCATCACCGTGCGGTTTTCGGTGGTGCCACCAGGGTAGCCCAGCGCCACCAATTGGAGGTCGATCCGCTCGGCCCATTCTGCGCGTAGTTCAAGGAGCGTTTCGATGGTGGTCAAATCGCTGGTCGCCTCGACATCCACATGCGAGCGCATGGCGGTGATCCCGTTGGCAATGGCCGTTTCCAGGGCGCGGCGTACGGTGGCCTGGATCTCGGCTTTGCTGCGGCTGCGCTTGCTGGCCCGCCAAAGCTCAATCGCCTCTAGCAAAGTGCCGCTCTGATTTTGCTGGGGGAAATAGGTCTTGTCCAGATGGGTGTGGGCATCCACCAACCCCGGCAGGACAACGCGCCCGGCCAGATCCCATTCTTGGGCGGCGGTTCCAGGTAAATGGCTCGCCACCGCGGTAATCCGTCCGTCTTCACTGGCGAGATCGGCCAACGGCTCGGTGTCGGTGAGGCGCGCTTGGCGCAAAATCCAATCGGTCATCAGGTTAACTCGGGCAATTCAAAGTGACTCATGGTGGTGATCAGGGTTGCCAACCGTTCGGTCGCGGCGTCGATGATGGCGGCACCTTTGGCCGCGGTGCCCAAGGTGGCGTCGCCAAAGACGCCGCTGGGGCTCCAATCGCGGCTGAGCCAAGCTGTTGAAGCCGCGCCAAAGAAAAAGAGGGGCGTCTCGGTGGCCGGAAAAGGCGCAAAGTGACAGACGGCCTTCTCCATCTGCACCAATTCGGGGGCGAAGGCCAACATGAGCGAGGTCTCTAACTCACCGGCATGGAAGCCCAGCCGCTCTTCCGCGGGCGTAATGGGAAAGGGCGGATTGACAAAAAGGCTGGGCTGGAGGCAGAAACACATCAGGTTGGTCCGCACCCGAATATCGCGGGCGGCCACTTCAAGCAGCGCCAAATTCCCGCCGTGACCGTTGAGAAAGGCCAAGCGGCGAAAGCCCGCGGCCTTGAGGCTATCGGCAATGTCATGCAGGACGGCCAACAGGGTGGTGGCCGAGAGGCCAATGGTGCCAGGAAAGCCAGTATGTTCATTGCTCTTGCCATAGTTGAGCGGCGGCAACGTCCACGCCCGGACTTCCGCGGGCAGGCGCGCCATGGTCGTGTCGAGCACCTGGGTCACTTGGAGGGTGTCGGTGATGGTGGGCAGGTGGGGGCCATGTTGTTCAATCGCCCCAATCGGCAGGATGACGACGCCGGTTTGCTTGTCGAGTGCGGCGATCTCTTGCCAAGTGTAGTGAGTCAGGTTGCGACGCATGGGTGGGTTACCCCTCTTCTAGCATTTTGAGGTGGCCGGGGTTGAGCAGACTGTGGGGATCCCATTGGGCCTTCGCATCGAGCAGGGGCTGCCCATTCCAGCGCACATCTTCGTCGAGATAGTGGGTATGGGGGTTGGCAACCCAAATGCCGATCTCCTCACAATAGTCCATCAACGCCCATAGCTGGTCACGCGTTTGGTAGCGCACCAGGCTTAGACCCTGTGGATAGAGCCGACCGCGGAACTTCATAAATTCGATGTGCTCCAAAATCTGGTCGCCATAGCGAGCCTTACGTAGCCGGAGCTGTTCATACACCCGTTCAGGATCAAATTGATCCTGCAAGTAGGTAAATTGCTCATCCGCTTTCATGGCCCATAAGGTCGTGTGGTTCCATGAAAAGTCCGAGAGCAGGAGCCCGCGTTTGAGATAATCTGCGGGCGGGCTGTGCCATGTGATCGTGCCGCCAAAGGGTTGTACCCGCGCTTGGAGTTCCGCCTGATGAAGCGTCACCATCAAGAGCATCTGCGCTTTGCCTTCGGGGGAAGCACCGGCGCGCACCAGTTGGCGAAAGAAGGAAGGAATCGGCCATTCGAGCACGGTGACCAGCCGTTTGGCAAGCGCTGGATCATGGGCCAGCGTTTCGCCACAACGCAAGGCGGCCTCAAAGCTATCAAAGGCGATCACATATTGGGCCCACGGTTGGGCAGGGGCCAATGCTAAGGTGAGATCGGCAATGACCCCACTCAGGCCACAGTTGTGGATCACGCCGAGTAATTCGGTTGGGTCGGTGATCGTCAGGACGCGTGGCGTTTCCTCAACGGTGACTACAGTCGCGCCAAGCACGCTGCCCTCATCCCAAAGTGTGCCCCAGGTCACCGAGCCAACCCCGCCCGAGCCACCGGCCAAAAAGCCCCCGGCGGTGGCGGTGAGCAAGGTGCTGGGAAAGAAGCGCAATTCCGCACCAATTTTACGCGCGGCCTGTTCCATTGTATGGAGGACGACGCCCGCCTGCACTTGGGCGCTGGTGGACGTTAGGGCCAAGATCTGATCCAGCCGTTTGGTGCTCAAAACCAGACCACCCTGGAGTGGGACACTTTGGCCATAGTTGCCGGTGGCCGCGCCGCGCATGGTGATGGGGAGCTGGGCGCGGACGGCAACGGCGATGACTTCGCATAGCTCGTCTATCGTGCCGGGCCGGACCAAGATATCGCCCACTTTCGCGTCGAGCTGGGGTTTGAGCACGGGGGAATACCAGTAGCAGTCGCGCGAATTGTTATCCAATTGCTGGGCATCGGTGATGACATGTTCGCTGCCCACAATGGCGTTAAGGGCTTGCTGAAGCGTTGGTGAGATCGGTGCCATGGGTGAATCCCTTACTATCCTTTGTAGAGCACCTTGGTGCGCATGTAGAGAAAGTCCCCGGCGCGATGGAGGCTAAAGGGTTGCGAATAGGGTGCCGTGTTGGGCTGCCAAGCAACGCCCTCGGTATAGCTGGGCCGGAATTTCTCGGGGCTACGCCCAATAAAGTTGGGGCAGAAGGTGACAAACTCTTCGTCGATCAGCTGGGCATCCAGCATCGACCCAAAGAGCCGTGCGCCCCCTTCACAGAGCAGATTGCGGACGCCATAGTCGCTGGCGAGGATCTGGCTCAAGCGGGGGAGGTCAACGCTGTGCTCGCCTAACGTATGAACATCCAAGGTGGCCGCACAGGGCGCGCCTTGGACTTGGGCTGCACCCCGTTCGGTGGTAGCCAACACGATCTGCAGCGCGCTTTGGCGGAAGCAGAGGGCATCAAAGTTGATCTGACCTTCCATGGAGACAATCACGAAAATGGGCACTGGTGCATAGCCTTCGGCTTCGCGCAGCTCGGCAAAGGCCGCGCCATCCGCGGGACACATAAACTCTGCGGTCCACAGATGTTCTGTCTCTAGATTCAACGTGGCATCGCCCGACATTACCGCGTCGGCCCGCGCCCGCAACAGGGCCATTAACCACCGATCATGGGCATCATAGCCGGTGACATCGCCGCCGGAAAAAGCGGTTGGCTCGTTGTAGGAAATACGTCCGTCGCGGGCCTGAGCAAAATTGCTATAGGTGTAGGGGCGTCCGGTCGGCGCGGGCAAATGCCAGTCGCCGGGATAGAGCGCCCGAAAGTTGGCCGGCAGCGATGGCTCTGCCGGCAGCTCACCCGTAAATAACAATTGAAAGGGGCTGCCCGGCCCTTGTAGTGCGACCATGCGTATCTCCTTGCATCATAAAATGGATGGGATGATTCATCCCATTACGAATCAACTGATCATGATGGCCACGCTTCCCCATCATAGTAGCGGGTGCCGCGGTGACCTTCTTTCGCGATCGGTTGGGCGAGGCGTTCGCCCGGCGCGGTGACCATCACCAACGTGCGGGGTTTGCCCGAATCGGGATTGACCGCACCGCCGATCAAGGCTTTGATCTGTAGGCGTCCGACCAACTGGTCGTTGAAAATCGTGTAGACATAATCACCGACCTTTAATTTGGACGGCTTACCCGCCATGTGGAATTCATATTCACTGAGGGTGCCATCATAGAGCGCATTGATGGCGTCCTGGCCTTCGCTGGCCGGGATGGTTTTGGTGATGCCAAAGCTCACAGCTTTCTCTCCGCGTTTTGGGACAATCAATTTGGGACAATCAATGTCAACTGAGAAGCCGGTGGCGACATTGCCAGGGGCGTGCTTGCGCTTACCTTGCTCTTTGGTGGCGTAGTAGATTGATATCAACTATCCCTGAAATCATAGTTGCTTTGGTCGTGGGTGTCAATTTTCGCGAGGAGACGGGGATATTTCCATGCTTATGATAACCTCATTATAACAAACGCAATTCCCGTCCGCGCAGCGCGGCTTGAGTTCGATCACGCGCCCCAATTTTGCCTAAGATCGAGGTGACATAGTTCTTGACAGTACCCTCGGCTAGATAAAGACGTTCAGCAATTTCGCGGTTGCTGAGCCCTTGGGCCACCAATTGCAGGATCGCCAATTCACGCTCGGAAAGGGGGTCGGCCAAGCCCGCCTCTAGGGGGCGCGCTGGTGGGGCAAGGCGGACAAAGGCATCGACGACTTTGCGGGTGACCGCGGGATCGATCAGGGCCTGGCCCGCCGCCACCCGCCGAATGGCCGCGGCCAACTCATCGCCCGAGACGGCTTTGAGCAGATAGCCCCGCGCTCCGGCACGCAGACCCTCAAAGATATACTCATCTTCGTCAAAGGTGGTGAGAATAATGACCTGGGCGGTGGGCCACTGGGCCTGTAGCCGCCGCGTGGCTTCCACGCCATCAATGCCAGGCATGCGGACATCCATGAGCACAATGGTGGGTTGTAAGGCGGCGTAGCGTTCTAAGGCCTCGGCACCATTGGCTGCTTCGCCCACGACCAGGAAATCTTCTTCCAATTCCAGCAGTGTGCGCAAGCCATCACGCATCAGCCGTTGATCATCAACCAGCAGGATCGTAATTTTAGGAGTCATGACCGTTTCCTGAATGGGCTAGGGTAGGTTCTGTGGGGAGCGCTAAAGGGAGACGCATGATCATTTGGGTACCCTTGCCGAGCCGTGGCTGGATTCGCAAGGTGCCGCCGAGCTGGGTTGCCCGTTCCTCTAAGCCACGGAGGCCGTAGCCGGTTGACAACGGTTGTGGCGCAATCCCGATGCCATCGTCTGCCATGGTAAGTTCGATGGCACTCTGCCCGTGGCTGTCTTCCGGCAATGTGAGCGTCATCCAGACGTAGCTGGCTTGGGCATGGCGTTGGATGTTCGTCAACGCTTCTTGGGCGGCACGATAGAGCGCCTGCCGCTGGGCTGTGGACAAGGCGGGCAGGGTGACGGGACAAACCAGGGTCGTTGGGAGGCCGGTTGCTTCCCGAAAATGGGTGGTTAGGTGAGTGAGGGCCGTACGCAACGGCAATTCCGCTTCCAGCGGTGTGCGGAGGGCCGCGACCGTGTGGCGTAATTCCTGTAAGCCTTCGCGTACTTGTTCACGAACGGTGCCGATCATCTGGCTCGCTTTGGCCGGATCGCGCTCAACGAGTTTTTGTGCCCCTTCCAGTTGGACCGCGGCGACGGTCAAGCGATGGCCCAAGGTATCGTGCATTTCGCGGGCTAGGCGATTCCGCTCCTCGGCAATGGCGAGGGCTTCGGCATGAGCTGCATAGGCTTGTAGTTGCTGATGGGCGGTTTGGAGTTCTTGGAGCAGTCGCTTACTTTCGGCACTAGCGACCTCGGCCCGGCGCTGGGCATTGGCCGCCGAGCCAAGAAAGAGATAGCCACAGGTCGTACCCAAGCCATTGAGGATGCCAAAGAGCCAATCGGGGGCCATCAAATAGGCCAAGACCACCGTCGAAATGGCCCCGAACAGCGCGATCCAGCCATAGCCCATCCAGTTGGGGAAGAGAAAGAGCGCGCGGCCACTCAGGATAAAATAGAGGATAATAATTGCGGTAAAATTTACCTCCAGCGCGATCATCCCCAGCGTGACTAGGGTCAGAAAGCCAAGCCTGGTCTGTTCGCGCCGGGCCGCGTCTCTGTTGGTTACTGCAAGCTCGGGCGGCCAAACTTGGGCGACGAGAAAGAGCAGGGTCAACCCCAAGATGGCCCAGCGCCGGTGATCGGTGGCGGGATAGAAGCTAAAGGCAAAGAGGGCCACGACCATTATGGTGCCCAATGCCAGCCACTCTATCCAAGATTGGGGTAAAGTGAAGTGGTGTTGTAGCGATAGGCGAATAGAAGACGATAGCGTCGCTTTCATACAAAGTTCCTGGGTTTCAGCTAGGACAGGGGTAAAAGCTGGAAAACTGTTTCCCCCAGTCTACCCGCAATCCACGCTATCGGCCAGTGCCACTTGTCATGCTACAGGTCACATGACAGAAGAGAGCGGGCCGTAAGACAGGTAGGCGCTGCAAGTCTCCAATCTCTAATCCTTATACGGATCAAACTCGTTCTCTCCGGCCATGGCGACGCCGATGGGGGTGAGGGTGTGGCGGATGCGGACAGAAGCGCGGTGATAGGTTAGCACTTCGTCCAGCCGTTTGTAACAGTGGGGCGATTCGTCGGTGCCTGCGCCCCGGAGTTCGACTCCAGCTTCGCGCACCCAGTTCATCATCATTTTGCGGCTGACTTCGCCTTCTTGGACGGTTACCGGGCGGCCTTTGATCCACTTTTTCTTGCCTGCTGCTCTGGTGCGCGACATCACCCGCCCCGCACCATGCACGGTGGAGTAGAGCGCGGCTTTGGCTTCTTCACTATCGACTCCTTCGAGAATCACCGCGGGTTCGGCCATGGTGCCGCCCACAAAGCTGCGTTGTCCGGGAAAGGCCGGTGTCGCGCCTTTGCGCACCACCCAGAGATCGTGCTCGCCATGCCGTTCGATCCAGGCGTAGTTGTGGTGATTGTGGACTTCATCCACAATAGGGGCTCCGATGATCTGGGCCACCTTTTGGCAAACCCAATCGCGACCGGCATAGGCATAACGCCCGGCGAGCTGCATGGCGGCAATATATTCCTGACCGAGGGGCGAAGCGACCGGTAGCACCACTGGCTCGACATTCATGCCATCCTTGCCGCCGCCTGCTTTGATGTAGTGGCTGGCAATGTGATGGCCCAGCCCCCGCGAGCCAAAGTGGACACCAATCCAGACTTTCTCTTGTTCATCTACAAAGATGTCCACATAGTGGTTGCCCGAACCGACCGTGCCGAGCTGTTCGCGGGCCAATTGTTTATGTTTGCGGACCGCGGGAATATCCCAAGCAGGGTCATCGTCAAAGAGTGCATGTTCAACCTCTTCGGCATTCTTGCGCCCAACCCCAAAGGAAATGTGTTTCCAAATATCGTCCATGATCGTTTTGATAAAAGGCCGAACTTCGCTGGCCTCAACATCCAGCTGGACGGCTTTGTTACCACAATTATGCGCTACTATACCATTGGCAATAAAGTTGTGTGCATGATGGGCCAGCGGAATGTCATAGACCATGACCTGCTTATGCAATTCGCGTAATGACTGAATTGGCACCCATATAAATTCACCGTCAAGCTGCGGCTCCCTTATCCAGCCACCTGGAACACGCACCTGCCCACGCTCCTCATAGATTGCTTTCAACGCCATTGAGTGGGTAAAGTTGACTCTTAGCGTATTTGATACGGCATTTGCAAGATCGTAAATGCCCATCCCATTTTGGCGTAAGTTTCTACATAGTTCAACGGCACGTGTTCGTTCTGCCGCAACTTCGTTCCTTTGCCAGATAATTGACATAGCAGCCGCTGCTTTTTGCTGTTTGTAGCGGGCATACGGAAAGCCAATCTGCCGCCATACCTTGATGGTCTGTTGTTGTCCACCACTAATGAGCAGCTGATAGCACTGTCTGCCTTTATACGGCTTGCCACTTGGATAAATCTCACCGATGTAACCTAAAGACTGCAATAGTGCTTTTACAATATGAAGTAAGGGCAGCGGATTATATCCGCCTTGCTTCATAACCGCACCGCCCAGCAGCTTGCCCTTCCGTATAACTGGCGCTGCCATTTCTGCACTAAATAACCCACCTAGCCAAGCCGCTTTTAGGTAGTTAGGTAAATCTAGCAGCCAAGCTAATTGGTTATAATTCCAGTTAGCAATACCCGGCGGACGACCCCAGTCAGTAAAGAGCTTATGCAATTGCTTAGAATTGCAATAGATCTGATTCTCAATACTGCCATTTGGACGCACCCGACGATGACACATTGCATTGTCATATCCGAGTTTGCGCAGATCGTGTAAAATTTGCAGCGCGTCATTATCTTGAGCGGTATAAAACGCGACCCGATTCTTCTCTTTTGCAAGGTGTCCATCGCCAACAGCGTAGCCAAATAAGCGAACAAGACGGTAATCAAGGGGATGTCGCACGGGTTGGTCAGTTTCTGTACCAATATAGGAGGAAACAGCTATAGACTGATCGAGCGAAAGTTCTCCTGCTGTACACCAGCCTGTAGACGTTAAGAGCAGATGATCCTCTGTGAGCTGCAGAGTATCTCCACTTTGCAGGGTTAATTCCAATGTTTTTTCGACCTGCTTGGATACTATACATAAGGCGGCACCGACATTCGTGATACGACCATTCGCGTAACCAAGCAGGTTTCCGGAATCCATAACCTTTTCAATGGGAATACGCTGGCCTTGTGCTGTGGTGACTAGACTACCTTCCTTTAGGCAACTAATGTCAAAGCCAACACCGGAGGGGCTAATCTGTTCGCGGTAGGCCGCGACCCCGCCGATCGGCATGGCATAGCCAATGTGATGGTCGGCCATGAGCGCGACGGCGTCGGCCCGTTTGCCCACCGTAACGGCTTGGGCCACGGCATCCAACAGCGGTTCGCCCCAGACGGGTATATTGTCAACAAGCTGATACATTGCGCACCTCACTTGGGGGAAAGTTATGAAAACGGTACAATGGATATACCCATAGGCGTTACACCGTTGAGCGTGTGACCAGAGACCTGACAGGTTTTCAAAACCTGTCAGGTCTTGTCCAACTGCGTAACTTACTATACCCGTTGCCGTAACACGAAATACCATTTAGACCGTAGAGTCTACACCAAACCAATCAGCCGATACGATTGCTATGACTACAATTCGCACGACCCAGATCCAGGTTCCTGAAGGGGTGATCGACTTGGGCGTCGGCCAGCCAGCCGAGGCGATCTTGCCGCTGGTCCCGTTGCGCCAAGCCGCCGAGCATTGGTTTGCCCAGGGCAATCCGACTTTGTTGCAATATGGATTAGAGGAAGGGGATGGCTATTTTCAACAGACGTTGGCGACCTTTTTGCAGGGTGAATATGGGATCGCCGTCACGCCCGAACAATTATTTGTCACCAATGGGGTCTCGCAAGCGCTTGATCTGATCTGTACGCTGCTCACCAAGCCGGGCGATCTGGTGTTGGTGGAGGAAGCGACCTATTTTCTCGCCTTTGGGATCTTTCGGGATCATGGCTTGCGGGTGGAAACCGTGCCGATGGATAGCGAAGGGATCGATGTGGCGGCGCTGGAAGCCAAAGTGCAGCAGGAACGGCCCGTCTTGCTCTATACGATTCCCACCTTCCAAAATCCGACCAGTATTACCCTCTCGGCGTCTCGGCGTGCGGCATTGGTGGCCCTCAGTCGCCACTATCATTTCTGGATCGTGGCCGATGAAGTCTATCATCTCTTGTCCTACGGCCAGCGTCCACCGCTGCCTTTTGCGCATTATATCGAAGCCGGGCCGGTGATCTCGCTAGGCACCTTCTCGAAGATCTTAGCCCCGGGGTTGCGCTTGGGTTGGTTACAGGCCGCACCGACGGTGGTGGAACGCTTTATGGATAGTGGCTTGGTGCGGAGTGGCGGTGGCCTGAACCCGTTTGTCTCGGGGGTGGTACGCAGTGCCATTGAACTGGGGCTGCAAGCGCACTATCTGGCGGGGCTCCGTCGGCTGTATGGGGAACGAATCCAGGCGCTTGATCAAGCCTTGCGCACCCATTTGCCGCCGTGGGTCGAATTTACTCCTCCTCATGGTGGCTATTTCTTCTGGCTCAAACTCCCCGCGGCCATGGATGCCCAAGCCCTCCTCCCCAAAGCCGACGCCCACCAAGTCGGCTTCCGCGCCGGTAATAAATTCTCCACAACTGGCGGCCTTTCCAACTATCTTCGGCTTTGTTTCGCCTATTATGACCGCGCACAGTTAGTGGAAGGCGCGGCGCGGTTAGGGGCGGTATTAGGAGAGTAGGGTAGAAGACAGAAGACAGATTCTGCCCTCTGCCCTCTGCCCTCTGCCCTCTCTACCCAATCTGCCCCGGCTGCAATCCCAAGGGCAACATGGCGGGGCGTTCGCAGGTGCTGGTGAGATCCACGTGTTTGCCAGTAGCGGAGGCTTCGTGGAAGGCTTGCATAATGTCGAGGACATGGTGGGCTAGCTCACCACTGGCGCGATGGGGGCGCCCGCTGCGGATCGCGTCAGCTAGGTCGGCGACGCCCAGGCCACGACTGTTTTCGGTGTAGATGTGAGTTAGCGGCACCTCCTGCCAATCGCTGTCACTGGCGCTGCGAATGCGCACAGGGCCGCCAAAGGTGTTGGGATCTGGCATGCTGAGCGTGGCTTCGGAACCGTATAGCTCCAGACGAGGCAGCTGTGATGCCTTGACATCAAAGGTGGTGATGATCGTGCCGATGGCGCCATTGGCAAACTCCAAGAGACCGGCCACATGGGTCGGCACTTCTACTTTGATCACCTGACCATATTTGGGTTGGCTGGTAATGAGCCGCTCAGGGAAACTGGCGCGGGTCAACCCCGTGACACGGCGCACGGGACCCAAGATCGAGACTAGCGCGGTCAGATAGTAGGGGCCCATATCAAACATGGGACCGCCGCCGGGCTGATAGTAGAATTCGGGGCTAGGGTGCCAATGCTCATGACCACGGGACATCATAAAGGCCGTTGCGCCCACGGGTGTACCAATGACCCCATCATCGACCAGTTTGCGGCAGGTCTGTAAGCCGCCGCCCAAGAAGGTATCCGGCGCACAGCCTACGCGTTGACCTTTGGCCGCGGCGAGTTTGAGTAGCGCTTCGCCATCAGCACGGGTGAGGGCAAAGGGCTTTTCGCTGTAGGCCGCTTTCCCCGCCTGCACGGCGGCTGTGCTGACGGCGGCATGGGCGGCCGGAATGGTGAGGTTAACGACAATTTCAATGGCGGGGTCGGCCAGGAGTTCCTCCACGCTGTAGGCTTTGATGTTATGTTCGGCGGCCTTGGCCCGGGCGCGCTCCAAATCCAGGTCGGCACAGGCGACGAGCTCGAGATTATTAAATGTTTTGTCGGCCTTGAGATAGATGCCGCTAATGTTACCGCAGCCGATAATACCAAATTTGGTCCGTTGCTTGGTGGTCATTTATCGTACCTTTATCACGATTATAGTGGGAAGATGTCTTGGCACCTCCAATGATGCTACCATGGTGATCAATTATAGCAGATGGGTGATGCCGCGCCGATTTTGTCAGGTGTAGAGACGCAAAATATTGCGTCTCTACAGATCGCAAAATATTGCGTCTCTACAGATCGCAAAATGTTGCGTCTCTACAGATCGTAAAATATTGCGTCTCTACAGATCGT
>JAHBVH010000098.1 GCA_019637645.1 Caldilineaceae bacterium
GCTTTGTCGGGTTGAACGCCCTGATCATGCAGCGCTACATGTATGAATATGATGTGCCGCTGGACGCCTTTGCCGGCTTCAGTATTAACGCCCATCGCAATGGGGCCAACAACCCCAACGCCATGTTTCAAGAAGCTGTGACCTTGAACGATTATCTCAAGGCACCCGTCATTGCCACGCCCATCAATATCCTGGATAGCAGCCCCGTCTGTGATGGGGCCGCCGCTTTGGTGCTTGTCCCCACCGAGCGGGCGCACCTTTACACCAGGGGCCACCACCGCGGCGCCGTGCGGATCTTGGCGAGCGCCGCGGCCACTGATACCCTGGCTGTCCACGACCGGCGCGATCCACTTTGGCTCGAAGCCGCCGCGATCAGCAGCCAAAAAGCCTATCGCCAAGCTGGCGTAACCGCGCAAGAAATTGATCTTTTTGAGGTTCACGATGCCTTTACCATTATGAGTGCGCTCAGTCTTGAAGCATCAGGCTTTGCCCGGCGTGGAGAAGGGTGGCGCATGGCCCACGAGGAAGTGATCGGGATTCAGGGGGAGTTGCCGATTAGCACCATGGGCGGCCTCAAGAGCCGTGGCCATCCGGTTGGAGCCACAGGCGTCTATCAGATTGTCGAGTTGATCCAACAGCTAACGGGAACGGCTGGTGCCAATCAAGTCAGAAAGGCGGCCATTGGCATGGCACAGAATATTGGTGGCAGTGGAGCCACCATTTTGACTCATATTTTGGCCGCCTAGGGCTTGCAACTTAGTTCGTGCGTAAGGCCCGCTCGACGTAATCGGTTAAGAGGGTGGCGCTATAGGGCTTGGCCAAGAAGGCAATTTCCTGGCCTAATTGAGTGCTGACCTCGGTCTCGCTATAGCCAGACATGAGAATAACTTTCAGATTTGGCTCAATCTGGCGCAGGAGCTGATAGGTCTGCCGCCCATCTAGCCCAGGCATTTTCATATCCAATAAAACCACACCGATCTGGTTATGCAGGCGATGAAACTGCTCGACGCCCTCTTGACCGCTAGCCGCGGCAATGACGGTAAAGCCACGGCCACTGAGAATATCATAGGCAGCATCGCGGATAGGGGCTTCATCATCAATGACTAAGATGGTCTGGCGTTGTTCGAGGGGCGCGCCAACGATTTCAGTCTTTGTCACTGAATTTTGGGGCGCGTCTGGCAAAGCAGGCAGCAAGACAGTAAAGGTCGTGCCCCGCCCCGGCTGGCTTTGAACTTGGAGCCCGCCATTGTGCAGACGGATAATCCCCAGCGTTGCGGATAGCCCCAGCCCGTGGCCTTTGCTTTTGGTACTAAAGAATGGATCAAAAATCCGGCTCAGTACCTCTTGGCTCATCCCTGCACCGTTGTCAGTCACTTGAACGACTACATAGGAACCTGCCAGCAAATTCCCCACGACATAGCCTTGGCTAGTCGTTTCCGCCGCGAGCCACTGGGACTTGGTGCCGATGTGAATGTTCCCTTCCTGCTCACCCAGCGCTTCTACGGCATTGATAAACAGATTCATGACGACTTGTTGCATTTGCCCGCGATCGGCGGCGATCAAAGGGAGGCCATCTTCTAGATCAAGGCGAAAGGAGGCACTGCTCGATAGGGCCATTTGCATCAAATCGGCAGTATCACGAATGAGCTGATTAACATCCAACGCGGTGATCTGGAATTTACCTTTGCCCGCATAAGCAAGCAGTTGATGGGTAAGGTCAGCGGCTCGTTCCGCCGACAAAACGGCTTTGTCAATATGGGGGACCGCTGGCAAGCCTTTGAGCAATTTGAGTTTCGCCAGTGAGGCTTGGGCTAACATCCCGGTCAGCAGATTGTTGAAATCATGGGCAATTCCACCGGCCAACACCCCCAGACTTTCCAGCTTTTGCGCCTGGAGAGTCGCTTCTTCCAGTTGTTTGTCGACCGTAATATCGCGCACGATCATTTGGACTTCATTGGGTCCGCTCGGTAACAGCCGCGCCTCATAGCTGCGTGTTTCAGCCGTAGTTTCATCCGGTAGTTGATACTCACACAACTGTTCTTGTCCTGTACTCAGCACCTTTTGGATCGCTTGGCGAACCGGTCCGGCAGCCGCCGTAGGCAACAGATCCACCAATACCTTGCCGATGGTTGCTTCCGTTGCCACCGCCATGCAGAAATTCTTAGGTGGCTTGACATCGACACAGAGCCCACATTGGTTCAAACGAAAGACAGCATCAGGAATCGTATCGAGAATGGCGCGCAGTCGCTGTTCGCTGTTGCGTAGCCCCTGTTCAATTCGCTCTTGTACTTGGAAAAATTGATAGAGCACATAGGTGGTCAACAACATCATCAAGAGAAAGCCGACACTGGCGCCATTAAGTAAACCGTTGAGCCGGCTGGATGAGCTCATCCATGCAACAATACGACTTTCATAATCTAATTGACTTTCGGCAATGGCTTGGTTAATCACTTTTTCGGCTGCATCTAGTTTCACTAGCAAGGCAGCTTGTAAGGTCTCATTGGAATTTCCTTGCAACCACAAACGGAGATCCGGTTGCAGCTCAACCCAACTAGTCCGATAAGCATAGAGTAGTTCTTTAACCGTTGGCGTTAAAATTTCAAAATGACTTGAATTTTCTAAAACGCGCAGGCGGCTCCAAACCAGATTGCCCTGTTCACTAATGGCCTGGCGGGAAAGCTCCTGCGAAGGGGCGGCAATCAGGGCTGTCAAGCGGAGGTGTTCGCGTTGGAGTTGCGCAAAATTCCGGACGCTCACATGGGCAATCCGGTTGAGGCTCATCCCCTGTTGATCGGAAATTTGGCGGTTCAACTGAACCGCCAACCCCAAGATGGCTAGCAAGGCAATGACCATCGGGGAGATCAGCAGAATGACGCGATTAGGCGCAATGGCATCGCTTTGTAGCAGCAATGATTCCCAAAACCAGTGAAATCTTTTCACAGCACAGCCTATTCCCTTTCACCGATTTCAGTTACTCAATACGAATTGTTTTGATCTGCCAGATCCATTTACGACGGACGGCGAGGAGATCAAATTCGTAGTTATCTACGGGATAGACCAACATTGCTGGGCCGCGATAATCGGGCTGCATATATTCACCGTCGGCTTGGAGGGCGAATAGAACAGGATACTGATAAAAATCGGTGATCGGCACATCGATCATATAGTCATTGATCGCGACAAAGTGCACCGTCTGCGCATCGTCCGGCACTTGCCACAAGGCTAATAGATCGCGCATTAATACACCACGGTATTGGATCTTGCGCTCTTCAAAGGGATCTAGCACGGTATATTCTACGACGCCACTCTCTTCTAGCGTCGCCCGATCCATGACAATGCCAGCCGGATCATTGAATGTTCCAATCGTACCTGTAATGGTTAGAATAGGCGCTGTTGCTGGGGGAGGAATGGCAACACCTGGCTGCAACACAGCGGGGCTAACAATGGTGTAGACATCCTCAAATGGGGTAGGGCCTTTACAAGAAGCGAATATCAGTAGAACGGAAACAAGAAGGACAAAAAACAATTGCTTATGTTGGGTAGGGGTCATTTGCTTTATTTCTTTCTTGTCTAGCGCCGAAGTCACATTTTCTTCTATTGTATCCTTGATTCTACAGGAGATCATCAGAATTTTGGCGGAATTGTCCTGTCTCCAAAACGGGAAAAAAAACAAAGTGCGCCTTACGAACCGCAAGCGCACTTTGTTAATAATGGATATTGTTAAAAACGGTTAGTAGAGTAGACAAGTTTCACCTGTTTGCTTTGGGTAAGCAGCCAAGCGTATTGTAGTCTCAGCTCGACAGGCGTCGATCAGAAGGGAATATCTTCGTCTTGCAGATCAGCAGCCGGAGCCGATGTGGGGGCCGCATGCCCAAAGTTGTTCCCCCCCATGGGGGCATCGCCCCGCTGCCCCAAGAAGCGTACACTCTGGGCCTTCACCTCTAAGGAGGCGCGCATGTTACCATCGCGATCGGTATAGGGGCGTGCTTCTTCCATTTCGCCAATCACCAAGACTTGGCGCCCCTTGGAAAGATATTGGCTGACCGTTTCCGCTTGTTTGTTCCACACCGAAATACGGAACCACGTTGTCTTGTCTTGGCGTTGACCATCCTGCCCGGTCCAACTGCGGTTGACGGCCAAGCTAAAGCTCGCAACCGGAACACCACTGGGCGTATAGCGCATCTCTGGATCGCTACCCAAATTTCCAATCAAGGTAATCTGCTGGTACATAACACTCTCCTCTCACTACCGTTCTGTGTCAAGTGAACTCATTGTACTGCGAATCAATGAATCTGTCAATAAAAAAATCGGCAAAAAAGAACACGCGTTCTACATCGGCATGATTAACTTTCTATAAGCGGCAGGGAGAAGCATTTTGCCTCATCCTTGAAATCAACCCATTTATGCGCTCGTCTGGACGAAGCCACCAAACCATGCGATAATAGAGAGACCCCTCTATGATAAGAAATATGATAAGAAATATGATAAGAAGTTGATGAGTACAGTATACCGTATGCGGGTCCCCATTGGAGTATGGCAAGGTAGACGGTTAACAATTATTGAGCTCAAGGGAAAGCAGTAAAGGCTGATTACTAGGATTGCATGGAGAAAAAACAGTTTTCGACCCCACCTCGCCGGGTTGCGCTCTTTGTCACTTGTATGGTGGACATGATCTACCCCGCCGTTGGCCTGGCCACCGCTGAACTCCTCGAACGCCTGGGGATTGAGGTCGTCTTTCCAGTCGAGCAGACCTGTTGTGGTCAGCCAGCCTTCAACGCTGGCTATCGCCAGGAAGCACGGCTGCTTGCCGAACGGTTTCTGGACATCTTTGAGCCCCTAGTCCGCACCGGCCATGTAGATGCCATTGTGGTTCCCAGCGGCAGTTGCGCCACCATGACTAGCCATTTTTACGCGGCCCTCTTTGAAGAGCAACCGACGTCGTCGCTTGCGCACCGGGCCCAAGCCGTGGCCGCCGTAACCTTTGAGCTAACCCAATTTTTGGTCGATGTTCTGGGTGTTACCGATCTTGGTGTCCATTTCCCCGGCAAACTGACTTATCATGCCTGTTGCCATCTACTGCGCGAATTGGGCATTGACGAGCAGCCCCGGACCTTGCTAGCCCAGATTCCCGACGCCGAACTGGTCGAGCTCAATGGTGCCGAGGAATGTTGTGGCTTTGGTGGGCTCTTTGCCCTCAAAAACGCGGGCATTAGCACCGCCATGGGACAGCGCAAGACGCGCAACCTGGCCGAGACCGATGCCGATGTGGTGGCCCTGTGCGATGTCAGCTGCATGACCCACATGAATGGCCTCCTCAGCCGTCAAGCCCAGCGCTGTCGTGCCGTACATATCGCCGAAATTCTCAACAATCAGGTTGATCTCACGGCTCGCCCCGCCTCAGCCATGCCCGAACCGCCAGCACTCCCCCCGCGCCGTTGGCAAGATGCCAAAGAATAACGCAGGATTAGCCTATGCCGACCGCTGTGATCGATCTACACGCGCCCTATCAAGAACGGGTGGATGCCGCGCTCAACGACCGCCATCTCCAAACAGCCCTCGCCCGCGCCACCGTGCGGATGAGCGGGCAACGCCTCACCGCCATGCAGACCGTGGATGGGCAAACCTTGCGCGATCAGGTGCGCCAGATGAAGGAATATGTGCTGCGCAACTGGCCGGATCTGCTCGAACAGTTGGAGCAAAATCTGGTCGCCAATGGGGCGCAGGTCCATTGGGCGCGGGATGCCGCCGAGGCCAATCAGATCATCGTCGCCATTGCCCGCCGTGCCAATGTAAAAAAAGTGGTCAAAGCCAAATCCATGGCGACCGAGGAGATTCACCTCAATCACGCGCTAGAAGAAGCCGGTATGACCGCCATTGAGACGGATTTGGGCGAATACATTATCCAGCTCAATCAAGAACCACCGAGCCACATTGTGGCACCCGTTATCCATCGGCGGCTCGAAGACATTGCCGCCATCCTGCAAGAAAAGCTCGACATGCCCCCCACGCTGGACCCGGAAACCATGTGCGCCCTCGCGCGGGCCAAATTGCGCCAGGAATTTCTCACGGCAGAGATGGGGGTCAGCGGCTGTAATTTTGCCATTGCCGAAACGGGCACGATCTGTATTGCCACCAACGAAGGCAATGGCCGCCTTAGCTCTACCATGCCCCGCGTCTATGTAGCGCTCATGGGCATTGAAAAATTGGTGCCGACGGTAGAGGATGCCTTCCTCCAATACCAAGCCCTCTGTCGCAGCGCCACCGGTCAACAGACGACGGTCTATCTCTCCATGACCAATGGCCCGCGCCAACCAGGCGATGCCGACGGGCCCGAAGAATTTCATGTGGTGCTGCTTGATAATGGCCGCAGCGATCTCTTAGCCAATGGTTACGGGGAAGCGCTCTTGTGTATCCGCTGTGGTGCCTGCTTGAATGTCTGCCCCGTCTATCGCGAGATTGGCGGCCATGCCTATGGCAGCACCTACAGCGGCCCCATCGGCGCGGTGATTAGCCCCATGTTGCCCATGGGGGTGACCCAAGCCAACAAATTGCCCCATGCCAGCAGCCTCTGTGGGGCTTGCCGCGAAGCTTGCCCTGTCAAGATTGATTTGCCGCGGCTCCTGCTCGATCTGCGCAACGATCAGGTCCAAACAGGGGACAGTCCCTTCTTTGACCGCGCCGCGATGACTGGTTTTATTCAAACCATGAAGAGTCGCAGCCGCTATGAACAGGCGGGCAAGTTAGCCAGTGTCGCGACCCAGTTGATGGCGACCCAGGGCGGCAATCTCAAATTTATGCCGCCCCCGCTCAACGGCTGGACCCAAAGCCGCGACTTTCCCGCCTTTGCCCGCAAAAGCTTCCGCGAGCTGTGGGCCGAACGCCAAAGCCGCCGGCGCGCCATCCAGGGCGAAGCACCAGCCACACCACCAGCCGGAGCCAAGCATGACCACACGGGATGAGCTACTCGACAAATTGCGGACGAACTTGGCCCGCCCCGATCTACGCTTCCCGCCACCGACCGTTACACCCCTGACGCCAACCACGCGCATGACGGTGACGAGCGCCGAGGGCGGCCCCTATCTATTAGCCCAACGCTTTGGCAGTGAGTTGACGCGCCTGCATGGCACCTATCAACTGGTGGAATCGGTCGCCGAGGCGCGCATGGCCTTATTCAACCAACTTTTGGCCTGGAAAAGCGCCGAAGAACAGGCCCAAAAGGGGCAACGTCGTGTCACGAACCAGGAGCGCAGTATCCTCAGTTGGCAACCGGACATGCTGCCCGTGCCAGGCGTAGACGAAGCGCTCAAAGATATGGGCTTTCAACTGGTGGTCCCAACCGACCTCAGCAGTGCCGAGAGCCGCGAGGCCGTGCGCTTTATCCGCTTTGGGCTCACGGGTGTCGAAGCGGCGTTCGCCAGCACCGGCTCCATGGTAATGGCGTCAAGCCCAGCCACCAATCGCGTCGCGAGTCTGTTGCCCTTTCGTCACCTCGCCCTCATTCCCCTGGATCGACTTTACCCCACCCCCGAAAGCTGGCTTCAAGAGCAACGCGCCGCTGGCACCCTGGTGGATTTCTTTCGCCAACATGCCAACCTCGCGATGATTAGTGGCCCGAGCAAATCTGCCGACATTGAGATGAATCTGACCCTTGGCGTCCATGGGCCCAAATTTGTCCACGCGATTCTGTTTGCGCAGTCCGGTGAACTCGCCTAGCATAAGCTGTCTGGCCGCTAGGCTTGGGGCAGCAGCTCGGCAATTTGACTATACCAATAGACCAGCTGGACAAACGCGTCACCTCGGTTACGCAGACTCTCTTTCGCCAAGTAGGCGACAATCCCATAGCGATAGGCCGCGGCTTTGTCAGCTTCCGCTTGCGAAGCGCTGATCACAAAGACGCTGCTGGGCTGTAGCTGAGGATCGGCACGTAATTCGTGTAAAAACGCAAGGCCGTCCAGCATCGGGAGCTGTAGATCCAATAGAATGAGGTAGGGGCGGGGCAACCGTTGTTGCCCACCTGTCCCATGCAAACAATCCAGCGCCTGTTGTCCATCGGTCACGCGTGTGATGAGCAGCGTCTCGGCATGTGGCCTTAACAGCCGGTAAATTGTTGTCGCGTCCACATCATCATCTTCAACAAGCAGGATTTGAATCGGCTGGGACGGCATCACATTCCCTCTCCCTTTCCTGAAGGTTTTTGGATATTGATCGGTAGTTGACAGCAACCTTGGGGAAAACCCTACCTATTTAAGCACAAAGCCACTTCTCGTTTAGGAGAAAAGCTTACAGAATTTCCACCTTGGCCATTCCAGTAACGCCACAGTGAATAACTGTGTGAATAACTGTGTGAATAACTGTGCTGATTGAAGAGCCTTGATCTATAATGGCGGAGGTTACTTCAAAATTATGGGCCACGCAAGGCAACTGAGGCGAGGAACGGTCATCATTGGGCGTAGCCTGCTCACCTTGTGCCGCTACAGGAAAGAGACAACACTTATGGCAAAGCAGCAATATCGGGTCGCCATCATTGGCGCAGGTAAGATTGTCCAAGTTGGACACATTCCTAATTTTCAGAGCATTCCCAATGTCACTGTCGCGGCGCTCTGCGATGTTAACGAAGAGCGGGTGAAGGCGATTGCAGCCGAGAAAAAGGTCCCCCAAACCTTCACCGACTACCAAAAAATGTTGGCAGAGGTCAAACCAGACATTACCGTCATTGCCACCCCCAATATTTTTCACAAACCGATGGCACTAGCAGCGCTGAGTGTCGGTTCGCATGTGCTCTGCGAAAAGCCGCTGGCGTTAAGCTATGCCGACGCCAAGGAGATGATGGATCTCGCCGTTTCAAAGGGGCTCACCCTCACGGTGGGTTCCCACTATCGCTGGTCGGACGCGATTCGCGCCACCAAAGCCCAAGCCGATGCTGGCTTCTTTGGCGAGATCTATGCAGTGCGCACCGTCTGGCACCGCCGTGCGGGTATCCCCGGCTTTGGCAGTTGGTTTACGCGCAAAGAACTCGCTGGTGGCGGCAGTTTGCTCGACATCGGCATCCATGCCCTCGATCGCGCCCTCTTCATCATGGGCTACCCCGAGCCAGTGACGGTGAGTGGTGTCACCTTCGCCAAGCTTGGGACGCAGGGTTTGGGGCTAGGTGGTTGGGGGGCAGACATTCAAAAACCGACCGGCAACGCCCAGTTCGATGTCGATGATCTCTCCTGGGCGTTGATCCGTTTTGCCAATGGCGCGGTCATTCAGCTCCAGGTCTCCTGGGCGGTCAACAACAAAGATCAGTTTTACACAGAGATCTATGGTACACAGGGGGGTGCGCTCGTCGGTGACCAGGATCAACTCGAACTCTACACCAGCCTCAACGGCCAGCAATCTGATATTCAGACCAAAGTGCCGCGCAGTGGGACCGGCTCCTATCTACACCTGACCCAAAATCTGGTCCGCCATCTGGATGGCGATCCCACCGCCGAAGTGGTCACGCCCCAACAATCACTGACCAGCGTCAAGATTATCGAAGGCGTGCTGCGCTCGGCCCAGGAAGGCCGCGAGGTAGAGCTGCGTTAAGCGGCTGACTTTTTAGTGAGTCGCCTTCAGCATCGGGGATGAAGGGCTGCAAAGCAACGATCGGGTTCCTGCCCAGTAAAGTCTTGCCGCCCTTCATGTCCCGTCCACGAAGCGCGCGTTGGCATTGACAGGGCAGACCTGGCAACCCTGGGCCGCACCACTATCAAGACCATCCGTGGCCGAATCAACTGTCAACGGGGCCTAATCGCCCAAGCGGTGCACCCCTAGCGCAATGCCAGCAGATGGTGAGCGCCGACAGCAATCGTGCGCAGGGTGGTCAGTTCCGCAGGAGGAGCGAGTGTGCTGACGCCATGGCGGCCCAACCAAGTAATCGTCCCATCGGCCTGGAGCACGGCACTCTGCGTGTAGGCGGCAGCGATGGCGGTGACTTGGGTCAAACCATCTGGTAGCGCCACGCGCTCCAGGCTACCCCAATCCACCACCGTGCCGTCGCGTAACAAGGCCAAACTCTGTTGTTCACCGGCGGCAATGGCCGTCACACCGTGCAAGGTTGTTGGCACATCTAGCCCACCAGCCCGATTATCGCCCCAGGCCACCACCGTCCCATCTCGCTTCAGAGCAAGGCTGTGATAGACACTGGCCGCAATCGCCACGACATCCTGTAGGTCAGCCGGGACGGCTAGATTGCCAAAGCTGTTATCACCCCAGGCCACCACTGTACCATCTCGCTTCAAGGCTACATTATGATATTCGGTGGCCGCAATCGCGGTGACATCATGCAGCCCAGCAGGCACGGGTACCTGACCATAGAGATTATCACCCCAGGCGACAACCGTACCATCGTCTTTGAGGGCCAAGTTGTGATAGCGCCCGGCCGCGATCGCCACCACGTTTGTCAGATCCGCGGGTGGATTTTTGGTCTCTCCCCAGGTAACTACGGTGCCATCCGCTTTAAGCCCAACGCTATGTTGATAGCCAGCAGCCACAGCCACGAGTTCATAGACAGTGGCGGGAATCGTCAATTGCCCAGCACTGTCCTCCCCCCAAGCCATCACCGACGGTGTAACCGGCTGGGGTGGTGCGATGGCCGTTCCCACCAAACCAACAGGGTTGAGCGAATTGAGCTGGAGCATGAGAAATAGCGCCAGCAGCGCGACAAAGGTGCCGACCAAGGTCAGGCGGTGGTTCCAGCCTTGGAATGCCCGCAAAAGTTTTTCCTGTTGCTCTTGTAGAAAAGCCAAGGCGGATAACCAGAGCGGGCTTTGTGGTCTATCTGTACGCCCCACCGCCGAGCTGCCCCAGGCGGCCCACCGCGCCGGTTGTCGATAGGGAGCAGAGGCCGAGGTTGGTGCCACCAGCGGTGTCACGGCGTTGCGTGTCGCCGCCGTCTCGCTAGTGCCCGTTTGGGCTTCCAGAAAAGCGATCAGGCTTGATACATCCGCGAAAAGTTGGGTGCGACTCTCCTTAGTACTTTGTAAAGAAGCGCGCCAAGGCCCGTCGGCACCATCGCGCCACAAACGCAGGAGATAGGCTTGATACGTTTTTTCGGTCGATTGCATGGCATTGTCTCCAAAGCACCAGATAGATAAAACCCAGCGACTGCGCTTGTGCGTCTTTGCACTGGATTGCGTAGATCGATAGGGAAGTCTATGCACACACCGGTAAACCATCGGACGGGATACGCTAGGTTCGTGTGACCATTACAAGATAGCAAGCCCACGTCAACACAGCGTAAACAGAGCGTCAATCGCGCAGCCGTAATTGCGCCCTCCTGGTTACCCTCTTGGTAAATCCAAAATCCTCTATTACAATTGGTTAGTAAACGCTGATCAGTAACCCGTAATCTAGCCGGATACACTAGATAGCGTAGAGAAAACAACCGCAGAGCTGTCCCGTTACCCGAATCGAGCAAGCATTATGGCCTTCTTACAGTTATCCTTATTGGGCGCATTCCGTTTAACTATCGCGGGCGAAGGGATTAGTCGCTTTCGTAGCCAGCGGGAGGCCGCGCTCCTGGCCTATTTGGCCGTCGAAGCGCACCAGCCCCACCCGCGCGAACGCTTAGCTGGCCTACTTTGGCCAGCTAGGCCAGAGAACACGGCACGTCAGAATCTGCGACAAACATTGACCAATCTGCGGCTCCAGCTGCGGGAGGAGCAACAGGAATCGCCCTTTTTGCTCGCGGAGCGCAACACCCTACAATTCAACCCAGCCACCGATGCCACCATTGATGTGCATACCTTCACAGCGGCGCTGACCACAGTCGCGGCCCATCGCCACACCACCCTCGCGGCTTGTGCCCCCTGTCTGGCACAGTTGGCAGCCGCCATTACCCTTTATCAAGGCCCCTTGCTCACTAACTTTACCTTGGGCGACAGCGATCTCTTTGAAGAGTGGCTCTTCTTTGCTCGTGAACAGCTCCACCACCAAGCCATGACCGCGCTCCATCAGTTGAGCACAGTGGCCCTGCAACAAGCCGATTGGGCACAAACTTTGCACTATGCCCGCCGCCAGGTTGAATTGGACCCGTTTCACGAAGCGGCCCACCACCAGCTCTTACAGGCGTTGGCCGCACAAGGGGATCGCAGTGGTGCACTGGCCCACTTTGATCACTTACGCTTCCGCTTAGAACAGGAGCTAGGGGTCGAACCCAGTGAGGAAACAGAACGTTTGATTGAACATATTCGCGCTGGAGCCAACCCCGTGCTAGCGACAAGTGGCGTAGGCAACCCCATTGCAATAGTCCCACCGGCAACAGTCCCACCGGCACCGCGCTGGGATGGGGGGGGCGCGGCCACGACGGGGCTCGTTGTGGGGCGCACACACGAAGAAGCGATGATCCGCGGTTGGCTTCAAGCTGGCATCCCCATTATCACAGTATTGGGGCTGGCCGGGGTGGGCAAGACAACGTTGACGCAAACGGTCGCGCGCCACCAGGCTGCACACTTTGCCGTGGTCATCTGGCGCTCGTTGCTCAACGCACTCCCCCTGACCACCTTGCTCGCCCAGTGGTTGGCGTTCTTGACCGAGACGCCCATATCCAGCTTGCCAACCGATCAGGAACAGGTACTAAGCCTGCTCTTTACCGAACTACGCCGCCAACGGTGCTTGTTGGTATTAGATAGCGTTGAGCGTATTATGCTTGAGGATCGGGGAGGTCGTTTTCGCCCTGGTTATGAGGAGTATGGCAGCTTCTTTCAACGGATGGCGCTCGAACAACACCAAAGCGTGCTGCTGCTTACCAGCCGAGAGCAACCACAGAGCTTGGTGCGCTTAGACGATGAAATGTCAAACCTCCGCTCTCTGACCTTGGGCGGGTTGTCAGCAGCCGCTGGTCAGGAATTGTTTCGTAGCTACGGTCTAGCCCTGACCGATGAAAACGCCGCCCAACTGGTTCAACGCTTCTCGGGCAACCCCATGATTCTCAAATTTGTGACCAATACCATTCAAGAATTATTTGATGGCGATATGAACGCCTTTCTCGCGGAAGAGACGCCCGTCTATGGCGATATTCGCGATCTCTTTGATCAATACCGCACGCGCATTCCCTATCGTGAGAAGGTAATCCTAATGTGGCTGGCGATTCATCGTGAGCCCATGCCCCTTGCCCAATTGCGCGCGGCACTGCGCCCTCCAGTTTCAACCAGCACCTTTCTCGAAGCACTCCATTCCCTCCAGCGGCGTGCGCTGATCGAACAAACCCCCACCGGCTTTACTGTGCCCGATGTGGTCATGACGATCATGATCGAGTATCTGCTGGAATTAGCCACGCAGGAAGTGATCGAACAGGCCGAAGGCGTGCTCAACCACTATCGCCTGATCGAAGAGGGCGCAAGCGCGGAAATTCGCCAGAGTCAACACCGGGTAATAGTGGTACCACTGGTTGAGCGTTTAAGTCGGCGCTTTGGTCATACGGGTCTCGTCGCCCAACTGCAGCAGATGTTGGCGCTAGCGCAACAACCATCCACAAGCCCAGGTTATCTGGCCGACAACTTGAGGCTTTTGTTGGCCTATGCCGAGGAGACGCCGGGGCATTAGGAAATCCGCATAGCCGACGTTGCGCAACTTTGCCAACCAAACTCAGCCGATGAGCCGACTACGGGCCAATAGCGTAACGTTGCTAGGGGTAGTGCAGGCTGCATACGGGCGCTCGTTCACAACGGGCGCAGAATCGTTGTCTACTTCATCCGCTGGTTCACCCACGGGTGTCACAATAAAGCGCCCCAGGCCAGCCAGCCAACTTAAAAACCAAACCCGGTGATGGTTGACTTGCGCCGTGCCTGATACGACCGAGACTTGCCAATCCTGCTGCATATTTGTCCTCCCTGCTGCTGATACACGCTTGCTAGATTGATGATGCTCTTGAGCATAGCAGGCTCGGGCAAACGAAAGAAGCGCTTTTGTCTCAGATGAGGGCCACTTTGTCTCAAACAGCCAGAAGGCCAACGCTCTGAGGAGCGCTGGCCTTCTGGCTAAGTTTCAAAGGTTAGTTGAGATGCGCTAGCCGCACAGGAATTCCTTACTGAGTAACCAGTGGGAGGAAAATCTGCTCAACGACGATGAAGTCATCACTCGCCTCGCCCACCGCTTCGGTGAGATATTCAGCACCCGCCTCTTCGCTGGGAATATTGATTTCAGCGTCAGCGCTTAGCACTAGTTGATGCTCAAACTTAATCATGCGTGAGGTGGGCTCAATGACCCCAAGCAAGGCTAGACTATCATTATTGCCTTCGAACGGACTGGACGGATTGTCGTACTCATCACCGGAAATGTCTACCATGAAACGGGTCAGGTTAAGCACCGCTAGGGCCACGGTGTCGTTGCCATAGCCCCCCGTGATCCCGCTCAGGTAGGGTTGACCATAGCTGTCGCGCCAGCCATTGCGCACCGCCAGGGTAAAGAGGTCATTGCCTGCGCCACCCTGAGCAATGAGCACACCATCACCGTCGAGCAAGGTGTCGTTCCCCTCACCACCGATTAACACATCATAGTCACCATTACCACCATTCAAGACATCGTTGCCATTGCCACCGTCGAGATAGTCGTTGCCGCCCATCCCTTGTAACAGGTCAACCCCGTCGCCACCACAGAGCACATCATCGCCGCCCTGGCCGTTCAGCAAGTCATTGCCCCCCAAGCCTAACAGCAAGTCTGGCCCATTGGTGCCTGTGAGCGTGTCGTTCTTGTTCGTCCCCACCTTGATCGTCCCATTCCAGCCCGATGCGCTGTAGACACCTGCCGCATTCTGGTAGACCGTATAGCTGCCACAGGTGGCGATCACCGTGCCAGGCAACGGCGTGTTGGTCGCGGTCGGCGTCGCGGTCGGCGGCACTGGGGTGTTTGTCGCCGTGTTGGTTGGCGTCGCGGTCGGCGGCACTGGGGTGTTCGTCGCCGTGTTGGTTGGCGTCGCGGTTGGCGTCGCGGTCGGCGTGGCGGTCGGCGCCTGTGGAATCATATAGGTGCGAAAGGCCAGGTCCACGCCAAATTGCGTAAACGCACTGTCAGCAGCCCAGCGCCGCACAGCTGTTCCACCTGCGTAGTTATCAATAGAATTATTAATGCCCACGTATCCACTGGTTAAGACAATCGCATACTGGGTTCCGGCGGTGAAGTAGGGTTGTGAAGTAAGGCTCACCGAATTCCAGTTAAAGATGCGTGAGCCACTGGAACCTTGCGGTTGTAAGGTTCCAGTAGCCAGGACGGTGGTCGTGGGCAAGCCGTTGCTCACCGTGCGAATCTCGATTTGGGCGCTGGTGCTGCCGCCGAAATCGGCCGCGGCAAGATCAACTTGCGTCAGGAAGCCCGAGATCCCGGCTGTCACCGTTTGGCCCCAATAGGCAAGATTCAAACTATTTCCACTGTTTACATAGGACTCCGACCGATTTTCATTCACTTGATCTAACACAGCGCCTGATTGCGCCATTCCTGACCGCGCATTCAGACCCATGATGGTCGCCATCATCAACAGGATGGTTGTCAAGGTTTGTAGTGCCTGTCGTTGTCGCAAGCTAGTCATTGTGCTCTTTTCCTTCATGATGGGTAATGCTACTTTCTCTGCTGGATCGGTTGGCTAACATGGGTTGCCATCGATCACTGTTTGCTCTATTGCCCTGTCATGAAGATAACCAATCAGCATAAACAGAGCGTAAACAGCCCAGGTTGGTCTTGTTTACGGTTTGGGCTTTAACGAAGCGCTTTGGGGGCGGATCAGCAATCAACCCGCTTCCCGCCGCGAGTCCGGTGCGTCAACTGAACTCGAATGTCCCTCTTAGGCTTTAAGGTTGTGCCGAAAACGGGCGTGGCCAGTGGCCCCGCTTCGGGCGCGAGGTGATAGCGTTGCACAAGCATGGCGAGGACAAGTTGGGCTTCCATCATGGCAAAGTCGCGGGCAATGCATTGACGTTGGCCCGCGCCAAAGGGGGTCCAGGCATGTTTAGGCTGGTGGGCCAGTTGTTCGGGAGAAAAGCGCTCTGGGTCAAAGCGTTCGGGGTCGGGCCAGAGATCAGCATGGTGATGAATGGCATAGACAAAGTTGACGACCGTGGTACCCGCTGGGATAGCATAGCCATCAATTTCATCGGCGGCCAAAGCGCGCCGCGGCAACCACCATGCCGGTGGCCGGATGCGCATGGTTTCTTGGAGCACCATTCGGGTATAGCGGAGCGCGCCTAGATCCGGCACGGTAGGCATCCGGCTCGGGAGGACGCTGGCGATCTCTTCCTCCACCTTGTGTAAAGCAGGCGGATGACGCGTCAGCAGATGGACCGCCCAAGTCAGGGCTAGACTCGTTGTTTCATAGCCAGCCACTAAAAAGGTGAGCAGTTCGTCATGGAGTTGCTGGTCGGTCATGCCCGTGCCATCTTCCTCATCGACCATCTGGAGCAGCATAGCCAACATACTATCACTCGCTTGGGGCGCGTTCCGTTCGCGGGCAATGACTTGCGCGATCACCGTATCGAGCACCCGTCGCGCCGCTTGATACCGCCGCACCCCAGGTCTGGGCAACCAGGCCGGGAGCCGACAGGTCAAGGGTCCGCCCACCATCAAATAGTCCAGAATATAGGTCATGGCCTCCTGTACGCGCACCAGCATTTGGGCGTCCAACGCTTGCCCAAAGAGGGTACGCGCGATCACTTGCATGGTCAGCGCCGCGAAGCCCTTGTCAATGGCAAAGGGCTGTTGGGTAGCCACAGCGGGGTCCCAAGTGGCGAGCGCGGCGTCAATCGTCTGCACCATCGCCTCGACCATGCCCGCCACCCGTTGCCGGTGAAAGTGGGGCTGGAGCAGCCGACGTTGGCGTAGCCACTGATCACCCTCCGTGGTAAAGAGCCCATCCCCCAACAGTTGGCGCATGAGGACACTGGGCTTCTGGTAGTTTTGGGCATGTCTGATCAGCACATGATCGATATGGCGGGAATGATTCAGCATGACCATGCGCAGCACTCCTAGATCCAGCAGATAGATGTCGCCATGGCGGGCCTGGGCTTGCTGGAAAAAGCGCAAGGGATCGCGCAAAAGTAGTGGCCGCGGGCCAACGACCGGTAGTTGACGAGCAGCCGCTGGTTGGGCCGATGTCGGTAGGGTTGCCTGTAAATCAGAAGCGGTGATGGTCATGGTGATTGTTCTCCTAGTGCAAGAGCCTATCTCCCAGGAATTGCTTGGGGCAAGGGCTATCATGTGATACAATCAGCATAGGGATCAAGCGTGAACAGCGCGTAAACAGGCAAGCACTCCACCGTAAACACTGTTCACACAGCCAAGTAAGATCAAGTAAGGCAGGGCGAAATGCAGCGTGTGCAATTGTCACTTTTGGGTCACTTCCGGTTGGTCGTCAACAACCAACCCGTTCAACGGTTGCGCAGCGTTCGCGAAGCCGCCTTGTTGGCCTATCTGGCCGCCGAACTCGACCACCCCCATAGCCGCGAACAGCTAGCCGGGTTGCTCTGGCCCGATCACACGGCCTCGGCGGCACGCGATAACCTCAAACAGACCCTGAGTAATCTTCGCCGGACGCTAGATGATGTGACCGCGGCGACGCCGATCCTCCAAGTCGAACGGCAGGCTATTCAATTCGTCCTTACCGACATGATCGAGCTGGATGTCGAGCAGTTTCGCCAAAGTTGGGCACAGACACGCTCCCATGCCCACGCGGACATAACAAGCTGTGCGGCGTGTATGAGCCAGTTGGCGCGGGCCGTTGAACGTTATCAAGGCCCCTTTCTGCACAACTTCGCGGCCATCGACAGCGATCTATTTGAAGAATGGCTCCTAATTCAGCGGGAAAACTTTCACCAGCAAGCCATGCTGATGCTGGAGCAAGTCAGCGCTTATGCCTACAGCCAAGGCGACTATACCCAGGCCCTGCACTTTGCCCAACGCCAGACGCAACTCGATCCCTTGCATGAACGCGCCCAGCGGCAGTTGTTACGCAGCTTGATACAGCTGGGGGATCGTTCCACTGCACTGGCCCACTTTGAAAACTTTCAAGCGCGGCTGGCTGCCGATCTTGCCGTCAGCCCCAGCCCAGAAACCCTAGCGTTGGTGGCCGAAATTCGGGCTGGCGGAGGAGAGAGGGGCAGCGGACAGCGGACAGCGGGCAGTGGGACGGAGCCCATCAGTACGCCGAAGCGCCAGGATTGGGCTGGTGCGATCCAGCCACTGGCGTTGATTGGGCGGCAGGCCGAGCGCGAGCAATTGACGGGGTGGCTGCGCACCGGCGTCAAAGTGATCGCGCTGTTGGGGTTGGGCGGTGTCGGCAAGAGTTCGCTGGCGCTCCACATGGCGCGCAGCCAAGCAGAACACTTTACCGTGGTCATCTGGCGCTCGCTGATCAATGCACCGCTCCCAGAGATGATCCTGAGCCAGTGGGTTCATGGGCTGGCTAACCAGCCGGTAGCACTCCCCAGTGATCTGGATGGGCAACTAGCCTTGTTACTGGCGCAACTCCGCCAGACGCGCTGTCTGTTGATCTTGGACAATCTAGAGAGTGTCTTGCAGGATCACAAGGCAGGTCGCTACCGCGCTGGCTACGAGCGGTATGGTCAGCTATTGCGACGCATTGCCCAAGAGGAACACCAGAGCACGCTGCTGCTTACCAGCCGCGAAATGCCTGCCGAACTCAGTACCTTGGCGACAGAGACGCCCGCAGTGCGGTCGCTGAACCTGGCCGGGTTGCCGCCAACCGCGGGGCAGCAACTCCTGGCAGCCAGTGGTCTGACTACCACAGCCAACGAGGCGGCGTTGCTCGTACAGCGCTATTCAGGCCATCCGCTTTCGCTCAAATTGGTGGCCAGCACCATCCACGAACTCTTCCAAGATGATATCGCGGCTTTTCTCGGCGAGGGCGCGCCCATCTTTGGGGATGTTCGGGATCTCTTTGAACAGCAAGGGAAACGGCTGAGTGAACTGGAGAATGTGATCTTGCGCTGGCTCGCTATTCTGCGCGAACCTGTCACCGCGGCCACCCTCCGCGCGGCCATCATCCCGACGGTCTCCAACAGTGCTTTTCTCGAAGCGTTTCACGCCTTGCAACGCCGCCTATTGCTCGAACAGATCGACGGGGGCTTCACCCTGCAGAATGTGGTCATGGAGGCCATGACCGATCAGCTAATTGAGCAGGTCGCGCAAGATCTGCACCATGAACGTTGGCCCGTGCTCAATGCTTTTGCCCTGACCCAAGCCCATGCCCCCGAATATGTACGCCAGAGCCAAATACGGGTGATCGTTGCCCCCCTCGTCGAGCGCTTGCTAGGGCAATGGGGGGAACTACGCTTGGTCGAAAAGATCCAACGGATGGTCGCGGCACTGCGGAACAGCAGCCCGCGCGCCCCTGGCTATGCTGCCGGTAACCTTCTCAACCTGCTCGCCTATCTCAATGTCGATCTGACTAACGCAGACTTTTCGCAACTAAGTATCTGGCAGGCCGACCTACGCCGCGTTACCCTGCCAGGAGTGAACTTTGCCCACACCGACCTGCGCAACAGCGTCTTTACCGATACCTTTCGGGCCGCCAACAGCATCGCCTTCAGTCCCGATGGGCAGTTGCTAGCCGCGGGGATCAATGATGGGACAGTCCGCCTATGGCGGGTGACCGATTGGCAGCCGAGTACCATCCTCACAGGCCATACCGGTGAGATCCAGTCCATTGCCTTTACCCGCGACAGCCAGCGGTTGGCCAGTGCCAGCGACGATCAGACCGTGCGCATCTGGGATGTGACGAATGGGGCGTTGCTCTATACCCTCCAAGGCCATACCCACCGCGTCCAGAGTGTGGCCTTTAGCCCCGATGATCAGCTGCTAGCCAGTGGCGGCAATGACCAAACAGTGCGGATTTGGGCAGCCCACACCGGCCAATGGCTACGCACCTTGACCGGCCATCACCACATCATCAATAGCTTGGCCTTTCACCCCGATGGTCGGCGGCTGATCAGCAGCAGTTGGGATCACACTCTCCGCATCTGGGATGTAGCCAGTGGCGCGTTATTGCAAACCTGGCAGGGCCACACCAATGCCATTCGCAGTATCGCCATCAGCCCCACCGGCGACTATATCGCCAGCGGTGGTTGGGACCGGATCGTGCGCATTTGGGAAAGCGAAACCGGTCAAATCCTTCACGAACTAGAACATGCCACAGCGCTGAATTCACTCGCCTTCGATCCAACTGGGCGCTTCCTGGCCACGGCTGGGGATGAACACGAAGTACGCCTTTGGGATATCCAACAGGGCCAGTCGATTCGGGTTTTGAGTGGACACAGTACAGCGCTGACGGCGGTGGCCTTTCACCCAACGGGAAAGCTGTTAGCCAGCGCCAGTGGGAATCCTACCGTGCGTATCTGGGAGCCCCATAGCGGCCAAAATCTGACAACTTTACATGGGCATACGGCGCGGGTGCGGGCGGTCGCTTTTAGTGAAGATGGTGCTACGCTGGTCAGCAGTGGCGAAGAGGAGCGGGTTACCCTGTGGGATTTTCCGCGCCAACAGGTGACGCAAACGCTGCACACCCATACCGATGGGCGCAAAGTAGTGGCCGTTTATCAGCCACCCCAAGCCGAAACGGCGCTTATCGCTACGGGCGGTAATGAGCCAACCATCCGGCTCTGGCGTAGCAACCAACGTCAACCCATTCACACCTTGCACGGCCACAGCGATATTATCAAGACCCTGGCCTTTAGCCCCGATGGCAGCCTGCTCGCCAGCGGCAGCAATGATCACACAGTACGGGTGTGGGACATTGCACGCGGTGAGCAGCGCCTGACCTTCCGCGGCCACACGAGCTTTGTGCAGACTGTCCTCTTTCGCCAACCAACATTATCCGGGGGAAATGTGTCTGGGGGAAACGTAGCCGGGCTCCAACTGATCAGCAGCGGCGACAATCAGAGCATCCTGCTTTGGGATTTAGCAAGCGGCGCGATCCGCCAGACTTTGACGGGCCACACCGACGTGGTGACGGCGTTAGCGTTGGACCCATCCATCCCCGGCGCACGACAATTGGTCAGCGGCAGTTGGGATCGGACAATCCACCGATGGGATTTGGAGCGGGGAGAATCTGTAAGCACCTGGCAGGGCTCGTTCGAAATTTTTTCGATCGCCGTTAGCCCCGATGGACGCTTTATCGCGGCGAGTGGCTTTGCGCCGATCATCGAGGTGTGGGAAGTGGCGACCGGCGAATTGCGCCACACCTTGCGCGGTCACCAAGATTTTATCCTCTCGGTCGCCTTTCAGCCAGGGATGAAGGACGCGCCCATTTTGGTCAGTGGTAGCCACGACGAAACGGTCAAGCTTTGGGCCATGGACAGCGGCGAATGCCTTGCGACCCGCCGCGCGCCCGGCCCCTATGCTGGCCTGAAGATCGGGAGTGCGATAGGTCTCAGTGAAGCCCAAAAGCACGCCCTGCTAACGTTGGGCGCGGTGGATCAGGCAACGTAACCTAGCATGAAATTTTCTGGATCTAGCCTGGTCAGCTTGGTTTGAAGAGCAGGCCATTGACGGGCCACATGGGGAAAAGAAGGGGCGCGTCTATCCGCGTCCTAGTCTCCGCTCTGGGTATCCCCACAGGTATTGCTGAGCATTGGGAAAGCGTCACACCCGCTTGGTTAATGATGAATTAACGAATACCAGCTTTGCCGGCAGACAGCTCATCCTCCGCATTTCTCCTTAACGCCTTATTAATCCTTCGCAGCAATCCATAACAAGTTATTTTTATTACCTGAATACCCTCTTTATATAAGACGACCATACTAGGGCAAAGCCACGGTGGCGGGCGGACAAAACACCCGAACTACAATGTTGTTATGAGGAATTATGCCTTTACTGGAGATTCAAGCCTTACAGGTGGTCTACCCCAATGGAACCGAGGCGCTCAGTTCGATCAATCTACAAGCAGAAGCTGGAGAGATTGTCGCGATTATTGGCCGCTCGGGAGCTGGTAAATCGACCTTGTTACGCTGCATCAATGGGCTACAACCGGCGAGTGCTGGCCGCATTGTCCTAGAGGGCGAGGAGATCACCCGCAAAAGCGAAGCTGCGCTACGGGAAATCCGGCGTAAAATCGGCTTTATCTGGCAAGAATATAATCTGATCGACCGGCTACCCGCGATGACGAATGTTCTAACCGGTCGCCTTGGCTACAATGCGCCCTGGCGTAGCGCCCTTGGCCTCTTTGACAGCGCCCATCGGCAGATTGCCCTGCATAACCTGGAGCGGGTCAACCTATTACACCGGGCCCGCCACCGCGCCGACCGGCTATCGGGCGGGGAGAAGCAACGGGTAGCGATTGCCCGCGCCATGTCACAACAACCACGCATTGTCTTGGCCGATGAGCCGGTGGCGAGCCTTGATCCAGAGTTGGCCGAACAGGTTATGAGTGTGCTGAACCGCGTCGCGCGGGAAGATGGTGTGCTGACCGTGATCAACATCCACCAAGTTGACTTAGCCAAACGCTTTGCCGATCGGGTGGTTGGCATTGCCCAAGGCCACGTTGTCTTTGATGGCCCGCCCGCCGCGTTGGATGAATATGCCCTAAACCAAATCTATCGCTTTGACCAGCATCGCCATGAATACTCCCTAGCTTCTGTTTGAAATGGCCTGTAAAAGCCAGAGGTGAATCGAGATGACGACAAAATTTTTGGGTGCGACCAGCGCAGCAACGCCGACCACAGAGCTACCGTTGGATCAATTGCGGAGGGATCTATTGCAACCGTGGCCCCGTGTGACAATCCACACGACCATGTTCATCGTTGCCCTGTTTGCACTGCTCGCTTGGGGGCTCAATGGCACTAATGCGCGCCCCGGGGAGTTGATTGCCGGACTTCCCAATATTCTCGATTTTATTCGCCGCCTCTTTCCCCCGCGCTTTGATCTGATTGCCGTCCCGTTGGTGATTCCTGCGTTTCAGTTCTTTGGTCTCACCATGCCAACGCTTGGGTTGCCCACGGTCACCTTTCCCTTTCCCGAAGTCATGCAAGCGATCACGGAAACGGTTCAAATGGCGCTGATCGGCTCGCTCTTGGGGATTATGCTCGCCGCGCCCTTCGGGTTGTTGGCGGCCCGGAACACGGCACCACACCCCTGGATCTACCAAGGCACGCGCATGTTCTTAAATGCCAACCGCTCGTTGCCGGAGATCGTCTATGCCCTGATTTTTGTAGCGGCGGTTGGCCTTGGTCCCTTTGGCGGGGTCCTCGCCCTCGCCATTGGGTCGATTGGCTCCGTCGGCAAATTGTATGCCGAGGCGATTGAGCAGATCGATCCGCAACAGGTGCTGGCGGTGCGTGCCACCGGGGCCAATCCGCTCCTCACCTTTCGCTATGCCGTGTTGCCCCAAGCGCTCCCGGTCATTGCCTCCTATTCACTACTGCTCTTCGAGAGCAATATTCGTCATGCCAGCATTCTGGGGATCGTCGGCGCGGGTGGCATTGGCTTTATCATCGGCAAATATATGGCCCTCTTTCAATATACTCGCCTCATGGGCGCAGTGATCCTGCTGGTTTTGACCGTTACCTTGATTGACCGCCTCAGCGATTCTTTACGCAAACGCATTATCTAACCCACACAATATTGTGATTCAACCAAGAAGGAACAAATCATCGTATGAAGCGCCCGTTATTTTTGATCAATTTATGGCTCCTGCTGGTCTTCAGCCTGAGCGCGTGTGTTGTGCCAGCAACACCTGCCGCGCCAGCCGCCGCCGCGGAGACAACCGCCGCCCATGCGGATCGCGCCGACTGGCCTGCCACCTTCCGCATGGGGTTCTTTGGTGGTGACGACGCCGAAAAGACCTTGAAGGACAACGATCCTTTCCGCCTATATATGGAAGAAGCACTCGGCATCCCCGTTGAACTCTTCACCGGCACCAGCTATAGTGCCGTTATTGAAGCCATGCGCGCCGAACGGGTCGAAGCCATGTTGGTTGGTCCCTTTGCCTATGTCTTGGCCGTTCAAGAAGCACAAGCCGAAGCCCTTGCCATTAACATGGGGCTTGAGGCCGATGCCACCAGCTATGACCCCGATGCACCCACCCACTATTACAGCACCATCTTCACCAAGAAGGGCTCCGGCATCACCACGCTAGCCGATCTGAAAGGCAAAGATTTCACCTTCGTCGATCCGGCTTCGACCTCTGGTCACTTAGCGCCCAAAACAACGCTGCTCAAAGCCGGGATCAACCCCGATACCGATATGAAAACGGTCTTTGCAGGCAGCCATCCCTCTTCGGTGTTGGCCGTGTGGAATGACCAAGCCCCGGCTGGCGCGACCTATGAAAACAATCTGTATATGCTCGCGGCCGAAGGCCAAATTGACTTTTGCGGCTTCCCCGATGGCAAAACCGCGCGCAAACGTACCGCCGCAGAGATTCAAGCGGTCTATGATGCCTGCCCCGAAGGTAGCCTCGTCATCATTGCTTTCTCGGATGAAATTCCCAGCACCCCCTTTGCCATTCGCAGCACGCTGCCCGATTCCTTGAAAACCGCCGTCAAAGATGCCTTGCTGGCGATCAAAGAGGATGATGCGTTAGTGACCGAGTTGGCAAGCTGGTATGTTGATCCCAGCGCAGATTTAGGTTTGGAAAGCCTGGATCAGTACTACAATTCCCTGCGTGATATTGCCAAGTTACTCGACCTCGATCTCAAGGAACTCGCCCGGTAAGCGGGTAGAGCAGGAGACTGCTAGGGTAGGCAAAGGCGTAGGCGCGGTCAGAAGCGGCACAACCCGCGGTCAATCAGCCAGGGCGGCCACTGACCTCGCCTACGTTTTTCTCGGTTATTCTCTCACGCTTCCGTAGCGCCCAGACGAACGATACAAAGAGCGAATGTTCATGTTATCTGATTTTTCCGAGCAAACGACTTATCTCTCGATTTTGACCGCCGCGCCTGCTGCCGCGGTCAAAGACTTTGTCGAAGCCCTCTTGGTGCGACTGCCCCAGGTTGAAGTCCTAACCAGTCGCACCGGCTTGGCGATGTTACCCATGCAGGATAGCGCCCAAGAGGCAACCTTTCACTTGGGTGAGGTCTTATTAGCCGAAGCCCATGTGCGGGTTGACGAGCAAGATGGCTATGCCGCCTGCTTGGGGCGCGATCTGGAGCAGGCCATTGCCATTGCCATTCTCGATGCCCTTCTCCAAGGCCACACCCCGCCAGCCCTGGCCGAACAGCCAGCAACGCAAGCATTTCTCGCCCGGCTCGCTGCGCAACAAGCCAGCGAGGAACAAACGCTTCTCCGTAAAATCGAAGCCACGCGTGTGGAACTGGAAACCTTCTGATGCCTAATCACCCGGTAGCCCAACTACCCTCCTCAACCGTTAGCGAGAGCATGGCACGTGCGACCTTTCAGGGTCTGCTTGCCGCCCTCAGCAATCCGGGGCGCGTTTTCACCCTGTCTGGACCAACGAGTTGGCATTCTTGTCAGCAAATCGGTCAGGCTTTGTTAGATCTAGAAACGAGCTTCTTTACACCAGATCCAGCCTTGGCCGCGGTACTAGCCCAGAGTGGCGCGCGCGCGTTGGCCGCTGCCCAAGCAGCCTATCACTTCTTTCCCGATTCAGCGGCCTTTGCACCGCCAACAGTGGCACAGAGCTTGGCAACGCTAGCCGAGAGCGCCGTTGGCCTCATCACCGATCCCGACGAAGGCGCCACCATCATTGTCGCTTGCCACTTGGGCAAAGGTCGGCTCTTACAGCTGCGGGGGCCAGGCATTGCCCAATCACAACCACTGCGCGTGGCTGGCCTACCCACAGAATTCTGGCGGTTGCGCGCCGCCAAGATCGTCTACCCCCTTGGCATTGATCTATTTCTCGTAGATGGCAGCCAACTTGTGGGGTTACCGCGCACCACCCTGACTGAGCTCCTATAAAGCATTAATAAAGCTACCATAAGATTTATACCTATCAATTAAATAGCATTATAAAAATAAATAGAAAGGCTAGTTAAAGTATATAGAAATATTAAATATAGATATAAAAAATCTTATATAAAGCACTTATAAAGCATTTATTAAGCAAGTATTCAGCGACACAAAAGAGGAAGACGGCTATGGCCTACGTGGCAACCAAAGGCGGCGAGCACGCTATCCAACAATCCGAGCAGCTTTTTCATGAGTTGCGCGGAGCAGTCACCCCCGCTTTTGTCCAAAGCCTGCTCCAGACAATGCCCTACTTGGTCGATCGGATCATGAGCGAGGCGGGGCTCTATGCCCCCGAATTGGCAGCATTGGCATTGGCCCAAAGTGGTGGCGACTTGTACGAAAGTGTGCTCCTCCTGCGCGCCTACTGTTCGACGCAACCGCGGCTCACCTATGCGCAGCCAGTACGTAGCGCGGATCTATATACCGTGCGGCGTATCTCGGCAGCCTTCAAAGATATCCCGGGCGGCCAGTTGCTAGGTCCCTCGCTCGACTACAGCCATCGCCTGCTCCGTTTCGATCTACTCGACGGCCAGCAACCTGCCGTAGCCGTCGAGCCAGCCGCGCAGGCGGCCAGCCCCCACTATCCCACCGTTGCCGACTGGCAGCGCAGCCAGGATCTCCTGCCGCGGCTGCCGCCCTCTACCACGAATGAGACAACCCCAATCCCAGACATTACGCGGGAACCGGTTGGCTTTCCCGCGCCGCGTGCTCACCGCCTGCAAGCGTTGGCGCGGGCCGATACCGGTGGGACGCTCGCCTTGGGCTATGCCTCTATGCGTGGCTACGGCTTGACCCACCCCACCATCAACGAACTGCGGTTGGCCTATGCCGATGTCAAGCTGACCCACCCGCTCACCGGCCAGCCTTTCAGCGCCGGGCGTGTGCGGGTGAGCCAAGCCGAGGTTGTCAACACGGGTGGTGGTATGCCCGAAAAGCCCATGTTGGAGTTGGGTTTCTGTGCCACCTTGGGCTGGAATGAGGTCAAAGTGATTGCCGCCTCCATGTTGGATCTAGAGATGGGCAAGCCCAGTCCTCACCCAGCCCACCGCGAAGAATTTGTCCTCTATCACACCGAAGCGGTTGAAAGTTCCGGCTTTTGTGTTCATTTCAAGCTGCCCCACTATGTCACTTTTAGCAGCAGTATGGACAATTTGCGCAATGCACGCGAATCGCAAACGCGCGGGATGTTTGAGGGGATCTTTGTGCAACGGTTGACCAAACCGACCCCAACCAGCGCCGCCACTAATGGCAATGGGACAACGGCCAGCCAACGAACGGAGCAGGCAATATGAGTCAACTTCGCCAATTAGCCGCGCCCCACAGTGCGATCCAACAGAATGGCTATTCCTACGGTTTTCTCGACGAGTTTGCCAAGCGGGAGATTCGTCGTCGTATCCTCAAAGCGGTTGCCATCCCCGGTTATCAAGTGCCTTATGCCAGCCGCGAGTTGCCGATTGCGCGCGGCTGGGGAACCGGCGGGCTCCAGGTGACGCTCAGCGTGGCCGGCCCGGATAGTGTGATCAAGGTGATCGACCAAGGGGCCGATGACTCGGTCAACGCGGCCAATCTACGCCGTTTTATTGCCCGGATGACGGGGGCGCGCACCACCACCGATAGCTTGGCCGCCACCTTGATCCAAAGTCGGCACCGCATTCCCGAAGAGATCTTGAGCAATCATCAGGTGTTGGTGCTCCAAGTACCGGATCCCGAACCATTGCGTGGGGTGCAGCCCGACATGTCCCAAGCGCGGCTCATGCATGGCGATGCCGATTATAGCCAAATGTGGCTTACCCTCTACGAGCAATTGGTCTTTTTTGGCCGTTTTATGCACGGTGCGAGCTATCCGGTGTTGGTCCATGGGCGCTATCTGATGTCCCCCAGCCCCATTCCCCGCTGGGACACCCCCAAGCTTCATCAAGCCGCCCATCTCACCCTCCTTTCCGCGGGGCGCGAAAAGCGGCTCTATGCCGTGCCACCTTACACCGATGTGCGTCCGCTGGAATTTGAAGATGTCTTTTTCCAAGTGGAGGCGCAACAGGGCTGGCGTTGCCAACAAAGTGGCGCGCAGCACAAATTTATGAATGAGTTGCCCCAACCCGATGGCTCGGTCCGCTACGAACTTTCGGACACCAGCTTTGCCGCCAAGTTGGTCGCGCGGCGTAACGATCCAACGGTGTCCGTTGGTTCAACCTATTTCGACGATCAAGGGCACTTTTATCACGCTGGCTTTCTTAAATAACGGTCATTTATGAGCAATCACACTACCCAACTGCCCCACCTTACGCCCCCTCAGTTGATCACCACGCCGCCTGTGCTGCAAGTCCGCGGCGTCAACAAAAGCTATGGCCGGATCGTTGCCGTGGATCAGGTCGATGTCACCGTCTACCCTGGTGAAATCCTG
>JAHBVH010000099.1 GCA_019637645.1 Caldilineaceae bacterium
TTTACCGAATGTAATGGTTAATCTTCATCAACCCTGCTAGACGCCCCACGCCACGCGGGCTTCTTCAATCGTGCGTAGCTTGGTGACACCGTGCGCGGTATGGCCGGTGCCATGGTCGCCAACCCAGCGTTTGTCCGCCGGTTCGCTGGCCGGTTGGAAGCGGATATCGCAACTAAGGCGGAAGCGGTTGGTCAGATTGGTGGTGGAAGCGTGCATGGTGTGCATGCCAAAGAGGATCACATCCCCGGCGCGATAGCTGGTGGTTGCCCATGCGCCGCCAAAGCGTTCGACGATCTCCATGGGATCTTTGGTGAACCACCCTTCGGTGTGATCGCGATCGACGTCCATGCGACCATAGGTGGCTTTTAATTTCTCAAACGCGGGCAAGCGATTGGAGCCAACACACATAGCCAGCGTCCCTTGATGCACCTCGGCGTCGCCAAAAGGAATCCAGACGGTGTGGAGATTGGGCGAGCCTTGGCCCATGTAGACATAGTCATAGTGCGCACCGGTGTATTGTTCATTGCCCACGGCGCGCAGCCACTTATAATTGAACGAGAGCGCCGCTTCACCAAAGTAGTGGGCGAAGAAGTTGTACAACTCCTCGCCTTCAAGCACGGCTAGAACATCCTCATGGTGGGCAATGCCCTTCCGCCCCATCATGGGGACGCTGCGTCCGCCTTTGGGCATGACGCCTTCGAGAATGGGGGTGCCTGGTGTGAGCGCATCTTGGGCAGCCATGTGTTCCATGACGGTATTGCGGGCACGGAGTACTTTGTCCCGCTCAATGAGGCCGCGCAGCAGGAGGTAGCCATCTTCGGCCATGCGCGCGTGGAGAGCCGTAGCATCGCCCAAGAGCGCGTTACTGTCACGCAGCTCCCCTAATTCGGCACTGGGGTAGGTTAGATCACGGTAGCCAAAACGAATTTGCATCTTGCCCTTCTTTCCAATCCTTGCGGACGTTATCTGCTTGTCTATGTCGTGGCGGCCAGGGAATTGACCCCTTCTGGTATGTCGCTCGATCGGGGTATCTACGATTGTACAACGGAGTGCCAGATTGATGCTATCAGCAAGTGGGGTACGAAACTATAGTGTCCCTCATCCGGTAAGCTCTCCCGCGTACACCCGTTGCAGGAATTGGGCAATGGGCTGCGTTTGCTCGCCTAAGTAATGCCGGGCATTAGGCGCGAGCAGAATTTCCACACCCTGAACATGCTGGACAAACCGTTGCTGGATCCGGTTTGAATCCATGGTTACGTCTTTGCCACCTAGGAGGACCAAGACCGGCATCCGTAGCTTACTGAGCTCTTCATCAGTAAAGGTGGGGTGTTGCTCTGTCCGCGGCACCATATGCTGAAAGATCAATTCTGTCAGTTCGGCAAACTCTTTCTCGGCAGCTGAATCAGGCGCGCGAAATTTGCCGATAATGCGCTCGCGGACTTTGCGCGCACCCCAGGGACCGAGGAGCAAGAGCGGAAGGGCCCACCAGATAATATTTTTATTGGCAACGCCCCCGGGTGTGAGGAGCACCAGACTACTCACGCGCGCGGGGAAGCGAATCGCAAAGTCCAACGCAACCCAGCCACCCAATGATGTTCCAATCAGGGCAGTGCGCTTTAGGCCCAGGCCATCTAAAACATCGCTCAGCCATAGAGCATGGGCATCGGAGGCATGGGTGGGGCGGGCTGGGGCACTCAACCCGGCATCGCCAATGATATCGACTGCGTAGACCCGAAAGGCTTTGGCCCACGTGCCAACCTCACGCAGCCAAGAGGCGGCATTGGACATGGTACCGTGCAGTAGAACCACGGGCGGCGCGCCTATCGGTCCGCTGGCGACAACGAAGGTTTCGCCCTGCCGTGTCGAGAGGTACAGTTGCTCGTTAGGAACAGGCCATAGGCGCAGATACGCTTGGTAGCGCTTGTGCACTTCTGCTGCCGCTTGCACCGATTTAAAGTTGTGTGGCGTTGGTTGATCCAGCTTCTGCATAGCAAAATCCTTAGTCGTTTCCTTGCTCGCCTAACACGCTGCGAATCATACTGAGCAGAGTATTGGTGACAGCGAGGTCAGCATGAAGCAGCAGACGCAAGCGCGCTTCCTCGGCATAGTAAATGGAATCCAATCGGCGCTCAGTAGGCTGATCATGCAATGCGTGGAAAGCCCCAAGCAATAGGTTGACAAGCCGCTCCTGTTCACGCTGATCAATGGCATCAATGTCTACCGTCGTTGAGATGATTATCCGGCGTCGGCGGTTGGGTGACTCAGCGGGTTCTGCGGCGCGCTGGGCACCCACCAACTTTTCCAAGTCACTTTGGGTGATCCGGTATTGCTTCCCAACGCGTACTGCCGTAAGCCGACCCTCATGGATAAAGCGTCGAATGGTCCTAACGTGGAGGCCCACTAGCGCAGCAACTTCTTCTGGTGAGTAATACGCTTTTGATGCGATCATGCTGTAATATTACTATTTTATCTCTATTATGTCAATATTTTTCATTTGTAGAGAATATTTGGGTATAAAAGAGTATATTAGGTAATAATGATTCTGCCGCACGCCCCTAATTGTAATGTTTATGCTTACTTACAATTGGCGAATGTGTTACTTTCGAGGGAATGAGTTACACCCTTGCAACTTCTTGCCTGTCTATCCGTAGTGATGCAGGTAGGCTGCAAGCTAGAAGGTCGAAGTAACGCGGACAATGCCGAAGAATGTCACAACCCAGATTGCTGAATCTACGCCACCACCGGCGCGACGGCTTAGCCGTCGGGCTTTTTTGCAATTAGGGCTGGCGACCGTGGGCTTAACCATCAGCAGCTGTGTCCTCTTGGATGGTGACTCTTTTACTTTGACCAAGCAACGCAATGTCACCGTTGTCGCAACACCTGCTCAGGAAGAGATTCAGCTCGTCTATCAAGATTGGCGGACTGATTGGTTCCCCGCCATGGTCCAGGAGATGTTGGCGCAATTTCACGCGGCCAACCCCCATGTGCGCGTCTTTTTTACCCCCGACCCCGATAACTTGGCGGATAAGATGCTCGCCGAAATGGCGGCGGGTACCGCGCCGGATGTCTTCTGGGGCGGCTCGACCTTTTTCCCAACTTGGGCCCAACAAGGTCACATGCTCGATCTACGCGCTTATGTGGCGGCGGATCTAGACAGCGCAACGATTGCTGATTGGGATCCAGCGCAGTATCGGGCCTTTTTCTTGCCCGATGGTCGCCAATTTGGCCTGCCCAAGTATCACGGGGCTGTGGCGCTCTATTACAATAAAGATCTTTTTGATGCCGATGGCGTCGCCTACCCAACCGCGGCTTGGACCCACAAAGATTATCAGACCGCCATGCAGACGTTGAGCCATGATCATACCGAAGGGCAGCGTGAACGCTGGGGTAGCATGCTCGACGTAGCGTGGGATCGCTTGCAATTGCATGTGAATGGCTGGGGTGGGCACATGGTATCGCCCCAGAATCCCCAACTCTGTACCTTTGGCCGGCCCAAGGCATTGGCCGCCCTCGCATGGCTCCGCACAGCCATGTGGGAAGAGCGGGTGATTGCGACCTTCCCGGATGTCCAATATATGTCGCCACGTAGCGCCTTTATCAATCAACGGGTCGCGATGGTGGAAGAGGGCTCATGGGTCTTGAAGGATATTCTGCTCAATGCTGATTTTCGGGTTGGTGTGGCACCGATGCCCAGTGGCCCGGCGCGGCGGGTTACGATGGCTACCTCCGATGGCTTTGGCATCTATAACGGCACGCAATATCCGGCGGCAGCATGGGAATTGCTGAAGTTTCTCACTGGCCCGGCCTACGGCGAAGCGATGGCGCAAGCCAATTTTCTCCAACCGGCGCGTGCCTCTTTGCTGGGGGCCTGGATGGGCTATGTTCAGGCTGAATTTCCCGAAAAAAGTCAGGATCTGGATCTTGCCGCGTTTGCCGACGGCCATGTCAAGGGCTATTCCGTCACTGTTGAGATTGCCGCGAATATGGCCGAAGTTCAGCCAAAAGTCGCGGCGGCCTTTGAGAAAGTGTTTACGTTGGGCCAAGCGCCCGTCACCTATCTACAAGGGGTCTGTGATCAGATCAACCAGACCCAAGAGCGGGTACTGCCTACCCTGCCGTTGATTCCAAAGTAAGGTGTAGGATAGCCGCGTCAGGGTTGATGGCGATTTATCGCCGGGCAGTCTGAGTATAAAAGTATCATGCGTTTTTTGAAGAAGCGGCAACTTGGTTTACGCAAAAAAATTATTCTGTGGGCCTTTGTGCCGACGGCGATTATTTTAATGGCCGTTGCCGCGGTGAACTATATTGCCTATCGCAAAGTAGCCGAGACACTCATTATCGAGCGCGATGAGGAAGTGACGCGCCTAGCGGCCAGCCAGATCGCGACCTCGCTCACGGAATATGCCGAACTTTTGAGCGGCGAAGTCCGCAATGGCGCGCTCGGTGGCGATGACGTGGCCTATCAGCAAGCCGCGTTGGTGCGCGCCCATAATCGCTTGGCGATCTTTGATGGCGGTGTCATCTTGCTCAACAGTGCTGGGGCTGTGATTGCTGCCGAACCGGAACGACCCGAGCTAACTGACGCCGATTGGTCGCAACGGCCCTATCTGCGCCAAATGTTGCGCACGGGGCGGCCTGCCTTTTCCGATATGGTACAGGATGGCCCGGCAGGGACGGCGGTTGTCGCCATTGCTGTGCCCATTATGGGGGAACAAGAGGAAGTCAGCGGCGCGTTGATCGGCATGTTTCAACTCGGCGCCACTAGCATTAGCACCTTCTATGGTGACATTGTCCGTCTGCGTTTTGGCCGTCATGGGATTGCCTATTTGGTCGATGGCACGGGTCGCGTGCTCTATCATTCCAGCGCGGATAGCATTGGCGAAGACTATTCCGATGAGCCGGTTGTGCAGCAACTCTTGGGCGCAACTACGGTGGTCAAACCCTTTGGTGAGCAAAGTGTCGGCGCCGTACGAACCCAGGATCGAGCTGGGCAAGAGATTGTTGCCGGCTTTGCCCAGATTCCAGGGGTAAGCTGGGGATTGGTCACCGAGACAAGTTGGGCAACATTGTTGGGAACGGGCAATGTCTATCAACGCTTTCTCTTTGGTCTGCTCATTTTAGGCGTCATTGCACCAGCGCTCTTTGTTTCGATTGGGGTACAGCGGATCATGCAGCCGATTATTGATATGATCGGCGCGGCCCAAAAGGTGGCCGCGGGTGATTTTGCCCAGACGATTAGCACCAAGACCGGCGACGAAGTTGAGATGTTGGCGGCGCAGTTCAATCGGATGTCGGCACAGCTCCGTACTTCGTATACGGATCTCGAAAATCGGGTGGCCGAGCGGACCCGCGTGCTCTCGGCGTTGATCGATATTGCCGAAGCCGTTAATCGTTCGCTGGATCTAGAGGAGACGCTCAACCACTCATTGGAAAAGACGTTACAGGTGCTCAAGGTGGAAGCCGGTGGCATCTATCTCCTGGAGGAAAAAACAGCCAAGCTCATCCTGGCTGCCCAGCGTGGGTATCCCGCCGAGTTGGTCGAGCGCATGGACACCCTGGCGCTGGGCGAAGGCTTTAATGGCATGGTGGCGCAACGTTGTCAGCCGCTTGTGATTGGTGATGTGGCGGCGCAAGATTGGCCCACTCAGGCCGAGGTCTATCATACGGGGTTGCATTCGTTGGTGAGTATTCCACTCCATGCCAAAGATAAGCTGGTGGGGACCCTCTTTGCCACCACCACCATCGCTGATCGCTTTAGTGATCAAGATCTGAACTTGCTCACCTCTATCGGCTACCAAGTGGGGCTAGCGATTGAGAATGCTCTGCTCTATCGCCAAGCCCAACAGTTGGCCGCCTTGGAAGAACGGAGCCGCTTGGCGCGCGAATTGCATGATTCGGTGACGCAGGTGCTTTACAGCCAGACGCTCTTGGTCGAAGGGTGGAAACAGATGGCGCAGAATGGGCAGCTCCACGATCTAGACGAGCCCTTGCTGGAGCTAGGTCAGTTGAGCAAGCAGGCGCTCAAAGAGATGCGGTTGTTGGTCTATGAATTGCGGCCACCCGATCTAGAGAAAGAGGGGCTCGTTGGCGCTTTGCACAAACGGCTCAATGCCGTCGAAAAACGCGCGGGCGTCGAAGCCCGTCTCATCACGCAGGGGATCATCACCGATCTTCCTGTGGAGCTAGAGGAAAATCTCTATCGCATTGCCCAAGAAGCGCTGGCCAATGCCCTGAAGCATGCCGATGCGCAACATGTCACGGTGCAACTGGCGGCCCAAGCGGGGCAAGTGACCTTGGAGGTCGGTGATGATGGCTGTGGGTTTGACCCCGAACTTATTACCGCGTCCGCTGATGGCGATACTGGTGGCATGGGTTTGATGACCATGCGCGAGCGGACCGAAAAGCTCAACGGTATTTTTACGATTATCTCGGCGCCTGGTTTGGGCGCAACCGTCCGTGTTCAGATTCCCATCCAAGCTAATGGGAACCATCCCAACAGCAAGGTAATTCCACAACGTAAGGTACACTATGGATAAACAAATTCGTGTCTTAATCGCTGATGATCATGCCATTGTGCGGCGTGGGCTGCGCACCCTCATTGCCAGCCAGGCCGATATGGAGCTGGTGGGCGAGGCCGTCAATGGGATTGATGCGGTCAACAAGGCGCGTACAACCCAACCTGACGTGATTTTGATGGATATGGTGATGCCGCGCCAAGATGGGGCGGCGGCGATCCGTGACATTAAAAAGGAAAATCCGACGGCCCGTATTCTGGTGTTGACGAGCTTTGCCGAGGATGACAAGATCTTCCCGGCGATTAAATCGGGCGCGCTTGGCTATCTATTAAAAGATGCCGAAACCGACCAACTATTGCAAGCCATCCGCGATGTGAATGATGGCAAATCTTCTTTGGACCCCAATGTCGCGCTGCGGGTGATTCGCGAACTGACCCATGCCTCCGATCTGCCGCCTACACCGGACCCGCTAACCGAACGGGAACTGGAAGTGCTACAGTTGGTGGCCCAAGGCTTGACCAATGGCGAAATTGCCGACCGCTTGGCCTTGGGTGAGCGAACGGTTGGCAACCACATTAGCAGCATCCTGAGTAAGCTCCATCTCGCTAATCGTACCCAAGCGGCTCTCTATGCCCTGCGCGAAGGGTTAGCGCCACTCCATCCTGTGGCAGCCTAACCAGAGGCGAAGGAGCCGCGCGCAACCCCGTCAAGTTTTGAAAACCTGACGGGGTTGCGCGCGGCTCTTACTGCGGTGAATTCACGGGGGATAGATTGCACTAATGCCTGCTCTATCTTGCTGTTGTAGGGCGCGTTTGAGGGTGCCGGTGGTGAGGCGGGGGTACATGACCGTGTCCGTGTCGGTGAAATGGCCGAGGACCAACCAGTGACCAAACTCATGTAACAGCGCACTCTCCAAATCGACGGCTTGGCTGCTGGGTGCCGCGGTAACACTCCAACGATAGTCATCATTAATCCAAATATCGGCTTCGATGATCGTCTGGTCGGCGGTGTACCACACTTGCGCGGCCGCCCCGCGCTCGCGGTTTCCCTTCGCCATAAAGAGAATTTCATTCACTCCATTGTAACTGGTCGCGGTGGCCTGGGTGTCGCCCGCATAGTGCAAGGTAAAATCCGCGGTGGTGACCTGACTCCAACTGGTCGCCGCGGCGAGGATTGCCGCGCGGAACGCTGCTTTTTCGTTCGGCGCAGTGCCGATTTGGTCGCTATTGAGGTTGATCCAAAAAGGTGCAGTCGCGTGCGGCGTCGCCCATTGTTTGATGCTGGATTGTGCCATTCGTGGCTGGATCGATCCAGGGGCGGGCGCGGCGGTGAAATGACGCCAGACTAGGGGAACTTGGGCCAACGCGCCACGCTGCTGAATAAGATCAACGAGGGTGGGCAGGAGGCCCTGTAGCGGCTGACCAAACGCCAGATCGCTGTTGACGACTTGGTCGGCCTGGACGGAAAATTTTCCGGCTGCCCCCTGCACTACCTGCCATTGGTCAACTTGGCGATAGGCAAAAACCAAGACTTCTTCGTCCACTGCAAATGTTGCCGCATGGGGGCTCATCATGCCCAGCCCAGCCGCCGCTAGATAGCCCCCGGCTGTGCGGATCACCAACCGGCTGGGGGCTTGACCCAAGAGCGGATAGGCCACGGCCAATGTGACCTCACTTTCGATCATCCGCTGATCGGCGCGCCAGAAGGAGTGAACCGCCGTCACTTTGCCGCGCACGATTAGATCGGCCGTCTGGACTAGATCGGTCAGGGCGCGTAGGGTGCTGGGCGCAAAGCAGCTTTGTTGGGTAAGGCTGTTGCCCAGCGTGCTTGCTGGCGTTGACTGGCAGGAAGCTGCAGCCGCCAATGGGGCCGTCGGCTGGGGGACGGCTGCCACCGCAAGCGGCACAGGCGCATCTAGCAAAAATAGGATCAGCGCTAAAGCAAGAAGTAGCCAACGATACATAGGCTCTGTTCACCTAATGCGAATGGGGTGAGAATGGCCGCAACTTTTCCAAAGGCCGCGTGCCAACAAGGGTACGCGGTGGGTAAACATCGAACGAGTGAGTATTTTTACTCAGACAGTATTGGGTAATTTTACTTAGTCATCTGAGGAAAATTACCGAGGCTGGGGCTCCATTATATAGGTAATTCTCTTTCTTTGACAAATGGGAAATTCACAAAGTGGTAGGTCAAACCGCTTGGACAGAGGCTGAGAAAGTTAGGGAGGAATACTCAGCAAAGTCGGGTACTCTTCCTCATGTGCGGGCCGCATAAAGCTGGTATCCTAGAGTGGTCATAACGAGATAAACTTTGCTGCTTAGATGGACGCGGTTCAACGACCTTCACACCGCCGAACCTACGACTTTTCTTGAGCGCGCATGCCAAAGAATTTGCGTCTATTCAGACGGACGCAGATAGGAGAAAACAACCTATGTTAGCGAAATTTTCTAAGTTTTTGCGTGGATTGACCATTGCCGCCTTGCTAACCATGGCCGGCGCCGGTGCTGTCTTTGCGCAAACGGCCACTGGCACACCGGGTGATGGCCCTGCCAATGCCTTGATGCCTGCTGCCGGTGTGGTAAGCATTGCGCCAGGTCAATGGCAATGGTATGCCTTCCGCTCACAAGCGCCCTTTATCAATGACGATGATGATGAGATGGTGTGGGATGATGCCGTTGTGGATGCTGCCTTGCGCGTCCAATCGGGTGCAGTTGACTTTGAGGTTTGGTCCGCCGCCGACTTGAACAAGTGGATCGACGGCACCGACTTTGATGCGACCGGCGTGGGCACTACGAATGAATCCTTGCCGGGTGATCCGCTCTTCTGGGAAGGCTCTTTTGAGGGGAACAACACCTACTATCTGATTGTTAAGAGCCGCAGCACGCAGGAATCCTTCTATGCGCTGAACATTGCGGGTGATGTGACCTTCCCCACTAGCTTGGTGCTGGGTGGCGAAACCGAACCGGCGGCACAGGCCGTGACTAGCGAAGAGATGGGCTTGACCGTTGAACCAGCCGCGGAAACGACGAGTGTCGGTGTGGATGCGGCGACCGCAGCCATGCCCGCGCGTGGTTCTGTGGAAATTCAACCCGGCCAATGGCAATGGTACCGCTTTACAGCGCAGACCCCCCTGGCCGCTGATGACGACGATACGACCACCGAACATGCCACGATTGACGCCGCACTGCGTGTCCAGTCTGGTTCGGCTAGCTTTGTCGTCTGGTCCGCCCAGAATTTCAACGACTGGCGTGATGGGGTAGACTTTGATGCAACCGGGGTTGGTACAACCAATGAATCCCTGTCCGGTGACCCGCTCTTCTGGCAAGGGACTTTCCAAGGAAACGACAGTTTCTACTTGGTTGTTAAAAATACCGGCACAACGCCTGCTGTCTACACATTGAATATTACGGGCGATGTGACCTTCCCCGTAGCTGCCTTACCAGCGCAATAAGCAATGTAAGATAACAGGGTCTTTCTAATGATATGGTAATGACGACATCGGCAGAATATTCTGCCGATGTCGTTGTTTTAGCGAACAAACGATCTGCTAGCTTATGAACAAGCAAAGGTCCGACTTACGAATAAAGCGCTATTATCGTGTATTGGAGCGGTGTCCGCGCTGGGCCAAGGGGCAAAGGTGGGGCAGGTTGCTTGTCCTGCTGGTCGGCTTGTTATGGAGCGCCCAACAGCCAGTTTGGGCCACGCCGCGTTGGCTACCCTCCACCCCAGCGTTGGTGAATACCTGCACAGAGCCTCTTCTCCAGCCATTACAACCGTCAGAGGAGATGTGGGTTGCCCTGGCCGACGGTGAACGGCAGTGGTATACCTTTCGCTATGAAGGCGACGATCTACCCATTACCATCCGGATGACCGTTTTGCCAGCCCACAGTGCCGATTTTAAAGTCTTGACTCCAGCACAATTCCAGCGCTGGACCCAAGGTGAACCCTTAGAAGCTGTTGGCGCAGGGACGGAACCGGCACAGTTCTATCAAGATCTCTACTGGAGCGGCAGCTTTGTTCAATCGGGCATCTATTACGTTTTGGTCGAGAGCAATGGTCACGGTCTCAGTACCTATCAGTTGACCCTGCGCGGTGAACAGATCGTCTTCCCCTTGCCGCGTTTCCCCATCATTGGGCAGGCCGAGAGCTGTACCACCGAGCCGTTAGCTGCCACACTGCTACCGCCAAGCCCACTCCCCACGCCCGCACCGGCGGCATCCATTTCCAGCCCAGAGAGCCCGCTCCCGCCGATTGGCAAGCCGATGACGATTGCTGCCGGTGAGTTGCACTGGTATGCCTTTCGTGATGAGGGGGATGAATCGACCATCCAAATTCGGGCCGACGCTACTCCCGATCTCTGTTTAACCTTTCAAGTGTGGACGCCAACCGAGTTACACCAGTGGCAACAAGGAATGGAAGTACGGCCTGTGGGGCAAGGGACGGCCAATGCAACGCTCAAAGCCGATCTCTTTTGGACGGGGAGCTTTGTCAAATCGGGCACCTATTATGTCGTGGTGCGCAGGAACCCCGCCCACGCTGGCCCCTGTACCTATACCTTAACCGTCACCGGAAATGATGTTTCCTTTGTCCTGCCACCTACCCCCTAAGGCTTGCGCCTGAAGAGCTGTCAGGTTTAACAAACCTGACAGCTCTAGCATCATTGAACTTTCAAAATATCTTAGGCTTTGCGATAGTCGTCGGGATTGTAGAGATCCGCGCTGCCGGTGGGCTGCCAACCGAGAACCTCTTTGGCATGGCTCGTATCGCGCCAGCGATATTTGTTCTCCGAGATAGCATCGAAAATATCAAATTTCAGCGTCATTGGCGCGGAAAGACATTTATCAATCATCTGGGCACAATCTTCTTGGGCCAGAAAGCCAGGAAAGTGGCGGAGCAGCTTGGGCTTGTTGGTGTCTAACACCGCGCCCAGCCGAATACAGATTACCGAGATGCCATAATAATCGGCAAACCAGCGCCCAATGGCTTCGCCAAAGAGCTTGCCAATCGAATAGGGCGCGTCGGGCCGGGGTGGGTCGGTATGGGTCAGCAGGGGCCAACTTCCGCCCACCTCGGTATATTTACCGGCAGCTAACCGACCATAGGGGAGGCTATCATCAAACTCATAGCCGCACATGGTGCCGCCGGTGCTGCCAAAGACAATCCGCTTCACGCCGGCCAGCCGCGCCGCCTCAAAAACATTGACCGTGCCAGCCATGGTCGTGGAGAGGATCTTGTTCCAATTGTAGAGATCTTTGGTCTCGGCGGAAAGATGCAACACCATATCGATCCCTTGAAACGCGGGCTTGATGGCTTCGGCATCATTGATATCCGCTTGGGTACAGGGGATTCCTTCCACCGGGCTGCGATTCAGCGCGCTAAATTCATACTTGTCGCCCAAGTTGCGGATGGTCAGCCCACCGATCAGACCACTGGCACCTGTGATTAAAACTTTGGGCTTTGCGCCCGTTTCTGTGGTCATGCTCGCCTGCTTTCGTTGTGTGTTTGGGTTTGGTAAAAACGAAAAGTTCGTTGCACTAGCCAATGCGATACTGCGTAATGACCTCTTCGACAATCTCAATGCCGAGGCCGGGGCCGGTTGGGACAGCAACCATGCCCGCTGTGACCTGCGCGGGGGTCGTCACCAACCGATCACGGAAGGGATTTTCATAGGTATCCAACTCCAACATGGGGATTTCCGTGGTGCGCGCCCAGGAAGCGTCGGGGAGGAGGGATAAGAATTGCAAGGTTGCCGCGACAACCACGGCGCCGCCCCAACAGTGGGGCATGGTTGGCACCCCCCAAAGGCGGCCCATTTCGGCAATAAATAGACACTCGGCAAAGCCGCCACAGAGGCTGACATCGGGTTGGATAATATCCATGGCATGGCGCGACAATACCTCTTTAAAGGCCCCCCGACTCCCGAGCGCCTCACCAGCGGCAATCGCAATGTCGAGCTTATCGGCTAGGATCTCATAGGCCGCGTAGTCGGGCTGCGGGAGGGGCTCTTCAAACCAATAGAAATCAAGTTCTTCCAAGGCGCGGCCCATCTTGATCGCTTTGGCAAGCGAGTAGGCCCCGTTGCCATCGGCCATGAGCAGAATATCCGGCCCGACGGCCTCGCGTACTGCGGTGGCGGCGGCCACGTCGCGCGGGAGGGGCTGCCCACCGACGCGCATTTTGAGCGCCCGAAAGCCCCGCTCCACCAATGCCGCGGCTTCGGCGGGATATTGTTCCTCGGCGGCCACTCCCTCGGTATAGTTCATGGCCGAGCCATAGACGGGCACCTGATCGCGCAGCCGTCCGCCATATAATTCGGCCACCGATAGATTGAGGGCCTTGCCGCGCAGATCATGCAGGGCAAGGTCAAGCGCGGCCACGGCCAAGGGATTGCCAAAGTTGGCTCCCCAAAGCTGACGCCAAAGGCGACGATGTTCGAGGGGGTTTTGCCCGAGTAAAGTTGGACCTAGTTGCTGTTGGATCACGGCTTGCGCCGCGCCGATGGGGGCCGTCTCGCCCCAGCCCACCAAGCCCTCATCGGTGCTGATCTTGACGAGCAAGGTGGTGCGGTAGGGATAGAGCATGGTGGAAGGGCCAATGGCGCGCCCTAACTCATATTGGAGTAGATAGGTTTCGACGCCGGTGATTTTCATGGGTTATACCTCAAGCCGTAGCTCTGTTTTGGCGTGAAAGAAGTGAAGTTTTTCTCGGGGCAGTTGTAAGACCACCGTCTCGCCAACACGCAGCCGCCGATCCGGTTCGACGCGGGCAGTCAGGCTTAGGCCGTTGGTGGTCACCTCGACAAAAGTGTCTGACCCTAGGGGCTCCAGTAGCGCGATCTGGCCGACAAAGCTGTCGGTTGTCGGTGCGGTTGTCGGTGCGGTCGTCGTTTGTTGCAGCCGCACATCTTCGGCGCGGATTCCTAGTAGCACGGCTTCCTCTTTGGGCAGCGTCGGGCTACCGGCTGGCTGGGGCCACTGTAATTGGAGTCCCTCTGCCCGAAACGTGAGGCCCGTGGTCGTGCTCTGCAAGGTGCCGGGCAAGATGCCCATGCGTGGCTTGCCGATAAAGGTTGCGACGTAATAGTGGCGGGGGCGGCGGTAGATCTCCTCGGCGGGGCCATATTGGACAACCTCGCCATCGCGCATAACCGCAATGTAATCCGAGAGGATCATCGCCTCTTCCTGGTCGTGGGTGACAAAGATGGAGGTTGTCTTCAGTTGTTGGTGGAGCTTTTTGATCTCGATGCGCATCCGTGTGCGCAGGGCGGCATCGAGGTTGGAAAGGGGCTCATCAAAGAGGAAGACCTTGGGCTCTTTGACCATGGCGCGCCCCAACGCCACCCGCTGTTGCTGACCACCAGAAAGTTGGGCAATCCGCCGTTCCAGCAGATGTTCGAGTTCTAGCACGCGGGCTACCCGCCGCACCCGTTCGTCAATTTCAGCTTTGGGGCGCTTGAGCAATTTCAGCGCAAAGGCCATATTGCCATAGACATTCATGTGGGGATAGAGGGCATAGTTCTGAAAGACCATGGCCATCCCCCGCTCATGCGGAGCCCAATCGGTGATCCGTTGTCCGTCTAGCAGAATTTCGCCGCGCGTCACTTTTTCTAAGCCAGCAATGAGGTTCAGCGTCGTTGTCTTGCCACAGCCAGAAGGCCCCAGCAAGGTGACAAACGCGTGGTCAGGAATATCTAGAGAGACTTCTTTCACGGCTTGCACCGGCCCAAAGGATTTGGCCAGCCCGCGCAGCTCGACTCGACTCATGCAGCAATCCCCTCTCTATTAAAATAACGCATGCTACGCAGGGATAAATCCCGCTCCTCACAACAAGAGCCGCCGCCGCCGCCCGTTTGTAGCCGCTGAGGCGGCTTCTCGTTGTGAGCCTGCAGTTTCAACTGCTGCGTAACATGAAAAAATTCGAGCCCATCGTTGGCACCGATGAACCTTAAAATTTAATCCCCTCGACCAGCCCACGAATAATATAGCGGTTGAGGATAAAGACGAGCAGCACCGGTGGGATCATGGTCAACATACCCGCCGCGGCTACCAGCGAATTGTCGGAATGAAAGGTCGTGCTGACGAGCGAGGAGAGACGCACCGTCACGGGCACGGCAAAGTTGGTGGAAAGGATCAGGCCAAAGAGAAATTCATTCCACGCGCCGATAAATGCAAAGATCGCCGTTGCCACAATTCCTGGCGCGGTGACGGGGATCAGCACGCGGAAGAGTGCGCCGAGCCGCGAACAGCCATCCATACGTGCCGCGGCTTCGAGGGCGTAGGGCACCTGCTCAAAGAAGTTTTTTAACATCCAGATGACGTAGGGCAGGAGAAAGGTCGTATAGACAATAATGAGCCCCAAGTGTTTATCGAGCAGCCGAAAGTTGCGCAGCAGCAAAAACATGGGAATGACCAAGATCATCGCGGGTACCATGCGCGTGACAATACTCAGCAGGAGAAAGAGGTTTTTGTGTGGCACATTTAAGCGGGCCAGCGGATAGGCGGCCAGCGCGCCAAAGACCAGGCAAAAGACCATCGTGACAAAGGCGACGATGGTGCTGGTGCGCAGCGCGTTGAGAAAATCGGTCTCCCCCAACATCGCTGTATACCAGCGTAGGCTAACATCTTCCAACTGCAACTGGGGTGGGACAGCGACATAGTTGATCTCTGGCTGTACGCTCATCACCGCGATCCAACTCACGGGGCCTAAGGTCCAGATCAGAAAAAAGAGGACAGCGAGATAGAGCAAAGCTGGGCGAAACCAGGCAGCGATTTGTCGTGGCATAGGTTTAGGCTTTTCGTTGACGGGCTTGCAGCGTGAAAAACGAGAGGCTACCTAACCCAATGATTAACAGCGCCAATAAGACGGCTAGGGCGGAAGCTCTGCCGATGCTCAAGCGCTCAAAGGCATTGAGAAAGACCAAGAAGCTCAATACCACTGTCCCCTGACCAGGACCACCACGCGTGAGCGTAAAGATCAGGTCGAAGGTTTGGAGGGAGACAATGATCTGTAACACCACTGCAAAGATTAGAATGTTGCGCAGGTGGGGCAACGTGACAAAGCGAAAGCGCGCCCAAAGCCCCGCACCATCCATCCTCGCCGCGCGAAAGAGGGATTCGGGGATACTTTGTAAGGCGGCGAGGATGATCAGTGTTAGGAAAGGAATGCTCTTCCAAGCGGTGGCCAGGGCCGCAATGATGAGCGCCAGCAGCGGTTTGTCGAGCCAGACCGTATAGTGTTGAATCAAGCCGAGTTGGTAGAGCAGCGCATTGGCCAGCCCGTAATTGCTTTGAAAAATGTAGCGCCAGAGCACGCCCCCCACCACAGGTGCCACGGCCCAGGGCAACATCACCAAGACGCGAACCGGTCCTCGCCCACGGAATTGCTCGTTGAGCAAGAGGGCCATGAGCAGCGCTAACAAAACACTGATGACGATGGTCAGCGCGGCAAAGAAGAAGGTGCGACCAACCGACTCGCGCACGGCGCGTTCCGTGATCACATCTACATAGTTATCGAAGCCGGTCCACGACCGTTCGGGGGAGATCGTTAACTCGATCTGTTGGAAGCTCATGGTCACGGCGTAGCCAATCGGGATGATCAGAAAGATCAACAAGATGAGCAAGGTGGGCGAGAGCAACAAGAGGCCAAACCGAACTTCGTCTAGCCGGTGGAAGCGCTGCCAAAAGGTTGTTCGCTCGGGTGGCGTGAGCGTCGGTGAAAGTGATTGTTCCATGAATCGCGTTGAAGATCAGGTGTTTTGGAAGATTTGGGCAAAGGGGGAATGAGGCGGTAGTTGAGCTTGTCGAAACTACCGCCTCATTCCCCCTTCATCACAGTTGGGTTTATCCCGCCTTGGCCCAATACTCGTCGATAAAGGTCTGCGCTTCGGTTTGGATGGTTTCGACCGCGGCTTCGGGGGTCAAGTTCCCGTCGATCATGGCAAGCATATGCTCGACAAAGACCGCGCCTACATCAAAATAGAAGGGCGAGCCATAGCGCGGAGAGGGATATTGGCCCTGCTCCTTAACCGAAGCAAACTGGGGGGCTTTTTCCATGACGGCAGCTTCGTCAAAGGTGGCAAGTAAGGCCGGTGGGCGACCCCAGTTGAGCGCCACCAGGCTTTGCACTTCGGGAGAAATGATATGTTCTAACCAGGCCAGTGCGAGATCTTTGTTGGGCGAAAATTGGTTAATGGCAAAGCCTTCAAAGCCATTGACCGAGCCACTGCGCAAGGTGAGGCCCGGAATAATGCCCGTTTGCACTTTGTCCACAACCTGGGACTGTTCGGGATCTTGGGCGAGGGTAAAGTGATTGGGGAAGGCATAGTAATGGGCCATGTTCCCGGCACGGAAGATCTTGCCCTGTTCAATCGAACTGGCAACGGTTACCCCGGCTGGGTCGGCAATCGCCTCGGTGACAAAGGCGTCATAGAGCGCCTGCATTGCCAGCAGCCCTTCATCGGTTGTTAATTGGAGTTGGGTCAAATCATCGCTAAATAAGCGGCTGCCGGTGGAATTGAAGAGCGAGACATAGGAGACAAAGCCCGAGTTGGCATCGCCCATGGTAAAGAGGGTGGCATAGCGGCCATCGGTGGTGGTCGCTTTGCTATTGGCGATGAACTCGGTCCACGACTCGGGCGCTTTGCTCGGGTCCAACCCGGCCTCTGCGTAGATCTCCTGATTCCACATGAAGATCGCTTGGTTGCTATCAAAAGGGACGCCATATTGTTTGCCCAAGAAGTTCAAGGCCGCAACTGGTGCGGGGACAAGCCCCGCAAGGAGCGTCGCGTCGAACTGCTCGGTGATATCTTCCATGAGGGTGCGCCCATACTTAGCGTTGAGCGTCTCCCAGGTGTACATCGTGTCCACTGAACTGTCTTGGGAGGCCACAAAGATCGCATATTTGGCATCGACATCGCCACCGCCAACTTCGATCCAATTCACTTTGGCTCCGGTTTTCTCTTCAAAGAGAGGAACCCAGAGTCCTTTGACATTTTCGGTTTGATGTTGGGCGGCAAAGATGGTGAGTTCTTTGTCGGCAAAAGGTAGCGCGCTCGCGGCGGGCGTCGCCGCCGCATCACCGGTGGATGCGGCTGGGGCCGCAACACAGGCGCTCAGCGCGCCGCCTGCCAGTGTCATACTGGTGAACGCTAAAAACTGTCGTCGTGAGAGTCGAGGGGCCAATGATCGATCAAACATAATGCGCTCCTTACACAGCGATGAGAGTTTATTTCGATGTGATGACTACATGATTAAAGTTGTGGCAGGTGGGCAGCGTTGCTCACCAGGGTATGACCGGAAACAAAATAAGCTTTAGGAAAATACGTGAAGCAAAACAGGACAAAATAGCTTTTGTCCCTGCCGTCATTGGCAAAGCTTGTAAGAGGAAACCAACTGTAAACTAACCGGTCCGCATTGTAGCATTTTGCAGATGAGGTGTCAAACCACTTTTGGGGGCTCTCAGTTGGGACAATATGGAGGTGGTATTCCTGACTTTGATTTACCGTCGTTTTAGACGCGCTGCCCGCTCGCTTGATTCGCTTGATTGATCCCCTGAATCAGCGCGTACAGATCATTGCGATAAAAGAATTGTTCGTCTTGCAGCAGATTTTCCAGAATGGCGCTCATCTCCCATAAACGAATCACAAAGGGGTCTTGGGCCGGGTTCGGGGTGGCATCGAGGAGATGGTCAAAGATGCGCGCTAACAGATATTGGGCATGGATGCGGCTACCCGGCTCATGGCGACGCGGCTCGCGGATCCATTCGCTGATCTGAAATTCGGTGACTTCCAACGGGATGCCCGCCGCGGCCAAGGTTTGGCGCGCCGTGGGGATCAAGCGGGGGCCATGACGGAGTTCAACACCAGCAAACGTATCGACATAGGCATTGGCTGTCAAGCGGCCTGAGCCGGTTTCTTCGTAAATGTCGGCGCCAACAATCGGCTCCAGGGTTGGAAATTCCTGGCGCAGCGCAAGCGCATTGTTGACCACGGTCGTGAGCGACGCGGGATGAAAGGGAAAGGAGATAATGGCAGTATTGATCAAGATGCGCCGTCGTTGGTGCGGTGCATAAAGCCGTTGAACCTGGGCGCGTAAAAGATCGGGTCCGATAGCCAGCGCGTGCTTTCCATAGTTGGCATCAAACTCGTTTTCGGGGTTAAAGCCATCAAAGTTTTCCAGCCCAAAGGCGCGATCTAAATGAGTCAGCAGTTCATCCGTGTAGGCTAGAGCCAACTCACCTAAGGGCGAATCGGCGCGGACAGTACTGCCATGGGGCGCGCCTAACGCATCTAGATTTTCCTCGATCGCTGGTGGGAAGTGGGTTTCGGGGGGAAACGGGGCTTTAACACCATAGCCGAGAACGGTTTTGATGTTGTGGTTGAGCAGCGCTTCAATCCAGCCGTCATAGGCGTCGATCCCTTGCGCCGCGTGGGTGTTCCAACGCATGCCGAGGCGGACGTGGGTGCAGCCAAAGTAGCGTTTCAGCAAGCGTACTGTCCGCTTCGGATCAGCCCCGGCGGCCATGAGTTTGTAATCTGGGCAAAGGTTCGCCCCAAAGTGCACGCGGGCTAGCTGTTTTGCATAGGTTTGCAGAAAAGTTGTCGCATCGGTGTCGGCGCGCTGCCAGGTGGTATATTGATCCCATAGCGGTGACCGTAGATAATCGGCCCCCGCCACTAAACCAGCGGCGACGCCGCCAAAGGCGAAGAAACGCAGCAACGAACGACGGCTCGTTACCGTGTCGAGATGAGCTTGTACCCGCTGGGCATCGGTGGTAGACAAAATTGCTGGTCCTACTAGAACATGCGCTTGGCAATAGGTTGAATAATCGGTTGGAAACGACCTAAGTTCCCCAATCCTGTTGATCATTTCCGTGGCGATAGTATACCACAAGCGCCGCGGTATGCCTCTGCTTGGTGCCACGGCTATGTGTATCTTCGCTCTATATCCTACTCTATGGTGTTATCTCCGTCATTGCCCTACGCTAGAGTACCTGCGTAAGTCATAACCTAGGTAAGGAGGAACCATGCGTAAATGTTTATCGGCTGGACTAATGGGCACCGTGCTATTGCTGGCTGCCTGTGGTGATAGCGCGGCCCCCGCCCCGACAGCGGTGGTAGTGACGCCTACGGCAGCGGTTGTGCAACAAGTGACGCCCGATACGCCAACCGCGGCAGCCACGACGGCAGTCACTGATACGACCGGCATGACTGGCACAACCGAGCTAACTGAAACGACTGGGGTGACTGATCCGGCGGCAGTGACGGCGACCGATGGGCTCACGGACACCGCGAACTTAACCGAGCCCGGCAGTGTCACCGCGACTGATGCGGTGACCACGCTAACCGCCATTGCGCTCCTACACGATGTCGATGGAAACCCCGTTGGCGAAGCAACCTTTACCGAGGATGAAGACGGTGTAACCATTGAGGTTGAATTGCAAGGGTTGGCCGTTGCAACTGCCGGGGAACATGGTATCCATATCCATACGATGGGTACCTGTGAACCCGATTTTCAAGCCGCCGGCGATCACTTTAACCCAACGGGTGGGGAACATGGCCTGGAAAATCATCAAGGCCCCCACGCGGGCGATCTACCCAATATCGAAATTGATGGCGAAGGCAACGCGAGCTACGTAACCACCAATCCGATGCTGCAACTCAGTGAAGGAAGCAACTCGATCCTCGACGCGGATGGTAGCGCCTTCATGATCCACGCTGGCCCTGATGATATGGTCACCGATCCATCGGGCGACAGTGGCGATCGCATTGCTTGTGGCGTGATTGAACGACAATAAGGCTCGGAATAGAAAGTAGGACGCGGATGGACGCGGATAAAGATCAATCCGCGTCCATCCGCGTCTATCCGCGTCCTACTCTACTTAACCGTTATTCAATGACCAGCGCTGCTTGGGCTTTGAATTCATCGGTGATGGTCAGTCCTTGCTCTGCCGCCGCGGGCAAGTTGATGGCAAGGCTGCCTTTGCGTTGCCGTTCAATCGGGGTACTGGCAATATCTAATTCCCCTTGCAAAATACCGACTGCTAGGGCTCCTGTATCCAAGCCATCTTGGTAATAATCGAGACCAAGCGCCACGGCTGCGCCCCGCTGGGCACTGGCTGGATCGTTGGCAAAGAGCGGCAGATCATTATCGTTGGCAACTTTGATCAGCGCTTCCAGACTAGCCACAACCGTGCTATCGGTGCTGACAAAGAAAGCTTCAACCCCACGCGCGGCCAACGCTTCCGCCGCCGCTTGGACTTCACTGCTATTGCTGATCTGGGTGACTTCAAGGGTTAGGCCCAATGCTTCCGCCGCGGGTAGCGCAATTTCGGTATTGACCACCGAGTTGGCTTCGGCAGGGTTGTAGAGATAGCCCACGGTTTTGACCGCAGGCAGCAACTGGGGAATCAAGGCCAACGCATCTTCGACCGGCGCGAGGGCTTGAATGCCAATGACCCAAGCCGGGTGGTCATCTGGGGCGTTGGCAATCCCCGCCGCATAGGGGCTGGTGACGGCGTTAAAGACAATAGGCGGCCCCTCGAGATCTTTGGTCGCGTTGAAGGCGGCTTGCAGCGCTGGGGTGCTGGTCGCGACAATGAGATCAACGCCATCATCCACAAATTTCTGGGCAATGGTGGTCAGCGTGGGAATATCACCTTCGGCGTTGGCTTCGTAGAGGGTCACCGTTTCGCCATCAATAAAACCCGCGGCGGCTAGCGCGTCCTTGACGCCCTGTTGTTCGGCATCGAGGGCGGGATGGCTGACAAGTTTCATCAAGCCGACACTGGGCCTATCCGCCGCATCTGGTGCGCTTGTTGTCTCCCCAGCCGGGGCCACGGGCGCGACACAAGCCGTCAAGAGCAAAAGGGCAAAGAGGCTAGCTAGCCAGCGGTGGGATTGGTTCTTCCATTTGTGCATAGGGTACTCCTGTTCTAAATGACAAAAGTTAATGTTGCAGTAATAACTCATCCTCAAGGAGCGGGGCTTGCCGCACTTGGCTAAAGCGATCGATGAGCGCCTGCACGGTCATTTGTCGCCGCTCCTCGCCAGCCAAGTCTAGCACAATCTGCCCCTGATCCATCATCAACGTGCGGTCACCAATCTGGAGGGCTTGTTGCATGTTGTGGGTGATCATCAGGGCCGTTAATTGTTGTTCAGCCACAAATTGGCGGGTGAGCGTGAGGATCTGCGCGGCGGTAGCGGGGTCCAAGGCCGCGGTATGCTCATCCAACAACACAATCTTAGGGCGCGCCAACGTTGCCATCAGCAGCGTCAATGCTTGGCGTTGCCCGCCACTGAGCAGGGCAACACGCGTCTCCAGGCGCTTTTCCAAGCCTAATCCTAAAGGTGCTAACCACGTTTGAAAAGCGTCCATGCGGGCAGGGGTGACGCCCGTCTGCCAACGGAGTCGCTGACCGCGCCGCATCGCCAAGGTGAGGTTCTGGGCAATGGTCATGGTGGCTGCCGTGCCAAGGAGTGGATCTTGGAAAACCCGTCCCAACCAAGTGGCGCGGCGATGTTCCGGCCACGCGGTGACATCCACGCCATCGATGAGCACACGGCCGCGGCTGGGCGGATAGACTCCGGCGATCACATTAAAGAGGGTCGATTTGCCCGCGCCATTGCTGCCAACAACCGTAACAAATTGACCCGGCTCTAGGCGTAGATCCACGCCCCGCAGCGCGTGGACCTCGTTGATCTCACCAGCGTGAAAGATCTGGTGGACATCGAACAGCTGTAGCATCTGTCGCGTTTCCTCTTTTCTTTGAACATACGCCAAAGACCAATCAGGCTTTCAAAATCTGACAAGTCTTTGGCGACAGGCCAACCCCTGGGCATAAGCGCTCTTTTCTTCAACGGCTTCCTACTTGCGTTTCTGGGCATGGGTGAGCCAGAGCGCGACCAAGACCAACAAGGCCGTCGCCAACTTAACATCCTGTGCGTCCAACGTCAATGCACCGGTAGGGAAGGGAATCCGCACCGTTAGGGCTGCGGCGATGGCAATGCGATAGAACACCATACCCAAAATGACAGCCAGGGAGGCCGCCGCAAAAGTGGCTGGCCGGAAAAAGGTCTCACCAAGGATCACCGCGGCCAGCCCCGCGATGATCAAGCCAAGGCCCATGTTCACATCGGCAAAGCCTTGGTATTGCGCCACCAGCGCCCCCGCGAGACCGACCAAGCCATTACTCAGGGCGAGACCAAGCAGAATCATGCGGTCGGTATTGACACCCAAGGCGCGGATCATCTGGGGGTTGTCACCGGTGGCGTGGAGCGCAAGGCCCATTTCCGTGCGCATAAACCAATCGAGCAAGCCCTTCAGAGCCAGCACTACCATCCCAAAGAGCAAGATGGCGAGCAGATTACTGGCAATCCGTACCATGTCGTCGCCGCCAAGGCTTACCAAAAACTGGCGAAAGGTGGCTGCAAAAGGGGTGAAGATCGTATCGGTGTTGAGCAACGGGATATTGGAGCGGCCCATAATGCGCAAGTTGATGCTGATCAAGCCGGTGGTGACCAGGATCGACGCCAATAGACTGTGAATGCGCAGCCGCGTGGCGATCAGCGCGGTGGCCGTTCCCGCGAGCGCCCCGCCGAGAAAGCTCACCGGCAACGTCCAATAGGGGTTGACGCCTGCTGTGATCAGCGTCGCAGCTAAGGCCGCACCCAGTGGTAGACTGCCGTCGATGGTGAGATCGGGAAAATTGAGGACACGGAAGGTCAAATAGACCCCCAATGCCACTGCGGCAAAGCCCAGACCGGTGGCAATCGCGCCCAGCCAAACCGTAAAGGCCAACTTCTGTAAACTCGGCCCAAGGATCAGCAACAAGAGTCCAGCGGCAACTCCTAGGCGCACCCAACGGCTTTGCATGAATAAAATTCCTTCTGGTCTTGATTTTTGCGGCGGTTTGGGAGCTACAGGTGCTTGAAAAATTCCGTCAATCGGCAAATTATACCATAGGGCGTGCCTTACAAGTAACATAATTTCTGGAAATGTAGCGTCGTTATGACAAATCGCTTGTCTGTACCCCTAGCTTATGTCTAGATTATTTGATGAATAGCCTATCTATGTTACGATACAAATCTAACCACCCACTTCTAGTCGCTATCGAGCGAATCGATCTACATTGATTTCGCGATAACCAATGAACTCAAAATGAGCTAGTGTATTCATCAAGGTTGCAGGCTATTAGCGGTGGCTTATGGCCTTTTTCAGTGAGGAATCCCCGTGCACGGTCCATTTTTCCTGCTAATCTATACGACGTTAGTGACTTCTGTTGCCCTACTCTTAGCCGATACCTTTGGGATGCCCTGGGTTGTTTGGGTTGTCATCCCCCTCTTGCTCCTGTGCATTAGCTATTTTGTTGCTTCTATCCGCCAACACCTCTTGATCTTGCTTATCTGGGTGGGCCTGATCTTTGGCGTCGAGCAAGGAGTTCCTGCCTGGGGCGCAGTTATTTTGTGGGTAGGCTCGGCCATTGGCTTCTACCTCGGCGTGATGAGTGTCCAGGGGATTTTTGTTAACACGGGTGCACCACTGCTTGAGTATATTCGGCAGAGCCTCCTTGGCCGATTACAGATTTGCCAAACCATCGAACTGCCTAAGCGTGGCTTCTACGAAGATCTCAAAGCCTGTTACGGACCGCGGCTGCTTGTCGTTCCCGCCTATGTTGCAGTGCAGCGACGTACTGGTGACCGCCAGTGTGAGTGGATAGGGCCAGGAACCTATTTCATCCAATCTTCTGAATATGCGGCACGGAGCTATAGTCTACAATCATTGCGACGTACATATCAATTCAAGCAGATTTTAACGCAGGATCGCCTGGGTGTGGATGTGGATGTTGTGGTGAGCTATGGGATTGGGGTTAGTGAGTTAAGCCGGCTGGGGCAGCAACAACTACAGCCAAATGAAATTGAGAACGTAAAGCGTTTCACCCTTGCTGATCTGCCGTGGGATGTGTTTATCCGTGAAGCAGTTGAACAAAATACACGGCTTGTGCTAGGTGGACATAAGCTAACTCATATTTTAGATGTGACGCAGCACCTGGTAATGACAAGTGAAATCCAGAAGCCGCTAACAACCGCGCTGCAAGAGAAGGGGCTCCAGCTTTTTTCATTTCAACTACTGTTAATTCAACCTGATCCGAAAATTCTTCATGCCTCGTTACGTAACACGATCCTGGCAGAGCATGAAGCGGCACGGAGCCTTGCTTGGGCAAAGGCTATGGGTCAGATGGCTAGTGGCTATGACGAGGCGCAACGAATAGGATTACCGAAGGAAATGGTGTATGCAGAGCTGCTCCGGCGGTTAATTGAGCAACTCTCTATCGATCCAATGATGAAGAAGGCGATTCAAGCAGAGCTGGATGCTCTATTTTCCAGCTCTGCTGCTGATGGGCGAGGTGGAGCGCCGACTTAAGCTCGGGCTCGGCAGAAAGCCCAAGCGCAAGCGAGACGCTACGTAAAGCATCGGTGAATCCCTGTTGATAGGCATCCGCTTTTCCAGAGCGCGCTGTAGCTTGCATTGTGCTCAGTAGTGCAAGCAAAATATTTTTGACTTCATCGCGTAAGTAGGCTACGCGTTTCGGATCAGTACTATTCATGAGCATCATCTCCATTAACCTACCAATGTATCGAGAGTTCAGCTAGTTATTATAGAACATAAGTTCTGTTTTGGGCAATTTCCGAATGAGTCAAGTTTCGTTTACTTGCCAAGCTTTGCTGTGTGCATGGTGTGTTCCCGCTCGACTAGCTAAGCCAGCCGTACCCGGCTAGACCGTTAGGATTGATAAACCCTAACGGTCTAGCGCATCGAGCGCCAACTGCGAAATTGCGAACGCGACCTATCCCTCACTGTGCCATAGCTGCTGCATGGCTTGGTTGGTTTGTAAGAGCGTAGCCAAGGAGCCAATTCCTGCGATTTTTCCTGCATGGAGGAGAATGATCTGATCGGCGCGCTGTAGGGCAGCGCGCCGGTGTGAGACCACGAGACAGGTCAAGTGGGAATGCGGCGATACTAGAAACTGATCCAGGTTTTTCCACAGCTGTTGTTCGGTCTCCACATCTAGGGCGCTGGCCAGATCATCCAAAACTAGCAGGGAAGCGCCTTGATTGGCCGTGTGGCTAAAGGCCCGTACAAACATCCGCGCCGCCGCTGCCCGCTGGATCTGCCCACCTGAAAGGCGGACGCCCCGCGGCCCAACCTTGGTCTCCAGGCCATCGGTTAATCTGGCAAGGTCTTGTTGCAAGACGCTTGCTTGGAGTGCCGCTGGTATATCGACCGCACTTTCCGCCAAACCGAGCAGAATGTTCTCACGCAAAGAAGCACTAAAGAGCCGCGGGGTTTGGGGTGTGTAGGCACTCCGCGGTGGCACAAAGAAGGTATCTAACGCGGGGATTAGCTGCCCATTCCAACGGACTTCCCCGGCGCTCTTGGGCAGCAGGCCCAGCAAGGTACGCACGAGCGTGCTCTTGCCCGCGCCAATCTGCCCGGTGATCACCGTAAACGAGCCGCGCCGAAGTTCGAAGGAGAGATTGTCAATGCCGCGGTTGCTGCCTGGGTAGTGATAGGTTAGCCCGCTGACGGTCAGCGTTTCGAGTGGTTCGATGGTTTCCTGGCGCGTCGGTGGCACTGGGGCTGGCTCGAGCAGATAAACAGGGCGATGCTGTACCAACGTCTGTGGCCGTGCGCCTTGCAAAAGCGCTTCGAGGCGGCGGAGCGAGACACCCAGCTGGCGGTAGCTGGTGAGCACGCCCGCCACCGAACCGACATTGCCCGCCACAAAGGGCATGACAAAGGTAAAGAGGGCAAAGTCGCCCACGGTGAATTGCCCTGTGCGCATAGCTTGGCCCATGACCAGGAGGATGATCGCGGCGCCAATGTCCCCTAGGTTGCCGCCCAGCCCTTGAAAGATTTCGGCCACAAGGCGATCTTTGAGCGCAGCTTGACGGCGCCCTTCATTGATCGCCTGCAGATGCGCAACGACAGTTCCTTCGGCATCGGCCAATTGAATGGCTTGGACCGCGCCAAACATTTCGCCCAGAAAGCCAGTGACCCTTCCCGTCGCCATTTGGTTAGCTTCGCGAAAGCGAATAATCCGTGCCCGGCCTTGGTGAATGGCCACGCTGATGACGAGCAGCGGTAAAAAGGCGAGCAAGGTGAGCAGTGCATCAATGCGCAGCATGGTTACCATGGCCGGCAGGACAAAGGCGCTGAGCCCAATCAGGTTGAAGGCACTGCTCAGAAAGTTGCTGCTGGTACGGATATCATCCCGGAAGCGGCTCACGGCCTCGCCTGGCGAAGTGGGCAGGGCTTGTGCGCCCGGTTGCGCGAGGATCTGTTCAAAAAGATTGGCGCGGACGAGCGCGCTGGTCAAATGGAGATAGAGATGTTGGCCGACCATCAACGCCACATAAGCGCTTTGCCGTCCAATGGTCGCGCCCACGAGCAAGGCGACGAAGGTCCACAGGCTCCACGCGACCGTTGCCTCGCCAGTTAAGCGGTCAAAGAGCAGGCGAATCAGCAAAGGCGGGACAAAGTTCAAGCCGTAGAGCACTAGATAGGCGAAGAGGGTCAAGAGCCAATGCCATGGCTGGTAGCGGAGTAGCTGCCAAAGGTAGCGGCGAATGGGTAGAGATTCGGTTGTTGGTTGAGTGTGAATCGCTTGTTCTGTCATATAATCACCTCATTAAGGGCATTCCCCGTGCGCAGCAGTTGGGCAAAGCGGGACGTTGGGTCGGCGGCGAGTTGGGCACGGGGGCCATATTCCTGGATCTGCCCGGCTTCCAGAATTAGGAGATCATCTACTTTCTGGAGCGTGGTCAACCGATGGGCGATGATCATCGCGGTTCGTTTGTTCTGTGTCCCCGCGTCCTGTCCGCCAAAAAGAAGGTTGTTCAGTGCTTGGTCGAGCCGCCGTTCACTATGGGGATCGAGCCGTGACGACGCTTCATCGAGTAGCACGACCCCTGGATCGCGCAGAAGTAGCCGTGCAAAGGCCAGCAGTTGGGCCTCTCCGGCGGACAATCCACTCCCGCCAGCCGCGAGCATCGTATCGAGCCCCGCAGGCAATGCCTGCAACCAATCGCCCAATCCTACGGTCACCAGTGCCTCCTCAATCGCGGCGTCGGCAAGACGGGCGTCAAAGAAGGTCAAATTATCACGGACCGAGGCATGAAAAAGCTGGACATCTTGGGTGACGATTCCCACATGGCGACGCAAGGCGGCTCGTGTCAGTTGGCGGAGATCGATGCCGTTGAGTTCAACCGTGCCTGCTTGGGGATCATACAGGCGTAACAGGAGCCGGGTGAGGGTGGTCTTGCCGCTGCCGGTACGACCGAGCACACCCAAGGTGCGCCCTGGTGCTAGCGTCAACGTGAAATCTTGTAAGAGTGGCCGCTCAGTTGGCTGCGTCGAGATAGCCTGGCTACAGGT